>NZ_VANP01000011.1:0-268368 GCF_005864065.1 Microbispora triticiradicis | reverse complement strand
GTGAGAGGCCGCGCAACCGGCGAGCGGCGCCCAGGTCGCCTGGGCGTCCGGGCGATCCGCTCGGCCGGTGAGCCGGATTGTCCTGACGGAGTTGGGGCCTGCTCCCACGTGGGCGGGATGATCGGGCCGCCGTGGCCACCTTGTAGACCTGGAAGATCCTGACCCGGCTGCGCTGCCGCCCGCAGCGCGCCATCGTGAGCATGGCCCTCCCTGCCTCTGCCCATGCTCAACCACCGCCGTCCCCGCGCGCTTCACCTGCGATAAGACGCTGAGGCCACCGGAAACCGCGGCCAACCGGGTCGAACCCAGAGCACACAGCCCGGTCGTCGCCGTGGCCAGGAGAGGCACGTTGTGCGCACTGCCGTCGCAACCGCGCCACCGGTGGCGTCAGATGGCGGGACTGCGGCGTTCGATCACGAGGACGTCGCGCCAGACGCCGTGATGGCGGCCGACGCGTTCGCGGGTGCCGAGGACGCGGAAGCCGGCCGCCCGGTGCAGGGCCAGGCTGGCCGTGTTCTCGGGAAAGACACCGGATTGGATGGTCCAGACGCCGGCGTCCTCGCTGGCGGCGACGAAGGCGTCCAGAAGGGCCCGGCCCAGGCCCCGGGAACCGTAGCCGGGGTGGACGTAGATGCTGTGTTCGACGACGCCCGCGTAGACGGGACGGGCGGAGACGCGGGAGGCGGCCACCCAGGCCACCACCTGATCCGTACGGATGTCGGCGACGACGTAACGCAGGTTGCCGAGGCGGGCGGAACTGAACGTCTCCCAGGACGGGGCGGTGGTCTCGAAGCTGGCGTGGCCGGTGTCGAGGCCGAGCTGGTAGACGCTCAGAACCTGGCCGGCGTCCTCGGCCCGCATGGGGCGGATCTCGAAGCCGGGGGCGACGGAGGGCTTGACGGCCTTGACGATGGCGGAGTGGACGCCGTCGCCGTGGTCGGCGGTCGGGGTGATGGTGATGCCGGTGAAGCCGGCGTCCAGGAGCAGCGTGCGATACTCGCCGACGGTCAGGGAGCCGGCCGTGCACCCGATGCGGGTCTCGGTGCGGCGGCGCAGGTCCTGGTCGGGTACGGAGTCGTCGGTGACGACGTCGCTGACGCCGAAGCGGCCGCCGGGGCGCAGGACGCGGAACGCCTCGGCCAGGGTGGCGGCCTTGTCGTCGGACAGGTTGATGACGCAGTTGGAGATGACCACGTCGACCGTGCGGCCGGGCAGCGGGACGTGTTCGATGGTGCCGTGCAGGAACTCGGTGTTGGTCACGCCGGCCTGTGCGGCGTTGTCGCGGGCGAGGCTCAGCATGTCGGGGCTGGCGTCCAGGCCGTAGACCTTGCCGGTGGGGCCGACGCGGCGGGCGGACAGCAGGACGTCGATTCCGCCGCCGGAGCCGAGGTCGAGCACGACGTCGCCCTCATGGAGGTCGGCGACGGCGACGGGATTGCCGCAGCCCAGACTGGCGCGCAGGGCGCCGTCGGGCAGGGCGGCGGTGTCGTCGTAGCCGGCGGCACCGAAGCACCCCTCCTCGAAGGAGGCGTCATCCGATGAGGCGGGGTCGTGGCCGGGCCGGCCGGCCATCGCGGTCCTGGCGAACCTGGAGTAGCGGTCGACGATCTCCTCGTGGGCCACGGCGGCTCCTTCACGCGCGGAGGGGGGCGGCGGCGAATCCCAGCCGCCCCCGATTCCATCTCATCCTGCCGCGGCGGGAATCCGGTAGGTGGGACGCGGGTAGCCGGGCTTGAACGACGGGACGCCGGCGCTCTGTACGGTTGATGTGCCGGTGGCGGCGGACACCTCCGCCACCGCCTCGGCCACGGCGGCGTCGAGCTCGGCGGGCTCGCACGCGACGCGGGCGTTGAGCCGTGCCTCCGCCCCGGTGAACATCCTCCCCGCGACGGCGTCCACGGTCGGCTCGGCACCGCCGGCGGTCACGCTCACCTTGCTCAGGTCACCGGCGGACTCGAGGCTGACCTTCACGTGGCCGATCATCCAGCCGTTGCGGGCGGCGGTCGCGGACAGGTGCTCCAGCAGCGCACGGGCCCAGTCGTCCGGGTCGAAGCCCTCCGCCGCCGCCACGTCGAAGCTGAGGTTCAGCCAGGCCAGCGCGGCCTCGGCGTTGGCGTAGCGGTCGTAGTCGATGTCGAGGCCGCGCCCGACGGGCTCCGAGCCGAGCCAAAGGGACACCAGTTGGTCCAGCCCCTCGCCGGTTTTCGCGGAGTAGCCGAGCACCGTGGCCGTGGGGTAGCGCTCACGCAGATCCGCGATGACGGCGGCGGCTTCCGCCGCGTCGAGCAGGTCGATCTTGTTGAGCGCGATCACGTCGGCTTCCTGTAACTGCTTGCCGAACAGGTAGGACATGTCCGACTCCGTGTCGTCCAGCGGCAGCGACGTGCGGAGCGCGTCAAGCCTTTCCGGTTCGACGACAACCAGGAGGGGGGCGGGCGTGAAACGTTCACCGTAGTGGGCGCTGAGCGGCCGGATGACGGTGGCCTGCAGATCGGTGCAACTGCCCACCGCCTCGGCGAGCAGTGTGTCCACCTGGTGGCCGTCGACCAGACGCTGTGCGACGGTCAGCAGGTCTTCGAACCGGCAGCAGAAACATCCACCCGTGACCTCGCCGGCCTCCGCGATCGCGGACTTGGCGAGCTGGGTGTCCACCAGTTCGGTTCCCTGGTCGTTCGTGATGACCGCGACCCTGCGGCCCTGCGACTGGAGATGTTTCGCGACCGCGACGAGAGTGGTGGTCTTGCCCGCCCCGAGAAACCCGCTCAAGGTCATGAAGGTGATCAACCGGCGTTCGCCTCACTTCTGGTAACGGTGCTCCGTACAGATATCGCCGCATGGCACGGCACGAGTGAGTATTCGCGTCACAGGGAGTCGAGGTGGTTTCAGTGATCCGCCATCCGCAGTCAGCTAACAGCCTCCGTTCCGCGAGGTCAAGATCCTTGACGTCCGGCAACAAATGATTAACAATGCCGCGGGGCCGTACCAAAAAGGGGTATTGATGACCGTCAATACAGGTGCTACAATCGTCACGAAGCCATTCGTGTGTGAAATTATTCGCGCATCATTTACGCGATGACGGCATCGGTACCCGACCGCCCGCCGGATCGCCTATCTCGTGGCGACGGAAGGCAGGGCGATGATGCCCGTGAGTGCGGTGAGCGCCTCGGGCACGACCCGGTAGTAGACCCAGGTGCCCCGGCGAGTCGACGTGACGAGCCCGGCGTCCCGGAGAACCCTGAGGTGATGGCTGATGGTCGGCTGGGTGAGGTCGAACGCGCCGACGAGGTCGCACACGCACGCCTCGCCGTCGAGGTGAGAGGCGACGAGGGAGAGCAGCCGCAGCCGTACGGGGTCGCCGAGCGCCTTGAAGCCCGCGGCGAGCGTGATGCTCTGCTCCCGGGTCAGCGGCTCCGTCACCCGCGCCGGGCGGGGCACACCGGGTTCGACCACGGGAAGGTCCTCATGCGGCAGCAGCACGGGCTCGTCGTGCTCGGCCATGACGATCGGGTCCTCTCCCTAAGCGCCCCGGGCGTGGGTCACCCGGCCGCATCACCCACGAGTCTAGACAACCCTTGCGCGCAGGAGGTCTCGTCATACCGCGTCCCCCGCTGACCCACGCCGAGGCGACGGAGCGTGGCGCCCTGCTGCGCGTGCGGTCCTACGACCTCCACGTCGACCTGAGCCGGACCGGGGAGCCGGTGTTCCGGTCCAGGAGCACGATCCGCTTCGCCTGCGCCCGGCCGGGCGCCTCCAGCTGGGCGGACGCACTGCCCCGGCGGGTGCGTTCCGCCGTGCTCAACGGGCGGCCGGTCGAGTACGACGGCGCGGGACGGATTCCCTTGCCCGATCTGGCGGCCGTCAACGAGCTGACCGTGGAGGCGGACTACGACTTCTCCACCGGCGGCGAGGGCCTGCACCGGTTCACGGACCCGGCCGACCAGCAGGTGTACGTGTACAGCCACCTGCAGCCCGGCCACGCTCCCCGGGTGTTCGCCTGCTTCGACCAGCCCGACCTCAAGGCGCCCTTCGCGATCAGCGTGACCGCCGCTCACGGCTCGAACGTGTTGTCCAACGCCCCGCTCGCTCACCGCCCGGGGGCGGGTGTCCACAGGTTCGCACCGACCCCGCCGATCAGCACGTACGTGGTGGCGGTGGCGGCCGGCCCGTGGGCGTCGTGGACGGTGGACCAGGGCGGCGGCGTGCCCCTGGGGGTGCACTCCCGGCGCTCCCTGGCGGCGCACCTCGACCCGGCCGTGCTGCTGGAGCGGCTCGGGGCGGGGGTGGCGTTCTTCGCCGAGGCGTTCGCGACGCCCTATCCGTTCCGGAAGCTCGACCTGTGCTTCGTCCCCGAGTTCAACTTCGGAGCCATGGAGAACGCCGCCTGCGTGTTCGCCGCGGAGACGTTCGTGTTCGACCGCGCGGTCACCCGGTACGCGCACCGCCGCCGGGACGAGATGATCTTCCACGAGATCTCCCACCAGTGGTTCGGCGACCTCGTCACCCTGCGCTGGTGGGACGACCTGTGGCTGAGCGAGGCGTTCGCCACCTGGGCGGGCGTCCACGCGCTGACCCGGCTCACGGACGACGCCGACGCCTGGGCCGACTTCGCCGCCGGCAAGAAGGCGCACGCGTACCTGCTGGACCAGTCGCCCTCCACCCACCCGGTCGTGACCGGCGTCCCCGACGTGGACGCCGCCGGATCGGCCTTCGACGCGCTGACGTACCACAAGGGCGCGAGCGTGCTGCGCCAGCTCGTGGCCCGCCTGGGGCTGGACGGGTTCCTGGAGGGCATGCGGCTCTACTTCGCGGACCACTCCCACGGCACCGCCGGCCGGGCCGAGATGCTCGGCGCCCTGGAGAAGGCGGGCGGCCGGGACCTGACCGCCTGGACGGACGCCTGGCTGCTGACGGCCGGGCTCACCGAGGTGCGGGCCGACTTCGACGTAGACGAGGCCGGGTGCTTCACGCGTTTCGACCTGCTCCAGGACGGGTCGCCGAGGCCGCACCGTCTCGCGGTGGGCGTCTACGCGGAGGACCGCCACGGCGATCTGGTCCGGGTGGGGAGGCACGAACTCGACGCGGACGGCCCCCGCACGAGCGTGGACGCGCTCGTCGGCGCCCGCTCCGGCGCGCTGGTGCTGCCCAACGACGGCGACCTGACGTACTGCCGGATCGTGCTGGACCCACGCTCCACCGAGGAGGTCGTCCACCGGATCGGCCGGCTGGCCGATCCCATGGCCCGCTCGCTCTGCTGGACGGCGGCGTGGGACATGGTCCGGCACGGGGAGCTGCCGCCGCGGCGGTTCCTGACGACGGTCCTCGGCGGGCTGACGGCGGAGACGCAGATCGGCGTGTTCCAGCGGCTCCTCGTCCGGGTCTCCACCGTGCTGACGGCCTACACCGAGCAGGGCTGGGCCCGCGCCCACGGCTGGCCGTCGTACGTGGACCGCCTGCTGCATGTCGTCGACACTCCGGACGGCGACGCGGACCAGAGGCTGGCGGCGGCGCGGGCGATCGCGGACGCGGCGTTGACGGCCGGTCACGTCGACACGGTGCGGAAATGGTTCCACGGAGCGGCCCCGATCGACGTGGACGACGCGTTACGCCGCAGGCTCGCCCGGTCCCTGGTCGCGCACGGCGAGCCCCTGGAGGACGTCACCGGCGCCTTCGCCACCGTGGAGGACCGGCTCGCCGAGCGGCTCGGGGCGTCGGTGCCCACCACGGAAGCCAAGGAGTGGGCGTGGACGACCATCCTGGGCAGCGGGAGCGTCGCACAGGTCCGCGCGCTGGCCGACGGCTTCGCCCACCCCGC
Source organism: Microbispora triticiradicis (assembly GCF_005864065.1). Classification (NCBI taxonomy): domain Bacteria; kingdom Bacillati; phylum Actinomycetota; class Actinomycetes; order Streptosporangiales; family Streptosporangiaceae; genus Microbispora; species Microbispora triticiradicis. Next base: position 262,556 of record NZ_VANP01000011.1, on the reverse strand, counting down.
GCACCGTCACCTGCTCACGCCGTTCGCGCGGCGCTACGCGCAGGACGTCCCCCCGCTGCTGGCCGCCGCGGGAGACCGGGAACCTGCGCGTACGGTCGCCGTCCGGATGTTCCCCTCCTGGTCGGTCTCACGGCGCACGCTCGGCATGATCGACGGCCTGCGCTCCGATGACCGGTTCGTCAGGCTGACCGGCGCGGCCAGGGCCGAGCTCGCCCTCGCCGTGGACCTGTCCGAGCGGGACGCCGCCGGGTGACAGCCATTCCTCGGCGCCGGCGCCGGCGGCGAAGGACTCGAAGAGCTCCCGCATGGCCGGCCCGGCGTCCGGACCCGCGTACCACCGCTCCCCCGCCCGGCCGGTCAGGTGGTCCCACAGCGTCTCGCTCAGCATGAACGCCTGGTGATACAGCAGCGGGTAGCAGGGCTTGCCCTCCAGGTAGGTCTGCATCCGATCCCACGCGGCCCCCCGATCCACCGCGACGCCGAACTCCCGCTCGTACGAGCGCACGTACTCGGCGGCCGGGTCCGGGTGGCCGTCGTGCACGGCCATCTCGTAGCAGAGGCTGGTCGCCACGAGGCGCCGGACGTGCTCACGCGCGAAGGCCAGGCGCTCCACGGCCTCGGCGTCCACCGTGACGCCGAGGTGGCGCCGCTGCCAGTCCGGCCGCCGGACGACCCGTTCCAGGGTGAAACCGAACGCCTCGGTCAGCGCCGGATGCGTGCGCCACAGGTCGGCGGGGTGCCGGGTGCCCGCGGTGAAGTGCAGCGCGTGCCCGAACTCGTGCAGAAGCGTGGCGTGGTGGCCCAGCGTCGTGCCCGGCGTGACGGACACCCGCACGTCGGCCGGTGGCGCCACCGGCGAGCAGAACGCCGTGCCCGACTTGCCGGGCCGTGCGACGTCGTCGACGACGACGCGGTCCAGACATCCGCCGAAACCCCACTCGCGTACGGTGGAGCGGACGCCGTCGAGGGCGCCGCCGGCGCCCTCGGGCAGGACGGCGCGTGCGGCGACGAGGCGGGCGTCCCCCATGGACGGGGTGGAGACGGCGTCGCGGGCCCGCCAGCCGTCCCATCGCCTGAGGAACTCGGCCCGCGTGGCGTCCAGCCAGTTCCGGGCGTGGGCGACGAACCGGTCCACCTCCGGGTGCAGCGCCCGCACCAGCGCGGCGTGCGTCGGGAACCCCAGCTCGGCCCGCGCCTCGGCGTACGCGTCGAGCCAGCGCCGCCGGCCCTCGCGCAGCCGCTCCCCGACATCCGCCAGGGCGGCCCGGACCTCGGCGCGCCGCCGGTCGTCGGTGACGGTCCGCGAGAGGGCGACGAGCTCGCCGTGGGTGAGCGTCCTGCCGCCGGCCTCGGCGGTGACGGTGCGCTGGAGCAGCCGCAGCCGCGCGGTCGCCTCCGTCAGCCGGACGCGGAAGTACCAGAGGACCAGCTCCCCCGCGTAGTGCAGGTCCCCGTGCTCCAGGGCCAGGAGGACGAGCCCGCCGTCGGTCAGCCGGCTGAGCCCGCTTTCCGGCAGGGCCGGAGGATCGTCGCTCTGCCCCGTCGCGGCCAGCCAGCGGGCGTGGGCGACCCGGGCCTGGAGCGCCGCGAGGTCTTCGACGTAACCGGCCAGGTAGCCGGGGACGGTGGTCACGACGGGTCCACGGAGGCCGCCGGGGGCAGGCCGAGCACCTCCGAGGCGCCGTCGGCGACCCGCTGCCAGAAGTCACGCCGGTCCTCGGGGAGCCCGGCGAACAGCTCCGAGCAGCGGCGGGTCATCTCCAGCGCCAGCCCGGGATGGGCCAGCACGCCGCGGATCCAGGCGAGCTGGCCGGGCTCCGGCGGATCGATGCGCAGCCCCGCGAGACCCGCGCGGACCTTGCGCCCGACGCGCTCGTCCAGGGTGGTCGCGTAGCTCTCCCGGGCCTGCGGAGTGTCGCCGTCCACCGCGAGCGGCACCGTGGCGGCGAGCGTCTCCGCCGCCGCGCAGGCGTCGGTGATGCCCGCGCCGAACAGCGGGTCCTTGTGGCAGTAGGCGTCGCCCGCCAGCCGCCAGCCCGGCCCCGCCGGCTCGCGGTGGAAGTTCCGCAGGCTCTTGGACGCGTACACGGGCGAGACGCGCCGTGCCGCACGCAACCGGTCCGCCATCGCGGGGATCGACCGGAGCAGGCGCTCGTACCCCTCGTCTCCCCGGATCGCCGCGTACTCCCCCTTGGGCGCCGACAGCATGACCACCCACCGCCCGCCGTCGCACGGGCCGACCTGGAGCACGTGTCCGCCGTCGTGCCACAGCTCCAGCGCGGGCGAGGGCAGCGGGACGACGTCCTCCCAGTAGGCGTGGAACGTGCAGCGCATGGCTCCCGCGTCGAAGGTCGTGGCCGCACCGGCCTGACGGGCGGTCGGCGATCCCCGCCCGTCCGCCCCCACGACGATCCTGGCCTTCTCCGACCACCCCGCGCCCTCGATCCCGATGACCTGGTCACCGTCCCGGCGCAGGGACCGGACCGGGCTGCGCTCCCTGATCTCGGCCCCGTGCCGGCTCGCGGCGCGCAGCAGGACCCCGCTGAGGGTCTCCCGGCGTACGCACAGGTTGTAGTGGTACGGCGAGCGGGGCAGCATGGGCGCCCCGTAGTAGCCGCCCTCGACCTCCAGGTGCCAGCGCCGCAGCGGTGGCGCGCCGGTCGCGAGCACCTCGTCCAGCACGCCGAGCCGGTCCAGGAAGGACAGCGTCGTCGGGCCGAAGAAGTGGGTGGAGACGGCCGGGGCGGGCAGCCGGGTGCGGTCGCACACCAGGACCCGCAGACCCTCCCGCGCGAGCAGGGCGGCGCTCGCGGCCCCGGTGACGCCGCCGCCGACCACGATCACGTCATACATCGGCCGCTCCTCGCGTCATGTCCCGCCGGCCAGCACGAACGGCAGGCGGCCCGACCAGATCCTGCTCACGGCCCACCGGCGGTCGCTGACCGCGCGGAAGCGGCGGCCGAGCACCTCACGCAGGTCCAGGGCGATCGGTCGCTGCCGGAGGATCCCGGCCACCCGTCCGTCCCTGATCAGGAATCCGAGCCGCAGCCTGCCCTCGACGACCGGTGAGAGGCCGGCGCGCTGGTGCCCGCCCATCAGCGACTCGACGAGCACCCCCTCGCGGACGCCGGTCAGCAGGTCGTCGAAGGAACCGGCGTCGGCCGGGCCGGCGGAAAGCGTCGCGCCGTTGAGCACCGGCGTGGCGGGCTTGAGCACCGTGCGGCGCAGCGCGTTGCCCCGGAACCCGTGCCCGGTGGGCGCCGTTCCGCACGCGGCCGCCGTACGGACGCTGTGGTAGGCCCGGACCGGGACGCCCCGTTCGACCAGCGTGAGGGGCGCGCACGGCACGCCGTCGTCGTCGCTGCCCGGCCAGGCCAGCCCGCCGGTGCCCTCCTCGTCCGGCGCGGCCGGCTCCGAGGGATGGTCGCGCAGGCCGATCGAGGGGTGCAAGAACGGCTCGCCGAGACGCCCGGCGACGAACGAGCGGCCCGCGGTGACGGCGGTGCCGTTCAGCGCGGTGACCAGCGGGGTGAGCAGGGTGTGCACCGCGGACGGCGCGAGCAGCACGTCGTGGTCGCCGGAGGGCGCGTCGGCGACGGGCAGCCCGTCCCAGCCGGCCGCGGCCTCCAGCCATGCGGAGAGCGCCGTGGGCAGCTCCGGCGTCCGGGTCCAGCCGGTCCAGGGCAGCTGGACGGCCGACCCCTCCGCCAGTGCGGCGACGTGGAAGAACCGGTCCGAGGTCGTGGTCCGCCCGTCCGGGGCCGCGCGGTGCACCGCCTGCTCGGTCCGGGTCACCGTGCCGTGCACCGTCAGCCCGGACGAGCGTTGCAGCGCGCCCAGCCGCTCGGCCAGGAGCCGTACGGATCGGGTGCCCTGATCCGCGGCGGGCGTCCCGGCGGCCTGGGGGGCGGCGGTCCTCCCGGCGACCGGGTCGTGTGACGCCGGGGGCCCGTGCGCCGCGTTCCGTACGGCCTCGCCGACCAGCCCCCGCACGTCGTCGAGGCGGGTCGTGGTGGCCGTGCCCACCCGGCCGTGACGGTGCACCCGCAGGCACAGCGCCGTCTCGTGCGCGGACCTGACCAGGTCGGGCACGCCCGAGCCGACCTCCACCACGGTGTCGTCGCGCTCGACGGCCAGGATCTCCCAGTGGTCGGCGCGGGCCGCGGCCTCCGCTCCGACCTGTTCCAGCCGGTCAGCCAGAGGTGACACGTATGCCTCGCAATCGCAGCATGGGGGCCCAGGAGCTGACCGGCAGCGCGTTCTGGCCCTGCTTGCCGCAGCTCGCCGAGGTGTCGCCGCGCCACTGCTCACGGCCGATCGCGTCGATGGCCGCGAAGGCGCCGAGCACGTCACCGGACAGCACCACGCCTCTGACCCGTCCGCGGACCTCGCCGTCGCGGATCTCCCGGCACTCCGCCGGCAGGAAGGTGAATCCGGCGCGGTCGGTCTGCCCGCCGAGCACGCCGCGGGCCAGCAGCCCGTGCGCCACACCGCCGATCATCTCCTCCTCGGACGCGGCGCCGGGGGCGATGGCGATCGTCCGCAGCCGGGGTAGTGGGGGGTGGCGGAAGTTCAGGGCTCTGGCGTTGCCGGTGGGCTCCTCACGGAAGGCCGCCGCGGTGGAGCGGTCGTGCAGCCGGGGCCGGGTGACGACACCGTCGCGCAGCAGCTCCACCGCAGACCCTGCCGTGCCCTCGTCGTCCACCGGTACGAATCCCCGCGCACCGGGCCGTCCGGGGTGATCGGTGATCGTCAGCATGGACGGGCCGAGCCGGCGTCCGGGGGCCAGGGACCGTTGCAGAGGCGCGTCCCCGAGGTGGTGGTCGGCCTCGGCGAGATGCCCGATCGTCTCGTGGGCCCAGATGCCGGCCAGCGGGCCGTCGCAGACCACGTCGTACTCCCCGGGCGCCACGACGGGGGCGGCGCGCAGGTCCACGGCGGTCGCGACGGCGGCCTCCACGTCCGGGGCCAGGCCCCGCACCACGGAGAAGTCGCCGCCGCTGCCGGCCGACACCGAGCCGGCGGTCCTCGCGGCGCCGCCGTCGGCGTAGACGGTGATCTGCAGCGTCAGGTCCCTGCGCCGGTACGATACGCCGGTCCCCTCACTGGTGAGCAGCTCAACGTCCGCGACCGACTCGCGGTAGTAGACCAGCGCCCCGGTCACGCCGGGATGCGCCGCCAGCGCCGCCGCGTGGTAGGCGCCGAGCAGTTCCACCTTCTCCGCCAGGCCGACCGTCTCCGCGAGCTCACCGGCCTCGCCGGGACGGTCGTCCCGGTAACGCCGGTGTGCGGCGAGACGTCCCGCCGCACACCCCAGCTCGACGGCGTCACGCGCGGCCCTGCGCAGCACCGGCCCGGCGTCCACGGCGGTGCTCGACGCGAACGCCGACCCCGACCGGCCGATCACACGGGCACAGCACCCCTCGTCACGGCTGGTCACGCTGCTTTCCAGGCCGTCGCCGCGCCACACCAGGTCGACGGTCCTGGCGCGTTCGACACGGACCTCGGCGTAGTCGTCCACCCGCAGGCCGGCGTCCCGGAAGAGCGCGGGCGAGCCGCCGGTCAGCAGCACGGTTGCGCGGGGCTGTCGTCCCGGTAGGCGAAGATCATGGCACTGGTGACCTGCGCGCCGTCGCGGTACGGGACGAGCCCGTCGCTGCGCATGTCCACGCTGCCGAAGCCCGCGCCGAGCACCAGGTCGCGGTACTGGCTCTCGGTCATGCCCACCACGCACCGGGCGAAGTCCTCCGCGCCGGCGGACTCGCCGGCCGCCACGTCCGCCGGGGGCGGGCCGTCGTCGGAGTACACGACGTCGGAGATCACCGCCACCCCGCCCGGGCGCAGGACGGCCGCGACCGCGTGGAGCACTTCCTTCTTGTCGGGGAACATGCCGAGGACGCAGTTGCTCATCACCACGTCCACGCTGGCCTCACGCACCGGCGGGCGCCGGATGTCGCCGACCCGCACGTCGATGTTCTTGAGCCCCATCTCCTTGGCCGCGCGGCGAGCCGTCCTGACCATCTGCATCGACGCGTCGACGCCGATGACCCGGCCCGTCTCCCCCACCCGGCGCGCGGCGATCAGCAGATCGAGGCCGGCGCCGCAGCCGAAGTCCACGACCGTCTGCCCGGGGCGCAGGCCGATCGCGTTCATGGGAGAGCCGCAGCCGCTGGACAGCTCCAGCACCCAGTCGGGGATCTCGGCGAGCTCCTCCGGGGTGTACACCGATGTGGGAGAGCAGCACAGCGTGCTGGTGCCCTGCACCGCCAGCGCGTCGTAGCGCTTCTTGACGTGCGTCTCGACGGGGACGGGTCCCTGGTCGGCCGGGGCCGCTTCCGGTGCCGCGCAGCAGCCCGCCGCCTGGTCCGCGGTCGCCGGGGCGCATCCGCAGGCGTCCGGCTCGGCGAGCGTCTCGACCGCCGTCCGCGGCCGGATCAGCTCATCCAGGGAAACGAACCCACGCGTGTCATCTGCTCCCACGTTCCCTCTTCTCCTTCCGGTCGGTTCGCGTGCTCCTGCTGTCGGCGCAGCGCCATGGGCAGCAGGTAGGCCAACTGGGTCTCGACACGCGTCGTGATGCTGGACACCTTGGGGCAGTAGCAGGTGTTGAAGTCGCCGCCGTTGGCCGCCCACGCCTTGATGGGGCAGCCGCCGCCCCCGCAGAACAACTTCACGTTGCAGTCGCGGCACATGGGCACGGTGTCCACGTGGCGGTGCCGCCAGGGATCCCGGTAGCCGGCCGCGTAGCTGAACTCGGGGTAGAACGTCCCGCAGGCGTGCTGCGGACGGCCCACGGTCTCCGGGCAGCCGTAGATCTTGCCGTTGGGGTCGAACGCGACGACGCTCGTGCCGGCGCTGCACCCCTGGAGGTTGGGCCGCAGCCGGTCGCCCTCCAGGACGGCCGACCTGATGCGGGCCAGGTCGGGCTGCAGCATGCGGTCCACCAGGGGGTTCTGCTGCACCATGCGCCAGAAGGCCTCCTGGAGCCCGGCCTTGACGTCCCCCCGGACCATGCGCTTGCGCTTCTCCTCGGGGTGGTCGGGGGTGACGTACAGGAACGTGGTGGCCTTGGTGAAGCCGTTGAACAGGCGGATCTTCGGATGGTCGAGCCACCCCTTGGCCTGTGCGAACTCCGCGAAGCGCGGCATGTCGTCCACGCTGTCCTCGTCGACGAGCACCCGGATCAGCACGCGGATGCCGGCCTCCGCGGCCACGTCGATGCTGCGCTCGATGAGCTCGAACGTCGGCTTGCCGTTCCGGAACACCCGCCGGGTGTCGTGGGTCCTCGGTGTGCCGTCCAGGCTGACCTGGACCTCCTCGCAGCCGTACTTGAGCAGCATCGGCACGTACGCGTCCAGCGCCACGCCGTTGGTGATCGCGGTGACCGGATAGCCGCGATCGTAGGAGCCGCGCAGGATCTGCTCGACGGCGCCGCGCTGGTACGCGGTGTCCAGCAGCGGTTCCCCGCCGAACAGGGTGATGTACGGCGGGCCGGAGTTCTGGTGCCGGTCCTGGATCTCCGGGATGGTGTCGAACGCGGCCTCGATCATCTCCTCGTCCATGCGCGGGCTCTTGGTGGTCAGCTCGCCCTCGAAGCAGTACGGGCACGCCAGGTTGCACACGAACGACGGGATGAACATGAACTGGAACGGCGCTTCCTGGATCGCCTGGAAGTAGCCGTCGACGATGGCGCGGTAGCGCGCCTCCTCCTCGACCGGGTCGGTGCAGACGTACCCGCGCTCCAGCAGGCCGGCCACGAGCTCACGGTCGACGGCATCGTCTCCGGCGCGGACCCGTTCGAGCACGGCGACCTCGGCGGGGGTGACGATGTCCATCGATCCGGACACCGCGTTGGCGAGGACGCTCACCTTGCCGCTCTCGTCGAGATAGGCCGGGTCCAGGGTGCCCTCGGGGAGCTCCACCGAGAAGGTGACGGTGTTCGGGCTCACAAGCATGGTGTGTCTCCCAGAAACGGGGTCCGTGGTGCCGCCGGGGGGTGGTTGAGGGGGTGGGCCGGGAATTGGAGGGCGCGGCAGGGGATACCTCTGTCGTACGGTCCGCCGGCCACGGTCACTCGCAGCCGTCGGGGTCGTTGGCCATGATGCTGGTCACGACGTCGAGGTTCTTCCGGCCGCGCATGGCGGTGCAGCAGTCGGTCTGCTTCTCGGACACTTCGGCGTTCTCGATCATGGAAATGGCGATCATAGGTATCACCTCCTCCACTGTGTTCTCTGCCGCGCTCTCCGGCCCGCTCCCCGCCGCGACGCGGCGGGGAGAGTCGTTGGTGGGGCGCGTGCCCCAGGTGGCGGGTCACCGCAGGACCTCCCGCACGATGAGCACCGCCACGGTGATCAGGCCCTCACCGATGATCAGCCCGGAGGCGACGATCTCGGTGGCGCTGCGCCGGCCGGGGTTGCGGCGGGTGAGCAGCCACTGGGTCAGGCCTCCGGCGGCGAGGGTCAGCGAGTAGGCGGGGGGAAGCAGCACCCCGAGGCCGATCATGGTGGGCATGGCCGAGGTGAAGGCCAGGCCCAGGCCCACCGGGCCCGAGACGGCCAGCGCGAGGGCCACGGTGGCGGGGTATTCGGCCGATCCCCGGACGGTGGCGTCCACGAACTGGACCGCGGTGGCCACGGGGGCGGGGAAGGAACGTCCACCGAGCACACCAGCGCGGCTGAGCACCGCGATCACCAGGACGCCGACCACGGCGCCGGCCAGGCCGCCCGCCAGTTGCGTCCAGCCCGTCAGCCGCCTGGGCGGCTCCGGCAGGCCCTCGGGACGGTCGTGGGCGACCTTCACCGAGTAGGTGAAGTAGACGGCGGCGAGGGCCGCGCAGCAGATGGTCGACGCCATGAGCAACGCCGCCGTCTGGTCCGCGCCGGATATGGCGAAGGCCACGACGCTGAAGTACAGCGCCGGGGACAACGGCACCAGCCCGATCTCGCCGCCGGCCCGGGTGAGGAACACGGTCATCACGGCGAGCAGCACGACGCCGAGCAGGCCGTAACCGAGGTAGCGCAGGAGAGACGGGTAGATCAGCGCCAGGAGCGCCGTTCCCACGAGGACGGCGACGGCGAGCCACCGCGTACGGCCCGGGAGCAGGCGGCCCCCCTGGAGGGAACGCGCCAGCGGGCCGCGGACCCGGGCGATCGAGGCGACGGAGTAGCCGAGGATGAGGCCCACACCGGCGGCGAGCACCCAGGGATAGGACAGATGGTCGGTGTAGGCCACGGACCGGCCCGCCGCGCCGTCCTGGACCGCCCACACGACGACGGTGTACGCCGCGCCGGCCGCCAGCCACGCGCACGCGCGCGGCCCGATGAGGAACCCGACCCCGTACAGCAGGGGCGAGAGGGCCAGGGCCAGATGGGTGCCCGTGACCTCCGGCGTGACGTCGTGGCCCCACAGGGCGACCCCCAGGGCCGACGCGGCGCCCACGCCCGCGGCGATGGGGAGCATGCGGCCGAGCCGGTCGCTCTCCCCGTCCTTCGGGCCGCTGAGCGACGCCATCAGGGTGATGGCCGGCTTCAGGGTCGGGTAGGGCAGCCTCTCGGCGACCACCAGCGTCCGCGCGACGAGCCCGCCGAGGAAGATCCCCAGGGCGTTCGCGGCCATCGCCAGCACCACCAGGAAACCCCAGGCCGGCAACTCACCGGCCCGCAGGACGACGGCTCCGATGCCGGTGTCCAGCGCGGCCGTCGCCATGTATCCGCTGGACGCGATGGAGAAGACGACGAAGAGGCCCTGCCAGCTGAGCGCCCCCGCCACCCGGAGCAGCGCCGCGCCCAGCGCGGCCACCAGCGCCGACCCTCCGAAGGAGGTGCCGGTGCGGAACAGGACCAGCACGTTGAGGACGCAGAGCAGCACGCCGATGGCCAGGCCGATGAGCGTCGCCCAGACGTACGACCCCCGCCAGCCGCCTGCGGCGTCCACCGCCGGAGTCGAATGCGATGCGGTGGAGAATGCGGTGCGCTCCTTTCCTCCCACAGAGCGCCCCCAATCTCGACCAGATGAACTACATTGATAACTATCGATGTAGCCGACGAGTGCACATTAAATTGGGCCGACGGCAATGGTCAAGGGTCTTGACAAGATTGCCTATTCGTGCACGTGGCTTATGTTACGTGACCATTACGATACTTTTCGTAATTACGCCGTACAACATGTCGGCTGATTCCGCCAGATCACAGCGTGCGATCGGCGAGCAGTGGGTCGGCGTCCACACGTCCGGTCGTCACCGTGCCCGGATCCCGGCCGTACAGCCCGGCGACCAGGGCGAGACCGATCACGCCGCCGATCAGTTGGACGACGACGAACCCCGGCACCGAGGACGGGGCGATCCCGGCGAAGGTGTCGGAGAAGGCCCGGCCGATGGTCACGGCCGGGTTCGCGAAGCTGGTCGACGAGGTGAACCAGTACGCCGCGCCGATGTAGGAGGCGACCGCGACCGGCGCCAGGCGGGCGTTGTCCGCGCGGACCAGCAGGAAGATGACGAGCACCAGGCCCGCCGTGGCGACCACCTCGCCGAGCAGCAGGTTCCCGGCCGAGCGGTCGTGCGTGGACCAGGTGACAGCCGCCTTGCCGAACATCGCGTTGGCCAGCACGGCCCCGCTGACGGCGCCGGCGATCTGGGCGGCGGCGTAGACCCCGACGTCGGTGAGCGAAAGCTTGCGGTGCACCCACCAGTCGGCCAGCGTGACCACCGGGTTGAAGTGCGCCCCGGAGATCGGGCCGAGAATGAGGATCAACACCCCGAGCCCGAAGACCGTCGCCGTCGAGTTCTCCAGCAACTGGAGTCCCACGTCGTCGGGCGAAAGCTCCTGCCCCATGATCCCCGACCCGACCACCACCGTCACCAGCAGCAGCGTGCCCACGTACTCGGCCAGCGCCCGGCGGGGCAACGCCGGGCTCACCAAGAATCACCGATCCGGTCGAGACTGACTGACGAGTCACGCACGTTAGGCCTCCCCTTGACATGGCATACCGCATGACGTCCTGCTGCACCGCACCAGCCGACCTGTCGTCACATGAGACGAAGCGCCACTTCCAGCACCATCCGAACCGATATTTACAGATATCAATGTGATTTGGTAGCGCCAATTTCCGGGGAGTACGCCTGTGTCTCGCGCCGAGAGCCCGGCCGCGATGGCCCGTTTCCGGACAGACCAAAATGGGTGGATACATTCAGCAGCAGACAGACTCGCCCGCGCCGACCAGCGCCTGAACAACAGCGACCACCGAGCCAGCCGCTGTCGTGGCCCTCCTTCGCGCCTACCAAACCAAGGCCGTCACAATACTGACGCGCCGACACACCGAACTGCGTCCCGCCCGCGAACTACTTGTTCGCCGCACGCTCCACCGATCGGCGGAAGGTCTTCACCGTGTGCTCGACCGCTGGCAGGCCGTACGGCACCACTGGCAGCGGCTTCTGTTCGACCAGCGACGCATGAGCCCCGCGAATCACCTTTGACCAGATGACCAGTCGGCTGGGCCGTCTCATCTCGACCAACCCGGAGGGGACGTTCGAGCTGCGTAACCTGCCGGCGCTGAAGTCTCCTGCCGAGCTCGCGCCGGCTGCGGACATGTCGCGGATCCTGCTTTCCGTCCGGCACGCCGTAGAAGCCCTCGCCGTACTCGGTCAGCGCGATCTGGCTCAAGTTACCGCCCCTGGCCGGATCGATGGGAAGGCCTTGGTTGCCTCCCTGGCTCACGTGTGCTCGGCCATCCTGGCGCTGGGCGGCCCGAGCCGAGCCGTGAGATCGTGACGGTCATGGCGATCGAAGATCCTCTGCGCCTTTTAGGACGGCTCCGGCTCGGCCGGGAAGAATTTTGCCAGCGGCTGCTGACCATGCTGATCCTCGGCGGCCCCTATCCGCGGTGGAACACGCCCAACACTCCCACGGACCGCGGAGCCCGCTTCCTGTTAGAGCTGGACACGCTCTCGTTCGGCACCGGCGCCTGGGATGTCCGGCCGCAGTTCGTCGACGAGTTCGACCTTCCACGACGGCATGACGACGAACAGGGTGGAGCACCGGACTACGCGATGCTCTGGCCCGAACGCCTGTGGATGATCGAGCTGAAGACCGAAACCGCAAGTCGCCGTCGAGGGCAGCTCTCGGGGTACCTCGCCCTCGCCGAACATCACCATCCGGCTCGCCGCATCGACCTCACCTACCTGACTCCGCCGATGCCCCACACACCGTCGATCACCCAGGCGCTGGCACGCTTCAACCACCTCACCTGGGCTCAGGTCATTCCGCTGATCACCGCTGTCTGGGGAAACGGCAACGACGCAGAGCGGCACGCCGTAGAGCAACTGCTGGCTGCCTTGGACAGCATCGGCACCGACTGGAGCACCTGGCGCACAGCCCGGCTCCAGCACATGCCGGGCACCGAGTTCGAGGCTCCCGTCGCTGACACGCAGCCGACGGCCGACCCCTTCGAAGAGGCTATGGCGCTGGCCCATGCCACCGCCCGGGACGGACGGCAACGGGCCCTCGGCCACGCGGCGACGGACCTGCAGGAGCTGCAGCATCTGCGCCTATCCCGGTGTCGCAAGCCCGCGGCAGGTCGGCGGGGAGACGATTCTCGAACTGTGGGTGCCCGCCGGTGAACTGGACGAACTCAACGCGCACATCTCCGGCGTCATCGAAGTGGTGCACGAGTTTCGACCGGAACGCGACACGCGTTGAAGTGGCGGCGAATCGCGGCGTGATCACAACTGAGCGGTTTACGTGCACACCCACACCGCACGTGGTGATCCAATTTAGCGGCTACGCTGGGCTGTTCTTGAAGGCTCTGGCCGGTTCAGGAGCGGTGGCCAGAAGATGGTCACTGATCATCTGATGCCTGAACTGGTAGTACGGGCCGGACCGGCGCAGAATGCCAAGGTCGTAGGCGTACTCCAGAAAAGGCATGAGGCGCAAAGGGGCGCGGCCACGTAAGGCGAACCACAGGCGGGCGGTGGCGAAGCGGGCGGAGGCGCTGGACGCCTGGGACATCAGACCAAGGCCGCCACCGGCCGCCAGTGCGCTGACGAATGCACCAAGGATGGCCTGTTGCCAGGTGGGGAGGCCGAGGCCCCACGCCTGGTGGGTCTGGAGTGCCTCCTTCAGGCTTTGAGACAGCCGCGTGCCCAGGAACACGCCGTCGATCCCGCCGACGAGGGCTCCTGCCAGCGCGCCGAGCCCCCAACTGTAGGCCGTCGCCTTCCGGTCGTTGCTGAGGAAACCCTCAGGGGTGCCGGCTTCCTTGGGAATGGCCTCCTCGTGTAGTGAACGGGCGACGCCGAAGGTCAGTCCATAGATGAGCGCGTGGGCCACGACGTACGACTTGCCGTCGAAGAGGAGGGCGCTGTCGATTCCGCCCATGGCGGCGCCAACCAAGCCGAAACCGATGCTGCGATAGAGCGAGCGCCAGGGGTTCTTCTTGGCGCGGATGCTCGGGGCCGACTGACGTGGGGCATCGGGGCCGATGAGAGTCAGGACAAGCCCAGCCGCTGATCCTACGGCGAACCCGAGCGCGAGGCCGACCTGGAGCAAGCCGAACAGCCCGAAGAGGATCGCACCCAGGATCGCACAGCCCAAGCCCCCGCCGGTGACGCGGACGATCGGGAAGAAGGCGCGCGTGCGGACAGCGCGATGCATCTCCCACCATGCCAGGTCACCGGAGCCCGAGTCGTGGAGGTACTGGCTGAGGAAGCGCAGCGTGGTCTGCGCGACGGCCGGTCTCCACGTGGACGGGTCCGCCCCTGGCCCGGTCAGCACGGCGGGGATGAAGGCGCTGACCAGGTGGCGCTCGATGCGGAGGCGGGCGCCGTCTCTGAGCAGTTCGGCGGGTAGCGGGCGGTTGTTGCGGTACTGCGTGAGAGTGAGGAAGAGCATGAGCGGGGTGCTGAGCGCGGCGGCCACCTCTCCGTGAGGACGGGTGGTCAGCTCATCGAGAAGCGGTGCGAGGGCCTCGCTTCCGTCGCGGTCGATCAGATAGAGGGCGGCCGCCTGAGCGTCCAGCGGCTGCAGCGTGGTGACCAGCGCGCCGTCCAGGAGGCGTGCCAAGTCCGGAGTGAACTGCTCGGTCCGGCTGGTGAGGACGAACGAGCGGCTCCACGTGTCTGAGTTCAGTGTCGCCAGGACAGGCGCCCGGCGCTCTTCCGCGAGTTCGTCGAGGCCGTCGAAGATCGGAAGCAGCAGGCCAAGCTCGAACAGTTCAATCACCATCGGGGACGGCCCGCCCCGGGAGCCGTTCCTGCTGTCATCCAGGAATCCGTAGTCCAGCAGGAGACGGCGGTTGATCCACGCGTGCAGGGTCTCCTCCGGTAACCACGACGAAAGCGGTAGCGTGACCGGCACCGGGGCCACTGCGGCCGGTTCGGTCATCGCGAGGGTGAGAAGCAGCGCGAAGCTGGTTTTCCCCGATCCCGGTTCTCCCGTCACCACCAGCCTTTTGGGCATGCGGTGGCGTGTGAAGCCGGTAATGAGCTCGCCGGAGTCTCCCGCGGCGGGCAGCTCGGCGGCCAGGCCCCCGGTCGTCCGGAGGCCGGTCGCCCGCCAGCGGATCACCATGGGCTGGGCTTCCCAGATGCCACGCCTGGCTGATTCTCGGGTCACCTGCGCGCGAACTTTGACGCGCAGCTTCTCGGCGCGCTCGGCTGCGCTCTCCCGGGCCGGGCTGGAAGTGCGCAGAGAGACCAGCAGCGCGACGGCCGAGACGGCAGCTGAGACCAGCGCCACGGCCGGCTCGACATCCTCGCCGAGCAGCAGGGCAACGGCACCCGCGACGACGCCGACGGCGAGCAGCAGCCATAGAAGGGTGATGATCAGTCGGCGCACGGGGGACCCGATTCGTGGGGAACTGAGTTTATGACCCCGTTTCCGCGCCGGGCGATGACCAGCAGCGGCGTCCGGGCGGATGACCTGCGCGCACGGCGTCTCGGATGAGGTAACCGGGAAAGGTAGGCCCAGGCCAGCATGGCGTAGAGCGCGCCGACATAGGGCCGGCTACCCGTCCGGGTGTACAGGTCGTGCAGTGTCGCGCGGGTGGTGCGAAGGCGGCGGCGCACGTGCGGGAGGCGTGACTCTCCCCGGGTCGCGGGGGTCGTGATTCCGGCCGCACGGTCGATGTCGCGGTCGAAGTGGTCATCGAGCATTTGCAGGGTCACGCCGAGATCCTTGAGAACGTCCTGTTCGCGGGTGGTCATGTATGGATGGGCCAACGCGTGCAGGAGCAGATTGGCCGCGGCGCCCTTTCCACGAGTGATCTCCCAGAGCAAATCCTCGCCGATAGCGGGATTCTTCTGTTCGCGGGACAACTTCTGATAGCCGTGCAGCGCTCTGAGCGTCACATGAGGCAGAGCATCCTCAGGCAGGTCGAGGCGTAGAGCAAGGGATTGGTAAAGATCGTGGAGCAGGGCGTCGAACTCGGTCAGGGGAGTGAAGGGACCTCCGCTGAAGAGCACATCGAGTCCGGCGTCGAGGTCGGGCTGACCAGAATGGTCCACGAGGTCGTCGTACAACCGCGCGATGGCGCCGCCGAGAATGAAGAGATCGGGGCGGCTCGGCTTCCCAACCGTCGTGGCGTACGGCGACAGGAGAAAACCGACCTTGAGCGAGGTGGCCCGCAGTGCTTCCCTCACGTGTTGTCGCTCGCCGGGGTTGACGGCCTTGTCCACGAGCGGCCCGACCACCTCGTCGAAAGTCCTGGTGAAGATCTTCAGGTCACGAAAAGTGAACGTGATGATTATGGTCAGCGCCTGAATGAGAGCGCCCAACTTCAGTCCATATCACATGGGGCGGGGGCCGCGCTTTCTGTCACCATGGCCAGCATGTGGCCCAGCTTAGGTCTTGAGCATGGCGACCAGCCAGACGATGAATCAATCACGGGCCACCGCCGAGCACGCAGTCGAACGCCAACCCAAGCTGCAGGAGTGTTTCGACGGTCCACCGTCAGCGGCCGGCCGTGGTTACTTTTGCGCGATCACGGCTCCGACCTGCTAGAACAGTGTCGGGACGGCGGGATTTGAACCCACGACTCCTTGACCCCCAGGCAACCCAACTGGTCCATCCTTACGGCACTAAAGCTGGTGCACGCTCTGTCCCGGCCCGTCGGCCATCCGGCCGGCGGCCCCTGCGGAGGACGTCCCCGGCATCGACCTCGCCGCAGTCCGGTGATCTGGCCCGCACGGCGACGCGCTTGCGCAGCTGTGCGAGCTATTCTCGCTCGCTGCGGGCCAGCCCGATCCCGGCGTCGGACTCCTGCTGCTCGGCCTCGCGTACCCACACGCGCAGGGTCTCGCGGTTCATGCCCAGCTCCCGCACGACATCCGCGCAGATCCTATGCGACTCGCGGACCAGCGCTCCGGCGCGGGCGGCCGGTTGTCCGCCAGCACGCGAAGGTTGCTGACGCGCGCGAGTTCCACCACGCTGGAACACAGCATGCATGAGCAAGAGGTCACAGCACCGGCGACGTCAGCCCGGGGTAGCGGTCTGCCTGGACGGCCACCAGTTTCGCTCGCCGAGCATCACCGCGAGAGCGGGGACGAGCAGGGCCCGGACGAGGAAGGTGTCGGCGAGCAGGCCCAGGGTGACCACAAAGCCGATCTGAAACAGCGCCTCCATCGGAAGCACCATCAAAGTCGCGAAGGTGGCGGCGAGCACGAGGCCGGCGGAGGTGATCACGCCGCCCGTCCGCTCGAGGGCCTCCGTCACCGCGCGGCGGGTCTCGTGCTGTCGACGCCGCTCGCTGATCCGGCTGAGGAGAAACACGTTGTAGTCGACGCCCAGGGCGACGAGGAAGATGAACGCGTACATCGGCAGATTTGGGTCTGAGGCCGGCTGGCCGAGGATGTGGGTGAAGATGAGGGAACCGACACCGAGGGCGAAGCCGAAGGAGAGGATCACGGTCGCGATCACATAGAGCGGCATCACCACCGCGCGCAGGAGCACGGCGAGGACGACGAGGATCAGGGCAAGGCCGACCGGGACGATCAGCCTGGTGTCACGTTCGAGTGCCTGGCGGGCATCGTAGTTCTCGGCCACGGTCCCGCCGATCAGGACGGTGTGGCCGTCAGCCGCGCGCTCAGCGACCTCGCGCAGCACCGGGACGGCGTCGGTGGCCTGCTCCGAGAACGGATCCATCCGCAGGTCCGCGTCGAAGATGAGCAAGTCCGTCGCGGACCTTCGCTGGCCTTGAGCCTCCGCACCCGGGGAGTCGCCGTCCGCCCCGACCGACCTGGCCACCGCGTGCATATCGGCGACGGGTGTGTGCGGGCCTTGGGTGAGAGCGCTCTGGACCTTCCCGCCCACCTCCTGGGCTACGACGATGCGAAGCGGCGCCGCCCGGCCGGGGATGAAGTGGTCGCGGATCACCTGCTGGCCGCGGACCGAGTCCGGCGCCTCACGGAAGGACTCGGAGAAGTCGAGCGCCGGACGCCCGCCGATGCCGGCCAGCGCGCCCGCGGCGAGGAGAGCGGTGACCGCCGCGGCGATCACTCCCGGGCGTGCGTGAACGAGACCCGCGACGCGCCCCCAAAACGTGACCGCAGGTGCGGACTCGGGCTCGAGGCGGGGAACAGCGGGCCAGAACGCCCGTCGTCCGAGGGTGGTGAGCACCGCGGGCAGAAGGGTCAGGCCGGCACAGACCATGATCGCGACACCGAGGGCGAGGATCGGGCCCATCTCGCGCATGGCGTTGAAGTCGGCAAGGGCGAGGACCAGCATCGCGCCGACGACGATTGCTCCAGCGGAGAAAATCGCCGGGGCGGTGCGCTGGGCGGCGGCGACCATCGCCTCCTCGACGTCCCGCGCCCGGCGCAGCTCGTCGCGAAACCGCGCCACGATCAGCAGACAGTAGTCGGTGCCCGCACCGAACATCAGCACGATCAGGATCGCGGTCGTCTGGCCGCTGACCTCGGTGAGGCCAACGGCGACGAGGCCGTAGGCGAGGCCGGCGGTGACGAGATAGGCGAGGACGACGACGGCCAGCGGCACCAGCGCAACCAGCGGCGAGCGGTAGGTCAGGAGCAGCAGGAGCAGCAGCACGGCGATCGTGACTGCCAAGAGGGTCCCGTTGATCCCTTCAAGCGCAGCTTTTCGATCGGCCTCGAAGCCGGCACGGCCGGTCACGAAGGCCCTCAATCCGCTCTCGTCGCCGGCGGCCGACGGGACTATGTCGCGGATTGCCGCGACCGCCTGCTCAATGTCGGGCGTCGAGTCGTCGGTCATCAGGACCGTGCTCAAGATGACGGTGTCGTCGGGTGAGGTGAGCAGCGAAGCGCCCGGGCTCATGTCGAGCGGATCGGTCTCGCCGCACGCGCGTTGGTACGGGGTGGCGATCATCGTCAAGTTCGGGATCGCGCCGGACCGGCACAGCGCGAGGGCGTCGGCGTCGGCGCGCCGTCCGTCGTCCGCGGTGATCCCACTCTCGCGGAAGTAGGCGATCACCGCCGCTGTCTCGCTGCCGCGCCGGAACCGCTCGTCGATGATCTGCTTGGCCGTCGCCGACTCCGATCCCCGGACGAGGAAGGTCTCGCTCTCGTCGGCGGCCCGCTCGCCGAGCCTGGCTTGTAGCGGCACCGCGAGCATCGCGAGCGCAAGCCACACCGCGATCACGACCCACCGTGACCGCCGACCGGCGGAGATTACGGAAGCCCTGGTGGGAGGTCGCATCGGGTCGCCGACCCTAGAGCCCACCGCCGACCCCCTCTATATAGCTGACGACGCCATCCGCGACGTAGACGTAGATCCTCGTCGGGTCGATCTCTATCGGCACGGGCCGGCTCTTGTCGTCCTCGCGCGAAACGATGATTCCGCAGTTGTGACGGGCCGCCTTCTCACGCGCCTCAGCGAGCTCCAACCCGAGCAGCTCCGCCGTATCGAAGGCGTTCTCCGCGGGCCTGTACTGGCTGACGCCACCATTCTGTCCCGTCTCCACCATCGGGCATTGAAGGGCGGTCATGTCGCGCCCCCGCGTCTTCGCCTCCCCGGACTCGTCGTTACATCCGGTCAGAGCCATTGCTCCGACGGCGATCGCAACCGTGGCCGCAGCGACGCCGAGAAGCCGCCGGTGAACCCTCTGCCCGCTCATAGCGGGGACGCTAGCGGACGAAACTACCTCGATCAAGACAACTAACATCTTTGGTAAACAAAAGGGTGGAATTGCTAGTACCAGCTTTGGTGATTCGCTGACGAAAGTCCTTGACATCTAGACAAAAGGCGCAGACGCTACGTCTTGACCTTCAGGCGGTCGAACCACATCGCTCCGGCCGCGGGGCTGGTCGCCGCCGCATTGGGAGAGGAAGTGAGTGGTATGCGGAACGCCGCGCCGCCCGCGCGGAGTGTGAGGCGTTCTTTAGTCGCACTGACCGCGGTCGCTCTGGGGGCTCAGATGCTCGCCCCTGTGACCACCGCCCAAGCGGAGAGCACCCCCCTGACGGCTGCTGCCCCGGCGACGAGCACCGGGCAAGCGAGTAGAGCCCTCCTTGCGGCCTCTGCCCGGGCGGAGGGCAGCAAGAGGGTCCTCATCTACACCGGCACGACCGGGTATCGGCACGCCGAGGCGATCGACAACGGTCGCCCGGTGGTCCAGGCCGCTCTCCAGGCCGCGGGCTACGAGGTCGACTGGGAGGACTGCGACAACAACGGTGGCGGCACGAACAACTGCAACCACCCGGACAAGAACCCTCGGATCTTCACCGACGATAACCTGGCCCGATACAACGCGGTCCTGTTCCTGAACGCATCGTGGTCGTGGGCCGGCGGCGGTCGGCCCGGACCGCTCTTCGACCAGGCACAGCGCGACGCGTTGATCCGCTTCACCCAGAACCGCGGCGGGATCGCGGCTGTGCACAACATGACCGACGCCGGCGCCGGCGTGTCCGTGTGGGACTGGTGGGACGGCGGGCCGGACAGCGTCATCGGCACGACGATGACCGCCCACTCGAACGGGTCGGCGACCGGCAACGCCGCAACCGTCCAGGTCGCCGATCACAACCACCTCTCCACCAAAGACCTGCCCGACACCTATCAGCTCGCCGACGAGCACTACAACTTTGTCCGCAGCGTCCGGGGCACCCACCACGTACTCGAGACCTTCGACGAGCGCACCTACAACACCGGCAGCCAGAAAATGGGCCAGGACCACCCCACGACGTGGTGCAAGCTCTACGACGGCGAGAGGGTCAAGGACGGCACCGCCACACCGCGGCCCTACGACGACGGCCGGACCTGGGTGACCTCGCAGGGTCACTTCGGCGTGCGTTACAGCGAGAACGGCGGCGACAACCCGCTGGTCAAGCAGATCGTCGGAGGGGTGCGCTGGGTCGCCGGCGAGGGGAACAAGACCGACTGCTCAGGCACCGTGTGGTCGAACTTCACCCGCACGACCCTGGTCGACAATGCGAACGGCCCGATGGCTCTCGACGTGGCAGCGGACGGCAAGCTCTACTGGACCGAGATCGGCCCCACAACGGGCTACCAGTCCCAGGGCTACGTGAAGATGCACGATCCGAACGGCCCGCCGAACAACTCGACCACGGTCGCGACGATCCCGACCCGCGCCGACCACGGCAACTCCGAGGACGGCGTGCTGGGGATGAGCCTGGAGCCGGGCTTCGACCTATCGAATCCGAGCAAGCGCGACATCTACGTCTACTATTCCCCGCGCAACCCCGACTGGCCGACCACGGGCAACCAGATAACGGTCGGCTACAACCTGATCAGCCGCTTCACGCTGAACGAGACCGGCACCGCGTTCGAGCCCGCGAAAGCAGGCGGTGACCCGGCACATCCATACGATGAGCGGGAGATCCTGCGCGTGCCCAAGGCGAAGATCTCGGGCAACCCCTCAGGCTTCCCCGGTGGCCCCACCGACAACGGCCCCGGCCACGTCGGCGGCGCGAGCCTGGTGTTCGACTCCGAAGGCAACCTCTACCTCGGAGTCGGCGACGACGTGTCCCCGAACGCGTCCGGCCACAACCGCTACGTGCCGATGGACCATCGCGCCTCCGAGCGCTGGGATTCACGCAAGACGGCGGCCAATACCGCCGACCTGCGCGGAAAGGTCCTGCGCATCAAGCCGATCAAGGACATCCCGGCAGGGCAGGCCGCCGACCCCGGCCTGGACAAGACCTACACGGTTCCGAAGGGCAACATGTTCCCGCCGGGGACCCCGAAGACCCGGCCGGAGATCTATGCCATGGGCTTCCGGCAGCCGTTCACGGTGCACACCGACCCCGCCCACCCGGGTACGGTCGTCGTCGGCGAGTACTGCCACGACAACTCGGTGGACCAGGCCGACCGCAGCCCGGCCGGCACCTGTGAGTGGGATCTGGTCGACGAGCCCGGCTTCCAGGGCTGGCCGTTCTGCGTCGGCGACAACTCGAAGACCAACACCACGTGGCGCTGGGACTACGCGACCAACTCCTCGACCGGTCAGCAGTACGACTGCTCGCTCGACAAGATCCCGGCCGACCTCAACTGGGCCCCGCCGGGCGGTACAAGTTCGCAGCCCACATTCCAAGGCCTCGATGAAATCCCAGGCCCCGCGAAGAAAGCGACGATCTGGCGCAAGTACCCCGGCAACCCCGGCGGTGAGAATCCGATGGACTTCGGCGACCTGGGCGCCGGGGGCATGCAGCCGGTCACCGGTCCGGTCTATCGATACAAGGACAGCTTCGGCCCCGGCGCCTTCCCGGCCTACTACGACGGCTCGTGGCTGATCACCAACCGTGGCGCCGACAACGGGTTCTGGAAGGAGGCGCGCCTGCGGCAGGACAACAACCAGTTGCTCCGGGTCAACGACTGGCTGCCGGTCAACCACTTCGGCACGCCGAACAGCAGCTTCGTGATCCCGACCAAGTTCGGGCCCGACGGCGCCCTCTACATGGGGCGCTGGACCTTCGGCTGCTGCCGCGCTCAGCTCAACTCCACCGCGAAAATGGAGTTGGTCAAGATCGAGTTCAAGCCCTCCAGCAAGTGCACGGAGGACACCCAGGCACCGACGGTCTCGCACCAGATCGAGGGCCGGGCCCACCCCAGCCAGCAGAACGCCTACATCGACTCGGCCACGCTCAAACTCAACGCCACCGATGTCGGCTGTGCCGGCGTGGAAAAGGTCGAGTACCGCGTCAACGGCGGAGCGTGGACCGCCTACGACGCGCCGGTACTGTTCAAGAACCCGGGGAAGTACACGGTCGACTACCGAGCCACCGACTACTCCGGGAACACCTCCGCGTCGCAGAGCGCCGTCTTCACGGTGCTTGACGGCGGCAGGACGCTCCCCACGGCGTGCGACATCTACGCCACGGGCACGGGGTGGAATCCCGACAACTGTGAGATCGCCCGCGGTGGCACCGTCACCTGGCACTTCAACGTGCCCGACGCGGGGATGCCGCATGATGTCTGGCTCGTGCCGCCCGGCGGCAATCCGGACCCGAACGGCGGCGACATCTTCGAGGTCACCAAGGGCGCCGTCTCGCCGGGAGGTCCGCCGGTCTCGTACACCTTCGATCGGGAGGGGACCTGGACCGTCATCTGCAGGCTCCACTCCGGCTACGACGGCAAGAAGTGGGCAGGCATGGTCGCGACAGTCACGGTCGGAGGAGGGGCCAAGGGCGTCTACACCATCTCCCCCAAGAGCAGCGGCAAGTACGTCACGCCGCAGAACGCCTCGACCGCCGACGATGCCAAGATCGTTCAGATGGGCGCGACGCAGGGCAGCGAGCAGCAGTGGGAGGCCGTCCCCTTCACTGCGGGCGCCTACCAGCTCAAGAACGTCAAGAGCGGCAAGTGCCTTGACGTGCCGAGCGGCTCGACCGCGACGGGCACCCAGCTCGTCCAGTACTCCTGCCATCCCGACGGACATAAGGACCAGATCAACCAGCGGTTCTACCTCATCCAGTCCGGAGACGCCTACCAGGTCAATCCGGCGGTGAGTGGCCTGTGCCTCGACATCAACGGCAACTCCAAGGCCGACGGCGCCGCAGTGATCCAGTGGACCTGCAACAACGCCGACAACCAGCGGTTCAGCTTCAGCCCGGTCGCCGCGGCCGACAAGACGCCGCCGGTGACGACCGCGACGACCGACCCGGCTCAGCCGGAGGGCGGCTCGTTCACCGGTCCGGTCACGGTCACGCTGACCGCCGTCGATGAGGACAAGGGCAGCGGGGTTGACCGGACGGAGTACAAGCTGGACGGCGGTGACTGGAAGCTGTACACCGGGCCGGTCGTCGTCTCCGGCGACGGCTCGCACACGCTGGCCTACCGCTCGACGGACAAGGCGGGCAACGTCGAGGACGTCAAGACCCTCACGGTGGCCATTTCCTCTCCGCGGGTTCCGCTGACCGTGACCGCTTCGTCCCGCTGCGTGGGTACGTCGGCGTACGTGGCGGTGACGGCCGTCAACGACGGCGATGTGCCTGCGGACGTGATGTTGACGACCCCGTACGGTTCCAAGACCGTGGCCGACGTGGCCCCGGGCAAGCAGGCCTATCAGTCCTTCAACGCGCGGGCCGGGCAGATCGGCGCGGGCAAGGTGACTGTTAAGGGGACCGCGACGATCGGTGGCAAGCAGGTCACCTCGACCTACGACGCCGGCTACAACGCGATCACCTGCGGCTAGAGCTGTAGCTGGACCAGGTCGGCGGTGGCCACGGTGTAAGCACCCAGCGGTGTACGCACCGGGGCCACCGCCCTACTGAACGAGCCGTACTGAAATGGGGCCGGCCGGTCGGCCGTCTGGACGATCGACAGGCCGGCCCCGCCCCCATGCCCCCCATAAAATGGAGCGATTACGTGAAGACCACGAGAACTGCCCAGATACTGGCCGCGTCGGTGCTCGGTCTTGCGCTTGCGGGTGCGGCCGGTCCCGCGATGGCGGACGACGCCCCCGGTGACGGCATCGACGTCTCGGTGAACATCGAGCCGACCACCACTCCCGGTCAGCTGTCGATGACCGTGGCGGACAACGACGGGGTCTCCCTGCAGGAGAACGGCTCCGACGCCGCCGCCCGCCAGTTCACCGGCACCCTGCCGACGGTCACGGTGACCGACACCCGCACCCCCGAGGAGATCCCCGCCGGGGAGTACTGGGCGGTCGTGGGCCAGGCGAGCGCGTTCACCGCGGCCGGTGACCCGGCCAAGGTCATCGGCCCGGAGTACCTGGGCTGGAAGCCGCGCCTGCTGACCGGCTCATCCACCGGTGCGGTGTCGGCCGGTGAGCCGGTCTCCAGTGTCGTCTCTGACGGCACCGGCGCGCCCGCCGTGGGTCTGGCAGGGCAGGAGCTGCTCGTCTCGACGGCGAACTCCACCGACGAGATCGGCACCTCGAAGGTCAACGCCGACCTGGCCCTGCGGACCGGGGTCGACGTCGCCGCCGGGGAGTACCACTCGACCCTGACGCTCTCGCTGTTCAACCAGTCCTGAGCCGGGGGCGGGACGCCAGAAAGGAAACGACCAGAAAGGAAACGGGCCACCCTTCGCCGAAAGGGTGGCCCACCTCACCCCGTTTCCGTGGACGGGTCTGCGGGCCGTAATTCTGGCTTTCAGGGGCCGAGGAAGACGAGCCTGCTGGTGATGTTCACCGGCTTTCGTGGAGTCCCTTTGGTTGACTGGCATGCCTGGACCCCCGAGAGAGGTCAGCATGCCGAGGAGCTATCCCCCCGAGTTCCGTCGCAAAGTCCTGGACCTGCTGAAGGCGGGCCGCACCGTGCAGCAAGGTGGCCGCCAATCTGCAGATCAGCGACCAGACCATCTACAACTGGCGCAGACAAGAACGCATCGACGCGGGCCTGGAGCCCGGCATCGCCTCCAGCGACCAGGCCGAGCTGCTGGCCGCCCGGCACCTTTCCTATACGATCCGAGTGGTCGTCAGCATGCAGCAGCGTTGCGACCGGTGTGGGTCGACGACCGTGGAGCGCTACCAGGACGAGTTGAGAACACTGATCGATATGGTGCTTTCACCACTGTATGAAGCGCAGGCCCATCGGGATGCAGTGCTGGTGGATGGGCTGGTGGTCCCGGTCGGTGAGCGGGACGGGATCGAGGGCCTGTACTCCGACAAGAAGGGGTACTGCGGGCAGAACGTTCAAGTCGTCGCCACGCTGTCCGGGCGCCTGGCGGACGTCGGCGACCCATGCCCTGGCTCCATGCACGACAGCCAGGCGTTTCGCCAGTCCGGTTCGCCGCGCGGTGGGCGGCGCATTACGAACCGGATGGAATGGGAATAAACGGGGACAAAGGCTATAAGGGCACAGGGATCCGTACCCCCTAGCTGACCGATGCCCGCAAAGCCTGCAACACCGCGCTAAACGGCATCCGGGCCGCGGTGGAGCGGGCCATCGCCCACCTCAAATGCTGGAAAGTCCTCAAAACCGGCTTCCGGCGATCACTGGAGGACTTCCCCGCAGTGCTACGCAGCGTGACCAAACTGGAGGTCTTCCGAGTGTACGGCCTGTACTGAAACACCATCCAAATTGGTTTTGGGAAGTCCTCCTGATGTCGCTACGGATCGAGCCTGGCTTCCGCGTCACGATCGACGTCCTGGCGCGAGAGCTGGGGGTCTCGCAGACGCCGATCCGAGACGCTCTGAACCGCATGGAGGCGGAGGGCCTGGTCGTGCGTGTGCCCCATGCCGGCCATCGCACAGGTCATCCGCGAGGCGCTCGCTCGCCTGGACACGCACGTGCACCTGCTCCGGCTTCTCCACGACAGCCAGGTCACTCACCTGGCCATGGCCGAGCACGAAGTTGTGGCCGCGATCGCCGCGCGTGACCCCGACGCCGCCGCCTACGCCATGCGTCGGCACATCCTGCGTGAGCGGTTCCGGCGATTGTTCGACGAAGTCAAGGGTTCGGACGGAATGGCGGTAAAGGCTTGACGGGCGGGCTTGGCCGGGGAATGCTGACGCAACCGGATCGGATTGGATTGGATCCACCTCACCCGCCCCCGATGCGAGGAGAAGCAGGTGCCCAGAGCGCTGCTCCTTACCGGCGATGCCGCCGAGGAGCTCGACACCATGTATCCCTACTATCGGGTGCAGGAGGGCGGCTGGGACGTCGACGTCTCGTCACGGACGCTGCGTGACGTTCAGCTGGTCATCCACGAGTTCGACCCGAACTCCGACGCCTACGTGGAGAAGAACGGCCGGAAGCTGCCGGTCGACGTGCCCTGGGCCGAGGTCGACGTCGAGCGCTACGACGCCCTCATCATCCCTGGGGGGCGTGCCCCCGAGTGGATCCGGGTCGACGCCGACGTCAGGCGCATCACCGAGCACTTCTTCGCGCGCAACCTCCCGATCGCGCTGGTGTGCCACGGCGCACAGGTGCCGGCGGTGTACGGGCTGCTGAAGGGCCGGAAGACGGCGTGCTTCCCCCCCATCACCGGTGACATGGAGAACGCGGGCGCGACGGTCATCGACGCTCCCGACGTCGTGGACGGAAACCTTGTCTCCTGCCGCGGCTGGCCCGACATGCCGCAGTTCGGCCGGGTGATGATGGAGGTCTTCTCGAAGTCCGTCAACTCCGCATCGGCATGAGCACACCTGGCCTGTTCCGGTGACGGCACTTCGGACCGTCACCGTCGACGGCTCCCCCGTCCACGTCCTGGAGAGCGGCACGGGGCCCGCGGTGCTGATGCTGCACGGCTCCGGACCCGGTACGACCGGATCCGGAGCCTGGGCGACGACGGCACAGGCGCTGGCGACCGGCGCATGATGCAGGTGGTGGCGCAGGTCGGCCAATGGCTCGGGCTCGGTGGCTCGATCGTGGCCAACCTGTTCAACCCGCGACTGATCGTCATCGGGGGCTACTTCGCCTCACTGGCCGAGTGGCTGCTGCCCCACGGGCAGGATCAGCTGCAGCGGCTCGTGGTGGCCGCCCCCGCCGCCCAGTGCCGATTCGTCGCCTCCACGCTCGGCTTCGGCGCCGCTTCCCGCGGCGCCGCGAGCATGGTGGTCAACCGGATCATCGACGACCCGACCACGATCATGGATTCACTACCCCGGCCGACAGCCTACTGACGGCCCCCACAGACCTGGAGGGTGGCACCTCTCCAGCAACCCCCCGTATCCGCAACCAACGCCAACAAGCGGCAACAAGCGCGGCGGCGCGCGCCTTGCCTGACGTCCCCCCGGTCAGGAAAGGGTTTCCCATGTCACCACGTCATCGAACGTGGGCCAGGCTGCTCGACGCAGCCCTGCCAGAAAACGGACGACGCCCGAGAGGTCGCACCGCGACCACGATGGCCTTAGCCCTCATCGCCCCCTTCATCACGCTCCTCGCGACGCCGGTGAGCGCCGAGGCCCCCACGGCGGCTGAGCCCGCTTTCAGCGCTGCAGCGGCGCTGCTGCAGCCGTCCGCGTCTGCCGCCAAGGCCGCACCACCAGACGCCGGCTTCAAGGTACTCGTGGTGCGCAGCACCCAGGACGCGGTGTCGTCGGCCGGCCTGGCCGCGATCCGGGATGCGGCCAGGCCCGGTGATTTCACGGTCGTGGCGCCCGAGCCCGCTGACGTGGGCGACCATTTCACGAAGAAGAAGCTGAAGCAGTACCGCGCGGTCGTGTTCTTGGACACGGGTCACGCGAGCCCGCTCACGGACGCGCAACGCGCGAACTTCGAGAGCTACTTCCGCGACGGCGGCGGCTTCGTCGGCGTCGGCTCGGCGGTCGAGACCGACGAGTCCTGGTCGTTCCTGACTGACCTCCTGGGGACGCGTGCGTCCGGCAGGACCGACGTGCAGTCGGGTGACGTGAAGGTCGCCGACCGCGTCCACGACGCGACCAAGGATCTGCCGCAGCTCTGGTCGCGGACCGACAACTGGTACAACTTCACGAAGAACGTCCGCGGTGTGTCACACGTCCTCGACACCGTCGTCGAGGACCCGTTCGGGCCGCAGCCGCAGGGCGCCGACCTCGACGGGATCGCCGGGGGCACGATGGGCGCCGATCACCCGGTCTCGTGGTGTAAGGACTTCCAGGGCGGCCGCTCGTTCTACACCGGCCTGGGCAACACGGCCGCGAGCTTCGACGCCGGCCTCACCAAGCACCTCAAGGGCGCGATCGGCTGGGCCGCGGGCCAGGCCGACCCGGTCTACAGCGATTGCGGCGCGACCGTGCTGGCCAACTACCAGCAGACGAAGATCGGCTCGCCGCCGAACCTGCAGGAGCCGATCGGCTTCGACCAGCTGCCGGACGGCCGCGTTCTGCAGACGGACCGCCTCGGCTCGCTGCGCATGCACGACTCGACCACGGGCGTCACCACGGTCGTCGCCAACTTCGCCGATCCGAGCCTGCCGATGACGCAGCAGATCTACTCCGCGGGCGAGGACGGGCTCTATGGCCCGGCGGTCGACGCCAACTTCGCGACCAACAAGTGGGTCTACCTCTACTACTCGGCGAAGGAGGTCACCGACGTCAAGCTGAGCGACGGATCGGTCGTCACCCAGATCACGCCGAACACCACCCCGCCGAACGTGGCGGCGTCCAAGACCGCGTGGGATCCGTACGTGGGCTATTTCCAGCTCAGCCGCTTCAAGTTCGTCGACGCCACCGACAGCGCGCCGGCGCACCTCGACATGGGCTCCGAGCAGCAGATCATGCGCGTGCCGGTCAACCGCCAGGAGTGCTGCCACGTCGGGGGCGACATCGACTTCGACAAGCACGGCAACCTCTGGATGGTCACCGGCGATGACACGCCCGCGGGCGGCATCAACGCCGGCGGCTACGGGCCGTACAACTCGCAGAAGACCGACGAGCAGCAGACCGTGCGCGTCACCAACGCGACGGGCGGCACGTTCACGCTGACCTTCGAGGGCCAGACGACGGAGCCGATCGCGTGGAACGCGGATCGCGATGCGATCGACGCGGCGCTCGAGGCGCTCTCGAACATCGAGGCGGATGAGATCCAGACCAGCGGCGGCCCGGTCAACACGTCGAACGTCAACGTGTTCTTCCGCCGCGGCAAGCAGCAGTCCGATCAGCCGCAGATCACCGCCGACGGCGCCGGCCTGACCGGCACCGCCACGCCGGCGATCGCCACCAACACGGCGCAGGCGGGCGGCTGGTATCAGCGGCTCACCGGTGACTCGCGCCGCACCGCGCTGAACACCAACGACCTGCGCGGCAAGGTGCTGCGGATCAAGGTCAAGGACGGCGACATCTCCGCCGCCGACGCCAACAAGGCCGACTTCGGCTCCGGCACGGGCGCCTACTCGATCCCGTCGGGCAACCTGTTCCCGCTGGCCGCGGGCGCGCCGCAGGACAAGACGCGGCCGGAGGTCTACGCGATGGGTTTCCGCAACCCGTTCCGGATCCAGGTCGACGAGAACGACGTGGCCTACGTCGGCGACTACTCGCCCGACGCCCAGACACCGCAGCGCTCGCACGGCCCGTCGGGCACCGGCCGCTACGAGATCGTGCGCAAGCCGTCCAACTACGGCTGGCCGACGTGCTACAAGCGCGACCTCGCGCACTACGAGTGGAACTTCCACGAGTTCGCGCCCGGCACCACCACCGCGGGCACGCCGCTGAACAACCCGCCTAAGAAGTTCGACTGCGACGGGCCGACGCAGCGCAACGACTCGCTGTGGAACATTGAGGGCGGTCCGACGGTCGAGCCGGGCCTGAGGGACGTCCCGCCGGTCACCGACCCGGACATCTGGTACTCCTACCGCGACAACAACACGAACGCGCCGCTCGGCACCCCGTGCGAGGCCTACTACGCGCCGACCCCGGGCCCGATCGCGCCCGGCTCGACGACCGAATGCCCGCGGCTGTTCCCCGAGCTCTACACCGGTGGCGTCGGTCCGCACGGGGTCACGAAGTACCACTACGACCCGGAGAACCCGAACCCTCACAAGTTCCCGCCGTACTACGACGACTCGGTGATCATCAGCGAGTGGACGCAGGACACGCTGCGCGAGGTCAAGCTCGACAAGCAGAACAACCACGTCCAGAAGATCAACAACTTCCTGGACTGCGGCAGCCGTGCGAACGCCGGGGCAGGCAGGTTCCGGTTCGAGTGCGACAACCCGATGGACTTGCAGTTCGGTTCTGACGGCGCGTTCTACCTGCTGACCTACGGCAACGGGTTCAACGTCATCAGCCCCGACGCGGGCATGTACAAGTGGGAGTACGTCAAGGGCAAGCGCGCGCCGAAGGCCGTGCTCACCACGGACCGCACCGACGGCTCAACGCCGCTGACCGTGAACTTCTCCAGCGCCGGCTCGCTGGATGAGGATCCCGGCGACTCGATCCGCTACGAGTGGAACTTCGGCGACGGCTCGGCGATCGAGACCGACCCGAACCCTACACACACCTACACGCAGTCCGGCCGCTACACGGCCGTGCTGACCGTGCTCGACTCGTCCGGCAAGCAAACCTCGACCAGCACCGTGATCACCGTGGGCAACACGAGCCCGACGGTGGTCGTCAATACGCCGGTGGAGGGCGGGACGTTCGCGTTCGGCGACGACATCCCGTTCTCGGTCACGGTCACCGACCCCGAGGACGGGACGGTGAATTGCTCCGAGGTGCAGGTGACGTTCGTGCTCGGCCACGACGCGCACGGCCACGCCGAGGAGTCCGTCAACGGCTGCTCGGGCGTGCTCCACACGGAGGCCGACGACGTCTCACACGGCGGCAACGTCTCCGGCGTGATCCAGGCGCGCTACACCGACCACGGCGGTCCGGGCGGCGTCCCGCAGCTGACCACGACCGGCCAGCACCAGATCCGCCAGAAGCACCAGGAGGTGGAGTTCGTCGTCAACCAGTCCGGCACCAACACGGCGAACAACACCGACGGCGGCGCCGGCGTGCACCGCGGCGGCCTGGGCTCGGGCGACTGGCTCCAGCTCAACGGCCCATTCAACCTGACCAACATCGATTCGATCACGTTCCGCGTGGCGGACGCGGCGGCCGGCCGCACGCCCGGGTCGCCGCTGGCGGCAATCGAGGTCCGTCAGGACTCGATCACCGGGCCGATCCTGACGACGGCCAACCTCGTGTCCACCGGCGGGACGGGAACCTGGACAAGCCAGACGTTCCCGGTCTCAATGTCCGGGACGCATGAGCTGTTCCTGGTGTTCCGCTCGGTCACGGGTGGCGCCACGGGCGGCAACCTGTTCAACCTCAACTGGGCCGAGTTCGTCGGCACGGGCATCGGCACCTAGCGAACCCGCCCGTGCCGACGAACCCGAGTTCGTCGGCACGGGCATCGGGACCTAGCGAACCCGCGCCACACTTATCCCGACGCGCACGGACCCCGCCCCCGGCTCGGGCGGAGTGGCTGTGCTGAACATGTACCTCGACGGCAAGCTGGTCCCGCCGTTGCCGGTGCAGACCTCCGGCCTGTCGCTCGGCGTGCACACGCTCGCGGTGCATCTCTCTGACGCTGCTTCCAACAGCGCGAAGTACACACAGACGTTCATCGTGACGACATCGTTCGCGGACGTCGGCACGCTGATCACCCGGTTCGTGACCGCCGGCAGCGTCCCGGCGGAGGTCGGCGCGGCGCTCCAAGCCAAGCTCGACCAGGCGAAGGCGCTCGCCGACGCCGGTTCGGCCAAGCGCGCGAGCCAGGTCCTGCACGAGTTCGTCTCGATCACCGGCGACCAGATCGCGCCCGGCTCGGCCCGCAGCACACTCGTGGGCGATGCGCGTTACCTGATCGACCAGCTCAACGGCCGGCTCGCGCCCGAGCCCGCGACGGGCCTCGAGTCTGAGCCCGCGGAGGGCCCGAAGTTCATCCCGGACCCGGTGCTCACCCCGCTCCCGCACAACCCGGACGCCGACTACCACGTCCTGGTCTTCTCCAAGACGACGGGCTTCCGGCACGACCACATCCCGCACACCGTGGCCGCGATCCAGAAGCTCGGCATCGCGAACAACTTCAACGTCGACGTCTACGACCCGCAACTCCCGACCGTCACGCTGCCCACGAGCCCGTTCCTGAGCCTCGACACGCTCAAGCAGTACGACACGATCGTCTTCGAGTCCAACGTCGGGCACCCGGGCCCGCTCAATCCGACCACCGAGCAGCCGAACTTCGAGGCCTACATGCACCAGGGCGGCGGCTATGTCGGCATCCACGGCGCCGCCGACTCGTTCGAGATCGGCACCTGGCCGTGGTACGGCGACCTCGTGGGTGGGTTCTTCACCAACCATCCGAACGGCCAGAACGGGTTCGGCCAGTGCGGCAGCTGCATCCACACCGAGGTGGTGACCGAGGACAACACGCACCCGGCGACCGCGCATCTCCCTTACCGGTGGATGACTGTCGACGAGCTCTACAACTTCGATCGCAACATGCGGGCCGACGTGCACACGCTGCTGAGCCTCAACGAGGACAGCTACCAGCGCAGCCTCAACAGCGGCAACGCGGCCACCAACCCGCTGCGGCTGATGAACGGCGACCATCCGATCGCCTGGTGCCAGAACTGGAACGGTGGCAAGGCGTTCTCGAACATCCTCGGCCACTTCCGGACGCAGTACTACGACGACTCGTTCATGCGGATCATCCTCGGCGGGATCGAGACGACCGCCGACCCACGGGCGCCAACTGCTCGTCCTACCGCGAGACCAGCCTGCTGATCGAGGCCGACCGAGCCCCCGGGCTGCCGGGGAGGCGGCGGCTGCGACCGGAGCCGGATTCGGCAGGGATTCAGGCCGACTGACACCCGGTTCCGTGTCATCGACGACAGTTACTCAGTTGGTCACCCAGCAACAGAAAAGGGCCCGTCTCACTGAAGAGATCTAGGCCCTGAACTGCTAAAAATCTGTCGGGACGGCGGGATTTGAACCCACGACCCCTTGACCCCCAGTCAAGTGCGCTGCCAAACTGCGCTACGTCCCGTGGCCCGGTCACCCGGGCACATGCAAACCTTAGCGCAGTTTCCGGCTGTGTGCGTACATGACCGGCCGGGTGCGCCTAGGCTGGTGATCATGTCGAGGAAGACGCGCATCGACCAGGAGGAGCTCGCACGGCTGGCCGCTGAGGGATGGACGAACGCACGCCTCGCCGACCACTTCGGCGTGACCGAGTCGGGCATCCTGCAGGCGAAGCGGGCAGCGGGGCTGTCGAAGCGCATGACGGACCACAGCCGCGCCCTGCCGTGGACGCTCCGGCGTCAGCACAGCCAGAGCGGCCCCGCCACCAACCTGCGCAATCTCTCCGCCGTGGCCCAGGGCCGCCATATCCCTGCGGACAAGCTCAACACCGCCGTACGGTGGGCCAGCCGGCTCGTCGGCAACGGACTCGACATCGCCTACGACCCCGAGCAGGGCTTCCACGAGGTGCCCGCCGGAGCCGACTCCCACATCGCCCGGGTTCTCGCCGAGGCCCGCCGCGCCACCGAGCAGGCCCAGGAAGCGTCGGGCCAGACCCGCTGAGCGATCGGCCGGACCCGGGAGGCGGGGACCAGGCCGGCAAGGGACCGTGACATCCGTGCGTTCATGCACGCGTCCCGACAGGTCCTCGCGTACGGCTCACACGCCGTCGCGCGGAAGGGGTGTGGTCTCCTCGCGCACGTGGACGCGGCGCTCCCCCGGGTGGACGGTGCTGTGCGTCTCTGTCTCGCGCACGTGGGTGGTGTGCGGCTCGGCGGCCGGATCCACGGTGTACATCGTGTCCGGCTCGATGGTCTCCACCGTCTCCTCGGCCACCCGCGGCCGGCGGGTGTAGCGACTGGTGAGCACCATTCCGGCGATGCCCACGAGCATGAGAATCCACCCGATCATCTGCAGGTCGATTCCAGGAACGTCCCATTTGACGGCGAACGCGAGAACCGCGCCGACCGCGATGAAGGCGAGACTGGCCCCGAAGCCCATGGCAACCTCCTCTGCTGGTCAACGGCCCTTTACCCGCAGAATCCGCGATTACGCAATGCGTGAAGCGCGTATTCCCGGGCAGTGCGGATGAACAACGCACTCACCCCTGGAGGCAGATATGACCGCCGTAGCATGGGTGGCCGTCGCGATCGTCGCCGTGCTGGTGATCCTGGCAGTCGGCTACCTGGTGTCCGCGCGCAACCGCCGGCGCCACCTGCAGGACCGCTTCGGCCCCGAATACGACCGCGCCGTACGGGAGAGCGACAGCCGCAAGGAGGCCGAGCAGGAGCTGCGCGCCCGTGAGGAGCGCCACGCCGAGCTGGACATCCGCCCGCTCGACCCGCAGACCCGGAACGAGTACTCGCGGAAGTGGACCGACGTGCAGGAGCACTTCGTCGACGCTCCCGGGTTCGCCGTGACGGAGGCGGACGCCCTGGTCACCGCGGTCATGGCGGAGCGCGGCTACCCCACCGACGACTTCGAGCAGCGGCTGAGCGACCTGTCGGTGGCCCACGCGACCACGCTGGACCACTACCGCAACGCTCACGAGATCAGCAGCCGGGCCGCCCGCCAGGACGCCACCACCGAGGAGCTTCGTCAGGCGATGGTCCACTACCGGGCGCTCTTCCAGGAGCTTCTCGGCGACGGCGCCGACGTCCCTGTCGACGGCCGCGCGAACGGCCACGTCGACACCCGTGTGAACGGCCACAGGGACGGCGCCGCGGGGAACGGCACCGCCCACACGACCGACGAGTACGACGACTACGACGGCGTCCGGGTGAACGGCCGCCGGACCGACGTGCGGAATGCGGGGCGATGACCATGCGGACGAACCGGTACGACCAGCGTGGCGAGATCACCGAGCAGCGCGACGAGATCACCGAGCAGCCGACTCCCGAGACCCCCGAACCCCTGGAGGAGGAGGCCCGCCGCGAACGGGCTCTCGATGACGCCAGGCGGGACGAGCACGAGGGTCCCGGCCCGGTCTACGCGCCCAGCGACGCCTACGTCGCCGGCTACCGGGACGGCTCGGTCCAGGACACCACCGGCGACTCCGCGTACGGCGACGGCACGGTGCGGGACCCCGTCGACGACCCTGACTACGCGAACCATGCGGACAGGGACGAAGCGGACCGCGCCGACGACCGCTACCGGGACGCGCACGGCCGGGCGGGCGACGACGTCCTCACGTCGTCCGACGAGTCGCTCCGTGACTCACACCATGACTCACACCGCGACTCGCGCCGGGACGGCGTCGCGGGCGACGTCCTCGTCGCGGGCACCCCGGCCGGGTACGAGCCCGCCGGCTACTCCACCGCCGACGGCGACCACACGGCCGGAGCCCACGAAGACCGGCGGAGTCACGACGACGTGGACCACGGCGTCACCGGCGACGTGACCACCCCCGGCGCGGACCGGGACGCCCTGACGCCCACGGGCACCGCCGCCGACGGGCCGGTGGCCTACCCCACCGGCACCACCTCGGACGGCACCACCCCGGACACCGCCGGAACCCTCGACGGACCGGTGGCCTACCCCGCAGCGACCACGAACGCCTCCGGCACGGCGGCCGTTCTGGACGACGCGCTGGAAAGCCGGTGGCGGGAGATCAAGTCGGGATTCGTCGACGATCCCCGTCAGTCGGTCGAGCAGGCGGACGCGCTGGTGGAGGAGGCCCTGTCGGCCTTCACCTCCCGTCGTGAGGCACTGCTCGGCCAGTGGAAGGACAACGAGCGGGGCGACACCGAGGCGCTGCGCCTGGCCCTGCACGAGTACCGCACGTTACTTGCCCAGTTGACCCGGAAGTGAGGTAACAATGCTCGCCATCGCCGCGGCGGTCGTCTTCGGGATCGCCTTCCTCCTCGACCTCCTCAACGCGAGTATCGGCATCGGCATGACCGCGCTGATCGCCCTCGGCCTGTGCCTGCTCGCCCTGCACCAGGCCGGCGTCGGCACCGCGGGCGTCAACTCCTGGCGCGGCGGCTGGCGCGGCGGACGCGTCCGCCGCTGACCCGGGCGCCCACCCCTGGCCATTCCCCTGTGAAGGATTCGGCGGGTCTCGCGGGAGACGCTCCCGCGAGACCCGCCGGGAATCCGGTGGGTGACGGCCGGCCCGGACCTCGACAGCGCCCCGTCCGACAGCTCCCGGACGGCCCCGCCTCCTCGGCCGACGAGCGATGGCCCTGTTCGCCCCCGCCGAAAAACCAGGCGTTAGCGAGCTAGCTGCTCATATACCGTGTTGCGCATGATTGCGCCCCTCCCGCGCCGCATCCCCCGTCTCGGACCAGAGCCGTGCTGAACCGGCTGCTCCGCGCATACCTGCGGCCCTACTCGCCGGCACTCACGGCGGTCGTGCTGTTCCAGCTCGTCGGCACCATCGCCTCCCTCTACCTGCCGAGCCTGAACGCCGACATCATCGACCACGGGGTGGCCACCGGCGACACCGGTTACATCCTGGCCACCGGCGGCTGGATGCTGACCGTGTCCCTCGTGCAGATCGCCTGCTCGATCGCGGCGGTCTACTACGGCGCCCGGGTGGCGGCCGGGTTCGGCCGGGACGTCCGATCGGCGGTCTTCCACCGCGTGAGCGGCTTCTCCGCCCGGGAGGTCTCCCAGTTCGGCGCCCCCTCGCTGATCACCCGAAACACCAACGACGTGCAGCAGATCCAGATGCTCGTGGTGATGACCTGCACGATGCTGGTGGCCGCGCCCATCATGGGAGTCGGCGGCATCATCATGGCCCTGCGTCAGGACGTCGGGCTGTCGTGGCTCATGCTGATCTGCGTCCCGGTGCTGCTGGTCTCGATCGGTTCGATCGTCTTCCGCATGGTCCCGCAGTTCCGCGCGATGCAGACCCGGATCGACACCGTCAACCAGGTGCTCCGTGAGCAGCTCTCCGGCATCCGCGTGGTGCGGGCCTTCGTCCGGGAGCGTGAGGAGACCCGCCGCTTCGCCGAGGCGAACGACGCGTTGACGGGGACGGCGCTGCGTGTCGGGCGGCTGACCGCGCTCATCTTCCCCACCGTGATGCTGATACTCAACGCCTCCAGCGTCGCGGTGCTGTGGTTCGGCGCCGCCCGGGTGGACGGCGGCGAGATGCAGGTGGGCGCCCTCACCGCGTTCCTCATGTACCTGATGCAGATCCTCATGGCGATGATGATGGCCACCTTCATCTCGATCATGATCCCGCGGGCCGCGGTCTGCGCGGAGCGGGTCGCCGAGGTGCTGGACACCGAGTCGTCGGTGCGTCCGCCCGAGCGGCCCGTACGGCACGTGGACCGCAGGGCCGAGCTGGAGTTGCGTGATGTCGAGTTCCGTTATCCGGGCGCGGCGGCACCGGTGTTGTCCGGTGTCTCCTTCCGGGTGACGGCGGGACGGACCACCGCCGTCGTCGGCAGCACCGGATCGGGGAAGACGACCCTGGTCTCCCTGGTGCCCCGGCTGTTCGACGTGACCTCCGGCGCCGTGCTGATCGACGGCGCCGACGTACGCGACCTCGACCCGCGGATGCTCTGGACGCGCATCGGCCTGGTGCCGCAGAAGCCGTACCTGTTCACCGGCACGGTCGCGAGCAACCTGCGCTACGGCAAGCCGGACGCCACCGACGAGGAGCTGTGGGAGGCTCTGGAGGTCGCCCAGGCCCGCGACTTCGTCGAGGCGATGCCCGAGGGCCTGCAGGCGCCGATCTCCCAGGGCGGCACGAACGTGTCCGGCGGGCAGCGGCAGCGCCTGTCCATCGCCCGCGCGCTGGTCGCCAAACCGGAGATCTACCTGTTCGACGACTCGTTCTCGGCTCTCGACCTCACCACCGACGCCCGGCTGCGCGCCGCGCTGCGCCCGTACACGGCCGGCGCGGCGGTGGTGATCGTCGCCCAGCGGGTCTCCACCATCGCCGACGCCGACGAGATCATCGTCCTGGACGACGGCGTCGTCGCCGGTGTCGGCACCCATGACGAGCTGCTCGGCTCCTGCCCGACGTACGTCGAGATCGTCGAGTCCCAACTGACCGCGGGGAGTGCGGCATGAGCGACCGGCCCACGGCACCCGTACGACCGCGACCGATGGGAGGCGGTGGTTTCGGGCCCTTCGGCGGCGGTCAGATGCCGGCGGAGAAGTCGCTCGACTTCGGCCCCTCCGCCCGGCGGCTGCTGCGGCGGCTGAGCCCGGAACGGCCGAGGATCCTGGCCGTCATCGGCCTCGCGGTGGTCAGCGTGGCGTTCTCCGTCATCGGCCCGAAGCTGCTCGGCCGCGCGACGGACGTGATCTTCAGCGGTGTGATCGGCGCCCGGCTGCCCGCGGGGGCGACCAAGGAGCAGACCGTGCGGGCGCTGCGCGCCTCGGGCCACGGCGACTTCGCCGACATGCTCGCGGGGATGGACGTCGTGCCCGGTCACGGCATCGACTTCGGCGCGCTCGCCACGGTCCTCACGTGGGTCCTGGGGCTCTACGTGGCGGCGTCGCTGTTCATGTGGCTGCAGGGCCGGCTGCTGAACGACGTGACGCAGCGCACGGTGTTCCGCCTCCGGGCCGACGTCGAGGACAAACTGCACCGGCTTCCGCTGAAGTTCTTCGACGGTCAGCCGCGCGGCGAGCTCCTCAGCCGGGTCACCAACGACATCGACAACGTGTCCCAGACCCTGCAGCAGACGCTGAGCCAGTTGCTGACCTCGCTGCTCACCCTGGTCGGCGTGCTGGTCATGATGTTCCTGATCTCGCCGCTGCTCGCGGTGATCGCCCTCGTGACGATCCCGGTCACGATGATCGTCACCGGGCGGATCGCCAAGCGCTCGCAGAAGCAGTTCGTCGCCCAGTGGGCGCACACCGGCACGATGAACGCCCACATCGAGGAGGCGTTCACCGGTCACGAGCTGGTGCGGGTCTTCGGGCGGGGCCCGGAGGTCGAGGAGGTGTTCCGGGAGCGGAACGAGGCCCTGTACAAGGCGAGCTTCGGCGCCCAGTTCATCTCCGGGATCATCATGCCGACGATGATGTTCATCGGGAACCTGAACTACGTCGCCATCGCGGTCGTCGGCGCCGTGCGGGTCGCCGGCGGGTCCATGAGCCTCGGCGACGTCCAGGCCTTCATCCAGTACTCCCGGCAGTTCACCCAGCCGCTGACCCAGGTCGCCTCGATGGCCAACCTGCTGCAGTCGGGGGTGGCCTCCGCCGAGCGGGTCTTCGAGCTGCTGGACGCCGAGGAGCAGGAGCCCGACCCCGCCGCCCCGGTGCTGCCCGGCACCCGGCGGGGACGCGTCGAGTTCGAGCACGTGTCCTTCAGGTACGACCCCGAGCAGCCCCTCATCGAGGATCTCTCGCTGGTGGCCGAGCCCGGGCACACGATCGCGATCGTCGGCCCGACCGGCGCGGGGAAGACCACGCTGGTCAACCTGATCATGCGCTTCTACGAGCTGGACGCGGGCCGCATCACTCTCGACGGCGCCGACATCACCGCGATGCGCCGCCACGACCTGCGCGCCCAGATCGGCATGGTGCTTCAGGACACCTGGCTGTTCGGCGGGACGATCCGCGACAACATCGCCTACGGCGACCCCCGGGCCACCGACGAGGAGATCCAGGCGGCGGCGCGGGCGACGTACGTCGACCGGTTCGTCCGCACCCTGCCCGACGGGTACGACACCGTGATCGACGAGGAGGGCGGCAACGTCAGCGCCGGCGAGAAGCAGCTGATCACCATCGCCCGCGCCTTCCTCGCCAACCCGTCCCTGCTCATCCTGGACGAGGCCACCAGCTCGGTCGACACCCGCACCGAGGTCCTGGTGCAGCACGCGATGGCCGCGCTGCGCAGCGACAGGACGAGTTTCGTCATCGCCCATCGGCTGTCCACCATCCGCGACGCCGACCTCATCCTGGTGATGGAGGCGGGGAGCATCGTCGAGCACGGCACCCACGACGAGCTGCTCGCCGCCCGGGGCGCCTACCACCGGCTGTACTCCGCGCAGTTCGCCGGCGCCCTGGCCGGTGACGACGCCACCGCCGCCGAAGTGGGGTGACCGGTCCCGGCGCGCTCCGCGCCTCACATCACCGCTCGGCCACCGGTTCGCGGTCAGGCATGGCGGGCTCGGCGGGCACGGGCGCCTCGACCGGCACGGCCGCCTCCGGGGCGCCTTCGAGCCCCGCGCAGCGTGGCGCTCGTCGCGGCCAGGGCGCAGCACACGACGAGCGCGCCGCCGATGGCGAGCAGCGCGCCGACGCCGCCGGCACGGTCCGCCAGGACCCCACCCAGCAACGGCCCGAGCGGGGCGAGGCCCATGGTCGCCACCCGGAGGAGCGAGGTCAGCCGGCCCATCATCGCGTCCGGGACGAGCGTCGCCACGAGGACGCGCAGAACCACGTTGAGCGCCGGAGCCGCGATCATCGCCAGGATGAGCGGGACCGCCGGCCAGTAGGCGCCGAACGGGAGGGTGGTCGCGCAGACGGCGAGCGCGAACACGCCGACCACCACCAGCATCAGCTTGCCGGGCGGCAGCAGGGCGCCGATCTTCGCAGACAGGGCGGCGCCGAGCAGACCGCCCAGCCCCAGGCCCGCGAGAACCATCCCGGTCACCGCGGGGTCACCGCCGCGGGAGCCGACCAGCACGACCACCGGTAGCAGCAGCGCGTTGGCGGCGAGGTTGGAGACCAGGGAGAAGGTCAGCCCCGCCCGCAGCGCGGGACGGCGCCACAGCCAGCGGGCCGCCTCCGCGATGTCCGCCCGCATCCGGGTCCTGCCGGAGCTCTCGACGTTCCCGGGCCGTCGCGGGACCCCGGCCAGCAGCACGCACACCATGGAGACCACGTAGGTGACCGCGTCCACGGCGAAGGGGACGACCCGGCCCAGGCCGAACAGGAGCCCGCCGAGCGGCGGCCCCGCGAGGACCGTCGCGTGGCCGCGCGCCTCGTCCTGCGCGTACGCCGACATGAGCCGGCTCGCGGGGACGACCGCGCGGATCGCCGCGTCGCGGGCGGGCCGGAAGAACGCGTCCGCGGCCCCGTTGGTCATGGCCACGGCGATCAGGTGCTCCATCGTCACCCGGTCGGCGAGGACCGCCGCCGCGAGGGTGGCCAGAGCCACCGCCCGCACCCCCTCGCTGCAGAGCAGGATCCGGCGCCGGTCCCACCGGTCCACCCACACCCCCGCGGGAAGCGAGACGAGGATCCCGGTGGCGATGCGGCAGGCGGCGGTGAGCCCGGCCAGCGCGGCGGAGCCGGTGACGGCCAGGATCAGCAGCGGCAGGGCGAGCCCGGTCAGCGAGGAGCCCAGCTCCGACGTCACCGAGCCCAGCCACAGGAACTGGAACCGCAGGTTGCGCCGCAGGGGCGGGGGTTCGCTCATGGGCCACCTCTGCCGGTGCCGACATCGACGGGAGCATCGAGGGCGGGAGTCCACGCGCCGCCCCGGACAGGTACGGGCACAGTGAACGCGACGCCGGTTGGGACCGCGCCGGAATGCGCGGCACCAGGCGCGGCACCGGTATGCGCGGCACCGGTATGCGCGACCGCCCGCGCCGACGAGGCGGCGGCGACCACCGCGTCGGCGGCGGCCGCGGCGCCGCCTGAGGCGTTCAGGCGCGCGCCGAGCGCCCGCACGCGCTCGCCCAGCCCGCCCGCGTACGCGGTGCCGAGCTCCGCGACGCCGTCGCCCGCCGGGCCCGGGCCCGGGGGAAACCCGACCGCCACCCCGGCCCGTACGCACGCCTCGGACAGCAGCGGCTGCTCCGAGCCGATCGGCGCGACGGCCAGGGGCCTTTCCCGCATGAGCGCGGCGAGGACCGGAGACGAGGTGCCGTTCGTCAGCACCAGGTCCGACATCTCGATCAGGGGGCCCATCCAGGGTTCGTGCACCACGACGACGTCCGCCTCCGGGGCGGGCCGCGGCTCGCCGGAACGGCCCCGCTCGACCACCGCCTGGAACGGGCCTCCGGTGAACGTCGTGTTCAGCCGGGGCCACATGCTCTCCCCGCCGAACACCCGGCCCAGATGCACGTACACGACGGGTTTGCCGATCCGGCGCACCCGCGCGGCCAGCCGGTGCAGCGCGGCCGGGTCGGCGGCGGGCTCCCACGGGCACGGCCCCACGTGGCGCACACCCTCGGGCAGCTCCGCCCCCGGATGCTCCAGCGCCGGGTCGCCGCGGAGCAGCAGGCCCGAACCGATCAGCGGGAGGTCCCGCCGGCGGTCCCGGCGGGGCGGCAGCCCGGCCCGCTCCCGCGCGAGGTCATATCGGCGCAGCAGCTCCAGCAGCCGCTGCTCCCGCATGGCGGCGCGCCCGTGCCGCTCCCCCTCGCCACCCCGGCCGTACGTCCGCAGGTGGGCCGCGAAGCCCAGCACCACCACCGGCAGGTCGAGCGCCTCGGCGGCGAGGAGCGCGCCGTGGCACAGGATCGAGGTGACCAGCGCGTCGGCCCGGACCTCGCGGGCCGCGCGGACCACGGCCCGATACTGGGCGGCGCCGGTCTCCCCCCACCAGGCGACCGAGAAGGCGCGGGCTCCGCCGTACTCGTGCGCGTCCAGCGCGGCGAAGCCCGCCTCGCCCACGACGCCGGCCGCACCGGGCCGGACGAGGGGGAAGACGGCGTGCCCGCGCCGGTGGAGCCGCCGGCCGACCGCGAGGGCGGGGTAGAGGTAGCCGGCATCGCTGAACGGGCAGAGGAGGATGTTCACGGCAGGCCCACCGGGTCGAGGCCGCAGTGCCGCGCGAGGAAGGCGACGACGTCGGCGAGCAGCCCGAGCTTCGCCGACACCGACCTGGCGCCGTGGCCGACGCCCCGGTCCAGCCGCTGCAGCACGGGGCCCGGACCGGCCGACGCGTGCTGCAGCAGCGCGCACATCTTGCGCGAGTGGCCCGGGTCCACCCGGGTGTCGCCGTCGGCGACGGCGAACAGCACCGGCGGGTACGGCAGGCCCTCGCGCACCCGGTGGTAGGGCGAGTAGGCCAGCAGCGCGCGGAACTCCCCGGGGTCGCGCACGGTGCCGTACTCCGCCCGCCAGCTCGGGCCCATGCCCAGCCGCTCGTAGGCGAGCATGTCCAGCAGCGGCGAGACGCAGACGACCGCGGCGTACTTGTCCGGATGCTGGGTGAGCGCCGCGGCGGCGAGCAGGCCCCCGTTGGACTCCCCCAGGACGCCGAGGCGGTCGGGGGCGGTCCAGCCCTGCCCGATCAGCAGGTCGGTGGCGGCGTCGAAGTCGTCGAAGACGTTCTGCTTGCGTACGCCCGTCCCGGCGCGGTGCCACTCCTCGCCCTCCTCTCCCCCGCCGCGCAGGCACGCGATCGCGTAGACCCCGCCGGCCCGGACCCAGGCCAGCGCCTGCGGCGTGTAGGCGGGGGTCATGGAGGTGCCGAAACCGCCGTACCCGGTGAGGATCGCCGGGCGCCTGCGGTCCGGCACGCCGTGCGGCGAGAGGACGAACATCCGCACCATGACGCCGTCCCGGGACGGGAACGCGACCTGCGTGGTCGTCACCGAACCCGGCTCCGGCGACGAGAGAGGGGCCGCGCGATAGGCCGCGGGAGAACCCGGGACGGACGCCGGGGAGACACCCGGCGCACCAGACGGTGCCCGCGAGGGAGAGGCCGTGACGGGCGCCGCCGGGCACGGCCAGACCTCCAGCGTCCCCGTACGGGCGTCGTAGCGCAGCACCGTCGGCGGCGTGACGTGGTCGTGGTAGCCGAACCACACCTCGTGCCCTCCCTCGGGCCGCGTGGCGAACCGGCCGATGGTGCCCCTGCCCGGCAGCGGCACCTCGGCCAGTTCCCGGCCGTCGGCGAGGTCGTGCAGGGTGATCTCGGACACGGCGTGACGGGTCCACGAGACCAGCGCGAGCGGACGCGGCAGCGCCGGGCCGCGCAGCGGCGCGAAGTCCTCCAGCACCGCGTCCGGCCGCTCCGGGATGAGCGTGCGCCACCGTTCCGCGCCGGTCGCGGCGCCGGCGGTGCCGGGGGCGGTGGCGGCGGGCGTGGTCACCACGATCCGTCCCCGGGGGGCGTCCAGATCCGTACGCAGCCAGATCGGGTCGCCGGGCGCCGTGCCCGGCGCGATGCACAGCCTGCCGCGGGCCGGGGTCCCCGTCCGCACGGCGCGCAGCCGGGGCTGGCCGGGGGCGCCGTCCAAGCCGTCCACGTCTGTCAGGTCGGCCAGCCAAAGATCGGTCGCGGGACGGGTGCCGACGGCCGACGAGACGCTCAGCCAGCGGCCGTCCGATGTGACGGCGACGGTGTGGAAGCTCGTCTTCTCCCGGCCCTCGCCGAAGACGAGGACGTCGTCGTCCGGGTCGGCGCCCACCCGGTGCAGGAAGACCCGCCGGTGGTAGCGCTCCTCCCCCGGATTCAGGCGGGGATGCAGCCGGCGCACGTAGTAGTAGGCCCGGCCGCCCGGCAGCCACGCGACCGGGGTCCGCCGCACCCGGTCGACGGGGCCGTCGACCACGGCGCCGGTGGCGACGTCGATCACCCGGAGCGCGCAGTCCTCCATGCCATGCCGGCGGCGGACACCTGGAAGGCGAGCAGGTCGCCCTCGACGGAGGGATGCCACGCCTCCAGCACCGTGCGCCCGCCGGGGTCCAGGGCGAGCGGGTCCACCAGGGGCCGTACGGCGCCGTGTTCGGCGACCAGCAGCACCGGGTGTTCCGCGCCGGGCTCCCTGTGGGTGAAGAAGACGCGGTCACCGCGGGGGCGGGGCACCGACGACAGCGGGAACGCGTGCAGGCGGGCCAGCGCCACCTGCCACTTCTCCAGGTGCGGCCACGCGGCCCGCTCGGCGTCGTACAGCGCGTCCTGGGCCGCGACCCACGCGCGGGTCCGCTCGTCGCCCGAGTCCTCCAGCCAGCGGTACGGGTCCACCACCACGTGACCGTGGAACACCTCGGTCCGGTCCTCCCGGGGAGCCGTGGGGTACTCCCCCGTACGGCCCTCGGTCATGCCCGCAGCCGGTCGGTCGCGCGGAGGTGGTCGAGGTGCGCCGCGTCCACCCGGTCGCGGAACCCCGCCGCCGCCCGCGTGTCGTCGGCCCGCCCGTACGTGTCCTCGCAGGTGAACCAGCGGTCGTCGGTCCGCT
Source organism: Microbispora triticiradicis (assembly GCF_005864065.1). Taxonomy (NCBI): domain Bacteria; kingdom Bacillati; phylum Actinomycetota; class Actinomycetes; order Streptosporangiales; family Streptosporangiaceae; genus Microbispora; species Microbispora triticiradicis. The sequence continues at coordinate 217,692 of NZ_VANP01000011.1, read as the reverse complement.
CGCGGGGCAGGTAGCCGTCGCGGGCCGTGCCCACCCGCCACTCGGGCCTGCCCGCGGTGGTCCAGGAGCTGTACAGCGCGCCGTCGGGGTTGACGACCGCGCCGTACTTGCCGTCCCGGTAGGAGCACGCTTTGCAGGGCCGCCGGACGCGGGGACGAGGCACGGCGAAGCCGAGGTCGATCCGCTCGTGAGCGGCGCGGAGGCGGCGACGCTCAGGAGCGGGCCGACAGGGTGAACTCCTTGCGCGGTTCCTCGATGGCCCCCAGCGACACGATCTCCCTGGGGAAGAACATCCCGAGCGTCCAGTCCATGAGGATCCGGGTCTTCTTGTTGAAGGTCGGCATCCGCGTCAGGTGGTACGTGCGGTGCATGAACCACGCGGGGAACCCCCGGAGCTCCCGCCCGTAGATCTGCGCGACGCCCTTGTAGAGCCCCAGGCTCGCCACCGACCCCGCGTACTTGTGCCGGTAGGGCCGCCGGGGCTGCCCGCGCAGCGTCGCCAGCACGTTGTCGGCGAGCGTCTTCGCCTGCCGTACGGCGTGCTGGGCGTTGGGCGGGCAGAACTCCCCCGGACGGGTGAGGTCGGGGACGGCGGCGCAGTCTCCGGCGGCGAAGGCGAAGTCGGTCCCGTGCATGCGCATCGCGGCGTCGACCCTGACCCGGCCCTTCTCGTCGACCGGCAGGTCTCCGGCGCGCACCAGCGGGTGCGGCTTGACGCCGGCGGTCCAGACGAGGGTGTCGGTGTCGAACTCCTCGCCGTCGCTGAGCACGATGTGGCAGCCCTCGGCCGACTTCAGCATCGTCTTCATGCGGACCTCGATGCCCCGCTCACGCAACTGCTGGGCCGTCCACCTGCCCATGTCCGGCCCCACCTCGGGCAGGATCCGGTCGGTCGCCTCCACGAGCACCCAGCGCATGTCCGCGCGGCTGATCCCCTCGAAGTACTTGCAGGCGTCGGCGGCCATGTCCTCCAGCTCCGCCAGGGCCTCCACCCCGGCGTATCCCCCGCCGACGAAGACGAAGGTCAGCGCCCGGCGCCGGACCTCGGGGTCGGGTGTGGAGGCGGCCACGTCGAGCCTGCCGAGCACGTGGTTGCGCAGCGCGATGGCCTCTTCGATGGTCTTGAACCCGATGCCGTTGTCGGCCAGGCCGGGCACCGGCAGGAGCCGTGAGATCGACCCGGGGGCCATGACCAGGTAGTCGTACGCGATGGTGAGAGCGGGTCCCTCGTGCGGCTCGAACTCCGCCTTGCGGTCTGCCAGCCGCACCTGGGTGATCCGTCCGCTGAGGATCTGGCACCGGTTCAGCACCCGCCGGAGCGGGACGACGACGTGCCGGGCCTCGATGCTGCCGGCCGCGGCCTCCGGCAGGAAGGGCTGGTAGGTCATGTAGGAGTCGAGGTCCGCGACGGTGACGAGCGCCTCGCCGCGGCGGAGTCTGCGCTGCAGGCGCAGTGCGGTGTACATGCCGACGTATCCGCCGCCGACGATCAGAATCCGTGGGACAGCCATGGCCGTCCCCTACCCTCACTCCAGGAGGAAACGCATCACCACGGTGCTCCCACCGGGTCCGGCGGTGACACGGAGGTCGTCGCTCAGCAGGCGGGCCACCCACAGGCCCATGCCGCTGGTCGCGTTCTCGGGCGGCGGGTCGTGGCCCGGCACGGCCGGCGGACGCCACTCGCGGCCGTCGTCGTGGACCGCCACCACCAGGGCCGGTCCCTCACGCCACAGTCCCAGCCGGGCCTTCGTCGACCCTTGCGTGACCGCGTTCGTGGCGACCTCGTTGAGCGCCACGAGGAAATCGCCCAGCGCGTCTTCCGGCATGCCGCGGCGCTGCGCCTCGGCGGCGGCGAACTCACGCAGATCAGGAAGATCGGCTAAGGAGAAGGTACGCTCCCTCGCCGCTCCGGTGACGTGCGCGGGAACGCCGTCATCTTTCACGCGGTACACGCCTCCCGCCGCAATTCGGGCTATCTAAGGACCTGTGGGCTGTGGGCAGGACGAAGATACCTCGGAGCACCGCCTGAACACAGGCGGTGCTCCGGGTATCGTCGCGATCTCCTCATCCCGCGACGAGCTCCGCCCGAAGCTGGTCGAGGGTCTTGCGGAGGATCCGCGACACGTGCATCTGCGAGATGCCGAACTCCGCCGCGATCTCGGCCTGCGTCATGTTGCCGTAGAACCGCAGCAGGAGGATGTTCTTCTCCCGTTCGGGGAGAAGGTCGATGAGAGGCTTCAGCGCTTCCTTGTCCACGAGGGTGTCGAGCGCGTCGTCCTCTTCGGGGATCACGTCGCCGAGCGCGGCGGCGTCGTCGTCCGCGCCGATCGGCGCGTCCAGGGAAAGGGTGCTGTACGCCGCGGAGGCGTCCATGGTGAGGAGCATGTCCTCCTCGGACAGGCCCATCTTCTTCGCGAGTTCGGCGACGGTGGGGAACCGGCCGAGCTCCTGGGTCATGTCGGCGACGTGCCGGTTCAGCTCGGCGCGGCGCTCCTGGTAGAGGCGGGGCACCCGGACGGCCCAGGTGCGGTCGCGGAAGTGCCGCTTGACCTCACCCGTCATGGTGACCATGGCGTACCCGCGGAAGCTGTGCCCCAGGGTGGGGTCGAAGCCGTTGATGGCCTTCATGAGGCCGACGTACGCGGCCTGAAGGAGGTCTTCCATCGGCTCGCCCCGATTGAGGTACCGCCGGGCGATGTCCCTCGCCATCGGGCGGTGCATTTCGACGATCATTTCACGGAGGCGTTCCCGCCGGGCCTCGGACACGTCGTCCCGGGTGAGCTCGTCCAGGAGCTCCTCGGCGGTCGGATTGCTGGCGGTCTCTGCACGGACCTCGGCAGCCATCTGCGCAGTCCCCTCGTATTTCTTCTCGCGAGGGCGCCTACGCGGCTGGGGTGACCAGGCAGAAGGCACGCCTCGCTACAGTATCGAGACGAGGCCCTCTGCTGGACCTCTGCTTCAGTATATTGCCGCAAACTCGGGAGTTTCACCACCCCTTCCGCGCCAGTAATGTTGCGGCAGAGGAGGCGCGAGGTGTCTAACAACGGATTGCTGTCCCTGTCGTCGAGCATGGCGGGAGACATCGTGGTGATCCACGTGAACGGCGTCCTCGACGCCACCACACGTGATCAGTTCTCGGACTTCCTGGACGCGGCGGCCGACGACCACGGCCCCGACATGGTCCTCGACCTGGGCCGTGTCACCTTCATGGACTCCCGGGCGCTCGGCCTGATCGTGCATCACTGGCAGCGCTCCACCACCGCGGGCGGCAACTTCGCGCTGGTCTCCGTGCAGTACCCGAACTCCAAGGTGATGTGGGTGACGGGCCTGTCCCAGCGGCTGCCGCTGTTCGACACGCTCGACGAGGCCCTGGCCGCGTTCGCCGCCTGAACCGCCGAGCCACCCGAGCCACCCGAGCCGTTCGCACCGCTGGGCCGTTCTCGCCGCCGGCGGGTCGGCGGAGGGCCGGCGACCCGCCGCCCCGCGCCCGTGCCGGGCCGCGGGACCGTCGGGACGGGTGATCACTCCGGCGCCGCTCCCCCGTGCTTCTGCTGGTGCTCGGTGACGAGGAGCCGGGCCAGGTCGGCCACCTTGACCTGGTGGTGCTGGGACACCCGCCGGAGCTCCTCGAACGCCTCCTCGGCCGAGCAGCCGCTCTTGGACATGATGATCCCCTTGGCCTGGTCGATCACCGAGCGGCCGGCCAGCGCCTCCTGCATCTGCGCCGCGCCGGTCAGCACGTCGTCGAACTCCCAGATGTTGGCCAGCGCCACGGTCACCTGCTCGCGCAGCAGGGCCATCAGCGAGCCTCCGGAGGTGAAGACGCCGGGACGCACACCGTACAGGCCGATGATCGCGACGGCGTTGTCGACCGCGACGGGCACGACGAGGACCGAGCGCACGCCGTGCCGTACGGCGGTGGCGGCGTAACGGGACCAGCGCGACTCGCGCATCACGTCCGGGATCGACACCGGGCGTCCGCTCGTCAGCGCCTCCCTCGACGGGCCTTCCCGCAGGTCGCGCTCGCGATCGATGAGCGTGGTGAGCTCGCTGTGGGAGGCGGCGAGCAGCACCCGCTCCTCCATCCACAGCTCGGCGGTGCCGCCCGCGCAGCCGGGCACGCCCCGCGCGACCGCTTCGGTGATCCCGCGCAGGACGCTCTCCGCGGACGTGCCTTCCGTCACACGGCCGAGGGCCGCGAGGTCACGCGCGAGGATGGACGTTGTCTCCATGGTTGAAAGACCATTCCCATAGGTTCGGGGTTAATCCACGCCGGCCCGACATGCCGGCCGGGTGCCGGCAAGGGGCAGGATCCATGCCTGGGCTGCACGGTTCCAAGTGTACCGTTGGGACCATGGCTGAACGTATGAGCGTCCGAGAACTCCGGGACAACCTGGGCCGCCGCATCGACCTCGCCCACTACACCGGCGAGGCGACCATCGTGGAGCGGAACGGCGAACCACGTGCCGTCCTCGTCTCCTACGCCTCGTGGGTCGAGCAGCAGAACCGTCCCGCCTCGGCCAGGTGACGCCGATCCGCCGCTGCGCCGAATCGCTGTTCCCGCCCCGGTAGTCGATAGAGTCCGCTTCACCCCGGCTTGAAGGCCGCGGAGCACTGTGGACGAATCCGGTAGCGTCTACGTCGAGAGAGGGGGGCAGCTTGCCCGACACCGCCGAACTCGAGCGCGCGCTGAGCGGGCTCGCCGACCGCATCGCCACGCTGCGGGAGGATCCCGACCCGGCCGCGATGCTACGCGAGCTGGACGCCGCGGAGGAGCTGCTGCGCAAGGCCGTGGCCGAGGTGGCACGCAGCCGCAGGCGCAGGGACGGCGGCAGTCAGCGCGAGCAGAAGCTGCTGCGCCAGGTGTTCCGCGCACTGCCGATCCCCGTGATCATCATGGACACGGGCGGCACTGTGCGCCGCATCAACAACGAGACCACCCGCCTGCTCGGCAGCCCGGCCGGCTACCTCATCGGCCGCGCCTTCCCGCTCCTCATCGACGTGGCCGCCCGCGCGGCGTTCCGCCAGCGCCTCGCCGCCGTGCTGCACGGCGAGGACAGCGTCTCGTTCCCGACCCGTCTGGCGCACCAGGGCCGCGCCCACAACGTACGGCTGGTGCTGAGCCGCCTGCGGATGCCGGGCGAGCCGCAGGAGATGCTCGCCGGGGTCGTGCTGCCGACGGAGGTCCAGCTTCCGGAACCGGCGGCGGAGGCGGACGTCCCCGACGACACGGACCTTCTGGCGGCGGCGCGGCGGCACGAACTGCTGTCGCGGCTCACCCGGCTGCTGCTCGACGAGGAGAGCCTGCGCGAGCCGGTCGCCCTGCTGCGCGCGGCGCGGCTGCTGGCCGCGGAGACGGCCGACTGGGTGATCGCGGACGTCGCCAGGGACGGCGAGCAGGTCAGGTCGGTCGTCATCGGGCCGAGCGACCAGCCGGTCGGGCGGCTGCAGCGGACGGTCGAGGAGGCCCCGCCCGCCGCGGCGCCGGTCGTCGGGCAGGTGCTGACCACGCACAGCGGCGTCGTCCACGAGATGCTGAGCGACGACTCGCTGCTCGGCGGCGACGTGCTGCAGGCGATGCGCGCCGGCTCCCTGCTCAGCGTGCCGATCCGGACCGAAGAGGAGGTGCGCGGTGTGCTCACGCTGGTGCGCCTGCGCGAGCGGCCTCCGTTCGGCCTGGCCGACCTCGGCCTGATGGAGGAGGTGGGCCTGCACCTCGGCCTGGCGATGCAGGCGCAGCGGGGCTTCCAGCGCCGTTCGCAGGCCGCCGACACGTTGCAGACCGGGGTGCTCCCCCGGACACTGCCCGACATCCCCGGCTTCGAGATCGCGGCGGTCTACCACCCCGGCTCCGGCATGCGGGCGATCGGCGGGGAGTTCTACGACGTCTTCCCGGTCAAGAACGGCTGGGGCTTCGTCGTCGGCAGCGCGGCCGGGCGCGGCGAGGAGGCGGCGTCGGTGACCGCGATGGTCCGCAACGGGCTGCGCGTGCTGAGCGTGTGGGAGGACGACCCCGGAGAGGCGCTGCGCAAGGTCAGCGACGCGCTCGTCGCGCAGAACACGGGCCTGTTCGTGATGGCCGCGGCGGGCTTCGTGCGCGGCCGGAAGGTACGGCTGGCCTCCGCGGGCCACCACCCGGCGGCGCTGGTCCAGCCGGGCGGCGGCGTCCGCTTCTCCGAGGGCGGCGGCGTGCCGCTGGGCTTCGAGGAGGGATCGGTGCCCGCGACCGAGGACCTCACGCTGTCGGCCGGGGAGACCCTGGTGCTCTACAGCGACGGCCTGGTGGGCTCGCAGAGCCCCGCCGGGGACAACTACGGCGAGGATCGGCTCACCGAGGTCCTCGCCCGCTGCGCCGGCCAGCCGCCGAGCACGGTCGTCAAGGCGATCGAGGAGGACCACCGGGGCTTCTGCGGCACGCACGCCGTCGACGAGATCACCGTCCTCACGCTGCGCCGATCCCGCTGAGCCGGCCATCCCCGGGGCACGGGAGATCTCATGATTTTTCCCGATTAGGTGTTTAGCGCGAATCGGAGTAAGGTAAACATCATCTACATCGATCGTGCCTAGGACGCAGGCACACCTTTTCAAGCGCCTTCCTGTCTTGAGGTGTGCCATGGATATCGCGATCGTCTCCGCGCACGAACTTACTCCGGACACGCCCGCCATCGCGCGTGAGCTGGCCAGGGGCCACCGGGTGACCGTCTACACGCGGTCGAGGACGAAGGTCGACGGCGTCGAGCACGTGCCCGCCGGACCCGACGTGGAGCTGTCCGAAAACGACCTCCTCCCCTACATCCCCGACTTCAGCGCCGGCCTGGCCCAGCGGTGGCGGGAGCACCGGCCGGACATCATCCACGCGTACTCGTGGTCGAGCGGCCTGGCCGCGATCGCGGGCTCGGAGGGCCTGGACGTGCCGGTCACCCAGACCTTCCACAGCCACTACGACGACAGCCGGACCCCCGCGCCGGTGCGCCGGCTGGAGTGCGCGATCGGCCGCCGGGCCAGGGCGGTCATCGCCGCCTGCGCCGACGAGGAGTCCGAGCTGATCCGGATGGGCGTGCCCCGCCGCAACATCTCGGTCGTCCCCCACGGCATCGACGTCGAGCGCTTCCGCCGCCAGGGCCCGGCCTTCCCCCGGGGCGAGCGGCCCCGCCTGCTGCACGTGGGTCACGTGGGAGCGGAGTACGCGGTGCACGCGCTGCGGGCCGTGCCGGAGGCCGACCTGGTGATCGCCGGAGGCGACGACCAGAGCATCGAGCGGTTGCGGGCCCTCGCGGGCGAGCACGGCCTGGCGGACCGCGTGCAGATGCTCGGCATGGTCCCGCACACGGCGATGCCCAAGCTCATGCGCAGCGTCGACCTGGTGCTGTCGCTGCCGCCGACCGTCCCCACGGGCACGGCGGCGCTGGAGGCCATGGCGTGCGGCATCCCCGTCATCGCCTCGGCGTCCGGAGCCCACCTCGACTCGGTGGTGGACGGCGTGACCGGTTTCCTGACCCGGCCCGACCGCCCGCTGGAGATCGCGCACCGCATCCGCCGCCTGCTCGGCGACGCCACGCTGCGCACGGCCATCGGGTACGCGGCGGCCGACCGCGCCCGTTCCCGCTATTCGGTCGAGCGCATCAGCATGGAACTGCTCCGCGTGTACGAGAAGACGTGCGCCTGACCGGCAAGCGGCATTACCAGTTCCATCCCGTTATGAATGTCAATTCCTGTGGTTAACTCGGCTCATGTCACTTCATGGACCTGGTTCAGCTGTGGCGGCGGCGATGCTCATCGTCGCCGCCACGGCATGTTCGAGCGGGGACTCCACGAAGGTGTTCAACGCGGGCGGTGAGTCCGCGGCGCGGCCCCCCGCCTCCTCCCCCGACCTTCCCGGCTCGGCGCCCAACGCGGCCGGAGCGGGCGCCACCCGGACCTCCGGCCCCGGCGCCGCCGGATCCGGCGACGAGGCCTCCACCGGCGACAGTGCCTCCAAGGGCACCTCCAGAACCTCCTCCGGCGCCTCGGCGGAGGCCGACGGCCGGTCCGTGCACGAACTAGGCGACGAGGCCGCGGAGACGGCCGCCGAGAAGATCGCGGATGAGCCGGTCGGCCTCGGCGACCCCGCCCCCTCTTCCGGGCCGGCGCCGCGCCCGTCGCTCGTCCAGCGGGCGACGCCCACGGCCGGGCCGGGGGCCAGGAACGCCGGCAAGACCACCAGCAAGACCCCGGACGAGACCGATTCCCCGATGCGCCCCGCCCAGCCGGCGCACACCGGCCCCCGGCAGGTGGACATCGTCCAGCCGCACGACGCCTCCGACGACCCAGTGATCACCGACCGGACGGGCGGGACCGCCACGGGGAGCCGGAGCGCCGGCGACGGCAGGGCGGCCGGGTGGAGCGGCCCGGTCCTCACCGAGGACTTCGGCGACCAGCTCGACCCGTCCGGCTGGACGGCCACCGGCTCGCGCGGAGCGGGCGGCATCGGCGGCGGGGCGCTGCGCCTGACCGGCGGGACCGGCCTGGCCGGCAGGCTCACCCAGCAGTACGGCCGCTGGGAGGTGCGCCTGCGCGCCACGGAAGGCTCGGGCACCCCGGTGGTGTCGCTGCGGACGGGTGGCGGCAGCGCGGAGATCGGCCTGGCCGCGATCGGCGACCCGGGCCGGCAGGCGGCCGACGCCTTCGTCACCGTGGACGGCGGAGACCGCACCCACGGCGCGCTGCGGGCCGACTTCACGCGCTGGCACACGGTCGCCGTCGACTGGCTGCCCGACCGGGTGAGCGTCTGGCTGGACGGCGCCCGGGTCTGGGACCACACCGGCCGCGTCCCCGCCCAGCGGATGGGCCTGTCGCTCCGCAACGTCTGCGAGGGCTCGGCGGCCTGCGGCGGGACGCTGTTCGTCGACTGGCTGCGCGTCTACCGGGCCGCCCAGCGCTGACCCGCTCTCTTACGGCACCGGCGCCCCCGGCGGGGAGCCCCTGGCCCAGCGCAGGACGCGGGAGACGCGCCGGGACCGGAGGCGCCGCGCGGGACCGGTGGTGCGACGTGCGGACGTGACGTGGAACGGCCGGCGTGACAGCAGGACGCGGCGGTGCGGGCGGGTCAGCCGCCGCCGAGGAGGGCGGCGGCCTTCAGCGACAGGTGGAGCAGCAGGCGGTCCTCCCCGTCGGCGAGGTCGAGCCCGGTGAGGTGGCTCGCCTTGTCGAGCCGGTAGTACAGCGTCTGCCGGTGCACGCCGAGCGCGGCCGCCGTCTCACCGGCGTGGCCCGCGTGGTCGAGGTACGCCTCGACGCTGGCCGCGATCCGGGGCGTGAGGGCGGCCGACTCGGCGGCGAGGCCGGCGAGGTCGCGCGGGGACAGCCGGACCAGCAGACGGTAGACGCCGAGCGTGGCCCAGTCGGCGACCGGGGCGTGCCGCTCGGCGTGCTCGGCCACCCGCAGGGCCAGCAGCGCCTCGCGCCAGCTCTCCCACGCCTCGCGAGGGTCGTCGCGGGGGCCTCCGATCCCGGCGGCGAGGCCGTACAGGCCGTGCAGCAGCCCCGCGACCCGGGCCGCCTGCGCGGCGGGCGCGAGGATCGCGAGGACCGCCCCGCCCATGCCCGGCACGCCCGCCCCCGGCACGCCCGGCCCCCGCACGGCAGACCCGAACACGGCCGCCCCCGGTTCACCCGTTCCCACCCCGCCCGTCTCGGGCCCACCGATCTCCGGCCCGCCTGTCCCGAACGCGCCCACCCCGAGTTCCCCTGTTCCGGGCCCACCTGTTCCGGGCTCGATCACGTCGGGGTCGGCGAGCACGCCGCGCGGCAGCGTCCGCGGCAGGGTGGGCGGCAGGCCCGCGTCCTGCGCCGGAGTCCGGACCGCGACGGCCGTCACCGGCCCCTCGGCCACCACCCCGGCGGCGGCGCGGGCCGCGGGGTCGGCGGAGAAGAACTGGCGCAGCGGGGCGTACCGGCCCCGGGCCTGCGCCGCCAGCAGCGCGGCCACCCGGCCGACCAGGGGCCCGACGGCGGCCAGCCGCTCGTCGGTGAGCTCTCCCGACTCCAGCGCCCACAGGTATCCGTACGTCACCCCGTCGTGCCGCAGCGGCACGCACACCCGGCCGAGCACGCCGGGCAGCCCGGGGATCCGCACCGGCCCGGTCGCCGTCGCGATGCCGTACGCCTCGAAGTGGGCGCGCACCTCGTCGGAGGCGCGCCTGCGCAGTATCGACTCCTGCCGGACGCTGTCGATGTCCCCGCTCTGCGCGCCGTACGCCAGGAGGTTGAACGATCGGTCCTCAAGCGTCACCGACGCGCCGAGCAGCCGGGAGATCTCATCGACGATGTCTTGCATGCTGACATTGTTGTGCATTTGTCCAAGAATGCTGTGGCGGATGTCCGTGGAACTTTGGTGACGTGCGGATTTAGCCTGTGGCCATGCTCGGTTCCCTGCTTCTCGCGGGCTCACGCAGCCCGCTCGCCCGCCGGGCCGTGTCGGGCCTCCCGCTCACGCGCAAGGTCGTCGACCGCTTCGTGGCCGGGGAGTCCGCCACGGACGCCGTCGAGGCGGCGCGCCGCCTGACCGGTTCGGGGCTCTCCGTCACCATCGACCATCTGGGCGAGGAGGTCCGCGACTCCGGGGCCGCCGTCGCCGCCGCCAAGGCGTACGTCTCGCTGCTGGAGGCGCTGCGGCCGCTCGGCCTCGGCGACCGGGCCGAGGCGTCGGTCAAGCTGTCGGCCGTCGGGCAGGCCCTCGATCCCGGCCTGGCCCTGGAGAACGCGCGGCAGATCTGCGCCGCGGCGCGGGAGTGCGGCTCCACCGTCACCCTGGACATGGAGGACCACACCACCGTCGACGCGACGCTCGGCGCGCTGCGCACGCTGCGGGAGGACTTCCCGGAGACGGGCGTCGCGATCCAGGCGTACCTGTTCCGCAGCGAGGCCGACTGCCGCGACCTCGCCGGGTCGCGGGTGCGCCTGGTGAAGGGTGCCTACGCCGAACCCGCCTCCGTGGCCCACCAGCGCAGGACCGACGTGGACCGCGCGTACGTGCGGTGCCTGCGGGTGCTGATGGCGGGCAGCGGTTATCCCATGGTGGCCACGCACGACGACCGGCTGATGGCGATCGCCGAGTCGCTCGCGGTGAGCGCCGGGCGCGGCCCGGATGACTACGAGTTCCAGATGCTCTACGGCATCCGGGCCGACAGGCAGGCGGCGCTGGCCGCGGCCGGGTCGCGGGTGCGCGTCTACGTCCCCTATGGCGACGACTGGTACGGCTACTTCATGCGCCGCCTCGCCGAGCGCCCGGCCAACGTCGCCTTCTTCCTTCGCGCTCTGAGGGGTGGATGATGGATTCGATCACCGAGGTCCCGGTGCCGGCGAACGAGCCGGTGCACGGGTACGGGCCCGGCAGCGCCGAGCGCACTGCCCTGGAGACCCGGATCAAGGAGCTGGCCGGGGCGTCCCTCGACCTCACGATGACGATCGGCGGCGAGCGGCGCATGGCCGGCGGCGCCCCGATCGACGTCGTGCAGCCGCACAACCACGCGGCCGTGCTCGGTCGTACGGCCGACGCGACCGCGGCCGACGTCCGGGCGGCGGTGGACGCGGCGCTGGAGGCGGCGCCGCGCTGGCGGGCCCTGCCGTTCGAGGAGCGCGCGGCGGTCTTCCTGCGGGCCGCCGAGCTGCTGAGCGGCCCGTGGCGGGCCACGCTGAACGCGGCGACCATCCTCGGCCAGTCGAAGTCGGCGCAGCAGGCCGAGATCGACGCCGCCTGCGAGCTGATCGACTTCTTCCGGTTCAACGTCTCCTACGCCCGCCGGCTGCTCGCCGAGCAGCCGCAGTCGTCGCCGGGGGTGTGGAACCGGATGGAGTACCGCCCGCTGGAGGGCTTCGTTCTGGCGATCACGCCGTTCAACTTCACCTCCATCGCGGCCAACCTGCCGGCGGCGGCGGCGCTGATGGGCAACGTGGTGGTGTGGAAGCCGTCGCCGACGCAGCAGTTCTCGGCGCACTTCACCATGCGGCTGCTGGAGGCGGCCGGGCTGCCGCCCGGTGTGATCAACATGGTCACGGGCAACGGCGCGGCCGTGTCCGAGGTCGCGCTGCCGCATCCGGAGCTGGCCGGGATCCACTTCACCGGGTCGACGGCCACCTTCCAGCACCTGTGGCGCACGGTCGGGGAGAACATCGCGGGCTACCGCGGCTACCCGCGGCTCGTCGGCGAGACGGGCGGCAAGGACTTCGTCCTCGCCCACCCCTCCGCGGAGCCCGGGGCGCTGGCGACCGCGCTGCTGCGGGGGGCGTTCGAGTACCAGGGCCAGAAGTGCTCGGCGGCGTCCCGGGCGTACGTGCCGCGCTCGCTGTGGGCGCGCATGCGCGACGACTTCGTCTCGGCCGCCGAGTCGCTCACTGTCGGCGACGTGTCGGGCGACCTGTCCACGTTCATGGGCGCGGTGATCGACGCGCGGGCGTTCGCCAAGCACCGCGAGGCGATCGACCGGGCCCGCTCGACCGACTCGATCGAGCTCCTGACCGGCTCCTACGACGACTCGGCCGGCTACTTCGTGCGGCCGGCGGTGCTGGAGTGCGCCGACCCGGCCGACGAGGTCTTCGTGAAGGAGTACTTCGGCCCGATCCTCGCCGTCCACGTCTACGACGACGCCGCCTACGACGCCGTGCTCGACCAGATGGAGAGCGTCAGCCCGTACGCGCTGACGGGGTCGGTCATCGCCCAGGACCGGTACGCCGTGGAGGCGGCCACGGAGCGGCTGCGCTTCGCGGCGGGCAACTTCTACGTCAACGACAAGCCCACAGGGGCGGTCGTCGGGCAGCAGCCCTTCGGCGGGGCCAGGGCCTCGGGCACCAACGACAAGGCGGGCTCGATCTTCAACCTGATCCGGTGGGTCAACGTCCGCACGGTCAAGGAGACCTTCGTGCCGCCGGTGGTCGGCGGGCCGTACCGGGGTGACGTGCCGCAGGGCGGCTGGCAGCAGCCCGACCTGGGCACCCTCGGCTACTGACCGCGCCGCCCTCCCCCGCCACCGCTACAAAGCCGGCGGGGGATACGGGCCCCGGAGTGTGTGCTTGGCCCGCTACAACGTCCTCCTCACTCCACCGGCCCGTCGGGCTCTCGCCGCGGGTCTTCCGGACGAAGTGGCGGCCGCGGCGTGGGAACTCATCACCGGTGCGATAGCCCGAGAGCCGTGGCGAGTGGGCAAGCCCTTGCAGGAGCCGTACGAGGGCCTGCTCGTCGCCCGGCGCGGAACCTACCGCGTGGTCTACCGCATCGACGAGGACAAGCGCACGGTGACCGTCCAGGCGATCAGGAACCGCCGGGACGCCTACCGCTTCTGACGGCCGCTGCCGGAGAGTGGGCGTTTCGGGAGGTAGGAGGCGCGTTTTCGGGTACCGAGGGCGAAAGACGCTCCGCGAGCGAGCCGAGGTCGACATGCGTAGGTTCCTGGCAGCTCTTCTCATCGGGGCCGCGGCCCTGACCGCCGCCTGCTCCGACATCAAGCAGGACTGGTACACCCAGACGATCCCGCAGAACGAGGGGGCGAACGCGAACCTGCCCGGTGTGCTGCTCCGCAACGCGTTCGTCATCGGCCCGCAGACACCGGCCTCGCCCGGCGCCGACATGCCGATGTACCTGACGCTGCTGAACGAGAGCGGGCGCTCCGACCGGCTCGTGTCGGTGGACACCGGCGGCGTCTTCCAAGAGGCCCGCCTGCCGGCCGGCGGCCTGGAGGTGCCCGGCGGGAAGTACGTCGGCGGCACGGCGCTCCCCCAGGTGCTGCTCGCCGGCCTCACCCGCCCGCTGACCGCCGGCGCCGCGATCCCCATGACGTTCCGCTTCCAGAACGCGGGCGAGACGCGGGTGAACGTGCCGATCCTCCCGCCGGGCGAGTGGAGGGCGACCTACTCCCCCTGGCCCGGAGTGCCGGAGCCGTCGCCCGCACCCTCGCCCACTCGCTCGCCGACCCCGCTGCCCACGGGCGCGCCGCCCACGCAGGGCTGACCGGTCAGCGGATCGCCGGATTCGCGACGATGATCTCCTCGGCGACGGCGCGCAGGCGGGGAAGGTAGGCCGTCACCTCGCGGGCCCGGTGCCGCAGCGCGTCCGGCGACCCGGCGCCCAGGTCGGCCGCGAGGTCCGCGAACCCCGCCGCGTGCCCCGTCTCCCCCGGCGCGTCCACCGCGAGGATCTTCAGGCACCGGGCGTACGTCGCGGCGATCCAGAAGACGGCCTCGCGGTGCAGCCCCCGCAGGAGGAGGTCGCGGCTGCCGTCGACGGCCACCGGCCGGGCCGCCCCGGTGATGTCGGAGGAGAAGGGGAACGGCGTGCGGGCCACGGCCGCCGCCGCGTCGAACGCGCTCGTCATCTGGGCGAGGTGGCCGCCGATCCGCTCGCGGGTCAGGTGCGCGCAGCCGAGCAGGCCCAGCAGTTCCTCGTAGACGTCCATCCGGCCGTACGCCCGGAGCAGGTCGCGGACGGCGGGGTAGCGCAGCCGTACGGTGGGGTTGCGCAGACCGGCGGTGAGAAGCACGTGCGTCGTGATCCCCGCGGGGAACAGCCAGGCCGTGACCTGGTCGTGGAACGGCCGGTCCGGGTCGAGCGACGCGAGGCCGCCGGTGATCCTGCGCTCGGCGTCCTCGCACCGCAGGCGGACCCACCGCCGTCCGGCGAAGCCGACCGACACGGCGGCCCGGAGGCGGGCCAGCCGTCCGGTCGGGTCGGCGATCAGGGTCGCGGGGTCGTCGGCGCGGAAGGCGCCCGCCAGGTGGCAGGAGGCCAGCACGTCCGGCGCCGAGGCGATCTGGTTCCAGGACAGGTACGTGACCTCCACGAGCACCCCCTCGAACGCGATCTTTCCGAGCTTGGGGGGCGCGACGGGATCGGTGACGACCACCGTCACATCGACGTCCGACGTGGACGGCAGCACCGCGCCGGGATCCGCCCAGGCGGCCGACCCGGTCAGGAAGGCCCCGGCGAAGTTCGCGGCGGAGGCGGCCTCGGCGGCGACCCATCGGGCCGCGGCGGCCCGCGCCTCCCGGACCCGTGTCCCTCGCATGATCCACAGTGAACCACAGGGACGGACGGACGGGGTCAGCTGGGGATCTTGAGCACCATGACGGCGATGTCGTCGCGGGGCAGCCCGGACTGGAAGGCGACGGCCTCGTTCACGATCGCCTCGGCGATTCCCGCCGCCCCCATCGCGCGGGAGGCGCCGAGCAGGCACCGCAGCCGTTCCTCGCCGTACATCTCCTTGTCCCTGCGTCCCTCGACGACGCCGTCGGTGTAGAAGAGGACCGCGTCGCCGGGGGCGAGGTCGACGTCCACGTCGCTCAGCCTGACCCTGGGCAGCAGGCCGAGGACGTTGCCGGGCCGCCCGATCTCGCCGACCGCGTCCCCGCTCGCCCACAGCGGGTACGGGTGACCGGCCAGGGAGAGGGTCAGCCGGAAGCGGTGGCCGACGGGCGCGAGCTGGCCGTACACGGCCGTCACGAACCGGCCCGCCCGCTCGCGCAGCAGGGTCCGGTTGAGCGCGGACAGCACCGCCGAGGGGCTGGGCTCCCGGATCGGCGCGGCCCGCAGGGTGTAGCGCGCCAGGCTGGTGACGACGGCGGCGTCCACACCCTTGCCGCACACGTCGCCGAGGGCGAGCGCCCAGCCGCCGGCGGTCTCGTACATGTCGTAGAAATCGCCGCCCACCAGGTCGCCGCGCCCGGCGGGCCGGAACGCCCCGGCGACCTGGAGTCCCGGGATCTCCGGCAGGGCCGGGGGGATGAAGCTGCGCTGCAGCGTGCGGGCCAGCTCCCGCGCCTCCGCCTCCGACCGCTCGGCGCGCTGGCGGGCGCGCAGCAGCTCGCGTTCGTACTCCCGCCGGTCCGTCGCGGCGAAGACGCAGAAGCGGATGACGCCCGGGTCGTCCCGCATGACCGCGTTGAGCAGCACCGGCAGCCGGGTGCCGTCGGCGCGGCGCATGTCGACCGCGATCTCGCGGACGACCGACTGCATCGCGAGCAGCGGGGAGAAGTGGGTCTCGTAGAAGATGCGGTCGCCGACGGCCAGCAGGCCCTGGATCCGCATGCCGCCGGTCAGCTCACCGGGGTCGTACCCGGTGAGCTCCAGCAGCGTCCGGTTGACCCGGATGATCGTCCCGTCGGGGAGGGTGGACAGGTATCCGCACGGCGCGTGCTCGTAGAGCTCCTCGAAGTCGTCCTCGACGCCGCTCACCTAGACGAAGGCCTTGATCGCCGCGATGGTCTCGCCTGGCGCGCTCAGGTTGGGGCAGTGCCCGGTCGCCCGCATGAGCACCAGCTCGCTGCCGGGGATCGACTCGTGGACGAACCTGCCCACCTCCACCGGGGCGATCACGTCCTGGGCGCACTGCAGGATCAGGCAGCGCACCGGCACCCGGGACAGGTCGGCGCGGTTGTCGGACATGAACGTCACCGTCGCGAACCGCCTGGCGATCTCCGGATCGGTCCGGCAGAAGCTGTTGGTCAGCTCGGCCCCCAGCTCGGGACGGTCGGGGTTGCCCATGATCACCGGAGCCATGGCGCCGGACCAGCCGAGGTAGTTGCTGTCGAGGGACTCCAGCAGTTCCTCGATGTCGGCCGCGCTGAAGCCGCCGACGTAGCCCTCGTCGTCGATGTAGCGGGGCGAGGGCCCGACCATCACCAGCGCCCCGAAGCGCGCCGGCTCCCTGATGGCCGCCAGCGCGCCGATCATCGCGCTCACCGAGTGGCCGACGAAGACCGCGTCGGTCAGGCCGAGCTCGGCACAGACGTCCAGGACGTCCTGCGCGTACCCCTGGAGGGAGGAGTAACGCTCGGGCGAGTAGGCCGACAGGTCGGAGTCGCCCGAGCCCACGTAGTCGAACAGGACGACCCGGTAGTCGTCCTCGAATGCGGGGGCGACCAGCCGCCACATGTTCTGGTCGCACCCGAATCCGTGGGCGAAGACCATCGGCCGGCCGTCGGGCCGACCGGTCACTCGCACGTTGTTGCGCACCATCACGCTCATGACGCGCAAGCGTACAAACCAATCCCATCACGGGCGATTTGGGGGGCGGCCGTGTACGTGGCGCGGTCAAGGGTAGGCGGCGTGAATCCCCTAGGCAACGGAGGCGTCATGGACACCATCTCCTCCAGGACCACCGCACGCACGCCCGTGCGGACGGCCGCCCTGGTCGTGGGCGTCGTGTTCCTCCTGGTCGGCGTCCTGGGCTTCATCCCCGGGATCACCCGGAACGTGGACCAGCTGCAGTTCGCCGGTCACCACTCGGACGCCATGCTGCTCGGCGTCTTCGAGGTGTCGATCCTGCACAACATCGTGCACCTGCTGTTCGGCGTGGCCGGTGTGACGCTGGCCCGCACCTGGGCGGGCGCCCGCTCCTACCTGATCGGCGGCGGCGCGGTCTACCTGGTGCTGTGGCTGTACGGCCTGCTGGTGGGCCACGACAGCGCGGCCAACTTCGTCCCGGTCAACAACGCCGACAACTGGCTGCACCTGTTCCTCGGCCTCGGGATGGCCGCCCTCGGCTTCCTGCTGACCCGCCGCGCGGTCCACGACCGCATCTGAGCATCGCTCCGCGGCCGGCCCCCGGCCGCACCCGACACACCGGAAGAGAGGAGAAGGCATGACGACCGCTCGCGACATCATGACTCCCTGGGCGGAGTTCGTGCGCGCCGACGAGACCGTCTACGACGCCGCCGAGAAGATGGCCCGCCTCGACGTGGGCTCGCTGCCGATCTGCGGCACCGACGACCGGCTCAAGGGCGTGCTGACCGACCGCGACATCGTCGTGAAGGTGCTGGCCCGGGGCAAGGACCCCAAGTCGTGCCAGGCCGGTGATCTCGCCCAGGGCGAGGCCGTCACGATCGGCGCCGACGACGACGCGGCGGAGATCCTCGACACGATGGCCTCGCACAAGGTCCGCCGCCTGCCCGTCATCGACGGCAACAAGCTGGTGGGCATCATCGCGCTGGCCGACGTGGCCCGCGCCCTGCCCGACGTGCCCGTCGGCGACCTCGTCGACGCGATCAGCACCGACTGACGCAGGCCGCCGTACGGCGGACGATCGCGAGCCCCGGCTCTGTGAGCCGGGGCTCCGCGTTTTCGGCCGCCCGAGCCGCCCGCGACGGAACCGCGCGCCGGGGGAGAGATCGGTGGCTCAACGGGGCACGCCGTACGCCTCGTCGCTCACGAGCCTGGCCGCGCCGATGACCGCGGCGTGCTCGCCCACGTCGCTCAGCACGATGGGCAGGTTCTTCGTCGCCAGGGGCAGCGAGCGCCGGTAGATGACGCTCCGGATCTCGGCGAGCAGGACGTGGCCCAGCACGGCGAGCCCGCCGCCCAGCACGATGAGGCTCGGGTTGAAGAACGACACCAGGCCCGACAGCACCTCGCCCACGCGCCGTCCGCCGGTGCGCACCAGCTGGAGGGACGTCGCGTCGCCGGCCGCGACCGCCTCGGCCACCGCGGCGGCGTTCAGCGTCCCGTCACGTTCGAGAAGCTCCCCGAGCATGGGCGAACGCCCCGACCTGACCGCTTCGAGAGCGTCACGGGCCAGCGCCTCGCCGCCGAAGGTCGCCTCCAGGCATCCGCTGTTGCCGCACGCGCAGACCGCGTCGGAGTCGGCGACCTGGATATGCCCGATGTCTCCCGCGCAGCCGTCCATGCCGCGATAGAGCTCGCCTTTCGCCACGATTCCGCACCCGACGCCGGCGCCGATTTTGACGAACAGGAAGTTCTCGACCGTGCGCGCCGCGCCCGCGTGTTGTTCGCCGAGTGCCATGACATTGACATCGTTGTCCAGCACGACCGGGCATTCGAACCACCGGCCGAGAAGATCGCGAACGGGGTATCCGTCCCATCCCGGCATGACCGGCGTCGCCACGGTGATTCCGCGGCGGAAGTCGACCGGGCAGGGGACGCCGACTCCGACTCCGAGCGGCCGGTCCACTCCCGCCTTGGCGAGCAGCCCGCGAGCGCGCTCCGCCGCGAGTTCGAGCACCGGTTCGGGACCTTGGCGCACGTCGCACTCGGTGCGCTCGAACGCGACGATCCGCAGCCTGCCGTCGGTGATCGCGACGGACACCGCGCCGGTGTCCACGGCGATCGCGACGAATCTGATGTCGCCCGCGATATCGATGACGGTCGAACGCCGCCCTCCGCGGGATGCGGCCGGGCCGATTTCGGCAATAAGGCCCATGGCCGTCAGCCGGCCGAGTTCCGCCCCCATCGTCGTACGTGACACTTCGAAGTGGTCCACCAGCTCAATGCGGGATCGAGGACCGGCATCACGTAATCGCGTGAGTATTCTGGCCTGCAGTTTCGTTTCGGGGCGGCCTGGGACCGATGTATCCACCCGATAAGTTTCTCACCAGGCGCGCGTGGCTTGTCACTCGGCGGGAACGGGAATTCGCGCGTCAATGCGGGGCGCGGGACCCATTCCGGCCTGATCGTCAGCCCGCCTCGCCGTGCTCGGCGACCTGGCCGAAGGTCCTGTCGCGGGCCAGGTCCGACAGTCGCACCGTGTCCACTCCGTCGCAGACCAGTTCGGTCGAGGCGATCGCGGCCCGCACCGCGGGCGTGTCCGGCCCCGGCAGGGCCACGGTCGCGGTCTGCAGGTACGTCCACTCACGCAGCGCCTTGAGCGACGCCTCGGGCAGCCGGGCCGAGTATTCGATCACCAGGGCGTCGTCCTTGACGAGCAGGTGATCGAGGCTCGTCCTGGTGGGGATGTCCTCGTCGGACGGTTCGTAGAAGGACTTGGCCGGATGGGTCCAGGAGGTCACCTCGCCGGGGGCCGTCCGCGGCCGCAGGTCGCACGTCACCGGAGACCCCGCCGTGCCGGCCGCGGGCCCGCTCGCGGCACCTGCCGCGGACGCGTCGGCGGAGGGGGCGGCGGAGGTGGCGCCTCCGCACCCGGCACAGAACGCGAGCGACGTCACGGCGAGTGCGACCCGGGTGAGGGCCTGGCGCATGGATCACTCCTGGTTCTCGTCGGAAAGGCGCCGGTGGCCCGGGCGCGTCGCGCGCCCGGGCCACCGGGAGGGGGTCAGCGCCCGCTGACCTTAAGGGAGGCCGAGCGGGAGACGACCTCGCCGGTCGGGTCGGTGATGCGGACCCGGTACTCGGAGTCCGCGACCTCCGGCGCCGCCGTGACGGCGATGGCGAAGGACGTCTCGCCGGTCATGTTGGTCCAGTCGGCCGAGCCCGGCGACTTCACCTGCCACTGGTAGGCGACGTTCCGGCCCTCGGCCGGCGCGGAGAAGACCGCGAGCTCGCCGGCGCCCACGGCCGTCGTCTTCGGCTGGGACACGAAGCCCAGGTGGACGCTCTTGCCGTCGAGGGTCCTCATCCAGGTGACGAGCTCGTGGGCCCGGTCGCGGAGCACGCTGTGCGCGCGCCCGCCCTGGCTGGAGTCGATCAGCCGGCGGAGGGTGGTCGCCTGCGTGAGCGCGTCGGCGTAGTCCTTCACCAGGTAGGCGTCGTACGACGCGGTGAGCGCCTGGTTCAGGTCGGCGGCCAGACCGGCGTCGATGGAACCGTCGGCGGTGCCGGCGGCGACGAGCTTGCGCACTTCGTCGTGGCTGACGCAGTTCGCCTCGGTCCGGCCCGCGGCCCACTTGATGCCCTCGAGCATGTTCTTCTGGAACAGCGGGTCGAGGGTGTTCTGCCAGTTGTGGAGGAGCGCCTGGGTGAAGGAGCGTCCGCCGTCGTAGTTCTGGCACCAGGAGATCGGGTGGTCCGCGCCCTCGACCCGGCCCGCGCTGGCGCCGATGCTGCCGACGTACGTCGACTCGTTCAGTGTCTGCAGGACGTGCGTCTTCTGGCGCGGCAGGCCGACCCAGTTGTAGAGCTCGTCGACGATCTTCAGCCGCTCCGGGAACTGGCTGGTGGCCGGGTTGGTGTCGTCCTCGGTCACCAGCTCGCCGATGTTGCAGGCCCCACAGGTGTTCTGGAGACCGCTGCCGTTGGAGCCGTGGTTGTCGAACTCGCCGCCGGCCAGGCCCTTGTACCAGTCCCACCCGTGCATGGAGTCGGTGGCGCCGTGCAGGGCGACGAAGCCGCCGCCCTGGTTGACGAACTGCTTGAGCACGGCCTGCTCGTCGACCTTGACGTTCGGGTCCGCCTGAGTGGGGCGGGCCGTGGAGAACACGCCGTTGCCGACGCTGGAGACGCCGATGACCACGTCGTACTTCGACAGGCGCTCGATGCTCTCGAACGGGTTCGGCACCGACACGTCGGGGCTGAGGTAGTCGTAGACGTCGACGTCGAAGTTGTTGGCCCGGCCCATGTCCTGGATCACGGCCATGGTCAGCGGGATGTGCTCGTGCCGGAAGGCGCCCGGCTGGTTGCCGAAGAGGAGGACCCGGAACTTCGGCTTCTTGTTGACCACGGACGCGGTCGGGAGCCGGAAGGGGGCGCGCTCCATGCCCGGCGCCGCGCTCACGGTGACGCCGGTGGCGACGTCGGGGTGCTTGACCCCGCGCAGTTCCTCCACCAGGTAGGCGGCGTCCTTCACGAGGGAGTCGCGCATGTAGCCCTCGGGCACGACCTGCGCGGCCAGCGCGCCGAAGCTCGTCAGGGCGGACACCGCGGCGTCGCCGCCGGCGTCGGCCTGGGCGAGCAGCGCGAGCAGGCGGTCGCCGTTCGACGCCGAGACCTTGCCGGCGGAGACGTACCGCTGGACCAGGGCCCGGACGTCCCCGACCGAGGTGGTGATCTGGAAGGTCAGGGTGTACTTCGCGCCGTTGCCGGCGGCGTCTCCGAGCGCGACCGCCCAGGTGTGCACGCCGACGGACAGGGTGGCCGGGTCCAGCGGCAGGGGGTAGGCCCACTTGCCGTCGATCCACATGTCCCGCACCGCGGCGCCGCCCGACCCGGGGGTGGGGTCGGTGCGCGTCGGGGTGATGGAGGCGGCGGCCGCGCTGTGCGCCACCTTGCCGCCGGAGACGCCCGGCCAGGCCGCGACCGGCGGCTTGGTGTCGATCCGCACGCTGATCGTCTTGGCCGCCGAGGCGTTGCCGGCGGCGTCGACCGCGACGTAGCGGACCGTGCTGTTGCGGTCGCCCTTGACGACGTAGGTGGCCGTGCCGCGGTTGCCGCTACGCACTGCCGGCACCGTGACGGCGGCGTCCGTGCCCACCGTCACGACGAACGACGCGACGGCGTCGTCGTCGGTCGCGGACAGGTTCAGCGTCACCTCGTCGTTGATGAACCAGCCACCGGCGCCGGTGGTGGTCGACGGGG
The DNA here is from genome assembly GCF_005864065.1 of Microbispora triticiradicis. Lineage (NCBI taxonomy): Bacteria > Bacillati > Actinomycetota > Actinomycetes > Streptosporangiales > Streptosporangiaceae > Microbispora > Microbispora triticiradicis. Next base: position 195,461 of record NZ_VANP01000011.1, on the reverse strand, counting down.
TGTAGGCGGTGTTCGTCGCGCCGTTGTAGTTCGGCTCGGCGATCGGCGACAACGTGGCCGTGTCGAGGACGGGCGCCGCTCCGGACTCCGCGGCGGCGGCGGGGCCCGTGGAGCCGAGCACCAGGGCCGGCACCGCAAGCGCAGCGGTGGCGAGGGCCCGCGACCGCAGTCCGGATCGTGTGCGTGAGGACATGTCACTCCTATGTCGGGACAGAAGTGCATCGCGCCTTCGGACGCCGACCCCACGAGCGCCGACCCGGTGAGGTGGTGATCTACGGTTAACGCGACGACTCTCGGAAGTGTGAGCCGCGCCTCACATCTTTGTCAATGACACGTCCTAACTTTCGACGATTTCGAGGAAAGTAACGAGCGCCAGTGAAATAGTTCATTGGAACGTGTCAAATCTCTCCTCCTGCGCCAAACGGAAGAGGCCCCGCGACCCCGATCGGTGGCGAGCCGACTCCTGTTTGAGGCTGCCCGTGGGGGTATGTCGGCTCTGCGGCGCGGACCGCGGCAGGTGCCCGGCCCGCGGGCCCTGGCACGACGCGGGAGGGGAAGCGATGACCGACGACACCGGCGCGGGCACCTCGCGCCGTTTCACGTTCGACTTCGATCCCCGGTTCGCTCCCCTGCTGTCCGTCGTGGGCGTCCGCCCGGAGACCGCCGGGGTCCTGGTGGGCCCCGGCACACTGCGCGTGCGCTTCGGGCCCTGGGTGGTCGAGACCCCGCTGGCCAACGTCGCGGGCGTGGAGACCACCGGGCCCTACTCGCCGCCGCGGGTGATCGGGGTCCACGTGTCGCTCGCCGACCGCGGGCTCAGCTTCGGCACGAACGCCCGCCGGGGCCTGTGCGTACGGTTCCACGAGCCGATCCGCGGCGGCGAGCCGTCCGGGCTGCTGCGCCACCCCGGGCTGACGGTGACGGTCGACGACCCCGAAGCGCTGGCGGACCGGCTCTCCCAGCGCCAGTGACACACCCCCGGAAGGAGACTCCGTGATCCGCCGACTCGTCCGGGGCGCCGCCGCCGGCGCGCTGTCCACGCTCACCATGAGCGCGGTCATGCTCGCCGGGCAGCGCGCCGGGCTCATGCCGGGCCAGCCGCCCCGGCACATCGTCAGGGCGGCCCTGCCGGGCCACCGGCACCGGCCCAAACGCGGGGAGAGAGCCCTCGGCGCCCTCGCGCACCTGGGCTTCGGCGCCGCCACCGGCGCGGCGTTCGGCCTGCTGACCGGGAACCGGAGGCCCACGGTGCGGCTCGGGGTGGGCTACGCCCTGCTGGTCTGGCTGGGCGCCTACCAGGGCTGGGTGCCCGCGCTGAACATCCTGCCGCCGGCCTCGCACGACCCCGCGCCCGGCCGTCCGGCCGTCATGGCCGCGGCCCATGTCGTGTACGGCGCCACGCTCGCGCTCGCGGTCGACGCGATGCGCCGGGCGGGCGGAACAGCAACCAAGGAGGACAGATGACGACGCCGGACAGGCAGCTCGCACTCGTGACGGGCGCCTCCAGTGGCATCGGATACGAGCTCGCCAGGCAGTTCGCCCAGCACGGCTTCGACGTGGTGGTCACCGCGGAGGACGAGGAACTGGCGAGCGCCGCCGAGTCCCTGCGGGAGTACGGCGGGCAGGTGATCGCGGTACGCGCCGACCTCACGCGGTACGACGAGGTCGAGCGGCTGTGGACGGAGACCGTCGCGGTCGGGCGCCCGCTCGACGCCGTGGCGGTCAACGCGGGCGTCGGGGTGGGCGGCGAGTTCGCCCGCGGCACGTCGCTGGAGGCCGAGCTCGGGCTCATCGAGCTGAACGTCGTCTCCTCGGTCCACCTGGCCAAGCGCGCCGTCGCCGCCATGACCTCCCGGGGCGCGGGGAGGATCCTGTTCACCTCCTCGATCGCCGCGCTCATGCCGGGGCCGTTCGAGGCCGTGTACGCGGCCAGCAAGGCGTTCCTCCACTCGTTCGCGGAGGCGCTGCGGAGCGAGCTGAAGGACTCGGGCGTCACCGTCACCTCGCTGATGCCGGGGCCGACGGACACCGAGTTCTTCGAACGGGCGGGCATGCAGGACACGAAGGTGGGCGCGGGCCCGAAGGACGACCCGGCCGAGGTGGCCAGGCAGGGCTTCGACGCGCTGATGAAGGGCGACGACAAGGTCATCGCCGGTTCGTTCACGAACAAGGTCCAGGGCGTGGCGAGCAGGATCGCCCCCGACCGGGCCAAGGCCGCCATGCACCGCCGCATGGCCGAGCCCGGCAGTGGCGACGCGTCCGGGGACGAGGAGTAGAGGACCCCGGAGCGCGGTGAGGCCGCGGTGTGGGATCGGACGTTCCGTCCCCGCACCGCGGCCTCACGGCGTCTTTGACCACGCCCTCACGGCGTCGGTACGGGGTCCGTCCCGGGCGGCGGGGCCGGCGCTCCGCGTCAGAGGGCCGCGGCCACCGGGACGACCCGCTCGCCGAGGATGCGCAGCGGGTCCAGCCGGTGGACGTCCACGACCGCACCGAGCGCCTCGCTGAACCCGAGCTCGGCGAAACGCCCGAGGTCGTCGATGACGCGCTGGACGTTCTCCCCCTTCTCCCCCACGTCGTACCGGTAGTAGACGGTCTTGACGATCTCGTCGTAGTCGCGGCCCTCGGCGTCGCAGTGGGCCCGCAGCACGTCGAGCTTCCTGGCCAGGTCGGCGGTGGGGAACAGGTTGCACGCCTGGGCGTACCGCGCGACCAGGCGCAGGGTCTTCTTCTCGCCCCCGCCCCCGACGAGGATCGGCGGGTGCGGCCTCGACAACGCCTGGGGCGAGTTGAGCGGGCGCTCCAGCCGGTAGTGCCTGCCGTCGTAGGGCTTCTCGTCGCCGCCCCACATGCGCAGGCAGATCTGAATCGTCTCCTCCAGCCGTTCGAACCGCTCGGCCAGCGGCGGGAACGGCAGGCCCAGGCCGCGCGACTCCTCCTCGTTCCAGGCTGCGCCGATGCCGAGCCAGGCCCGCCCGCCCGACAGCACGTCGAGCGTGGTGACGATCTTCGCGAGCAGCCCGGGCTCGCGGTACACGGTCCCGGTGACGAGCGTCAGCAGCTTGGCCCGGGACGTGTGCCCGGCCAGGTAGCCGAGCGTCGTGTAGGCCTCCAGCATGTCGTGCTCGGTCGGCCCGACGACGCCGATCTGGAAGAAGTGGTCCATCACCGCGACGGTCGCGAAGCCCGCGTCGTCGGCCGTCCTGGCGATCTCGGCCAGGTCCGTGCCCAGGGTCGCGGGGCCCCCGGGGTAGGTGAAATCAGGGATCTGCAGTCCGATCTTCACATGCACCTCCTGTTACATGCTTACACCGATACGCCACTCAGCGCGCCGGAGTGCATGGCGGAGGCACGGTGGGGCGCCCTGCGGTGCGTCCCGCGTCGCAGGCGCCGGTGCCGGGAGGGTCAGGCCGTCATCTCCTTGTAGGCGACGACCTTGCGCACGCTCAGGCGCACGAGGATGGCGCCGGGGACGCTGTAGCGCTCGCCGAGCTCCTCCGCCTGCTCCTTGCCCACGTAACGGCCGCCGATCTCGGCCGCCCACCGCCGCACCTCGTTCAGGTCGTCCGACAGCGACGCCTCGCCCTCGAACATCACGAACGAGTACGGCGGACGCTGGTCGTCCACGCAGAGGGTGGCCCGGGGGTCGCGGCGCAGTTCCCTGGCCTTGACGCTGCTCTCGTGGGTGGTGAAGACCACGTCGCCGCCGTCCAGCGTGAACCAGACGGGGGTCGCGTGCGGACGCCCGTCCAGCCTGGTGATCGCGAGCGTGCCCGTGCGCGTCTCCGCCGTCGCGAACTCGCGCCACTCCGCCTCGGTCATCTGGTCCATGGTCCGAAAGTAACGTCCGCGGGGCCGTCCGGGTCTCAGCGCGCTCTCACCGCATGGTGCCCGTCCCACGGTGCCCGCCTCATCGCACTGTGCCCACTCATCGCACCCTGCTCATCCCTTTCCCGGCTTTCCGTATATGTACGGATACTTCTACGGATATTCAGGCACTGATCACGGCTCTAGCGTCACGGCAGAGGCCGCCACCCCCCAGCCGGACCCCGGCCCACCACCACGGACCGACACCAGGGACCACCGCCCCGGACCACCGCTCCGGACCGCCACTCCGGCCGCGACGACAGAGCAAGGAGCACCGTGACGTGACCTCTTCCTAGGTCCCGGATGACGCGGGCGGGCCATCCTCGCCCCGGCTCCCCGGAACCACGCGTTTCTCTCCTCACCCCCCGAATCCCACCGTGTCCGCCGCCCGGCCTCTCCCCCGGCGGCGACCGCCGTCGCCCGCCCACCCAAGCGGACGCGGCGTGGGAGGCAGAGAAAGGACGACGCCCATGAGGCGTGGAGCACTGCTCGCAACGGCCGCCGCGCTGGCCCTGGCGGGCCTGGCCGCCCCCACCACCGAAGCGGCCGCCAAACCCCCTCCAGGCAGCCAGGAGCAGGTGCGGTCCGCCGCCGACCCGGCGCAGCGCGCCGCGGCCGCGGCCGACCAGGCCGTCGCGAGCGGCCTGGACGACCTGCGCGTGACCCCCAACGAGAGCTATCGGCGCAGCGCCGTCACGGCGGGCGCCGGCGGCATGTACTACGTCAGCTACGAGCGCACCTACAAGGGCCTGCCGATGGTGGGCGGCGACGCCGTCGTGGTCGCCGACGGCAACGGACGCGTCCGCGACACCTCGGCGGCCTCCGGCGCCACGACCCTGGGTGTGCCGACCTCGCCGTCGGTGAGCGCCGCGAGCGCCACGGAGAAGGCGAAGACCGTGCTGACCCGGGTCGACGACAGCGCCGCCCCGCGCCTGGTCGTCCTCGCCTGGGGCCACAAGCCGCGCCTGGCCTGGGAGGCCGTGGTCTCCGGCCTCGCGTCCGGCCGGCCGAGCATCCAGCACGTGTTCGTCGACGCGGCCACCGGTGAGATCGCCGACTCCTACGACCAGGTCAGGGAGGGCAGCGGCACCGGTTACTACTACGGCGCGGTGACCATCAACACCAGCGGTTCCGGCACGTCGTACTCGATGACCGACTCCACCCGCAGCGGCCTCAAGTGCGGCGGGCAGAACGGATCGGCCTACACCGGCACCGACGACGCGTGGGGCACCGGCAGCGGGACGAACCTGGAGACCGCCTGCGTGGACGCGTTGTACGCCGTCCAGCGCGAGTGGGACATGCTCTCCAGCTGGCTCGGCCGCAACGGCATCAACGGCAGCGGCGGCGGCTTCCCCACCCGTGTGGGCCTGTCCGACGTGAACGCGTACTGGAACGGCAGCTACACCAACTTCGGCCACTCGCAGGACAACGCCCGCCAGGCCACCTCGATCGACGTGGTGGCGCACGAGTTCGGCCACGCCATCTTCCAGACCACCCCGGGCGGCGCCGGTTCCGGCAACGAGAACGGCGGCATCAACGAGGCCACCGGCGACATCTTCGGCGCGCTCACCGAGGCGTACGCCAACAATCCGAACGACGCGCCGGACTACCAGGTGGGCGAGCTGGTCAACCTCGTCGGCGACGGGCCGATCCGGTACATGTACAACCCGTCGCTCGCCGGCGACCCCAACTGCTACTCCTCCTCGATCCCCAGCACCGAGGTGCACGCCGCGGCCGGCCCGCTGAACCACTGGTTCTACCTGCTCGCCGAGGGCTCCTCGCCGGGCGGCGGCAAGCCGAACAGCCCGATCTGCTCCGGCGGCCCCTCGTCGGTGACCGGCATCTCCATCCAGAAGGCCGGCAAGATCTACATGGGCGCGCTGCAGCGCAAGACCTCGACCTGGAAGTACGCGGGCATCCGGTCGGCGTCGCTGGCGGCGGCGGTCGAGCTGTACGGCGCGAGCAGCGCCGAGTGCGCGGCCACCAAGGCGGCCTGGAACGCGGTCGGCGTCCCGGTGCAGTCGGGCGAGCCGAGCTGCAGCGCCTCGGGCAACGACTTCTCCCTGTCGCTCAGCCCCACCGCGGGCACCGTGACCGCCGGCCAGTCGGCCACCACGACCGTCTCGACGTCGACCACCTCGGGTAGCGCGCAGACCGTCGCCCTCACCGCCTCCGGGCTTCCGTCCGGGGCGACCGCGTCCTTCAGCCCGTCCTCGGTGACCTCGGGCGGCTCCTCCACCCTGACCATCGCCACCAGCGCGTCGACGCCCGGCGGCACCTATCCGGTGACGATCACGGGCACCGGCTCGTCAGGCGGCCACACCGCGACGTACACCCTCACCGTGTCGGGCACCTCCGGCGGACGCACGTTCACCAACGGCACGGACTACACCATCAACGACCTCACGACGATCACCAGCCCGGTCACGTCGAACGCGAGCGGTAACGCGGTGTCCCCGGTCCAGCTCAGCGTGACCATCTCGCACACCTGCGCCGAGGATCTGCGGATCAGGCTCCAGGGCCCGAACGGCACCTGGTACACCGTCAAGTCGAGCGGCGGCGTCAGCTGCACGTCGTTCGGCACCCGCACCTACTCGGTCGCGGTCACCCAGCCCGCGGCGGGCACCTGGACCCTGGAGGTCAGGGACCAGTACACCCTCGACACGGGTTATCTCGACTCGTGGAGCATCACCGTCTGAGCGACGGCCATGAGGACCCCCGGGACCGGCTCCACCGGTCCCGGGGGTTCCCGCGTTCCGTGGCCTCGACGGCGAGGCTCGCGCGGTTCGTGCCGGGCCGGACGTGGTCAGGCGGGCGGCGCGATCTGGGTCCGCGAGCGGACGCCGAGCTTGCGCAGCACGGTGGCGACGTGGGTCTCCACCGTGCGCGTCGACAGGAAGAGCACATCGGCGATCTCCCGGTTGGTCCGGCCGAGCGCGACGAGCCGGGCCACCTCCTTCTCCCGCTGCGACAGCCCGCCGGCCTTCCTCCCCCGCCCGCCCGGCAGCCGGACCTCCACGCCGATCTCGCGCAGCAGCCGCCGGCAGCGGGCGGCGTCGTGCGTCGCGCCGAGGCGGGCGTACCGCTCGGCCGTCTCCCTGAGCGCGGGGGTGGCGGCTCCGTCCCCGAGGGCGAGCCGGGCCCGCGCCTCGCCCTCCGCCGCCCGCGCCGCGGCGTACGGCTGGGGCAGGACCCCGTACGCCCGGCGGGCGCGGGCGAACAGGCCGGCGGCGTCGGCGTGCCGGCCCTCCGCGGACGCGAGCGCGGCCAGCGCGGCGTCGAGCGCGGCGTGCGCGGCGGGGGCGACCCGGCCCGCGACTCCTCCGGCGTACTCGGTCGCCAGGTCGTGGGCCGCGCGCAGCCGGCCGGCCGCGGCGAACGCGGTCACGGCGGACGGCACCAGCGTCGCGCCCCACACCCACACGCCCTTGCGGCGCAGCCGGACGACCGCCCGCTCGGCCTCCGCCACCGCGGCGTCCACCCTGCCGCGGGCGAGGTGCAGCTCGACGAGGCCACCGGCGGCGGCCGCCACGACCGGGGCGTGCCGCGACTCCGGCGCGTCCAGCCCCGCGTTGTGGAAGTGCTTGAGTGCCTCCTCCCACTCGCCCGTCGCCAGGGCGAGCAGGCCGAGCACCAGCCAGAGGTCCACCGCGATCAGCGGGGTCTCGGTGGCCAGCTCCCCCAGGGACGCCGCCCGGTCGCGGAGCCCGTCCCAGCGTCCGGTGAGCCACTCCCTGCGGATCGTGGAGGCCTCGACGAGATAGGCGGGATACTGCGCGCCGGTCTCCAGCGCGAGCCGCCGGCCCTCCCGCGCGAACCGCTCGGCCGCACCGTAGAGCCCCAGCGTGGTCGCCGAGTCGTGCAGGTTGCAGAACGCCCGGGCGGCCTCCCGCCGCACCTCCGTGACGGGGTCGGCGACCGGAAGCCGGGCGGCGACGGCGAAGGCGTCGGCGGACCCGATCGTCATCTCGAAGGAGGCCCGGTTGGCCAGCACCGCCGCCGCGAGCTCCGGGTTGTCGGCGGCGGCGACGAGCGCCTCGGCGCGGGCCATCCATCCCGCGTGCTCCGACACCGGTTCGTCACCCCACTCCGGCATCGCCAGGCTGGCCCAGCCGCGCGCCGCCAGCGTCGGGCGGTCGCTCAGCTCGGCGAGGGCGGCCGTCATCTCCGGCCGCCCGGCGGCGACGTCGCCGGCCTGGTTGGACAGCACCAGACCGAGGTTCAGGCGCACCTCGCCGCGTACGTCGCCGGACAGGAACTCGCCGCGCAGCAGGTGACGGAGCAGCCGTACCACCCGCTGGTGCGACAGGCCGGTCGCGGCGAGCCGGCTCAGCATGAGGGCGAGCGGGCCGCGGGCCGGGGCGGGCAGGCCGGGATCGTCGAGCATCCCCTCGATGACCTCCACGGCCAGGGCGGTGTCGCCGAGCGCGGCGGCCTGCCGGGCGGCGGCCGTGCCGTGGCCGATCCAGGCCGCGGTGTCCCCGGCGTGCCGGGCGTGGAACGCGAGCTGCACCAGCGGCGGCGACTCCATCGCCCCGAGCGCGGTCATCGCCCGGTCGTGCGCCGACCTGCGGTCCGGGCCGGGAACGGCGTCGTAGACGGCCTGCTGGGCCAGCGCGTGGCGGAAGCCGTACCGGCCGCCGGGGTGCTCGTGCAGCACTCCGGCGCGCAGCGCCTCGCCCAGCCCGGCGGAGTCGCCGCTCACCGCCGCGATCAGATGCTCGTCCGCGGGGAGCCCCAGCACCGCCGCCGCCTGCACCGCGCCCACCGCCGCCGGGGACAGGCAGGCCATCCGCTCCGCCATGGCCTCACGCAGCAGCAGCGGCACACCGGCACGTTCCAGGGCGTCGGGCTCCTCGACGCCGGGCAGCGAACGGATTATCTCCTCCACCACGAACGGGATGCCGGCCGTGCGCTCGTACAGCCGCGCGACGAACCCGGCCGGCAGGTCGGAGCGCTCCAGCAGCGCGCCGGCCAGGCTGCCCACGCCGGACACGTCCAGCGGGGTCAGCCGGACCGTCAGGTGCGCGGTGTCGGGCTGGTGCCGGTAGGCGAGGCCGAGCGGCGGCCCGGGCGGACCGCCCTCCTCGCGCCTGCGGGTCACCACGACCGCGAGGCCCTCTGGCGGCTGGCCGCTCAGGAACCGCAGCAGGTCGCGGGTGCCGTCGTCGGCCCAGTGCAGGTCCTCGATCACCAGCACGGCCGGTCCGACGGCCGTCAGCAGGGCGCGTATCCCCCGGAACACCCGGTGCCGTTCGGCCCGCGGATCGTTCAGCGGCTGCGGCGACGGGGGCAGCGCGCCGGCCAGTTCGGGCAGGTGCCCGCGCAGCGCCCCGGTGACCGGGTTGAGCCGGTGCGCCGCCGGGAGCCGTCCCCTGATGTCCCGCAGCGCCTCGAAGACCGGCCCGTACGGGAAGGGCTCGCGGATCTGGTGGCAGTAGCCGAGCAGGACGGCGCGGTCGCCGCGCGGGAGCCGGTCCAGCGCGGCGCGGACGAGCCGGGTCTTGCCGATGCCCGCCTCGCCCTCCACCAGGACCACCGCGGGCGGGCGGGCCATCGCGTCGATCAGGGTCGCCAGCTCGGGTGCGCGCCCGACCAGCGGGGACGAGGGCACGATGCTCATGCACGGCTCCAAGGTGACGATTGCGAGGCCCCCGAGCCAGTTATCCCCGCCCCTTGACTTATGGTCAAGCCTTGTACGTAACAGCCTTGTTGCGGAAGCGGTCATATCTCGCGCAGCGGTGTCACACCGGCGGGCGGGCCCGCCGGTGACGGCGAGCCTCGGGCTACCTCCGCCGGGAGCGGTCGGCGGCGTCGAGGGCGGCGGCCTCCTCGGGGGTGGGGGCGGTGCCGCCGAGATGGGCCGGCTGCCACCACACGCCCTCCGGCCGGTCGGGATAGGTCCGCTGGGCCTCGTCGAGCAGGTCCGCCATCCGCCGCCGCAGGTCCGCGGTGAGCCCGGCGATGTCGTCGCCGATGCCGGGGTGCAGGGGCTCGCCGACCAGGATCGTGATCGGGACGTGCCGCTGCAGCAGCCGGCGGGGCCGCCCCTTGGTCCACAGCCGCTGGCCGCCCCACAGGGCGACCGGGATCACCGGCACACCGGCCTCGGCCGCCATCCGGATCGGGCCGCTCTTGATCTCCTTGAGCGTGAACGACCGGCTGATCGTCGCCTCGGCGAAGTTCCCGACGATCTCGCCGTCCTTCAGGGCGCGTACGGCGGCGTCGTAGGCGCCCGCGCCGGCCGACCGGTCCACCGGGATGTGGTGCATGCCGCGCATCAGGGGACCCGACACGGGATGGTCGAAGACCTCCTTCTTCGCCATGAACCGGACCAGCCGCCCGGCGGGGTGGGCCGCGAAGCCGGCGAAGACGAAGTCGAGGTAGCTGACGTGGTTGCTCGCCAGGACCGCGCCGCCGCCGCGAGGGATCCGCTCCGTGCCCTCCAGGTGGAACCTGAGGTCGAGCAGTCTGAAGGCGGTCAGGGCGGTCCGCAGAACCGGCGGGTACACGATCTCAGCCATGCCTGAAACCGTAACCTACTCACGCGTAACTTCTACGGCCGCCCGTTCTCCTCGGACGTGTCACGCGGGACCGCGCCTCAGTGCCCGCGGAACGCCTCCTCCAGCCACCACGCGGGGGTGTCGGCGGTGACCTTCGCGTGGACGACGAGCGGCTTGTCGCGCGGGCCCTTCAGCCAGGCGGCGACGCCGGCCAGGTCCTCCTCCGTCCGCACGGTCACCGCCTCGCACCCGAAGCCCCGGCCGATCCCGGCGATGTCCACGGGCGGGAAGGTGACGACGCCGAGCGGGAGCCCGTGCGGGGCGAAGTGGTGCACCTCCGCGCCGTACTCCTCGTCGTCGTAGACGACGATCATCATCGGCAGGCCGAGCCGTACGACCGTCTCCAGTTCGGCGATGCCCATCAGGGCGCCGCCGTCGCCCAGCGCGGCGACCGTCACGCGGTCGGGCCGCGCGAGGGCCGCCCCGATCGCGGTGGCGAGGCCCAGACCGATCGACTGGAACGCCTGGGTGAAGCAGAACGCGCTGCCGTCGGGCACGGTGAGGAACATCGAGGGATAGCCCATGAAGTTGCCCGAGTCGACGGCCACCAGGCGCTCCTCCGGGAGCAGGTCGTCGAGCCCGATCGTCAGCGTGCGGGGGTCGATGCGCCCCCCCGCGCTGGTGTCCTCGTACGGGACGTCGCGCCAGCGCCCTTCCCGGGCGATCCGTGCGGCGATCTCGGGGGTGCGGTAGCCGGTCGCGGGCTCACCGCGGCCCCCGGGCCCGGCGAGCAGGGCGCCGACCGCCCGCGCGGTCTCACGGACGTCGCCGACGACTCCGAGGTCCACCTCGCGGTGCACGCCGAGGGCGTCGGGGTCGAGGTCGACCTGGACCACCTTGGCCTCCGGCCCGATGAGCGTGCCGTGCCGGGTGGTCCACATGGTGAACGAGCACCCCCACCCGACGACGAGGTCGGCCTCGCGGATCAGCTCGGCCGCGAGCGGGGTGGCGAACCCGCCGCTCACGTCGAGATCCCAGGGGCTGCCGTGGAAGTGGCCCTTGGCGACCGCCGAGGTGGCGAACAGCGCGCCGACGTGCTCACCGAGCGCCTCCAGTTCGCGTCGGGCGCCCCGCGCGCCCCGCCCGGCCACGAAGACCGGGCGGCTCGCACCGGCCAGCAGCCGCGCGAACCGGGTGAGCGCGTCGGACGGCTCCGCCGCGAGCCCTTCGGGCTCCCCCTCCTCCGCCTCCGCGGCCGCCTCGGCGGGCGGCTCCAGGGGGAAGGTGAGCCCCCAGGGCGCGGGGACGCGGCTCGCCACGCCGCGGTGCGCGCCGCCCCGGCCCGCCACCAGTTCGCGTACGGACCCGGCGACCTCCTCGGGAAGCTCCTCGGCCTGCACGTCCAGCGGCAGGTTGAGCACCACGGTGCGCCGCCCGAGCAGGGCGGCGAGGAAGGCCATCACGGTGTCGTCCACGACCGTCTCGGCCGACCCGATCCGGGCGCAGTGCGCGCCCACGGCCTCGGCGAGCGCGGTCTGGTCGATCCGGAAGTTGGAGGTGGGCGAGGTCACCTCCGGGGCGAGCACCAGCAGCGGCGTCCGGCTCTTGGCCGCCTCGGTGACGCCGGTCAGCGCGTTGGTCAGGCCGGGCCCCTGGTGGACCGACACGACCGTGACCGTGCCGCTCATCCGCGCGTACGCGTCGGCCATCGTGGCGGCGCCGCACTCGTGCCGCGCCGCGACGTACCGGACGCCGTGCTCGGCGAGCGCGTTGGTGACGTGGAAGTTGCCGCTGCCGACGACGCCGAAGGCCGCCCTCACGCCGAGGGAGGCGAGGACCGCGCCGACGGCCTCCGCGACGTTCACCGCTCCACCAGCGCCAGCACGCGGACCGGGCTGCCCGAGCCGCCGACGATCGGCAGCGGGCCCGCGATCACCACCGCGCCGACCGGCGGCAGCCGGTCGAGGTTACGCAGCTGGGTCAGGCCGTACTTGCCCGCGCCGAGCAGGAACGAGTGACAGGGGAACGCGGGGTCGAAGGAGTGCGCGGCGCCCGCGTCGGTGCCCACGGTCTCCACGCCGATGCCCGCGATCGGCGTCTCCTCGGCGAGGAACCGGGCGCAGTCGGCCGACATGCCGGGCGTGTGCGGGCCCGTCTCGTCGGCGTTGAGGAACTCCCCCTGATCGTGGGCGCGTACGTCCCAGCCGGTGCGGTAGAGCAGCCAGCCGCCGTCGGGCAGCGGGCCGTGCTCGGACTCCCAAGCCTTGACGTGGTCGATCTCCAGCAGGAAGTCGGGGTTCTCCGCCGACTGAGCGCTGAAGTCCAGCACGACCGCGGGGGCGATCAGCCGGGCGGGGGCGACCTGCGACACGTCCTCGCCGTCACGCCCGGTCACCCAGTGGACCGGGGCGTCGAAGTGCGTGCCGGTGTGCTCGCCGGTCGTGAAGTTGTTCCAGTACCAGGCCGGGCCGCGGTCGTCGTACCGGCTGATCTCCTGGAGCGTGAACGGCACCGTCTGGCCGAACGGCTCCGGCAGGGCGAGGATCGGTGTCCGCTCGCTCAACGGCGCGGTGAGGTCCAGGACGTCGATCCCCCCTCCCCGGATGCCGTCCACCAGATCCCGCAACACCGACATTCCGCCTCCCCAACAGTCTGGACACCCCCTGCCGATCCTCCTACACCGCCACCCCCGAACGCCATATGACGCGCTTTACACAAGCGGAGCCGTACGGACGACGGCCCTTGACGCGGCCGGTCCGCGCGGACGAAGGTCGAGGACGGGCCGATCGGGCCTGCGGCGGCGCGAGGAAGCGCGTGGAGGAACGAGGGAGACGTCTGTGAAAAAGCTGATCAACGGCGCCGGCTCGCTCGTCTCCGACGCGCTGCGCGGCATGGCCGCGGCCCACCCCTCGCTCCGCGTGGACCTGGAGAACGCCGTCGTCTTCCGCGCGGAGGGCCCCCGTCCCGGCAAGGTCGGGCTGGTCTCCGGCGGCGGCTCGGGGCACGAGCCCCTGCACGCCGGGTTCGTCGGGCACGGCATGCTCGACGCGGCCTGTCCCGGGGAGGTCTTCACCTCGCCCGTGCCCGACCAGCTCGTCGAGGCCACCAAGGGCGTGGACGGCGGGGCGGGCGTGCTGCACATCGTGAAGAACTACACCGGCGACGTGCTGAACTTCGAGATGGCCGCCGAGCTCAGCGGCGACGAGGGCGTCGAGGTCGCCACCGTGCTGGTGAACGAAGACGTGGCCGTGCGCGACTCCCTCTACACGGCGGGCCGCCGGGGCACCGGCGCCACGCTGTTCGTGGAGAAGATCGCAGGTGCGCTGGCGGAGACCGGCGCGCCCCTCGCCGAGGTGGCGCGGGTGGCCCGGGAGGTCAACGAGCGGAGCCGGTCCTTCGGCGTGGCGCTGACGCCCTGCACCGTGCCGGCGGCGGGCAAGCCCACCTTCGAACTCGGCGAGACGGAGATCGAGCTCGGCATCGGCATCCACGGCGAGCCCGGCCGCGCCCGCGCCGCGATGGGCGAGGCCCGGGAGATCGCCCGCATCGCCGTGGACGCGATCGCCGACGACCTGCCGCCGTCCGGCGAGACGCTGGTGATGCTCAACGGCATGGGCGGGACGCCGCTCATCGAGCTGTACGTCGTCTTCGCCGAGGTGGAGGCGTACCTTCGGGAGAAGGGCGCGACGGTCGTGCGCAGCCTGGTCGGCAACTACGTGACCAGCCTCGACATGCAGGGCTTCATGGTGACGACCTGCGCGCTGACCGGCGAGCTCACCCGGCTGTGGGACGCGCCGGTGGAGACGCCCGCGCTGCGCTGGGGCCGCTGACCGCCGCCCGGCCGGGACGTGTGCCCCGGAAGGCGCCTTCAGCTCGGTCCCGAGACCCCCTCTGAGATCCGCCCTGAGATCCGTCCTGAGATCCGCCCTGGGAGCCGCTTCGTGAACACCGAGTTCTTCGCCGCCTGGATCGAGGAGATCACTTCCGCCGTACGGGCCGGGCGCGACCACCTCACCGAGCTGGACGCCGCGATCGGCGACGCCGACCACGGGACGAACCTCGACCGCGGGTTCACCGCCGTAGGCGAGGCGCTGGCCGCCGCCCCGCCGGGGACCCCCGGCGCGCTCCTCGTGCTGACGGGCACCACGCTGATCCGCAAGGTGGGCGGCGCCTCCGGCCCCCTCTACGGCACCGCCTTCCGGGAGATGGGCAAGGCGTTCGGCGAGGCCACCGAGATCTCGCCGGCCGAGCTGAGCGCGGGCGTGGACGCGGCCCTGGCCGGCGTACGGCGCCTCGGCTCGGCGGCGGAGGGCGACAAGACGATGGTCGACGCCCTCGCCCCCGCCGCCGCGGCGCTGTCCCGGGCCGTACGGGACGGGCTGAAGCCGGAGGAGGCCCTGGAGGCGGCGGCCACGGCGGCGGCGGGGGGGGCGAGGGCCACGGTGCCGCTGCAGGCGCGCAAGGGCAGGGCGAGCTACCTGGGACCACGCAGCGTCGGGCACGAGGACCCCGGCGCGGCCTCGACCGCTCTCGTCTTCGGCGCGCTCAGGGCCGCCGCCTCCCGATGACCGGGAGGTGGGCGCGGCGTTTCCGGGGAGGACGTGGCGCGCCCGGCTCACGTTCCGATCACGCAGCACGGCAGGAGTGACGAATGGTCGGCATCGTACTGATCTCGCACAGCGGCGGCCTGGCCGCGGAGACGGCCGCGCTGGCCAGGCAGATCGGCGGGGCGAAGGTGCCGCTGGCGGCGGCCGGGGGCACCGAGGACGGCGGTCTCGGCACCAGCCCCGACCGGGTGAGCGCGGCGGTCGAGGAGGTGGACCAGGGGGACGGTGTCGTGCTGATCCCCGACCTGGGCAGCTCGGTGCTGACCGCCCGGCTGCTGGAGAGCCCCGGCCGGGTGGTGATCGCCGACGTGCCGTTCGTGGAGGGTGCCGTCTCCGCGGTCGTGGCCGCGGGCGGCGGAGCGTCTCTCGACGGCGTGCTGGCCGCCGCCGAGGAGGCATGGCACTTCCGCAAGCTCTGAGCCTCCGGCCCGGGCCCGCGCTCAGCGGCTGACCGGCCACCGCCGCTCCCGCCGACTGGCGAGGGCCCCTTCGACGCGCTCCGGGAGGTCGCGGATCTCGCCGGTCTCCGGCGGCCTCAGCGACTCCGCGTGCGCCGGGTGCGGGGCACACCGGCGTGCTCGTCGCGCCGGATCTCCTCCAGGTACGTCCGCATGAGGTCGCCCGCGCGGGTGAACCAGTCGGACAGCACGGCGATCTCGCCGGGCGTGTAGTCGGCGAACAGCTCGTTGAGCCTCCGGTAGAAGGGTTCGTATACGGCCGTCGCCGTGACGACCGCGTCCGGGTCGGCGACGACCCGCACCCGCCGCCGGTCCGCCGGGTCCGCCTCCCGATGCGCGTACCCGGCCCGTTCGAGGCGGTTCAGCACGCCGGTCACCGCGCCCGTGGTGAGGCCGGCCTGCCGGGCGAGCGTGCCCGCGCTGATCGGGTCGTCCCCCGCCGCCAGGACGAAGCCGAGACAGGTCAGGTCGGTGACGTTCAGCCCGAGCCGCTGGGCGATGTCCTGCTGTCCGACCAGGCTGAGCGCGATCAGCTGGTCCATTCCGGCGAGGGCCTGCTCGTGCGTCGCCTCCGGGCGCGGCTTGCCCTCCATCGGCAGTCTCCTTAGTATCTAAGATGTTTAGTAGATAAGATAATTCTTCCCCGCATCGAGGAGAATCATGAGCGGCCTGCACGACGACGTCGATCTCGGGCACACGATCGCGGGCTGGACCGGCTGCGCCGTCGTGCTGGCCGGCTGCACGACGGTGGGGGTGGCGATGTGCGCGGCCTGGCCGCTCGGCATCCGCCTCGGCCTCGCCGTGATCGTCCTGGGTGGTCTGGTCACCTGGGCGCTGCACCTCGCGGGGTGGGGCAAGCCCAGTGGCCCCCGGCCTCCGGAGCAGTGGGACTGGCGGGTGAAGGACCCGATGACGGGCCACGACCGTTGCCTCGCCTGCCGACTCGCGGGCCGCCCGAGCGCCCCGGCGACCAGCCCGGAGATTAGCCCGGTGCACCGGTCCGCGTACGGCGCCGAAGTCCTACGCGGGAGCGGGAGCGGAATCGGCCGGGAGGCCACCACCGGCGGTGCCGTGGCCCCCGGTGCCGCCGTCCCCGGCCTGGTGCGGGTCCCGTCGTCCGACGCCGTCCCGGTCGCGGTGGAGGTCACGCGCGCGCCCGTGACCGTACCGCCACGGCGATGACGACCAGCCCGGCGCCGGGCGTCCGGGGCCGGTGGCGGCGCGGCCTCTCCTCCCCAGGGATCCATCGAGTCATGTTCTGATCTTCGCTTGCCCGAGTCCACCGGCCATCAGGAGCACGACGACGGGCAGGACAACGGCCGGCACCACGATGGAGATCGTCTGGACCGCCGCTTCGGCGGCACTCAAGTGGTGCAGGTGGAGGCCGCGAAACACCGACCTGGGCGGTGTTCGGCTGGTCCGGGTCGCGGTCGCTGACGAGGGGCGTGCGACCGCGCGGATATTCGGTGGCTCCCGGAGTCCACATGGCCGAGGATGCTGTGATGACCACCTCTGATGCGGGCGAACCCCTTCTCACGCGCTGGACGAAGTCGACCGTGTACCGCGACATGTGGGTCGACCCGGACGACGACCCGCGCGAAACCGATGTCGCGGCGATCGACGAACGAGGCGTGCTGCTCGACTATCTGCGCCACTACCGCCTGACCATGGAAATGAAATGCGCGGGCCTGGATGCCGAACAGCTTGCCCAGCGGTCCGTACCACCGTCCACGATGTCCCTGCTTGGGCTGGTGCGGCATCTGACTGAGGGAGAGAGACACCTGCGCCGGGTCATGGCCGGCGAGGACGCGCCGCACCTGTACCGCACCGACGAGGACCGCGACGGCGACTGGAACGGCGCGATCGCCGACCCGGCGGTCGTGGAGGATGCCTGGCGGCAGTGGCGCACCGAGGTGGAGCGCACCGACCAGTTCGTGGCCGGAGTCGCCGACCTCGGCACCTGGAACGCCGGCGTCTCCGACCTCGGCCCAGACGGGGCGGACCTGCAGCTTCGCGACATCCTGGTGGCGCACATCGTGGAGTACGCGCGGCACTGCGGCCACGCCGACCTCCTGCGCGAGCGCATCGACGGCCGCGTCGGCCAATAACCGATGAGCCCCCGAGCCACGGCACGCGCAGCGGTCACCTCATAGAGCGCCCGGCAACGATCACGCGTCGGGCCCTTACTTCCACTGGAAATAGACGAACAGACGGCCGTGGTTCTTGGCGTCCTTGTCGATCCGGTGGTAGAGCGCCTTGATCTCCTTCTGCTCCAGGAAGCGCAGCACCTTCTTCTTGAGCTGGCCGGACCCCTTGCCGGGGATGATCTCCACCTGCGTCGCCTTCTTGCGTACGGCCTCCTGGATGATGCCGTGCAGCGCCCGGTCGATCTCGCTGCCCTTGTTGTAGATGTCGTGGAGGTCCAGCTTCAGCTTCACACGAGCCAGTCTAGATCGCCGCCCGCGCGGCGGCACGGGGCGAGGCGGCCGAGGGCGGCCCCGCCCCGCGGGGGGCCGTCAGCCGTTGATGTAGCCGACCAGGGCCTCCCGTTCGCTCTCCAGTTCCTGGATCGAAGTCTTGACCACGTCGCCGATGCTGACGATGCCCGCCAGCCGGCCGTCGCGGACCACGGGCACGTGCCGGATCCGGTGGTTGGTCATCGTGCGGCGCAGGTCGTCCACGTTGGCGTCCGGGCCGCAGGTGCGCACCTCCGAGGTCATGATCGACGAGACGGGCCGGCCGAGCAGCGCGGCCCCGTGCTCGTGCAGCCGCCGGACGACGTCGCGTTCCGACACGATGCCGTCGATGGACAGGCCATCCTCCGACACCACCACCGCACCGATGTTCAGCTCCGCCAGCCGGGCGAGAAGCTCTGACACCGTGGCGTGCGGTGGAACGGTCGCCACGCCTGTTCCCTTACTCTGCAAGATCGTCCCGATAAGCATCGACACCGCCTTCCCAGGGGCACCCGGGGGACTCGTCCCCGTCTTTCCCGCGCCGGCCGCCCGGCGCGGCGCATCCTGTTTCCCCAGGCAACAGCGACCGTCTTCCCTCGTCAAGGGCCTCCGCCCCTACGATGGCCAAATATCGCCGCCACCTGGAGATGATCGATGACGGACAAGCAGCTCAACACGGGAAGTCACGATCTCCCGATCCCGGCGGCGCTCGCGGAGTTCATGCGGGGCGGCTGGGCCGGCGCAGCGGAGACCGCGCCGGCGCCGCTGCCCGTCGCCGCGTACGCCGCCAAGCGGCGGGCCCGGCTCGCCGAACGCCTGCCCGGCGAGCGGCTGGTCATCCCCTCCGGCACCCTGGTCGCGCGCAGCAACGACGACGACCACCGGTTCCGGGCGCACAGCGCGTTCGCCTACCTGACGGGAGCCCAGCAGCCCGACGAGGTCCTCGTCATCGAGCCGTCCGGCGAGGCGCGGCTCTTCCTGCGCCCCCGCCCGTCCCGGGCCGAGTCGCAGGAGTTCTACCGCGACCGGCGGTACGGCGAGTTCTGGGTGGGCCGCCGGCCCGGTCTCGCCGAGACCGAGGCGGCGTACCAGATCGAGTGCGCGCCCATCGAGAGCCTGCCGGCGGCGCTGCGCCGCCCGGCCCGGGTGCTGCGCGGGGTGGACGCCTCGGTCGACGCGCTGGTCTCCCCTGCGGACGGCGACGCCGAGCTGGCCGCGGTCCTGGCGGAGTTGCGGCTGGTCAAGGACGAGTGGGAGATCGCGGAGCTGCAGCAGGCGGTGGACGCGACCGTGCGCGGGTTCGAGGACGTCGTGCGCGCGCTGCCCGCGGCGATCGCGCATCCGCGCGGCGAGCGGTACGTCGAGGGCGTCTTCGGGCTGCGCTCGCGCCTGGAGGGCAACGCGGTGGGCTACCAGTCCATCGTGGCCTCCGGGGCGCACGCCTGTGTGCTGCACTGGATCCGCAACGACGGACGGCTCGACCCCGCCGAGACGCTGCTGCTGGACGCCGGGGTCGAGGGCGACAACCTCTACACGGCTGACGTCACCCGCACGCTGCCGTTGTCGGGCCGGTTCGGCCCGGTGCAGCGGCAGGTGTACGACCTGGTGTACGAGGCGCAGACGGCGGCCATCGCCGCGCTGCGCCCGGGGGCGCGCTTCCGCGACTTCCACGAGACCGCGATGCGGGTCATCTCCGACGGGCTGGTCGAATGGGGTCTGCTGACGCGGGCACAGGCCGGCGCGGGACTGCACCGGCGCTACACGTTGTGCAGCAGCGGCCACATGCTCGGCCTCGACGTGCACGACTGCGCGCGGGCGCGGGCGGAGACCTACCTCGACGGCGTGCTGGAGGAGGGCCAGGTGCTGACCGTCGAGCCGGGCCTCTATCTCCAGCCCGACGACCTGACGCTGCCGCCTGAACTGCGCGGGATCGGCGTCCGCATCGAGGACGACCTGGTCATCACGGCCGACGGAGCCCGGCTGATGTCGTCCGCGCTGCCGCGCCAGGCGGACGAGATCGAGGAATGGATGTCCGCGCTCGCCGGGTGAGCGCGGGCGAGCCGCGGACGGCGGCCCCGGCGGCCGGTTGAGGGCGGTCGGCGGCGGGTGAGCGAGGCGGGAACCGTCCGGAGCACCCAGTTCACTTGATCGTCACATCGCTGTCCTACAGTGACGGTGTGCGCCCTCCACTGGCCGTGGCCGGCCACACCGACGACGTGCTCGAACTGGCCGGCGGCACCCTGACCCCGGCCGAGCGCGAACGCGCCGAACGCTTCACCCGCAGCGGGGACCGCCGCGACTTCGTCGCCGCCCACCTGCTCGTACGGCACTGCGCCGCCGAACTGCTGGGCACCCGCGCGTGCATGCTGACCGTGGTGCAGCGCTGCGAGGAGTGCGGGCAGGCGCACGGGCGGCCCTGGCTGGCCGAGGCCCCCGAGGTGTCGATCAGCCTCGCGCACACCTCCGGATACGTCTGCGCGGTCGCGGGCTACGGCCGGGTCGGGGTGGACGCCGAGCACGTCACGGGTGGCCCGGCCGACGAGAACCTCGTGGCGCTCGCGCTGACCCCCGCCGAGGCGAAGCTGGTGGGCGACGACAACCGCGGCCTCATCCGCCAGTGGGTGCGCAAGGAGGCGCTGGTCAAGCGGGGCGAGCTGACACTCGGGCGGTTGCGCGAGGCGGACCTGTCGGCCCTGCCGCTGGTGGACGGGCTGACGGTGCCGCTGGAGTGGGAGGGCCGTCACTTCCTCGAGTGGACGGCCGGCACCGTGATCGCCTCCGCCGTCACCGACGAACCCGCCAAGCTACACCTCCTCGGCGGCTGACCGGCCGGGAGTTGGGTCGAGGAACACCTGCTTGATCTCCGGGAAGCGCTCGGTGAGCCGTCGCTCCACCTGGTCGGCGGCGAGCTCCAGCCGCTCCCCCGTCGTCTCGTCCATGAAGTCGATCTTCGCGGCGACCAGGATCTGGCCGGGGCCCATCAGGACGGCGGCGAGCTCGACCACCCCCTCGACCTCCGGCTGCTCGGCCAGCACGTCCTTGATCTTCTCCTGCAGCGAGGCCGGAGGCGCCTGCCCGATCAGCAGCGAGGCGTTGGTCCTGATCAGGGTCAGCGCCACCCAGAGCAGCAGCAGCCCGATGACGATCGACGCGGCGCCGTCCCACACGGCCGATCCGGTGAGCTGCGACAGCACCAGGCCGACGGCCGCCACCGCGATGCCGATCAGGGCGGCCGCGTCCTCCAGCACGACCGCCTTGAGCATGGTGTCGGACGTGCGCTCCAGCAACCGGCCGGGGCTCACCCGCCAGCGCCGGGCCTCGCCGCGCAACTGGCGCAGGGCCCGCCAGAGGGAGACCGACTCGATCGCGAACGACACCGCGAGCACGATGTAGGAGACGCCGATGTCGCCGAGATCCTCGCCCCTGGTGATGGTCTGCCAGCCGTGCGTGAGCGAGAAGCCCGCCCCCACGACCAGGGTGAAGCAGGCGGCCACGATCGCCCACAGATAGGCGGCGCGGCCGTGCCCGAGAGGGTGACGGGCGTCGGCGGGCCGCTCGCCGTGCCGGATCGCGGCGAACAGCACGACCTCAGTGGCGGTGTCGGCGGCCGAGTGGGCGGCCTCCGACAGCATCGCCGAGGAGGAGCTGATCAGACCGGCCACGAGCTTGGCCAGCGCGATCGCGAGATTGGCCGCACCCGCTACCACCACGGTGCCCAGGCTCTCGCCGTTCTCGCCGTCAGGCATACCGCTCCATCCGTTCACTTGATCTTATGCTGGTCGATATGGACCACCACCGCTGGCTGACCCCGCACGAGCAACGCGCCTGGCGGGCCCACCTGGCTGCGCACCGACTCCTCTTCCTCCAACTCGATCGAGAGCTCCAAGGGAGCGGCCTTTCGCTGAACGACTACGAGATCCTGGTCAACCTCTCCGAGAGCCCCGGCCGCCGCATGCGGATGAGCGAGCTCGCCGACGCGACCATCCAGTCGCGCAGCCGCCTGTCCCACCAGATCTCCCGGATGGAGGCGGCGGGTCTGGTCACCCGCGAAGAGTGCGAGGACGACCGGCGGGGCACCTTCGCCGTCCTGACCGATCAGGGGTGGGAGACGATAAGACGGGTGGCGCCGGACCACGTGGACAGCGTCCGACGGCACTTCATCGACCTGATGACCCCCGAGCAGGTGTCCGAGCTGGAACAGATCTACGCGCCCGTCATCGACCATCTGCAGGGGGTCCGCGGCGTCCGGCGAACCAACTAGTGATGACGACGGGGTGGCGGGGGAAGCGCACCGATCCCGAGTTCCCCTGACAAGGTGCGTCAAACCGATTCCCGCGGGAACGCGTGCCACCCCCGCCCGCTCGCTACGATCCGGCTGTGCGAACAATCCTCGGGCTGGTCGTGGCCGGCCTCCTGCTCGTGACCGCCTGCGACGCGAAGAGCGAGACGGCCCTGCCGGACGGCCCCGCCCTGATGAAGCGGTCGGCCGAGGCGATGCGGGGGGTCAAGACGGTGGCCTTCACGATCGAGACGAAGGACAAGCCCGCCGTGCCCGTACGGCACGCCGAGGGCAGCCTCACCAAGGAGGGCGACGCCAAGGGCACCGTGCAGATCGAGATGCTGGGCCTGCAGGAGATCGACTTCGTGCTCGTCGGCGACACGGTCTACTTCAAGGGCCCGACCGGCGGCTACCAGACGATGACCCGGCAGCAGCTCGCGGCGATCTACGACCCCTCCGCCGTGCTCACCGGCGTGCCCGGCCTGCTGTCGGCGGCCCAGGACGTGCGGACGCAGGCGGAGGAGAAGGTGGGTGACACCGCTGCCTACCGGGTGGCGGCCACCCTGCCGCAGGACGCGCTGGCCGCGCTGGTCCCCGGCGTCCAGCAGAAGGTCGCGGGCACGCTCTGGATCGACAAGGCCACCAACCGCCTGCTCAAGATCGACCTGCCGCTCGGCGGCGGCTCGGCCGCCGTCACCCTCGGGGACTACGACGCCCCCGTGACCATCACCCCGCCCAAGCCGTGACCGACCCCGCCGCCACCCCCGTGCGGCGCCGGCGCCTGGCGCTGGCCGTCGGCGGCGCCGCCGTGCTGCTCGCCGCGCTCGACGCGTACGTCGTCGTGACCATCCTGGTGGACATCGCCTCCGACGTCGGCGTGCCGCTCAACCACCTGGAGAGGGCGACCCCGGTCGTGACCGGGTTCCTGCTCGGGTACGTCGCGGCGATGCCGCTGCTGGGCCGGCTGTCCGACCGGTACGGCAGGCGTGGGCTGATCCACGCGTGCCTGGCCGGGTTCGCCGCGGGCTCCCTCCTCACGGCCCTGGCGGCGAGCGTCCCGGCGCTGGTCGCGGGTCGTACGCTCCAGGGCGTCGCGGGCGGCGCGCTGCTGCCGATCACGATGGCCCTCATCGGCGACCTGTGGGACGAACGGGCCCGGCCGGTGGCGCTCGGCGCGGTGGGCGCGGCGCAGGAACTCGGCAGCGTGCTCGGTCCCCTGTACGGCGCGGGCCTGGCCGCGCTCGCCGGATGGCGCGGCATCTTCTGGGTCAACCTCCCGCTCACGCTGATCGCCGCCGTCGCCGTACAGGCGGCGGTGCCCGGCGGCCGGGAGCCGTACGGTGCGGACCACCCGCCACCAGGCCCGGCGCGCCCGCGTCGTTCGCCGGACCTCGCGGAAGCGGGCGCCCCCGCGGGCACGGCGATCGCCGGCGGGACGGACGCCGCCGCACGGCCGGACGTCTCGCCACCGGACGGCTCACCGGTGATCGCCGCACGGGCGAGCACCTCACCGGCGGATGCGTCGCGGGCGGACGCCTCGCGGCCGGATCTGGGCGGCGGAGCGCTGCTGGCGCTGGCCCTCGGCCTGCTGGTCGCGGGGCTGTACAACCCCTCCCCCGGCACCACGGTGCTGCCGCCGTGGGGACTGCCGTGCGTGGCCGCCGGGGCGGTGGCGGCCGTGCTGTTCGTGGTGTGGGAAATCCGCTCGCCGGTCCGGCTGCTCGACCTGACGGGCGTGCCCCGGAGGCCGCTGCTCGCCACGCTCGCGGTGAGCCTGCTCGCCGGGGCGGCGCTGCTGGTCACGCTGGTCGACGTGCAGCTCGTCGCGCAGACGCTGCTCGGCCTCGACGCGGTGGGGGGCGCGCTGGTGCTCACCCGGTTCCTGGCCGCGCTGGCGGTGGCGGCGTTCCTCGGCGGGTTCCTGGTGCGACGGTTCGGCGAGCGGCCGGTGGCCGTGGCGGGCATGGCCCTGGCCGCGGCGGGTTACTGGATGATCTCCCGTTGGCCGCTCGACCTGGCCTCGGCCGGGGTGCGCACGGACGTCGACCTCGTGGTGGCCGGCCTCGGCCTCGGCGTGGTGATCGCCCCCGTCTCCTCCGCGGCGTTGCGCGTGGTCCCGGCGGCGCGGCACGGCGTCGTGTCGGCGGCGGTCGTGGTGGCCCGGATGATGGGCATGCTGCTGGGCGTCGCCGCGCTGTCGGCGTGGGGCTTCCACCGGTTCCAGTCGCTCACCGCGCATCTCGACACGCCGCTGCCGTTCGGTGTGGACCCGGCCGAGTACGCCCGCAGGCTCGCCGAATACACCGCGAAGGTCCGGGCGGCGCTGCACACGGAGTACGCCGAGATCTTCCTGATCACCTGCGGGCTGTGCCTGCTGGGCGCGGTCGCCGCCCTCGCCCTCCCCCGGCGTTCCGCGGACTGAGCCCGACGCCAGGCGCCGACGTCGCACGGCAGCGGGTCAGGAGGCGCCGAGGTCAGGAGGCGCCGAACCAGCCGGGCACGTCGAGCCGGAAGACGTCCGGGGGCGTCACCCTGCGCAGGTCCGCTTCCAGCTCCCTGAGCCGCTCCGGCCCGATGACCGCGGCCCAGCGGGCCCGCAGGTCGTCGAAGATGCGGGCCGAGCGGGTCAGCAGGTCGACGCCCGCCGGTGTGAGCCGCACGATCTTGCGGCGCGTGTCGCGGGCGTCCCGGGCACGCTCCACGTAGCCCAGGCGCTCCAGCGTGTCGATGGTCTTGCCCGCCGCCTGTTTGCTGACGCCCAGCGTGCGGCCGAGTTCCACGGCGGTCGTGCCCTCCGCGCCGATCGCCTGCAGGACGAATCCGTGCATGGGCCGGGCGTGCGGGTGCCCCTGACGGGCCAGTTCCGCGTGCAGGTCATCGATGAGCACGCGAAATCCCAGGAAGAGCCGCAGCGGCAGCTCGAATCCGGGCGGGTCGATTGACACGATAGACAACCTGGTTCACTATAAGGACAACAGCGTTGTCTATTCTAGGAGGCACCACCGATGCCTGTCATCCATTCCGCCGACAGCCGCCGGAGCACCACGCCGAACGGCGTCATGACCACCCTGGCCTCCCCGACCCAGGGCGGGGCGGCGCACGCCGTGTGGCGCGTGGACATGCCTGCGGGCAACAGCGGACCCCTGCACTCCTGTGACCGCGAGCAGGTGTGGACCTTCCTGTCCGGCGGCGCGACCGTCGACCTCGACGGCGAGACCTACGGCGTCGAGGCGGGAGACACCATCGTCCTGCCGGCCGACCTCAGCCGCAGGGTGCACAGCGACGCGGAGTCGGGCTTCAGTGCGATCGCCGTCGCCCCCGCGGGCGCCGAGGTCTACATCCCCGGCGGGGTCACCGCCGAGGACGCCTGCGACCTCGCGCCCAAGGGCACCGACCGGATCGTCCCGCCCTGGATGCGCTGACCACCCCGCCCCGCCCGATCTCGCCCCGCGCGACTTCCCGGCGGGGCGGGACGGGTGTCCCGGGCGCCCGGGACACCCGCGGGTCCACCATGGCCGCGTACCTTTCCGGCGCTCGCCGCCCCGCAGAACCCCCGGGGCTCCGCCCGTACCTCACAGGAGGCCCCACAATGCGCAAGGTGTTCTTCGGTCTCGCCGTCGTGCAGCTCGTCGCCGTGCTCGCCCAGTTCTACCTCGCCACGTTCGGCGCGTTCGAGACGCCGCATCCGGCGCCGGGCGACCCGGACGCCGCCATCGGCTACCACGCCATGAACGGCACGATGGTCATCCCGCTCGTCTCGCTGGTGACCGCGATCGCGGCCCTCGCCGCCCGCGCGGGCGGCCGGACGGCGGGCCTGGCGATCCTTCCGTTCGTGCTGGTGGCCGTGCAGCTGTTCGTCATCTTCCCGCTGGCCGAGATCGCCGGGGCGACGGAGACCGCCACCACGACGGCCTCCCTGTTCGTCATGGGCTTCCACGCCCTCGACGGCGTGGCGATCCTCGCCGCGGCCGTCGTCCTCGTCCGGCGGGCCCACGCCCTGACGAAGAGCGACGCCGCGATCCCGGCGCACGCCGCGGCGTGACCACCGCTCGGCTGATCGCTCTCGATCAGATCCTCTTCGTCCTGGTCGCGGCCGCCTGGGCCGCGACCGCCGGGATCGCCCTGACCGGGCTGCGGCAACCCGCCGCGGCCGGTCGGCGGACCCGACTGATCGCCGCGGCGTCGTGCGCCGCGGCGATCGTCGTGACCGGGCTCAGGGTCGCCGTCACCACCGGCCTGGCCGGAGCGGGCTGGTGGTTCGTGGCGGAGAAGGTCACCCTCGCACTGCCCCTGGTCGTCGTGCCCGCGCTCGTCTCGGCCGCCGTCAGCCTGCCCCGCCTGCTGCAGGGCACGGCGACCGGCTCGACCCGGATCGTCGCGTTCCCCCTGCTGGTCACCGCGTACGGCGCGGTGGCCGGGATCGCCTGCGCGGTCGTGATCTCCTATCCGGTCACGACCGGAGGGGCGGCGGCGGTGCTCGCGCTGTTCGCCGCGGCGTCCGCCGTGACGTGGCGGCTGCTCGGCCCGGCCCGCTCGCCTCGGCACGGCTGGCAGGCCGCCGGAACCTGCGTGCTCGCCCTCGCTCTCGCCCTGACCATCGGCGGAGGGTGGGCGAGCGGCCACCTCCACCCGGGGCACGACACGGGCGGGCGCGGCGTCTCCGTCGACCTGCTGCGCGGCCCCGCTCCCGCCGCGGCCGGCGGCCCGGCCGGGGCCAGGGAGCGGGTCCGCCGCTTCACGCTCACCGCCCAGCCCGCCACCGTACGGCTGCCGTCCGGCGGCGGCGCCGAGGCGTGGTCGTTCAACGGGCAGGTGCCGGGGCCGGTGCTGCGGGTGCGGCAGGGCGACCTGGTCGAGGTCGTCCTGCGCAACCGGCTGCCGGTGCAGGGAGGCACGGTGCAGGGAGGCACGGTGCAGGGAGGCACGGTGCAGGCCAGCAACGGGCAGGCGGGCAGCGGGCAGGGCGTCACGATCCACTGGCACGGGTACGACGTGCCGGCCGCCGAGGACGGCGTGCCCGGCGTGACCCAGGACGCGATCTGGCCCGGCCAGTCCCACGTCTACCGCTTCCGGGCCGAGGACGCCGGCACGTACTGGTACCACAGCCACCAGAACTCCAGCGTCGCCGTGCCACGCGGGCTCTTCGGCCTGCTGGTCGTCGACCCGGCGGCCCCCGCGCCGGAGAGCGAGGACCACGTGCTCGCGCTGCACACCTTCGGCTCGCGCCCGACGCTGTCGGTGGACGGCGCCGCGCCGTCCGACCTGCTCACCCGCCTCACGCTCGCGCCCGGCGCCCGTACGCGGCTGCGGGTGGTGAACACCGACACCCGGCCCGTGGTCCTCGGCCTGAGCGGCGTGCCGTACCGGATCGCGGCGGTGGACGGCGGGGACGTGCCGGGGGCGACGGACCTCGACGGCGCCCGACTGCACCTCGCGGCGGGCGGGCGATACGACCTGACCTTCACCGTGCCCTCCGGGCCGGTGCTGCTGACGACGGGAGACCGGCCCGCGTTGCTGATCAACGGACCGGCGATGCCTCCGCCGGCGGCCGGGCCGATCGTCGACATCACCCGGTACGGCTCTGCCGCGGCCCTGCCCGCCCGGTTCGACCGGGAGACGACCTGGGTGCTGGACAAGACGCTCGCCGTCTCCGGAGGCCTGCCGCGGCTCGCCCAGACGGTGAACGGCAAGGCGTGGCCGAACATCCCCACGCCGGTCGTCCGGCAGGGGCAGACCGTCAGGATCCGGGTGGTGAACCGGGGCACGGACACCCACCCGATGCACCCGCACGGCCATCACGTGCGGATCCTGTCCCGGAACGGCGTGCCGGCGACCGGGCTGGCGATGGACACCTTCGACGTCGCCCCCGGCGAGGTCTGGGAGGTCGCCCTCGTGGCCGACAACCCGGGCGTGTGGATGTCCCACTGCCACGATCTCGCGCACGCCGCGCAGGGCATGGAGTTCCATCTCGCGTACGAGGGGGTCACCACGCCGTACGACATGACGGGCGGCAACCACCCGGCCTGACCGCGCCATCCCGCCCCGCGCCATCCCGGCCCGCGCAGTCCCGGCCCGCGCCGTCCTGCGGCGGGCCGGTGGCGCGACGTCAGGACCGCAGGTAGGCCAGCACCGCCAGGACGCGGCGGTGCTGGTCGCCGTCCTCCGCGTGCAGGCCGAGCTTGGCGAAGATGCCGCGGATGTGCTTTTCCACCGCGCCCTCGGTGACGACGAAACGGCGGGCGATCGCGGGGTTCGACCTGCCCTCGGCCATCAGCGCGAGGACCTCCCGCTCGCGCGGCGTCAGCGAGGCCAGCGGGTCGTCCCGGCGCCGGCGCACCATCAGCTGGGCGACGACCTGCGGGTCGAAGACCGTCCCCCCGGCGGCCACCCGGCGCAGGCCGTCCATGAACTCCTCGACGTCCACCACCCGGTCCTTCAGCAGGTAGCCGACCGCTCCCCGCGCGTCGGCCAGCAGGTCGTCGGCGTACGACACCTCGACGTACTGCGACAGGATCAGTACGGGCGCGCCCGGCACCTTCTCCCGCGCCTCGACCGCGGCCCGCAGGCCCTCGTCGGTGAACGACGGCGGCATCCGGACGTCCACCACCGAGACGTCCGGCCGGTGGGCGACGACGGCCTCGACCAGTCCCTCCCCCGTTCCGGTCGTTTCGACGACCTCGCAGTCGAACTCCTCCAGCAGGCGGACGAGTCCCTCCCTGATGAGGACGGCGTCGTCGGCCACCACTACGCGCACGGAACCTCCGCCGTGATCGAGGTCGGCCCTCCGGCGGGCGAGCGCACCGTCAGCTCGCCGTCGACCGCCCGCAGCCGGTCGGCCAGGCCGGACAGGCCGTGTCCCTTGGCGACGTGAGCGCCGCCGACCCCATCATCCCCGATCGTGAGCAGCAGGACGTCCCCGATCCGGGTCAGCGCGATCATGCAGGACGTCGCCCTGCTGTGCTTGGCCACGTTGGTCAGGGCCTCGGCGGTGACGAAGTAGATCGTGTTCTCGATCAGCGCGGGGTACCGCTCGGTCGTCTGGACGTCCAGCTCCACCGGGACCGTGCAGCGGCCGGCGAGCGCGGCGAGCGCGGGCGCGAGGCCGCGGTCGGCGAGGATGGGCGGGGCGATGCCGCGTGACAGCGCCCGCAGCTCGTCGAGCGTCTCGCGGGTGGCGCTGATGGCGTTGCCGATCGTCTCGTGCGCGGCGCTCGCGTCCCGCTTCAGCTCCCGCTGCGCCCGCGACAGCTCCATCGCCAGGTGGACCAGGCGCTGCTGGGGGCCGTCGTGGATGTCCCGCTCCAGGCGGCGCAGCGCGTCCGCCTCCGCGTGGGCGGCGGCGTTGCGGCCCTCGGTCAGGTCCTCGATGCGCTCCTGCAGCGCGGCGACGCCGGTCAGCAGCGCCCGGCCGAGCGACGCCTGGATCAGCGCGCAGGACCGGACGACCGGGTAGAGCGTGAGCGCGGCCAGGACGCCCAGAGCCAGGTAG
Organism: Microbispora triticiradicis; assembly: GCF_005864065.1. Taxonomy (NCBI): domain Bacteria; kingdom Bacillati; phylum Actinomycetota; class Actinomycetes; order Streptosporangiales; family Streptosporangiaceae; genus Microbispora; species Microbispora triticiradicis. The sequence continues at coordinate 165,802 of NZ_VANP01000011.1, read as the reverse complement.
AAGACGCTGTTCACGAAGTAGCCCCGGCCGAGCCCGAGCAGTTCGGGCAGCTCGTGGTTGTCCGGGATGTTCGACAGGATCCACCCGTACAGCGGGTAGGTCAGCCCGAAGAGCGACACGGCCCACCAGGTGACGGTCACGCAGAACGCGGCGACCGCGACCGGGAAGGCCAGCAGGGCGTGCAGCGCGTCGAGCCAGGGCTGGCCCCCGACCAGCGGCGTGACCGTGCGTCGCAGGATGCCCGCGCCCTCCGGCGCGCGCGGGTAACGCGGCCGGGGCAGTTCCCGGCCCAGCACCGGCCGCATGCGCAGCCGTTCTACGTCACCCATCCCCCTGGCCATGAGGAGGGTGAGCGCGAGGATCGGCACGCCCAGCCAGACCACCAGCAGTCCCGCACCGGCGGACAGGCCGCCCACGGTGAGGACGAACGTGATCGCCGCGAGCGGAAACCCTATGAGGACGTAGACCGTGTCACCGGCCAGACGGGAGAGAAGTCGGCGCATGCCCCCAACGCTATTGACTCGCCCGCCGATGATCGATCCTGCGGACGTCAGACCCGGGGGTAGGGCCAGCCCTACCATCCCTCGGCGACCGGCGGGGTTCCGGGCCTGCCGGGCCCGGCGGCGTCGAGCAGGATCCCGAGCAGCTCCCGCGGCGCGTCCCGCATGAGGTTGTGCCCGCTGTCCAGCGCGTGCACGGTCCACGAGGGGTCCTCGCGCAGCCGCTCGTACGTACTCGTGAAGGCGGACCGCACGTCCCGGTCGGCGTACACGTAGACCCGCCGCCGGACGCTCGCGAGACCTCCGATGAGCCGGAGCGGCTGCAGCAGCGAGGCGACGGGGTGCGGGGTCGCCCGGGGGTCGAAGAACGGCAGCGGCCGCGTGGCGTATCCGGTCTCCTCCACGTCCGCGTACCACTGCCGCTCCTGCTCGGAGGCGAGGGTCCAGCAGGAGTCGCCGTCCTCCGGCACGAAGGCGTCGAGGTATGCCAGGGCGGCGACCCGGCCCGGCAGGCGGTCGGCCACCCCGGTCATCACCATGCCGCCGTAGCTGTGCCCGGCCAGCACCGCGTCACGGACGTCCCCGGCCTCCAGCACGCCGGTCACGTCCTGGATGTGGGTGTCCAGGTTCACCCCGCCGCGCAGCAGGTGGGCGCGTTCGCTCACTCCGCTGAGCGTCAGCGGAAGGGCCCGGTGGCCGTGGCCGCGCAGGTCCTCGACGAGGTCCTGGAAACACCAGCCACCGTGACACATTCCGGGGATCAGGACGAAGGTCGTCATGGTCGTGCTCCTCACTGTCTCATGGACGCTTCCCCTCCGGGCGTCTTCTCGGCGCGGCCCGGCGGGGTGTTACGTGTGGGATCGGCGAACGCGGCGACCAGGGCCGCCGCCGCGCACAGGATCGCGGTCCACGCCAGGGCGGCGCCGGCCGAGGTGTGGTCGGCGACGAGCCCGGCGAGCCACGGACCGGCGGTCTGCCCGGCCGCGAAGAGTGTGGTGAACGCCGCCAGCGTGGCCGTCCAGTCCGCGGGCGCGGTGTTCGCCTTGATGATCGCGGTGACGGCGGCGGGCACCCCCATGAACGTCGCCCCGTAGACGACCACGGACGCCAGGATGACCGGCGGTGCGGGCGCCGCCATCGCCGGCGCCGCTCCGGCGGCGGCCAGGAGGCCGAGCAGCACGGTCAGTGCCCGGGTGCCGTGCCAGCGGGTGGTCGGACGGCTCCACAGGGCGGGCGCCGCCACCACCGCCAGGCCGAGCGCCGTCCAGGCGAGTACCACCTGCCCGAGCGGCGCCTCGGCGAGGTAGGCGGACAGGAAGGTGATGTACGTGATGTAACCGGTGGCGAACAGCAGGTAGGCCAGGGCGATCCCCCGTAGTGGGCGCAGGTGAGCCCGCCCGGCGGTGACGGCCGACGCCTCCTCCCCGGCCTGGGCGGCGGTCCAGCTCACCAGCGCCGCCAGCCCGGCGGCCACGCCCAGGCCGACCCAGGCCGGCCGCCAATGGCCGCCCAGCGGCGGAATGCCGGCGCCGGCGACGGCGATGCCCAGCCCGGTGCCCGCGAAGTAGACGGTGATAGGCGTCCCGGAGGAGGCGCGGGCGGCGAGGCGTGAGGCGATGACGCCGCCGCTGACGAACACCGCGGCCCCTGCCGTCCCGGCCGCGGCTCGGGCCGCCAGCAGCACCGGATAGGCGTCGCTCGTCGCGGTGGCCGCCAGCGCCGGCGCGGTGAGGACCATCCCCCATCGGAAGACGGCCGCGGCGCCCCGGCGGCGAACGGCGGCCGCGGTCATCAGCGCACCGAGCAGGTAGCCCAGTCCGTTGGCGGCGCTCACCGCTCCGGCTTCGGCCAGGGTCCACCGCAACTCGTCCCGCATCGCCGGCAGGAGCAGCCCGTACGCGAATCGGGCCAGCCCCAGGGCCGACGCGGTGCCGAGAGCCAGCCGCATCGCCTGCCGTGTCTCGGGCCCGGCCCGCATGCCGACGGCGAAGAGGTGGGACATGACACTCCAGAGATCGAACCGATCGGTACGATCTCAGATCGTAGCAACGCATCGAACCGATCGGTACCATCTAGGTATGCCGGTTCCCAAGGGCTCGACGATCGACCCGGAGCGCACCCGTGCCGCCATTCTGGAGGCGGCCACCCCCGTGCTGTACGAGCGTGGGCTCGACGGCGTCGGCGTGGCCGAGCTGTGCGCTTCCATCGGGGTGTCGAAGGAGACGCTCTACCGGCACTTCGGCACCAAGGACGGGCTGGTGGAGGCCATGCTCACGGCCCGCAGCGAACGGGTGACCCGCTGGCTGGCCGAGGCCGCCGCGGAGGCCGGGGACGACCCCCGTGACCAGCTCGCCGCGGTGTTCGACGCGCTGCGGGAGTGGTACGAGGACCCGGTCTTCCGCGGCTGCGCGATGCTGAACGCGGCGGCCCAGCATCACGTGGAGGCCGTGCGCGCCATCACCGCACGCCACCTCGATCGCTACCTCGACCTGCTGACGGGGATCGCCGAGCGTGCCGGAGCCACCGATCCGCCCCTCCTGGGGCGGCAGTTGCTCATGCTGGTCGAGGGCGCCACCGCCGTCGCGGCGCACCACGGCACGGCCGGCACGGGCGAGCAGGCCCGGCAGGCGGCGCTCACCCTGTTGTCGGCCGCCGCCCGGCCGTCCGCGAGTTCCCGGCGCGGCTCCGGAGTCTGACCCCGGCCACCGCCACGACCACCGCCATGACCACGGCCGCGGCTTCCGCGGCGCGCGGCCGGTGGGTCACTTCTTCTTGCGCTTCTCCCGGATCTTCATCGTGACGTCGATCGGGGAGCCGGCGAAGCCGAACTCCTCGCGGATGCGGCGCTCGATGAAGCGGCGGTAGGTCTCCTCCAGGAACGCCGAGGTGAACAGCACGAACTTCGGCGGCTCGGTCGAGGCCTGGGTGGCGAACAGGATCTTCGGCTGCCTGCCTCCGCGCACCGGCGGCGGCGTGGCCTGCACCAGCTCGGTGAGGAACTGGTTGAGCCGGGCCGTCGGCACCCGCGTGCCCCACGACTCCAGCGCCCGTTCGATGGCCGGGGCGAGCTTCTCGACGTGGCGGCCGGTTTTCGCGGAGATGTTCACCCGCAGCGCCCAGGGCGTGCGGACGAGCTGCCGGTCGATCTCCTTCTCCAGGTAGTAACGCCGGTCCTCGTCGACCAGGTCCCACTTGTTGAACGCGACCACCATCGCCCGGCCCGACTCGATGACCAGGCCGATGATCCGAAGGTCCTGCTCCGTCAGCACGTCGGAGGCGTCGATCAGCACGACCGCGACCTCCGCCCGCTCCAGCGCGGCCCGGGTGCGCATCGCCGCGTAGAAGTCGGCGCCCTTCAGCTCGCGGTCGCGCCGCCGGATGCCCGCGGTGTCGATGAACCGGTACGTCGTGCCGCCCAGCTCGACCAGCTCGTCCACCGGGTCGCGGGTGGTGCCGGCCATCGGGTCGACCAGCACCCGCTCCTCTCCGGCGACCTTGTTGAGCAGCGACGACTTGCCCACGTTGGGCTTGCCGAGCAGCGCGATCCGGCGCGGGCCGCGCCGCTCGCCGAACGTCTGCGGCGGCGTCTCCGGCAGCGCGTCGAGCACCACGTCGAGCAGGTCGCCGCTGGCGCGGCCGTGCAGGGCCGAAACCGGGCGCGGCTCGCCCAGGCCGAGCGACCACAGCCCGGACGCCTCCAGCTCCATCTGCTGGTTGTCGACCTTGTTCGCGGCCAGCACGACGGGCTTGCCCGCGCGGCGCAGGACCGCCCCGACGGCCTCGTCGGAGTCGGTGACCCCGACACTCGCGTCCACCACGAAAAGGATCACGTCGGCCAGCTCGGCCGCGATCTGCGCCTGCTCGGCGATGCGCAGGGCCATGCCGGTCGCGTCCGGGTCCCAGCCGCCGGTGTCCACCAGCGTGAACCGCCGCCCCCGCCAGGTGGCCTCGTAGGTCACCCGGTCGCGGGTCACCCCGGGCACGTCCTCCACGACCGCCTCACGACGGCCGATGATGCGGTTGACCAGCGTCGACTTGCCGACGTTGGGGCGCCCCACCACGGCGACGACCGGCAGCGGGCCCGAATCGGGCTCCCGCTCCGCCTCCTCGGCGGACAGCTCGGCGAGCTCGGCCTCGATCCAGCCGCCCTCGTCCTCGTCGTACTCCACCGTCACGTCCATACCCTGCCTCATCCGTCAGACCCGCTCCTTGACGATCCGGAGCACCTCGGCGATGACCTCGTCCAGGTCCAGCGGCGTGGTGTCGAGCTCCACGGCGTCCGCGGCCTTCGCCAGCGGGTCGGCCTTGCGCGTCGAGTCGAGGGTGTCGCGGCGGGCCATCGCGGCCCTCTGCGCCTCCACGCTCGTCCCCTCCAGCTCCGCCGTACGGCGCAGCGCGCGGGCGTCGGCGCTCGCGGTGAGGTAGATCTTGACCGGCGCGTCCGGCGCGACCACGGTGCCGATGTCGCGCCCCTCGACCACGATCCCCCCGCCCGGCAGGGAACTCGCGATGATCTCCCGCTGCAGGGCCACGAGCCGGCGGCGCACCTCGGGCACCGCGCTCACGGCCGACACCGCGCCGGTGACCTCGGCGCCGCGGATCGGCCCGTTGACGTCGACGCCGTCGACGGCGACACCCGGCGCGTCCGGATCGGTGGTCATCGTCAGCGTGGGCTCGGCCGACCTCGCGGCGATCGCCGCGGGGTCCTCCAGGTCGACGCCCCGCTGGAGCATCCACCACGTGACCGCCCGGTACATGGCGCCCGTGTCGAGGTAACGCAGGCCGAGCGCCCGCGCGACGCCCCGCGACGCGCTCGACTTGCCCGACCCCGAGGGACCGTCCATCGCGACGACCAGACCCGACACCGGTCTCTCCTTCTCCTTCGGAATCGTCGTCCCCGAGGCTACCGGGATACCGGGGGAAAGCATGCATCGGCGGCCGGGCGGAGGCCCCGACGGTCCGGGGCCTTCTGGTCAGGGGCCGGGCGTTCGCTCGGTCTGCCCGGAGGTCACCCGGCCGGGGCGGGCGGGCCGGTCTAGCCGGCGACCTGCCAGCCGCGCTCACGGAGGGCCTCCGACAGCGGGGCCGCCGCCTCCGGCTGGACGTACAGCTCCGCTGCGCCGAGCGGCAGGCCGGGGGCGTGCTCCAGCCGGATGTCCTCGATGTTGAGACCCGTCTCGCCCGCCGCCTGAACCAGGCGGGCCAGCTCGCCCGGACGGTCGCCGATGAGCACCTGCACCACCGCGTACGTGCGCGCCGGGCCGCCGTGCTTGCCGGGGATCCTGCCGGTGCCGCGCACCCCGCGTGCCAGCAGGTCGGCGATCTGGTCCATGGCCGCGCCGTCGCCCGCCAGCGCGCGCAGCGATCGGGCGGCGGCGCCGAGGTCGTCCGCCACCGCCTCCAGCACCTCGGCCACCGGCAGCGCGTTGCCCGAGAGGATGCCCATCCACAGCGCAGGATCACTGGCGGCGATCCGGGTGACGTCGCGCACGCCCTGCCCCGACAGCCCGAGCGCCGTCTCCGGCGCCTCGGCCAGCCGGGCGGCCACGGCCGCGGCGGTCACGTGGGGAGCGTGCGAGACGACCGCCACGGCCCGGTCGTGTTCGCCGGCGTCCACTCGCACGGCGTTGCCGCCGCACAGGTCGATGAGCTCCCGCACCGCCGCCACCGCCTCGGGCGCGGCGTCCTCCGTCGGGCAGTACGCCCACGGGCGGCCGAGGAACAGGTCGGCCCGGGCCGCCGCGGGACCGGACCGCTCGCGGCCGGCCAGCGGATGCCCCGCGACGTACGTCGTCAGGTCGCAGCCGAGCTGGGCCGCCTGGGCCAGCGGAAGGACCTTCACGCTGGCCACGTCAGTGTAGAAGCGGGCGGCGCCCTGCTTCTGCAGGTCGAGCAGTTGCTGCGCGACGAACTGGGGCGGCACCGCGACGACCGCGAGATCCACTTGCCGCGCGCCCGTCCAGTCCTCCCCCGCGCCCAGCTCACGCGCCAGCCGTACGGCTCCGGCGTCCCGGTCGGCGAGGAAGACCCGCAGGTCCCGCTGCCGCAGCGCCAGTGCGATGGACGTGCCGATGAGGCCCGTCCCGACAACGACCACGCTGCCGATCCCGGCGCCCTCGATGGGAGTCATCGTGCTCTTCCTGCCGTCACCGTCCCGGGGACGCGGCCCGCGGGCGAATGCCTGTGGATGGGAGAATCCCGTTCTGCCGGACCTGTGGCCCGGACCGTCTCCCTACTGGGCGATGTCCACGCGAAGCGCCACGGCGCCGCGCAGGTACACGTGCTGGATCTCCTGCCGCGGCCGGTCGGTCTGCACGTGGGCCATGAGCCGCACCACGCGCGGGAGCGCGCCCGGCACGTCGATCTCGGTCGCGCACAGCAGGGGGACGTCGTGGAACCCGAGCTTGCGCGCGGCGAGGGCGGGGAACTCCGCGGTGAGGTCGGGCGTGCACGTGAAGATCACGCTGATGACGTCGTCGGTGGTGAGGTTGTTGCGGCCCATCACCTCGCTCACCAGTTCCGTCGTCCCGGCGAGGATCGCGTCACGATCGTTGCCCTCGACCTGGACGGCTCCGCGAATCGCCCGCACCATGTCGTTCCCCTCTCGCTGAGACGGGCCGGCCCGCCGTGACGACGAGCGCGGCCCATCTACCGCCTGTTCGGCTTAATTCTGCCCGGATTGCGGGTGTATGCCCGCAGTTTTGCCAGGCTACAGGCCGACCGCCGCGTACAGCTCGCCGATCTCCTGAACGGTGAGCGTGCGCACCGTGCCCGGCTTCAGCCGGCCGAGCTTGACCGGTCCGAACTCGATGCGGGCCAGGTCGATGACGCGGTGCCCGACCGCCTCCAGCAGCCGCCGGACGATGTGCTTGCGTCCCTCGTGCAGCACGATCTCGACCAGCGCCTGCTGGCCGTGCTCCTGCACGATCCGGAACTCGTCGACCTTGGCCAGGCCGTCCTCCAGCTCCACGCCCTTGCGCAGCACCTTGTGCAGGTCGCGCGAGACGGGGCCGGGCACCTTGGCCCAGTACTTCTTCTGCACCCCGAAGCTCGGGTGCGTCAGCCGGTGGGCCAGCTCACCGTCGTTGGTGAACAGCAGCAGGCCCTCGGTCTCGGTGTCGAGACGCCCGACGTGGAACAGCCGGGGCGCGAGGTCCTGCACGTAGTCGTGCAGGCACGGCCGGCCCTCGGGGTCGTCCATCGTGCTCACCACGCCGATCGGCTTGTTGAGCGCGTAGTAGACGGTCTCGGCGGAGGTCGGGATGCGCTTGCCGTCCACGTGGATGATCTGCTTGGCGGGATCGACGCGGGCGCCGAAGCGGCGCACGACCTGGCCGTCCACCGTCACCCGGCCGTCGCCGATCATCTCCTCGCAGGCCCGCCTGCTGGCCACCCCGGCCTGGGCGAGCACCTTCTGGAGCCGGTCGCCGCCCGGCACCTCGGTGGTGTCGCGCTCGTCCGTGTAGTTCTCGTCGTAGAAGTCGGGGTCGCGCAGCGGCTGCCGGGACGTCTTGAACGGGTTTCCCTGCGTTCCCCGGGCCCCTGCGCCCGTACCGCCCGCGCTCCGGCCACCCGCGCCCCGGCTCCCTGCCGACCCGGCGCCGGAGGGACGGCCCGCGCCGGCGCCGCGCACCGGGCGTCGTGCGCCCCCCTCGGTACCGCCGAAGCGGCCCCGCGTCGCGCCACCGGTGCGGCCGATCGTCTGCACCTCGTCACGCCGGGTCCCGGCCCCGCCGCGGGCGGCCCGGAAACCGGCCCGCTCGTTCCGGTCGCCCCGCTCGGCGCGGCCGTCCCGGTCGGTGCCGCGGCCGGTGCGGGAGTCCCGGTCGCCGCGGACTTCGCGATCGCCGCGCCAGGAGTCCCTGTCGCCGCCGGCGCTCCGGCCGGCGTATCTGTCGGCGCGGTCCTCGCCGCCGCGGAAGGGGCGGTCGGAGCCGCGGTCCGTCCCACGGTCCCGCAGACCGTCCCGGCCGCCTTCCGGCCTGCCGTACCGGCCGCGCGTCCCGGCCCCCTCCGTACGGAAGGTGGAGCGGCCCGCGGACGGAAACTCACGTCCGCCACGCTCCCTGCCGGAGTCGCGGTCGAAACCACGGCCGCCGTCCCGGTCCCGGCCGGAGTCACGGGTGGAGTCGCGGTCGAAGCCACGGCCGCCGTCGCGGTCACGGCCGAACCCGCGCGCACGGTCGGAGCCACCTGAGCGGTCGAAGCCACGCCCGCCGTCGCGGTCACGCCCGAAACCACCACGGTCGCGGTCGGAACCACGGTCGCGGTCGGAACCACGCTCAGGGCCGAAATCACGGTCACGGCCGAAGCCGCGCCCGCCGTCGCGGTCGCCGGAGCGACCGGCCTCGGGCCTGCCGTACCCGCCATGCGAGCCGCCGCGCTCGGCGCGGAACGACGTGCGGTTGTCATCGCCGAAACGCCGGCCGCCGGGGCGGGCGTCGCGGCGGTCGCCGCCACGGGCGTCCCCTGCACGGGCGTCCCTGGCAGGGCGGTCGCCGTACCGGTCGCCGCGCGGGGCGCCCTCGTCGCGGGACCGCCTGAAGTCGGATCTAGAGTCGGATCGAGAGTCGGACCTGAAGTCCTGCCTGGAGTCGGAACCGTACCCGGACCGGGAACCAGGGACGCGGGAACCGCCGCGCCGGTCGTCCTGGGGACGGAAGCCGCCGGACCCGCCACGGGATCCACGCGCGCTCGCGCCCTGCTGACCGGTGCTCCGGCTCCGACCGCGTCCCTCACCGGACGGGGTGCCACGCCTGTTGTTCACTACTTCTGCTCCTCAAGAATTTCCACGTCGTCCGGGAGGAACGGGGCGAGCTCGGGAAGCTCGTCGAGGCTCCGCAGCCCCAGTCTCTCCAGGAAGTAACTCGTCGTCCGGTAGAGCACCGCCTGGCTCTCCGGGTCGGTTCCGGCCTCTTCCACGAGGCCTCGTGCGACCAGCGTCCGCATGACGCCGTCGCTGCTCACGCCGCGCACCGCCGCCACCCGGGCCCGGCTGACCGGCTGCCGGTAGGCGACCACGGCGAGGGTCTCCAGCGCGGCCTGTGTGAGCCGCGCCTGCTGACCGTCCCTGACGAACCTCTCCACCAGCGCGGCACACTCCGCCCTGGTGTAGAAGCGCCAGCCTCCGGCCACCTCCCGAAGGTCGAAACCCCGCCCGGACGCCGTGTATTCCGCCGACAGCGTGCGGAGCGCGGCGGCGACCTCCGCCGTCGGGCGTTCGAGCACCTGCGCGAGCGTGATCTCCGCGACCGGCTCGTCCACCACCATCAGGATCGCCTCGAGCGCCTGCGCGAGCGACGGCCCCTCCGAAGGCGTCTCCTCGCCGCCGGATCCGGCGTCGTCCGTCAGGGACGGCGCGACCTCGGCGGCGAGCACGGCGTCACCGGCGGGCCCGGGCGTCACGTGAGTGGCGCCGGTGTCCGGAGCGCCGTCTGTGCCGTCGGTGGAACCGGGGGTGCCGCTCGCTGCCATCGCTCCTCGCTCGTCGTCCGTGGTTCCGCCTCCGGCGCGCCGTCTCCGCCGCGTCACCGCGCCCGGCGCGGGCGGGTCATTCCTCCGGTGCGCCGGACGGCTCCGCCGGTCGCTCCTCGCTCCGGCCCTCGTCGTAGTCGTCGCCGACCGTGACGTCGCCGTCGGCGGTTCCCGTCCAGGTGACGTACAGGTCACCGAGCGGTTCGACCTGCTCGAAGGAGACCGCGGCCTCCCTGAACAGCTCAAGGACGGCCAGGAACCGGGCGACGACCTCGAACGTCCCCGAGCAGTCGGCGGTCAGTGCCCGGAAGGTCGCCGTCTGCACCCGCCTCAGCCGCTCCACAAGGATAGCGGCTTGTTCCCGGACGCTGGCGAGCGGTTGGTAGATGTGCGCGACCGACACCGACGGCGGCGCCTTGGGCGTGAAGGCCCTGGCGGCGATCCTGGCGAGCTGCGCGGGCCCGATGCCGAGCACGAGTTCGGGCAGCAGGTCGGCGAAGCGCTTCTCCATCGGCACCGCGCGCGGGAAGCGCAACGCCTCCTCGGCCATCCGCCCCGAGAAGATCTTCGCGACCTCCTTGTACGCGCGGTACTGCAGCAGCCGGGCGAACAGCAGGTCACGGGCTTCCAGCAGGGCGAGGTCCTCCTCGTCCTCCACCTCGCCGGTGGGCAGCAGCCGGGCCGCCTTGAGGTCGAGCAGGGTGGCCGCGACCAGCAGGAAGTGGCTCGTCTGGTCGAGGTCCCACTCGGGTCCCCGCGACCGGATGTACGCGATGAACTCGTCGGTGACCTTGTGCAGGGAGACCTCGGTGATGTCCAGCTTGTGCTTGGAGATCAGCCCGAGCAGCAGGTCGAAGGGGCCTTCGAAGACGTCCAGATGGACCTGGAAGCCGCCCGGCGCGCTCTCCCCGCTCCCCTGGTCCGTCTCCTGGCCGGTCGTCACGCCTGCCATTGTCCTCCACCGGCGCGAGCGCCGGCACCTACATCGTCATGGTCAGACGCGGGCGGGCCACCTGGCCAGCAGCTCACGGGCCAGCTCACGGTAGGCGGTGGCGCCCATCGAGCCGGGGTCGAACTGGGTGATCGGCTCTCCCGCGAGGGTGGCGTCCGGGAACCGCACCGTACGGTTGATGACGGTGTGGAACACCTTGTCGCCGAAGCCCTGCATGATCGTCGAAAGGACCTCGCGGGCGTGCAGCGTCCGGGGGTCGTACATGGTGGCGAGCAGGCCGTCGATCTCCAGGCTCTTGTTGAGCCGCTCCTGGACCTTGCCGATCGACTCCATCAGCAGCGCCACGCCGCGCAGCGCGAAGAACTCGCACTCCAGCGGGATCATCACGCTGTGCGCGCAGGTCAGCGCGTTGACCGTCAGCAGGCCGAGCGACGGCTGGCAGTCGATCAGGCAGATGTCGTAGTGCGGCAGCAGGGGCTCCAGCGCCCGCTGCAGGGCGTACTCACGCGCGACCTCGTTGACGAGCCTGATCTCCGCGCCGGACAGGAAGATGTTGCTCGGCAGGAGTTGCATGCCGTCGACGGTGGTGTCGAGCAGGACGTCCTCGACGGTGACGTCGGGCTCCTCCATGAGGAGGTCGTAAACCGTCGCCTCGAGCGGCCGGGGGTCGATGCCGAGCCCCACCGACAGCGCGCCCTGCGGGTCGAAGTCCACCAGCAGCACCCGCTGCCCCACCTCGGCGAGCGCGGCGCCCAGGTTGATGGTGGTCGTCGTCTTGCCGACGCCGCCCTTCTGGTTCACCATCGCGACGATCCGGGCGGGTCCGTGGGACTCCGGCGGTATCGGATCGGGGAACACGGGGGTGGGACGGCCGGTAGGCCCGATCGCACCGCCTGGAGACCTCGCGGTCCACGTCGGCTCTGTGGTCGCAGTCACCTGTTGGTCCTCCCCTGACGGCCTCGAACCTGATCGAATCTAAAGGGTCGGCACGTATGCGGCAAGGCGGCGCGCCACGGGTCCGCGGATGCGTGCCTCAATGCAGGGCGCGGGGATGCGCCGCTGCGTAGACCTCGCGGAGCTTGTCGACCGTCACCAAGGTGTACACCTGCGTGGTGGTCACCGAGGCGTGGCCGAGCAACTCCTGGACAACCCTAACGTCGGCTCCGCCGTCGAGGAGGTGGGTTGCGAACGAATGTCGCAACATGTGCGGTGATACGCCGGACAGCCCGGCCCGTTCCGCCGCCACCTGAAGCACCTCCCACGCGCCCTGCCGGGTCAGCCGCCCGCCCCGCGCGTTGAGGAACAGCGCGGAGGTGCCCCGGCCGTGCGCGGCGAGCCCGGGCCGCGCCCTGACCAGGTACGCGTCGAGCGCCTGACGGGCGAAGCGGCCGAGGGGCACGATCCTGCTCCGCCCGCCCTTGCCGCGCAGCCGCACCTGGTCGTGGCCCTGGCCGCTGTCGAGGCCGAGGTGACGGCCACCGGCGTGGCCGGCGGGCACGTCGTCCACCGCCAGCCCCACCGCCTCGGAGATCCGGGCGCCGGTGGCGTACAGGACCTCCAGCAGCGCCCGGTTGCGCAGGGCGAGCGGGGCGTCCTCCGGCCCGCACGCGGCGATGAGCCGCTCCACCTCCGCCACGGTGATCGCCTTGGGGAGCCTGCGGAGCTGGCGCGGCGGGCGCACCTCGTGGGCCGGGTCGTGCCCGGCCACACCCTCCCGCAGCGCGAAGCGATGCAGGCCGCGTACGGCCGACACGGCGCGGGCGGCCGAACTGGCGACCAGCGCGGGGTGGTCGTCGTCGCCCTCCCGCAGCGCGGCGAGGAAGGCGACCACGTCCGCCTCGGCGACCTGCCCGAACGTCTCCAGCCCGCGCGCCCGGAGGTACTCGACGTATCGGCGCAGGTCACGCCGGTAGGACGCGAGCGTGTTGGCAGACAGCCCCCGTTCCACCGCCAGATGGGCGAGGTAACTGGACAGCACCGCCTCGGGCTCGCTCAGGACGTCTCCTACGGACTCATGCCTCCGGCGCGCCGGCGGGACGAAGGCCCTTGAATCCGTCGGCGGAAGCAGCGTACGCCGCGAGGATACCGGCGACGGCGGGAGAATTGTGGATCATTCCGCTCAGCGCCTTCTCGACCGCCGTGACCAGGGGAATCCAGACCGCCGGCATGTCGGTCTCCTCGTGCTCGCGCACGTAGGTGTTCTCCTCGTCGGGGATCGGCTCCACGTCGCGGGCGAGGAAGATCCGGATCCGCTCGTCCGACATGCCGGGCGAGGTGGCGAGGTCGACCAGCGTGTGCCACGTGCGCGCCCGGTAGGCGGCCTCCTCGGCGAGCTCACGTGCCGCGCACTCCACCAGCGGCTCCCCCGGCACGTCCCGGATGCCGGCCGGGAGTTCCCACATCAGGCGCCGCATCGGGTGGCGGTACTGACGGATCAGCAGCACCCGGTCCTCGTCGTCCAGCGCCACCACCGCGACCGAGCCGGGATGGACGACGTAGTCGCGGTCGGCGACGACGCCGCCGGGCATCTCCACGGTGTCGGTGCGCACCGAGATGACCCGCCCGGCGAAGTGCCGGGTGGTGGCGACGACGTTCCAGGACTCCTCGACGTCCTCCACGTTCACCGCGTCCACGGTCCCTGCGTTCTCCATGATCCCCGCGTCCTCGGCGTTCACTTGGCCCGTCCCGCCTTCGCCGCGTTCTCGCGCTCGCCCGCGTACTCGAGGGCGGCCTGGACCAGACCCGTGAACAGGGGATGCGACCGGGTCGGCCGGGAGCGGAACTCCGGGTGCGCCTGCGTGCCGATGAAGAACGGGTGCAGGTCGGTCGACAGCTCGGCGTACTCCACGAGGCGGCCGTCCGGCGACAGCCCGGAGAACACCATGCCGGCCTTCTCCAGCTGGTCGCGGTAGGAGTTGTTCACCTCGTAGCGGTGCCGGTGCCGCTCCTCCACCTTCGCCTTGCCGTACAGGCGCCGGGCGAGCGAGCCGTCCGTGAGCTTGGCCGGGTAGAGGCCGAGCCGCATCGTGCCGCCCATGTCGCGCTCGCCGGCGACCACGTCCTTCTGGTCGGCCATGGTCGAGATGACCGGGTCGGCGGTCTCGGCGTCGAACTCGGTGCTGTCGGCGTCCTCGATCCCGGCCAGGTGGCGGGCCGCGTCGATGACCATGCACTGCATGCCGAGGCAGATGCCGAGCAGCGGGACGCGCCGTTCGCGGGCGTGCCGGATGGCGCCGACCTTGCCCTCGATGCCGCGCACCCCGAAACCGCCGGGGACCAGCACGCCGTCGACGCCGTCCAGCTCGCGGGCCGCGCCCTCGGGGGTCTCGCAGTCGTCGCTCTTGACCCAGCGGATGTTGACCCGCGCGTCGTTGGCGAAGCCGCCCGCGCGCAGCGCCTCGGTCACCGACAGGTACGCGTCGGGCAGGTCGATGTACTTGCCGACCAGCGCGATCGTGACCTCCTTCGCGGGGCGGTGGACCCGGCGCAGGAGCTGGTCCCACTCGGTCCAGTTCACGTCGCGGAACGGCAGGCCGAGCCGGCGCACCACGTACGCGTCGAGCCCTTCGGTGTGCAGCACCTTCGGGATGTCGTAGATCGACGCGGCGTCGACGGCCGAGACCACCGCGTCCTCGTCCACGTCGCACATCAGGCTGATCTTGCGCTTGAGCGAGGAGGTGATCGGGCGGTCGGACCGGCAGACGATCGCGTCGGGCTGGATGCCGATGCTGCGCAGCGCGGCGACCGAGTGCTGCGTGGGCTTGGTCTTCAGCTCCCCGCTCGGGCCGATGTACGGCAGCAGGGAGACGTGCAGGAAGAAGACGTTGTCGCGGCCGACCTCGTGGCGGACCTGCCGGACGGCCTCCAGGAACGGCAGCGACTCGATGTCGCCGACAGTGCCGCCCACCTCGGTGATGACCACGTCCACGTCCGGGCCCGCCATGCCCCGGATGCGGTCCTTGATCTCGTTGGTGATGTGCGGGATCACCTGGACGGTGTCGCCCAGGTACTCCCCGCGCCGCTCCTTGGCGATGACGTTGGAGTACACCTGGCCGGTGGTGACGTTGGCGGAGCCGTGCAGCTCCGTGTCGAGGAACCGCTCGTAGTGGCCGACGTCGAGGTCGGTCTCGGCGCCGTCGTCCGTCACGAACACCTCGCCGTGCTGGAAGGGGTTCATCGTGCCGGGGTCGACGTTCAGGTAGGGGTCGAGCTTCTGCATCGTGACGCGGAGACCGCGTAGCTTGAGGAGGCGCCCGAGGCTGGAGGCCGTGAGCCCCTTGCCGAGACTGGAGGCGACGCCGCCGGTGACGAACAGATGCTTGGTTTGTGCGGCGCTGCGCAAGGAACACTCCCGTGGTCGTTTGTAGAACCGGCGCTCCGGATGGACGCCGCCTGCCCACGGGCTCTCAGAATATCAAACGCTGGGCAACATTGGGCTTGTCACGTGCACTAATCCGCAATAGCGGGACAAGACGACCAAGCGGTAACTTGTCGCGTTATGTCGTTCGTGAAGCGCGCCGTCGGCCGCATGGTCCACCGCTGGTGGGCCTACGTGCGGGAGGCGGCGGCGGTGACCCCCGCCGCCACCGGCGCATACCGGTTCCGCAGCCTCGGCGAGGGAGTGTGCATCTCGTTCCCCCAGGGCGCGATCTTCGGTGAGCAGTGGATCGAGATCGGGCCGCACACGCTGGTCGGGGAGCGGGTCTCGATCTCCGCCGGGATGGGGCCCGGCGTGGACCTGGGCCCCGACTCGATCGTCCGGATCGGCGGAGGCTGCTCGATCGGCCGGGGCAGCCACATCGTGGGCCACCAGTCGATCGACATCGGCGACGACGTGTTCACGGGTCCCTACGTCTACATCACCGACCAGAACCACGTGTACGACGACCCCGAGACGCCCATCGGCCGCCAGTGGCCGCGCAACAGGCCGGTCTCGATCGGCTCGGGGTCCTGGATCGGCACGGGGGCGATCATCCTGCCCGGAACCCGGATCGGCCGTCAGTCGGTGGTCGCGGGCGGCGCGGTCGTACGCGGCGAGTTCCCGGACCACTCCGTGATCGCCGGCGTGCCCGCCAAGGTCGTCCGCCGGCACTCCCCCGGCCTCGGCTGGCACAGCCCCTCCGCCATCGCCCGCACCCCGCTCTCCCCACCGCATCCGGCAGGCAGACCCGCCCCACTGTCCTGACCCACCCCTCCCCGGCGGCGATCCGCACGGCCCGCCACACCCGCGGCGAGTACGAGCGCCCCCGTTCATGGGCTGACACCTGTCCTCCGGCCGGTTCGCGCCCGGCCCTGCGACGGCCTGAGCGGGAGCCTGTCGGAGCGGGGTCCGGACAGGCGCGGGCGCGGCATGGGTCAGACAGGAGAGGCACGGGGTCAGAGAGGCGGCACGGGTCAGACAGGCGGGGACGCCGCCCGGGCGCGGCGCGCCTCCTTGAACCTTCGTACGCGGCGCAGCACCCGCCAGGCGACGAACGCCAGCACGGCCAGCGCCACCACGACGAGCACCGGCAGGAAGATCGCGATCAGGCTCATCCCGAGCGAGCCGACGTCCTCGACCGTGCTCACCACCGGCGCGCCCACGCCGGCCGTGGTGGCGTTGACCACCGGCCGGGCCCCGGCCTTCAGCAGATGTACGGCGAGGGCCACCGCGATGCCCAGGATCCAGCCCACCGCCGGGTGATCGGCCATCCAGGCCGAGTCGTCGAGCTTCGCCGCCGCGGCCGTTGCGCTGAAGACCACCCCGCCGGACGCCGGCCGCACCGCCGTCTGGATCATGTCGTTGACGTGGTCGACCACCGGCACCTTGTCGAGGACGAACTCGGCGACCAGCAGCACCGCGATGATCGCGAGGACCCAGGTGTCGGACAGCCAGGCGTACTCGTGCGGCAGCCGTACCGCGTCGGTCACGCGCGCCAGCACGCCGACGAGCAGCAACGGGATGTACGCGTTGAGCCCGGCCGCGGTCGACAGCCCGAGCCCGGTGAGCGCCGCGAACATGAGCCACCTCCTCGATACGACGGGAAACTCCCGCCTTCCCCTCAACGGACGACCCCGGCTCCATGTCCCCGGCGGTTCGCTCCTGCCCACGCCTTCCGCGACCCGCATCCGCCTGACTTGCCGACGGCTGGCCAGAAAAACATCACTATTTCGGTGATTTCCGGATGGTCCTGATCGATGGAACGTGACAACACGCCCGCACCGACGTCCTTCCCTCACAGAGCGGGCCTCCGCCGAGGGCCGGCCCCGGCTTCCTCGTCCCGGCCGTGACCCGTGTCCCCGCTCCTGAGTCCCTCGTCTCGACACCCCGGAGGTTCCCCCGTGATCACTTCGCTGAGGCGCGCCGTGGCGCCGATCCTGACGGCGGCGGCGGTGCTGGTCTCCGCGCCGCTCCCCGCCGGCGCCCTGGCCGGCACCCGTGCCGCGGCCCGGGCGGGCGTCCAGGACCGCATCGACGCCGCGCTGCACCAGTGGATGACCGCCAACGGCGTCAGCAACGCCGGGCTCGCCGTGATGCGCGACAACGCCCTCGTCGGCTCCTACGGCTACAACGAGATATCGGCGGAGAAACCCGTCAACGTGGCCTCGCTGTCGAAGCCGATCACCGCCGTGTGCCTCATGTCGCTCATCGACAACGGGCGACTCCGGTTCGACACGCGGCTCGCGGCGATGCCGCGGAGCTTCCGGCTGCGTCTGGGGTACCGGGCAAGCCGGACGGCGCGCAACATCACCATCGAGCAGCTTCTCCGGCACACCAGCGGGATCACTTACGACCCCACGCAGAGCGGGCTGGTCGGCGTCAGGAACGCCTCGTACTCCGACGTGACCCTCGCGCGCCGCGCCCTGGCCCGGCCGATCAGCGCCAAGCACGACGAGGTCTACAACAACATCAACTACGCGATCCTCGGCCTCGTCATCCAGAGCGTCACCGGGCAGCCGTACGAGAGCTACTGCCGCCGGATGGCGCTGGCGCCGCGTGGCGCGACCGGCAGGATCGGCCCCGGCACCCGCGCCATGAAGGCGTTCGGCGGCTGGGAGATCTCGGCGGTCGACTACGCGATGTTCGCCCGCGCCTTCGACCCGCGCGCCCGGCTGCTCAGCCCCGCGGCGCACCGCTTCATCGACGCCTCCGCCGTCAGCGGCAGGCCGGCCGCGTCCCTGGGCGTGTTCGTGGTGCCCACGGCGCACGGGCGCAACGTGTTCCACCACGGGAACTGGCAGTCCAGGGCGACCCGGCCGAACGCCTTCAGCGCCTTCTTCGCCATGTGGGACAACGGCATATCGGTGGTGGTGACCTACGACCGCAACCTGACGGACGCCGCCCGCGTCGCGCTGGACAACGCGCTGCGCCAGGCCGCCTACAGCTGAGGCTCATCCCAGGGCCGCGCGGAGGCCCGGACCCGGCCGCGCGGACCGGCGTCACGTGACGCCGGTCCGCACCGGAAGGGCCGGGGCCGTGGGGTGAACGCCAGGGGGCGTTACTTCACGCCGGCCTCGCGCATGTCGCGGACCTCCCGCTTGAGCTCCTTGATCTCGTCGCGCAGCCGGGCGGCCACCTCGAACTGCAGGTCGGCGGCGGCGGTGTGCATCTGCTCGGTGAGCGACTCGATCAGCGACTCCAGCTGGGCGCGGGGCATCTCGCCCGCGATCGCCTTCGCGTGCTGGCCCGCGCCGCGGGACGCGACCCCCGGCACCGGCGCCTTGCCGCGCGACTGCTGACGCCCGGCGCCGCCGAGAAGCTGGGCGGTGTCGGCGTCCTCGCGGACCAGGCTGTCGAGGATGTCGGCGATCTTCTTGCGCAGCGGCTGCGGGTCGATGCCGTTGGCCTCGTTGTAGGCGACCTGCTTGGCCCGGCGCCGGTTGGTCTCCTCGATCGCCCGCTCCATGCTCGGGGTGACCTTGTCGGCGTACATGTGGACCTGGCCGGACACGTTTCGCGCCGCGCGGCCGATGGTCTGGATCAGCGAGGTCTCCGACCGCAGGAAGCCCTCCTTGTCGGCGTCGAGGATCGACACCAGCGACACCTCGGGCAGGTCGAGGCCCTCACGCAGCAGGTTGATGCCGACGAGCACGTCGAACTCGCCCATCCGCAGCTCGCGCAGCAGCTCGATGCGGCGCAGCGTGTCGACCTCGCTGTGCAGGTAGCGGACCCGGATGCCGTTCTCGAGCAGGTAGTCGGTCAGGTCCTCGGCCATCTTCTTGGTGAGGGTGGTGACCAGGACCCGCTCGTCCCGCTCCGCCCGGGCCCGGATCTCCTCCATGAGGTCGTCGATCTGGCCCTTGGTCGGCTTGATGACCACTTCGGGGTCCACCAGGCCGGTGGGGCGGATGACCTGCTCGACCACGTCGCCCTTGCTGCGGCCCAGCTCGTACGGCCCCGGGGTGGCGGACAGGTAGACGGTCTGGCCGATGCGCTCCAGGAACTCCTCCCACTTCAGCGGGCGGTTGTCCATGGCCGACGGCAGGCGGAACCCGTGGTCGACGAGGGTCCGCTTGCGCGAGGCGTCTCCCTCGTACATGGCGCCGATCTGCGGGACGGTCTGGTGTGACTCGTCCAGCACGAGCAGGAAGTCGTCGGGGAAGAAGTCGAGCAGCGTGTGCGGCGCCGTCCCGGGCCCACGTCCGTCGATGTGCCGGGAGTAGTTCTCGATGCCGGCGCAGGTGCCGACCTGGCGCATCATCTCGATGTCGTAGGTGGTGCGCATGCGCAGCCGCTGGGCCTCCAGCAGCTTGCCCTGCCGCTCCAGCTCGGCCAGCCGCTCGGCGAGCTCGGCCTCGATGCCGCCGATGGCCCGCTCCATCCGCTCGGGGCCGGCCACGTAGTGCGACGCGGGGAAGATGTGCAGCTCCTCGTCCTCGGCGACGACCTCGCCCGTCAGCGGATGGAGCGTCGCGAGCTTCTCGATCTCGTCGCCGAACATCTCGATGCGGACGGCCAGCTCCTGGTAGACCGGGATGACCTCGACCGTGTCGCCGCGCACCCGGAACGTCCCCCGCGTGAAGGCGAGGTCGTTGCGGGCGTACTGCATGTCGACGAGCTTGCGCAGCAGCTGGTCGCGGTCCATCTGCTGGCCGACCTTGAGCTTGACCATCCGGTCGACGTACTCCTGCGGGGTGCCCAGGCCGTAGATGCAGGAGACCGAGGCGACCACCACGACGTCGCGCCGCGACACCAGCGACCAGGTGGCCGAGTGACGCAGCCGCTCGACCTCCTCGTTGATCGAGGAGTCCTTCTCGATGTAGGTGTCGCTCTGCGGGACGTACGCCTCGGGCTGGTAGTAGTCGTAGTACGACACGAAGTATTCGACCGCGTTGTTCGGCAGCATCTCGCGCAGCTCGTTGGCGAACTGGGCGGCGAGCGTCTTGTTCGGCTGCATGACCAGCGTCGGCCGCTGGACCCGCTCGATGAGCCACGCGACCGTGGCCGTCTTGCCGGTGCCGGTCGCGCCGAGCAGGACAGTGTCCTTCTCCCCGGCGTCGACCCGGCGCTCCAGCTCCGCGATCGCCGTGGGCTGGTCGCCGGACGGCGTCATGTCGGTGACGACCTGGAAGGGCGCGACCCTGCGCTTCAGGTCCATCATGGATGTCATCGCCGCTCAGCTCCTCGCTCGCCCCGCCCGCCGGGCGGGAACCGGGGACGCGCCCGGCCCGCCGCCGTTCACACCTTCATAACCTACGCGCGGCCACCGACATTTCCGGTCCCCTCCGCACGCCGGGGTCCCGCTCACGGCCCGGCGCGAGGGGCAGCCGCACGTCACCCCGCCGGACCTTTGCCGGGGCATGACGCTCTCGTTACGATGCCAGCCGGGGATCACGGGATGCCGGCAAGCACGGGATGGCGGGGCGGACCTATGGCGGGGTTGCGAGATGCCGTGGGCCAGGCCGCCGCGTGGGCCGGCAAAAACGTCGACGGCGCCATCGCCCTGGTGCTGGCCGTGGTGGTGGGCGTGCTCGGCGTGCTGCCCGACGACGTGCTGTCCGACAAGGTCAAGTCGCAGCTCGTCAGCGGCACCACACTGGTCGTCCTGGCCCTGGTGGCGACCGCGCTGCTGCGTGACCGCGCCCGGCAGGAGCCGGTCGAGGAGGCCATGCACGCCACCTCCGGCGTCCTGGCGCGGCTGCCCGAGCGTCTCGGCCGCCTCGACCAGCTGGAGGAGCTGGTCGCGGGCACCCGCAGGGCGCTGGAGGACATGGCGGTCATCCGCATCCTCGGCAGCCGGCACGAGATCGCCCAGGCGCACGCCGACGCGCGGCGGGGCACCGACCACTGGACGTTCAAGGGCGGCACCGGCACCTACATGCGCGCCGTCACGCTCCCCGAGTGCGTGGCCGCCGCACGGCGCGACCGGCGGCACCTCACGATCCGGATGGAGATCATCGACCCCACCGACGAGGCGGTGTGCGAGAGCTACGCGCACTACCGAAGGTCGCTGTCGGACCGCCCTGACGGCACGGGCGAGATGTGGACGACCGAACGCGCCAGGAAGGAGTCGTACGCGAGCGTCCTGGCCGCGTTCTGGTACCGCCAGCGGTACGGCCTGCTCGACATCGCGGTCGGGCTGTCCCCGGTCATGACGACCTTTCGCTGGGACATGTCGGACCACGCCCTCATCATGACCTCCGAGGACCCCAACCGGGCGATCATCGCCTACAGCGGTTCGTTCTTCTACGGAAGCTGCGGCGCCGAGCTGCGCACCAGCTTCGAGCAGGCCCGCCGCCTGCCGATCGACCGCTACCGGTCGGTGCAGCTGAGCGACGAGCCGACGGTCGAGGAGGTACGCCGGCTGTTCGACGGCGTCGAGCTGCCCCTGCCCAAGTCGTTCACCGACCGGGACGTGGTCGACGTCACCCGCAAGGCCCTGCGCGCCAAGGACCCGTACGCGCCATGAGCCGCCGGCCATGAGATACCGGGAGGTGCTCGGCCTGCTGACGGGCGGGAACGCCCGCGAGTGGGCGCTCGGCGTGCTCACCGAGATCGCGGCGGGCGGCACCCCGGTCCTCGGCGTGCGGCATCCGCTCGGGTTCCTCTGCCTCCCCGTGGAACGCGACGGCGGCATCGGGGTGTGCGTGCACATCTGGACCTCCGCCGCGCGGCCCGCGCGCAGCACCACCTCGCAGATCCACTGCCACAGCTGGGACCTGATCAGCCACGTCCTGTACGGCCAGGTGCGCAACGTCCACGCCGCGCTGACCGACACGGCCGAGTCCCCCACCCATCGCGTGTTCGAGGTGGTCAGCACCCCTGAGGGCGACGTCCTGCGGCCCACCGGCAGGACGGTCAGGTACGCCCCCGGGCGCGCCGATCTCTTCGGCGCGGGAGACACCTACACGCTCGTCGCGGGCGCCTTCCACAGCAGCGTCATCCCCGAGGACGGCGAGGCCGCCACGGTGGCCCTCGGCCGCGTCAGGCCGGAACGGGGAGACCTGTCGCTCGGCCCGCTCGCCACGCCCCTCCACCACGTCAGGCGGGAACGCCTCGACGCCGCCGAGACCGCACGTGCCGCCGAGCTGGCCAGGAGAAGCCTGTGGACCTCGAACACGCAAGGCGGATAGCCGTGGAGGCCGCCCTGGCCGCCGGGTCGATGCTCAGGGAGAGCGTGCCTGGCGCGGCCGTCGCCCGGCCGAAGGGCGCGTCGGGCGACGTCGTGACCGACCTCGACCTGGCCGCCGAGAAGCTGATCATCGAACGCGTCCGGGCGGCGTTCCCGGCCCACCGCATCGTGGCCGAGGAGTCAGGGGTCCATGCCGGATCCGATCCCGGCCCGCCCGCGGGCCGCCCCGGGGACGACCCGGCGGGCGGAGGGTGGACCTGGCTGGTCGATCCCCTCGACGGCACCAACAACGTGGCGATCGGCCTCCCGGCGTACGTCGTGGGCCTGGCGCTGTGCGCGGGCTCCCGCCCGGTGGTGGGCGTCGTACACGAACCGGTGTCCGGCCACACCTGGTCGGCCGTACGCGGCGCCGGGGCGGCCGGGCCCGCGGGGCCGCTGACCGGGCCGCCGCGGCGGGACCTCCCGCACGGCCCGGTGCTGGGCTGGACGCAGGGCCACGGGGTCTCCCGGCGCGACCGGGCGGCGCGGTCGCTGAGGATGACGATGGAGGTTCGCGCCCGGCGGGTGCTCCAGCTGTGGGCGCCGCTGCTGTGCTGGGCGATGCTCGCCCGCGGCGACATCGACGGCATGATCGGCTACCACGCCGAGGGTCTCGACCTGCCCGCCGGTGCGCTGATCGCGCGGGAGGCCGGGGTGGACATCCGCGGGTTCGACGGCAGGCCCTTCGAGGCGTCCGCCGAGGGACCGCCCGAGGACCGCAGCTTCGTCGCCGCGCCGCCCGCCCTGGTCGGCGACCTCCTCGACCTGGTCGCCGAGGCCCGCCGCCTCGCTCCCGCCCTCCCCCCGGTCTAGTCGTCCAGGCCGCGGGCGGCGAGCGCCTCGCCCAGGGCGTCGGCGTGCCGCAGGGCGCCCACCACGAGCGGGACGGCGAAGGCGCGCGGGCTCCGTTCGACCCCTCTGGCGCGCTGGGCCTCCCTGACCCGGGTGGCCAGTTCCGCGACGACCGGCACGCTGCGCAGCGTGAGAGACAGCAGCAGCGACAGCCGGAACGGGTCGAGCCCGGCGAACCTCGCGGGGGCGAGGCACCGCTCCAGGAAGGCCATGAGATCGCTGGTGCGCGTCGTGAGGGTGACCAGCCCGGCGAGGGCGATCGCGAGCACGACGCGGAGCGTGGACGACACCGCGCCGGACAGGTCCGCGACCACCAGTTGCATCCCGAACAGGGCCAGGGCGAACCAGCGGACCGGCCGCACCTGCGCCCAGGCCGCCGCCGCGCCCACGCCCGACACGGCATACAGGGCCGCCACGACGGCGGCGGCGGCCGCCAGTGCGGCGGGCGGGCGCAGCAGCAGGAGCACCGTGCAGCACACGGCGAGCCCGGCGAGCTTGACGCCCGCGGGCAGCCGGTGCAGGGGCGAGCCGCCCGGCACGTAGGCGCCGGTGAGGCCCTTCACGCCATCATCTTCCGGTAGTGGCCGATCGCGGTCGCGGGATCGGCGTCGGCGACGACCCGGCCCTGGTCCACCACGAGCACGCGGTCGAAGTCCTCCAGCAGCGCGAGGTCGTGGGTGACCACCACCACCTGCTGCGGCAGGGTCCGCAGCACGCCCGCGACCTGCCGGGAGTGCCGCAGGTCGAGCAGGGTGGTGGGCTCGTCCATGACGAGGATCTCCGGTTCGAGCACCAGGACCGAGCAGAGGGCGAGCAACTGCTTCTGGCCGCCGGACAGGTGGTGGGCGGGGTGGTCGGCGTGGTCCGCCAGGCCGTACCTCTCCAGCGTCTCCCGCACCCGGCGCTCGGTCTCCTCGCGCGGCAGGCCCTTGCGCCGCAGCGAGAAGGCGACGTCCTCGGCCACCGTCGGCATCACGATCTGCGCGTCGGGGTCGGTGAACAGGAACCCGACCCCGCGCCTGATCCGGGCCGCGTGGCGGCGCGTGTCGAGCCCGGACACCGTGACGGTGCCCGACGACGGCAGCACCAGGCCGTTGAGCAGGCGGGCGAGCGTGCTCTTGCCCGAGCCGTTGGCCCCGATCACCCCCACCCGGCGCTCGGTCAGCGTGACCGTGACGCCACGCAGTACCTCCCGCTGCCCGAGCCGCACATGGACGTCCGTCAGCCGGATCACTCAGACCACCTCGAACAGGGCGGCGATCCCCAGACCGCCGCCGACCGCGACCGCCGCCAGGCCCAGCGTGCCCGGCGGCGCCCCCTCCCCCAGGAGCCGGCCGAACAGCCGGGTCACCACGACGGCGCCGCTCGCGCCCCAGGGATGGCCGAGCGCGAGCGCGCCGCCGTCGGCGCAGACCCGGTCCGCGTCCGCGCCGAGCGGGTCGAGACCGAGCGCGTCGGTGACGGTGAGCACCTGCGCCGCGAACGCCTCCACGATCTCCACCGCCGCCACCCGCGCCAGGTCCGTCCCGGTCCGCTCCAGCACCCGCCGTACGGCGGGCACCGGCCCCCATCCGGGCAGCGCGGGGTCGCAGCCGGTCACGGTCCCGGCCAGCAGGCGCAGGCCGGGCAGGCCGGCCGCCGCGCGCAGCCGCTCCGGCACGACGGCCACGGCCGCGGCGCCGTCGCTCACCGGGGAGGAGTTGCCGGCCGTCACCGTGCCGCCCGGCACGAACGCGGCGGGCAGCCGGGCCAGCGACGCGGGCCGTAGCACGCGCGGCCGCTGGTCGTCGGTCCGGCCGCCGATCGGGACGACCTCCCGCGCGAACCGGCCCGCCGCGCGGGCGGCCAGCGCCCGCTCGTGGCTCCGGCGGGCGTAGGCGTCCTGGCGCTCCCTGGTCACGCCGTACGCGGCCGCGAGCGCCTCCGCCGCCGGGCCCATGTCGGGGTCCGGGTGGCCCTCCGGGGCGAACGGCGCCCGTTCGTACGGCTCGCCCGGCTCGCCCTCCCGCCTGCGGACCCGCAGCGGCGCGGTCGAGGCGCTCTCGGCCCCGCCGGCGACGACGAGGGCGGCCTCCCCGCACCGTACGGCCTGGGCCGCCAGCAGGATCGCGGCGAGGCCGCTGCCGCACTGCCGGTCGACGGTGACGCCCGGCACCTCCGGCCCCAGCCCGGCGGCCAGCGCGCAGACCCGCGCGAGGTTGCCGCCGGGGCCCGTGCAGTTGCCCAGCACCACGTCGTCCACCGGAACGCCGAGAGGCGCGGCGTCGCGGACCACCGCCTCGACGACGGGCGCGGCGAGCCGGTGGACCGGCACGGTCGCGAAGGCGTGACCGGCGGTGCCGATGGGGGTACGGCGGGCCGCCACGATCACCGGCTGGTCGTCCATCTCAGCCGAGCCGCCAGATCTCCGCGTCGCTTCCCAGGCCATCGCTCTCGGGGCCTCGGCTCGCGGAGCCGCTCTCCGGGTCGCCGGTCAAACGGGCGGCGAGGTGGGCGGCGAGCAGGCCGCGGGCCGGCTTCCCGGCGGGTGTGCGGGGCAGGGACCCGGTGGCGTACCAGCGCCGGGGGCGCTGCGCCGGGTCGAGTTCGGCGCGCGCCACCTCCTCCAGAGCCGCCCGGGAAAGTCCGCCGGTCCGCACGACGCCCCCGACGGCGCCCTCTACGGCGCTCTCGACGACGGCGGTGACGACCGCGCCGAGGTACGGGTGCGGCGTGCCGACCACGACCACGTCGTTCACTCCCGGCACCTTCCTGAGCACCTCCTCGACGTCCTCGGGCACCACCGTGGCGCCGCCGGTCTGGATCGCGCCGTCGCCGCGGCCGCGCAGCCGCAGGACGTCACCCGGCCGGTACGGCTCGGCGAGGTCGCCGACCGTCGTCCAGCCGTCGCCGTCCCGGCGCAGAGGGCCGGCGGCGCCCGCCAGGTAGCCCTCGCACAGCCAGGGGGAACGCACCCACACCTCGCCCAGGGAGTGCCCGGGCTCCGGCCTGACGTCGATCTCGACGCCGGGGAACGGCCGCAGCCCGCTGCCGTCGGCGTCCACGGCGACGAACGACAGCTCGGTCGCGCCGTAATAGGACACCACACGCACTCCGGCCTCCGCCGCCCGGGTCCGGGCGGCGGGGTCCAGGGCGGCCCCGCCCACCACGGCCGTGCGCAGCGGGCCCCCGGCCGCCTCCAGCGCGTCCAGCACGGCCGGCAGCCGGTGGGGCACCACGTGGACGGCGGTCGCCCGGCGCAGCTGCCCGGCCAGCGCCGCGGGAGACCACCGGCCGGGCACCACGGCGGTGGCGCCCGACGCCAGGGTGTGCGCCGCCGCGAAGCCGTACAGGGAGGAGACCAGTGGGCCGGGGATCAGCACGACGTCGTCCGGGCCGATCCCGGTCAGCTCGTCCAGGTGGGGGAACGACCCGGTCCAGGAGGCGCGGGTGCGCACCAGAGCGCGCGGCCTTCCGGTGCTGCCGGAGCTGAAGCAGGCCCAGGTCAGGTCGTCCGGGGCCGGATCGTGCCGTACGGGCGGGCCGTCCGCTCCGGGCAGCGGGGCGTCGAACCGGGCGGTGACGGGCACCGCCGCCATGACCTGCTCGCGCCGCTCCTCGCTCCACGTGTGGTCGCAGAGCAGCGGCGTGACCCCCGCGAGGTCGCAGGCGAGCACGGCGACGAGCAGGGCCACCGGGTCGGCCTGACCGGCCGCGACCAGCGCGCCGCGCCCGGCCCTCCGGTCGCGCAGGTGACGCGCGGCCCGTCCGGCGCGGCCGGCGAGCTCGGCGTAGGTCAGGTCGCCCCCGGGGCCGGACACCGCGACGTGGTGCGGACGGCCGGCGGCGTGGCGCAGGACCCGGTCGGCTACCGGCACGGGCGGATCACCGTCCCCCGGCCCGCAGCCGCTCGCGGTGCACCGCCGGGACCGCGTCCGGGTAGGCCCGCTGGGTGCCCCGCGCCACGACCGCCGCCAGCACCGCCTTGATCAGGTCACCGGGCAGGAACGCGGCGCTGAGCAGGGCGGTCTTGCCCAGGGAGAGGCCGGTGACCAGGGCCTGTACGGGGATGCCGCACAGGTAGACGACCCCGACGCCGCCCGCCAGGCAGGCGGCGAGTATCCGCATCGTGCCCGGGGCGCGGCCGCCGCGCTCGACGATCCAGCCGGTCAGGGCCGCCCCCGGAAGCCAGCCGACCAGGAAGCCGGCCGAGGGGCCGGCGAAGACGCCGAGGCCGCCGCGCCCGCCGGCGAGCAGCGGGAGCCCCGCGGCGACCAACACGAGGAGGACCGCGACGGCGAGGGCGGACCGCCAGGTGCCGAGGATCGCCCCGGCGAGCATGACGCCGAGCGTCTGCAACGTGATCGGCACCACGTCGCCGAAGACGTTCAGCGTGCCCGGCAGGCCGAGCACGGCGATCAGCGCGGCGAAGACGCTGATCCTGGCGATGTCTCCCGCGGGGAGACGCCGCCGCGATGGGCGCTGTTCATCTGTCACGGGACGATCCCATACCAGGACCACCCGCATGACCCATGAGGATTTCCACAACTTTTTCCCGTGTCGTTCTCAGGGGTGTCCATAGCCGACGGCAGGGGGAGGTCAGGGCGCGCCGGGCCGGGCGGCGGCGATGCCGTCGAGAACGCGTTCGAGCCCCTCGGCGAACGCCTCCTCCGGGCCGACCGCCTCGAACTCGGCGATGATCCACGCCAGCGTCGGATACTTCCCGGTGGCGACCGATCGGGCCAGGTAGGCCAGCTTCTCCTCCTCCGGCTCGGCTTCCGGGCCCGGCAGCAACTCCAGTTGCAGGAAGCCCGCGATGTAGGCGCGGACCGCGTCCACCGCGTGGACGGTGAGTCGCGCCGGCAGCCCCAGCCGGGCCACGGCCGCGAACAGCCGCTCGGAGTAGGCGAGCCCGTTCGGCCCGTACGGCTGGCGGGTGCCGAGCAGCGTGACGTACCAGGGGTGACGCCGGGCCGTGCGCTGGGTGTCCCGCGCGATGGCCCGCAGTTCCCCCCGCCAGTCGCCGCGCGGAGGCGGCGGAATCTCGCCGCAGACCGCGTCCATCATCAGGTCGAGCAGGTCGTCCTTGGAATCGAGGTAGCCGTACAGGCGCATGGGGCCGGTCCCGAGCGCGGCGGCCACCCGGCGCAGCGACACGGCCTCCAGTCCCTCGGCGTCGGCGAGGGCCATGGCCGCGGCTGTGACGGCCTCCCTGCTCAGCCGTACGGCCCTGCGTTCGCCCGGCTCGGGCCGCTCCCAGATCACACTCACCCGATACAGTGTATCGTGTCGATACACTGTATCGAGAAGGGTGGAGCGATGCGGAAGGCGATCAACTACGACGTGGGCGTTCGGACGACCCCCGACCGGCCCTCGCGGCCCCGCTTCGACCCGGGCCAGGTGCGTGAGGAGATGCGGGTCATCCGCCGCGACCTCGGCTGCGCCGCCGTACGGATCTTCGGCGAGGCCCTCGACCGGCTCACCGTCGCGGCGGAGCACGCCCTGGCCGAGGGGCTTGAGGTGTGGTTCTCGCCCGACCCGCACAACTCACGGCCGGGTGAGTGGCTGCCCTACCTGTCGGAATGCGCGAAGACCGCCGAGCGGCTGCGCGCGGGCTCGGACCGGGTGGTGTTCGTCGCCGGCCGGGAGCTGACGTTCTTCATGCGCGGGCTCGTCCTCGGCCGGGACGCGTTCGCCCGGATGCGCACGTTCACCTCCGTCCCCCGGCTCGTCGCGAACCTGGCGCTGAAAGGCTCGTTCAACCGGCGGCTGAACGGCTTCCTGGCCCGCGCGGCACCGGTCGTGCGGGCGGAGTTCGGTGGCCGGGTGACGTACGCGGCGGGAGCCGCTGGTCCGCGACGAGCACGAGCAGGCCGCCGAGATCACCGGCTGCTGGACGTCTTCGCCGAGGAGGGGGTGGACACGGCCTTCCTCTTCACGTACGCGTCCTACAGCTATCCCCACCATTCCGACCCCGTCCACGACCTCGATCTCGCGGCGTACGGCGTCGTCCGCTGCCTGCCGGACGGGTCGCGGGAGCCCAAGGAGGCGTTCCACGCGTACGTCGCCTGGCCGGGACCGCGTGGCGGGGCGCTCAGCCGGTGAGGACCAGGACGGTCACCGTCGCGGCGAGGCCGGTCACGGCGAGGCCCGCGCCGGTGGCGACGAACTTGGCCAGCGGCACCCGCACGTTTCCCCGGCGGCACCACTCGAACCACAGCAGGGTCGCGAGCGACCCCCACGGCGTGATCACCGGGCCGAGGTTGGTGCCCGCGAGCAGCGACAGCAACTGCGTGTGGTTGGCCGCGGGGATGACCTGTTCGCCCGCGACGTACGCCGGGAGGTTGTTGACCACGTTGGACAGCGCGGCCCCGGCGGCGGCCGCGCGGTAGGCGCCATCTCCGTCGCCGCCCACGCCGACGAGCGCGCGCATCACGTCCGCCAGGCCGAGGCGGCTGAGCGTCGGGACCACGAGGAACAGGCCGGTGACGAAGACCAGCAGCCGCCAGGGGATCAGGCCCC
This sequence comes from Microbispora triticiradicis, assembly GCF_005864065.1. NCBI lineage: Bacteria > Bacillati > Actinomycetota > Actinomycetes > Streptosporangiales > Streptosporangiaceae > Microbispora > Microbispora triticiradicis. Next base: position 135,932 of record NZ_VANP01000011.1, on the reverse strand, counting down.
AAACGAGCTTCGCCCGGTCGCGCCAGGCGAAGGCGGCGACCACCGCGACCGCCGCGACGAGGGCCGCGACGCCGATCTCGACGCCCGCCAGGATCGCGGCGATGAACAGCAGGCAGGCCACCCCGGAGACGCCGAACAGCACCCGGTCGGGCACCGGGACCGGCGGCGGCGGCTCGTACCGGTCCTCGCCCCGCTCGCCGCGCCGCCAGAAGAACACCCAGAGGAAGGCCATCGTGACCGCGATCGAGACGAGCTGGGGCGCCCACATACGCGCGGCGAACTCCTGGGTGGTCAGCGCGACGCGGTTCATGGCGAGCAGGTTGGTGAGGTTGGAGACCGGCAGCAGCAGGCTCGCGGTGTTGGCCAGCCACACCGTGGTCATCACCATCGGCAGCGGGGCGATCTTCGCGCGGGGCGCCAGGGCCAGCATGACCGGCGTCAGCAGGACGGCCGTCGTGTCCAGGTTCAGAAATATCGTGACCAGAGAGGCGAACGCCGCGCACAGCAGGAAGAGGCTCGCGTAGCTGCCCCGGCCGACGATCGCGATGCGGGTCGCGATCACGTCGAAGACCCGCGCCTCCTTGGTCAGCTCGGCGAGCACGATGACCGCGCCGAGGAACAGCAGCAGGGGCGCGATGCGCCCGACGCTCTCCCTGGCCGTCTCGGCCGGCAGCAGGCCGGTGGCCACGAACACCAGGCCCGCCGCGAGCAGCCCGAACCTGATCCAGTCGAGAACGCTCAGCCGCCGCAGCCCACTCGCCACGCGGACACCCTATCCCCCGGGGGCGAGATGATCGAACCCCTCCAAACCGTCGGTGACAGCGGGAATACTGGGCCCCATGACGCACGTCGATGGGGGCTGCCGATGGGCGATTGCGGCGATCAAGGCATGAGCCGGCGAATCACCAGGCAACGGGCGGTACGCAGGCCCATGCCGCCGGGTGAGGGGGCGGCATGAGCGGGCGCGGGGACGCCAGAACGGAGATCTTCGTCAGCTACTCCCCCGCCGACGAGCGGTGGGCGACGTGGATCGCCTGGCAGCTCGAAGCCGCCGGCTACCGCACGATGCTCCAGGCGTGGGACTTCGTGCCCGGCACCAACTTCATCGACTTCATGGACCGCGGCGTCAGCGAGGCCGACCTGGTCGTCGCCGTGCTCACCCGCAACTACCTGGGGTCCCGGTACGGCAGGCTGGAGTGGCAGGCGGCGCTGCGCGCCGATCCGGACAACCCGTCCAACAAGCTCGTGACGGTCCGGCTGGAGGACTGCCCGCTCGACGGGCTGCTCTCCACGATCACCTGGGTCGACCTCCTCGGCGTGACCGACCCCGGCGAGGCGCGGCGGCTGTTGCTCACCCGGATCAGGCAGGCCCTGGCCGGGCGGGCGAAACCGGATGAGGCGCCCAGGTTCCCGGCCGGGTCCGCCGACAGCACACCGAGTCCGCACGGCCCGCGCGCCCTCCGGCCGCCCGCCGACCCCCCGCCCGCCGTACGGATCCCCCGGGCGCGGCGGTCCCCGGCCGCCGAGCCGGCCTTCCCCACGGCCGAGCGCGCGGGCGGCGCGTCGTCGGTCACCGTGCTGCACGTCGCCGGGCCGCGCTTCGGGCGCGGGCTGGCGGAGGCGGACGAGCCGCTCGACGCGGGCGAGTTGCAGGCGAGCGTGTGGGCCGACCTGACCCGCCTCGCCGACGCCGGAGTGCCCCAGCCCGACCTGCTCGTGGTGACCGGCGACCTCACCGAGTCGGGCAGCATCCGCGAGTGCGAGCAGGCACTGGCGTTCCTCACCGGGCTGCGCGTGCTGCTCGGGCTCGAACCCGGGCGGCTGGCCGTCGTCCCCGGGCCGCGCGACGTCACGAAGGCGGCCTGCCGGGCCTACTTCGCCACCTGCGAGGCCGACGACGTGCGTCCGCAGCCGCCCTACTGGCCGAAGTGGCGGCACTTCTCCACCCTCTTCGGCGAGCTCTACCAGGGACTCGACGGCCCCGCCTTCGACAGCGCCCAGCCGTGGACGCTGTTCGAGCTGCCCGAGCTTCGCACGGTCGTCGCCGGGATCAACTCGACCATCGCGATGAGCCACCGCGAGGAGGACGCCCACGGCTTCGTCGGCGAGGCCCAGGCGGCGTGGTTCGCCGAGCGGCTGCGGCCGTACGAGGGATGGCTGCGGATCGGCGTCGTCGCCCATCCCCCGCGCCCCGGCCTGCGTGACGCCGACACCCTGGAACGCCTGCTGGGGTCCCGGCTCGACCTGCTCGTCCACGGGCGGGACGCCCGGCGCGGCGGTCCGGCCGAGGCCGGGGAGCTGAACGGCCTGCCGTGCGTGCCGGCGCTCGCTCCGGGACGCCACCAGATCCTCCAGTTCACGCCCGAGGGGCTGCGCCGGTGGACCCGCGACCGGCCGGAGCTGCGCGAGCCGGAGGTCCTGCCGTACCACTGGCGCGGATGGCGCCCGCAGAGCCCTCCACCGCCGGTCGCGGAACCGCCGGAGGAGGCCCCCGAGGAGCCCGCCGGCCCGGCCGACCTGCTGCTCGACCTCATCGCCGAGGTCTGCGAGACCCGGTTCGAACGCGCCAAGATCAAACGGGTGGCCGGGGACCCGCCGCGCCTGCTCGTCACGCACCCCGAGGACGGCTTCGTCCGGCAGGTCCTCGTCGGCGCGCACGCCGGGGAGCCGGGCGAGGAGCACATCGAGGCGTTCCTCGGGCACGTCCACGCGGCGGGGCTGGAGCACGCGGCGGAGCTGGTCTACCAGGGCCCGCCGCCGCCCCGGGCGTTACGCGACGACGCCCTGCGGCGCGGGCTGCGCCTGCGCAGCTTCACCGAGTTCCAGGGCCTGCTCGACCTGTCGGCGTACGTCGCCGGGCAGACCGCGCGGCTGCGCGGCGACCGGCGCTACCCGCCGGAGCTGTACGTGCCGCAGCGGTTCCGCGAGCTCGACCGCAACGGCGGCGAGGTGCGCGACGACCTCGGCGGCGAGCTGATGCGGCTGCTCGCGGCCGACCACGGGCGGTTCGTGCTCGTGCTCGGCGACTTCGGCCGGGGCAAGACGTTCTCGCTGCGCGAGGTGGCCCGGCGCATCCCCGCCGAGCTGCCGCACCTCATCCCGATCCTGATCGAGCTGCGCGCCCTGGACAAGGCGCACTCGGTCGCCGGGCTGGTCGCGGCGCACCTCGCCAACCACGGCGAGGAGCTGATCGACCTCAAGGCGTTCCACTACATGCTGCGCCAGGGCCGCATCGTGCTGCTGTTCGACGGCTTCGACGAGCTGGTCACCCGGGTGACGTACGAGCGGGCGGCCGACCACCTGGACACCCTGCTGCGCGCGGCGGAGGACAAGGCCAAGATCGTGGTGGCCGGGCGGACCCAGCACTTCAAGTCGCGCAGCCAGGTGATGACCGCGCTCGGCGAGAAGGTCGGCCTGCTGCCCAACCGCCGGGTGCTCGGCATCGAGGAGTTCACCGAGGAGCAGATCCGCGCCTACCTGGTCAACCGGTACGGCTCGCGGGAGGCGGCCGACGACCGGATGGCCCTGCTCACCGGCATCGCCGACCTGCTCGGCCTGGCCCACAACCCGCGCATGCTGAGCTTCATCGCCGACCTGCCGGAGGAGCGGCTGCGCGCCGTCGCCCGGGCCGGGGAGACGATCAGCGCCGCCGGCCTCTACCAGGAGATCCTCGACACCTGGCTGGCCTTCGAGGAGGAGCGGGTCGGAGGCGTGGCCGGGGCCCCCGGCGGGCTCACCCGCGAGGAGCTGCGGCGGGCCACGACCACCCTCGCGCTGCGGCTGTGGGAGACCGGCGAGACCTACCTGCGGCCGGCCGAGCTGGCCGAGGCCGCCGACACGCTCACCGGCCTGGCCTCCGACCCGCAGGTCCCCGTGCCGTACGGATCGGGCGGGGCGGCGGGGGCCGCGCGGCTGACGCCCGAGCAGGCCGTGCACGCGGTCGGAGCCGGCAGCCTGCTCGTCCGCACCGACGAGGGGCTGTTCGGCTTCATCCACGCCTCGGTCGCGGAGTGGCTGGTCGCCCGTCACCTGGCGGAGTCGCTCGGCGGTCCCCCGGGCAGGCCTCCCGGCGGGCCTTCCGCCTGGCTGGGCCTGCGGCCGCTGTCCACGCTGACCGTCGACTTCCTGTGCGACCTCGCCGACGCGTCGCGACTGCAGGCGTGGGCGGCCAGGACGCTCGCCTCCCCCGCCTCCGGCGACGTCGCCCGGGCCAACGCCATCAAGGTGACGACCCGGCTGCGCACCTCGGCGCGCACCGACCTGCGCGGGGCGCGGCTCAGCGGCGAGGACCTGTCGTACCGCGAACTGCAGGGCGTGGATCTCACCGGCGCCGACCTGACCGACACCCGGCTCGTCGGGGCCGACCTCTCCCACGCCGTGCTGAGGGACGCCCGGCTGGCCGGCGCCCGCCTGGACGAGGCCGTGCTGGTGGGCGCGGACCTGCGCGGCGCGGACCTCACCCGGGCCCGGCTCGCCCGCGCCGACCTGCGGGACGTCGCCGTCGAGGGCAGCCGCTGGGACCGGGCCGCGCTCATCGGCTCCACCGGCGTCCCCTTCACCGCGCCGGAACTGCGCGGCGCGGCCGTCGCACCCGCCGTGCCGGCCGGGCCCGCCGGCCCCGGACGAGCGGGCGACGCGGTCGGCGCCGAGCCCGCCCCCGCCGTCGTGGGCGTGCCGTACGGCTACCACTTCGAGAGCAGCCGCCTGCCCGAGCCGGTCGCCTACCACCCCGACGGCGGCGTGCTCGCGCTCGGCGGGGAGGACGGCGGCGTGCTGGTCTGCGACGCCGTCACCGGGTCGGCGCTGCGCACGCTGCACGGCCACCGCGGCCGCGTCTACAAGGTCGCCTACGGCGAGGCCGGGCTGGTGACCGGCGCGAGCGACGGGACCGTGCGGGTGTGGGACCCCCACACCGGAGCGCCGTCCCACGTCCTGCGCGGCCACCCCGAGGGGGTGTGGCCGGTGGTGACCTCCGGCGACCTCATCGCGGCCGGCGGCGCCGACGGGGTCGTGCGGATCTGGGCGTCCGGAGAGCTCGTGCGGGAACTGCCGGGCCACACCGCCCCGATCTACACCGCCGTCTTCCTGCCCGGGCTGCTGGTGACCGGCGACCGCGCGGGGGTGATCCGCGTGTGGGATCTCGCCACCGGGCAGGTGCGCCATCATCTGCGTGGCCACAGCGGAGCCGTCTACCGGCTGGTGCTCAGCCCCGACGGCACCCGCCTGGCCGCCGGGGACGGGCAGGGCGTGCTGCGCCTCTGGGACCCCCGCTCCGGCGCCGCGCTGCACGAGCTGACCGGCCACCCCGGGCGGATCTACTCCCTCGCCTTCCACCCGGAGGGCCGGCTGCTCGCCTCCGGCGACACCGAGGGGGCCGTACGGCTGTGGGACCCGGTCACGGGCGAGGCGGCCGGCAGCCTGCCGGGGCACCGCGGCGCGGTCTACCAGGTGCTGTTCGACCCCACCGGGGAACTGCTCGCCACCGGTGACAGCGACGGCGTCGTACGGATCTGGGACCCCGTCACCGCCCAGGCGCGGGCCGAGCTGACCGGGCACCGGGGATCGGTGTGGCCGTTCGCCTTCCGCCCGGACGGCCGGCAACTCGCGACCAGCAGCAACGACGGCACCGCCCGCCTGTGGGACCCGCACACCGGCCAGTGCGCGCAGACGCTGCGCGGGCACGGCCGCCGCATCACCTCGGTCCGCTTCTCCGCCGACGGCGGCATGCTCGCCGCCTGCGGCAACGACGGTTACGTACGCCTGTGGGACCCGGCGACGGGACGGCGCCTGCGCTCGCTCACCGGGACGGCCGACCGGCTGGTGTCGGCCGTCTTCAGCCCGGCCGGCCCGCTGCTGGCGACCGCGAGCAACGACGGCGGGGTCTACCTGTGGAACCCGGTGGCGGGGGTGTACGAGCGCGAGCTCAACGTGGAGACCGACCACGTGTGGGCCGAGGCGTTCAGCCCCGACGGGGAACTGCTGGCCACCGCCAACGACGACGACAGCGTGCGGCTGTGGTACCGCCCCACCGGGCGGCAGGTCGCGAACCTCTCCGGGCACCGGGGACGGGTCAGGTCGATCGCCTTCGACCCCGGCGGCCGGTTCGTCGCCACCGGCTGCGACGACCGCAGGGCTCGGCTGTGGGACCTCCGGACGGGCACGTGCACGGCGACGCTGGACGGCCACGGCGACCGGGTCTACGCGGTGGCCTTCTCCCCGTCGGGCGACCTGCTGGTCAGCGCGAGCAACGACGGCACCGCCCGCCTGTGGGACGTCGCCTCCGGCGAGTGCGCGCACGTGCTCGACGGCGGGGGCCGGCTGTGGACGGCCGCCTTCAGCCCGTCGGGCGACCTGCTCGCCACGGCCGGCGACGACCTCGCCGTCCACCTGTGGGACCCGTCGACCGGCGCGCGCGTCGGCACGCTCGCCGGCCACGGCCGCCGCATCTGGTCCGTCGCGTTCCATCCCTCGGGCGACCTGCTCGCCAGCGGCGGGGACGACGGCGTGGTGATCCTGTGGGACGTCCCGGGGCGCAGGCGCCGCACGACCCTGCTCGGCCTGCCGGAGGGCTGGGCCGCCTTCTCCCCTGACGGGCTGTACAAGCTGGAGGGCGACGTGACGGGCCAGTTCTGGTTCGTGATCGGCATGTGCCGGTTCGAGCCGGGTGAGCTCGACGAATACCTGCCGGAGGTCCGCCGGCTGGCCCTGGACGAGCCCTTCTGACCCGCAGGGGGTTCAGCGCTCGGACGGCTCGGTGCTCGTGACGCCCAATTCGCGGGCGGTGCGGGTGCCGGGCGGCGTACGCTCGCCAGCCGTCCATCATGGCGCGCAGCGCGTCGTCGCCCGACCGGCCGAGCGCCGCCTCCGCCGCGATCTCGGTCAGCTCCGCCAGCACGCGCCCGGAGACCAGACCACGCAACTCGGCGAGTCCGCGCACGTGCTTGTAGAGCGAGGGGGTGGCGACTCCCGCCCGCCCGGCGACCGCGGACAGGGTGAGCGCATCTGAGCCCTCTTCGTCCACCAGCCGCAGTGCGAGGGCGACGACGGCGTCCGGGGACAGTGCGGTCCTAGGCGACGCCTTTACGATGTAGATTCGCATGGAAGGCGGCCCACGTGGCGGGCGATGGACCGCTCATCCGCTCCCCGACCGGAGCCGCCGGTCGTTTGCGCTGCTAGAAGGCGCGGGCGGTCAGGTCCTTCCAGACCTTGTCGACCTGGGCGTCCAGTTCGTCCAGGGAACCACTGTTGCCGATCACGATGTCGGCGATCCTCAGCCGGTCCTCCCGGGAGGCCTGGGCCGCGATCCGGGCGCGGGCGTCCGCCTCCTGCATGCCGCGCGACCGCAGCAGCCGCTCCAGCCGCAGGTCGTCCGGCGTGTCCACGACGATCACCACGTCGTACAGCGGAGCCAGGTTGTTCTCGGCCAGCAGCGGCACGTCGTAGACGACGACCGCGTCGTCCGGCGCCTCCCGCTGCAGTTGCTCACTGCGCTCGCCCACCTTGGGGTGGACGATCCCGTTGAGGAGCCGCAACTTCTCGGTGTCGGCGAAGACGATCGAGCCGAGCCGTTCCCGGTCGAGGGTGCCGTCGGGGCGGAGGACTTCCTCGCCGAACACCGCGACGATCTGCGCGAGCCCGGGGGTGCCGGGTTCCACGACCTCTCTGGCGATCTTGTCGGCGTCGACCACGACGGCGCCGCGCGCGGCGAGCCGGCGCGACACCTCGCTCTTGCCCGAACCTATGCCGCCCGTGAGCCCAACCTTCAGCACGTCCCGCAGCCTATCGGGCGGGCTGGGGCTCCCGCCGCAGGTGGACCAGCATCAGGTGGTCCTGCACCCGCTCCCGCTGGGTCTCCCGATAGCCGAGACGCCGGTAGAGGCGCAGGTTTCCCTCCGACAGATGCCCCGTGAACAGGTCGAACGCCGCCGCCTCGGGCACGGCCTCGTGGATCGCGGCCAGCAGCGCGCTGCCGATCCCCTGCCCCTGCCGGTCGGGCGCGACCACGAGCCGGCCCACCAGGCAGGTCGAGCCGGACAGCCGGCCCCGGATCGCGCCGACCACCCGCCCGCCGTCCGTCGCCTTCAGCACGATCGCCGTCTCGATCACCGTACGCACCTGGTCGAGCGACTCCACGAGCGGCGCGATGAACGGGTCGCCGTAAAGCTGCGCCTCGGTCACGTACGCGGCCCGTTGCAGGGTCAGGATCTCCCCGGCGTCCCCGGGCACGGCCCGCGCGATCTCCACCACGCCGCCACCCTATCGGCGATCAACCCGGCGCGACCGGCGGGCCGGGTGCGGACAGCGGAAAGGCCCCGCCGAAGCGGGGCCTTTCCTTTGGTGTTCCGATGTCCGTCGGGACCGTGCGTCAGCCCGTCGGGACCGCGCGTCAGCTCTGGCCGCCGGCCAGCTTCTCACGCAGGGCCGCGAGGGCCTCGTCGGAGGCGAGAGCGCCGCCGCCGGTGGAGGAGGACTGCGAGGTGGACTCGCCGCCGCCGCTGTAGGACGACGGAGCGGCCTCGCTGGCCGCCGCCTCCTCCTGGCGGGCCTTCTCGATCTGCGAGCGGTGCGCCTCGAAGCGGGCCTGGGCCTCGGCGTACTGCCGCTCCCACTCCTCGCGCTGCTTGTCGAAGCCCTCGAGCCACTCGCCGGTCTCGGCGTCGAAGCCCTCGGGGTAGATGTAGTTGCCCTGGTCGTCGTAGGTCGCCGCCATGCCGTACAGCGTGGGGTCGAACTCGACCTCGGCGCCGACGCCCTCGTTGGCCTGCTTGAGGGACAGCGAGATGCGGCGACGGTCCAGGTCGATGTCGATGATCTTCACGAAGATCTCGTCGCCGACCTGCACGACCTGCTCCGGGATCTCCACGTGGCGCTCGGCCAGCTCGGAGATGTGGACCAGGCCCTCGATGCCCTCCTCGACCCGGACGAACGCACCGAACGGCACCAGCTTGGTGACCCGGCCGGGCACGACCTGGCCGATCTGGTGCGTGCGGGCGAACTGCTGCCAGGGGTCCTCCTGCGTCGCCTTGAGCGACAGGGAGACCCGCTCGCGCTCCATGTCGACGTCGAGAACCTCGACGGTGACCTCCTGGCCCACCTCGACGACCTCGGACGGGTGGTCGATGTGCTTCCAGGACAGCTCCGACACGTGCACCAGACCGTCGACGCCGCCGAGGTCGACGAACGCGCCGAAGTTGACGATCGAGGACACGACGCCCTTGCGGACCTGGCCCTTCTGGAGGGTGTTGAGGAACGTCTGGCGCACCTCGGACTGGGTCTGCTCAAGCCAGGCGCGGCGCGACAGGACCACGTTGTTGCGGTTCTTGTCGAGCTCTATGATCTTCGCCTCGAGCTCGCGCCCGACGTACGGCTGAAGGTCGCGGACCCGGCGCATCTCCACGAGGGAGGCCGGGAGGAAGCCACGCAGGCCGATGTCGAGGATCAGGCCGCCCTTGACCACCTCGATGACCGTGCCGGTGACGATGCCGTCCTCGTCCTTGATCTTCTCGATCGTGCCCCAGGCGCGCTCGTACTGGGCGCGCTTCTTGGACAGGATGAGGCGGCCTTCCTTGTCCTCCTTCTGGAGGACCAGGGCCTCGACGTGCTCTCCGACCTCGACGACGTCAGCCGGGTCGACGTCGTGCTTGATCGAAAGCTCGCGGGACGGGATGACGCCCTCGGTCTTGTAGCCAATGTCGAGCAAGACCTCGTCTCGATCGACCTTGACGACGGTGCCCTCAACGATGTCGCCGTCGTTGAAGTACTTGATGGTCTCGTCGATCGCGGCGAGGAAGGCCTCCTCGGAACCGATGTCGTTGACCGCTACCTGCGGGGTGCTCGAGGTGGCCTCAGTGCTGCTCGTCATGTGTGGAATTGCTCCGAACCGGACAGATGTCGTTGTGACAGAAGCGCGGCGGGCCTGTTTTCGTTCACCGGGGTGCCGTTTGTTCCTGGTAGCGACCAGATGACCGAGCGCGAGCCCGCTCCGTCCGTGACGCGCGCGAGCCCACAGCGCAGCGATCAGCATATGAGACATGGCGAGCCGGGTCAATCCGAGGCAACCGGGCGTTCCCCTAGTACGTGATCACGGACTTGGCACGGTCCGGCGAGAGCGTTGCCCGGAGTTTGCGCGGCACGGACACCCGGCCCGGATCGCCGTCCGAGGTGTAGCGCTTTTTTGGGTGTTCGCCGAGCCAGTCGAGCCAGTAGGTCGTGCACCAGCGCCGGCAGTCCCCGCGTTTTCCGTTGGACTGGATCCTCGGGATCGCGTAGCGCGGGAAGCTTTTCGCGTAGGGCGAAACCGTGGGCTCCGCTCCGGCCAGGAAGACGGCGTCGAAGTGGTACCGGGTGCCGTCCCACTTCCCGTCGTGCGCCCGGCTCAGCTTCCTCGGGCGGGAGCCGTACGGCAGCGCGAAGGTGGTCGAGGGCGGCGCGCCGATCTTCTTGAGCAGCCGCTCCTCCCGGACGATCTGCTCGCTGACCCGCTTGTTCGACAGCCGGCGGAGATCGGCGTGGGTGTAGGTGTGGTTGGCCACCTCGAAGCCGTGGTCGAGCAGCCACTTCACGGCCTTCTTCTGCTGCTCCCGGTCGCGCAGGCCGAACGGGTCGCGGTTGACCCAGAAGGTCGCCGCGGGCCGGAAGTTCGGATACTTCGCGGCGACCTCGTAGATGATCCCGACAGCCGTGTCGTTCTTCGGCATGCCGTTCCGGTCCACCGCGAAGTGGCTGGGGTGGCCGTCGTCGAAGGTCAGGACGACGGGATGGGTCCCGGCGGGGATGTCGATCTTCCTGGCGACCAGTTCGGCCGCGGTGATCGGCACGTAGCCGCTCCTGGCCAGGCGCTCCAGTTCCTTGCGCAGCTGGGCCGGGGTCCGGTCGATCGAGGCGACCCGCTTGGGCAGGATGCGGTGATACATGATCACGGGAACCAGCCCCGCCTCGTTCGCCTTGACCTTCTTCGCCGACTCGGCGGTCGCGCGCACGGGTGGCGCGCTGGGCTGCGGCGAGGCCGCGAGCGGCTGTGGCCGGGCCTTCGACCGGCCGTCCCCCTGTGACCCGCCTCCCTGCGCCCGGGTCAGCAGCACGAGCGCGAGGACACCGACCACGACGATGACGACGGTTGCGACGACGATGGAGGCGACGGTGGTCATCCGGGCAAGGTTGCGCACAGTTATTTGACCTTACTGCCCGCCGTGTCCCTATTCATCTGTGTTGGAATTTTTCTGTGGACTGGAGCCTGCGTGCCTGCGGACGGCACGGACACGTCACCTACGCGCCGGACGAGGACGCGCTGCGGGCCCGGCTGCGCACCGAGACCCCGCTCGGCGAGGCGTGGCGCTGCCTGCGCTGCGGGGACTTCACGCTGGGCCCGCCGCGCGGCGCGGGACCGGCCGGGGACGCCCCGGTCGTGCTGCGCGGCCGGGCGCTGCGGGACGCCGCCGTCCTCCGGGCGATCGCCGTCTTCCGCTGGGCCAAGGCGGTGCTCGTGCTGGGCGGCGCGTACGGCGTCTGGCGGTTCCGCGCGCACCACGACGCCGTGCGGCGGGCGTTCGACGAGGACCTCCCGCTGATCGAACCGCTGGCCCACCGGCTCGGGTGGAACCTCGACCAGTCAGGCGTGGTGCACACGCTGCGGACCGTGCTGGCGGCGCGGACGAGCACGCTCGCCTGGATCGTCCTCGCCCTTGCCGCCCTCGCGGCGCTGATGCTCGTCGAGGGCGTGGGCCTGTGGCTGCTGAGGCGCTGGGGCGAGTACTTCTCGGTGATCGTGACCTCGGCGTTCATCCCCGTGGAAATCTACGAGATCGCCGAGAAGGTGAGCCCGTTCCGCATCGTGCTCCTGCTGGTCAACATCGCGGCCGTCCTGTACATCGCACTGAGCAAACGGCTGTTCGGCCTGCGGGGCGGGCGGGCGGCCCACGAGGCGGAACGGCACGAGGCGAGCCTGCTGGAGGTCGAGCAGGCCGGCCTGGCCCTCGCCGGCCGGGGCGACCGCAGCGACCGCGGCGGGCGGGGCGACCGGGGCGACCGGGGCGACCGCGCCCGTCCCCCCTCCGGCCGCCGCTGACAGCGGCGCACCGCGCGGACCGCCGCGCACACACCAGGCGCACACCCCGCACATACCGGACCGCCGGGCACACGGCGCCGCACGTAGACCGCCGCACCGCCGCACACCGCGCCCACCACCGCACGCACACCGCCGCGAGAGGGCCGCCGGAGCCGCGGGGCGGTACGTCAGTGCCCGGCGTCCTCCCAGGTGGCGCCGACGCCGACGCTGACCTCCAGCGGCACGCTCAGGTCGTAGGCCCGGCACATCTGCTGCCGCACGATCTCGGTGAGCTCCTCCAGCTCGCCCGGCGCGACCTCGAACACCAGCTCGTCGTGGACCTGGAGCAGCATGCGGGAGCGCATGCCCTCGATCGCCCGCTGCACGTTCAGCATGGCGACCTTGATGATGTCGGCGGCCGAGCCCTGGATGGGGGCGTTGAGCGCCATCCGCTCGGCCATCTCCCGGCGCTGCCGGTTGTCGCTGGTGAGATCGGGCAGGTAGCGACGGCGGCCGAGGATGGTCCCGGTGTAGCCGTCCTTGCGGGCCTGCGCGACGATCGCGTCCAGGTAGTCGCGGACGCCGCCGAACTCCTCGAAGTACTCCTCCTTGAGCGCCCGCGCCTCCGCCACCGGGATGTTGAGCTGCCCCGAGAGCCCGAAGTCGGACAGCCCGTAGGCGAGGCCGTAGTTCATCGCCTTGATCCGGGCCCGCAGCTCGGCGTCCACCTGCTCAGGCGGCAGGTCGAAGACCCGCGACGCGGTCGCCTTGTGGAAGTCGTGCCCGGACTCGAACGCCGCGATCAGCGACTCGTCCCGCGACATGTGGGCCATGATCCGAAGCTCGATCTGGCTGTAGTCGGCGGTCAGCAGCGTCTCGTAGCCCTCCCCCACCACGAAGCCCCTGCGGATGCGGCGGCCCTCGACGGTGCGGATCGGGATGTTCTGCAGGTTCGGCTTCTCGCTCGACAGCCGCCCGGTGGCCGCCACGATCTGGTTGAACGTGGTGTGGATCCGCCCGTCGTCGGAGATCTCCTTGATCAGGCCCTCGACCGTGGTGCGCAGCTTGGTCTGGTCGCGGTGGCGCAGCAGGATCACCGGAAGCTCGTTGTCGGTCTGCTGGGCCAGCCACGCGAGCGCGTCGGCGTCGGTCGTGTAGCCGGTCTTGATCTTCTTCGTCTTCGGCAGGCCGAGCTTGCCGAAAAGGATCTCCTGCAGCTGCTTGGGCGAGCCGAGGTTGAACTGCTCCCCCACGGCCTGGTGGGCGGCCTCGGTCGCCTGCTTGACCGCCGCGCCGAACTCGGCCTCCAGCCCCGCGAAGTACTCCCGGTCGGCGGCGATGCCGGCCCGCTCCATCTCCGCCAGCACACGCACCAGCGGCAGCTCGACGTCGGTCACCAGACGCGTGCCGCCGCGCTTGGACAGGTGGCCCTCCAGCGCGTCGGCGAGATCGCGCACGGCCTGGGCACGCAGGGCCAGATCTCTGGCCACGCCCTCGTCGGCGTCCTCGAACAGCGAGGTCTGCCCGCCCGGGGCGGACTCCGCCCGCAGCTCCCGGTGGAGATAACGCAGCACCAGGTCGTCGAGCGGGAACGACCGCTGCCCCGGCATGGCCAGGTAGGCGGCGAGCGCGGTGTCGCAGGTCAGCCCGCGCAGGTCGTGGCCCTGCGCCCACAGCGCCAGCAGCGCGCCCTTGGCGTCGTGCACGGCCTTCGGCCGGCTCTCGTCCGCCAGCCAGGCGCCCAGCGCCGCCTCGTCCTCCTCGGTCAGCCGGGTGGGGTCGAGGTAGGCGGCGCCGCCGGGGCCGGCGATCGCGATGCCGTCGAGCCGCCCGGTGCCGCTGCCGTACGCGGCCTGGAAGGCCAGCCCGGCGCGGTCTTTCGGAAGGGCGGCGAGCCAGGCCGCCACCTCGCCCGGCTCCGGCACCGTGACCTCCAGCTCGAAGCCCTCGCCGGCGGCCTCGGACTCGGTGGTGCCGAGGGTCTTGAACAGCCGCTCGCGCAGCTCGCCCCGGATCTGCAGCGAGTCGAGGAGCTTGTTGACCTCCTCGCGGTCCCACGTGCCCATGGTCAGCGCGGACACCTCGGCGTCGACCGGGGCGTCGCGCTTCAGCTCGGTCAGCATCCGGTTGTGGATCACCTGGCCGAGGTGCTCGCGGAGCTTGTCACCGGCCTTGCCCTTCACCTCGTCGGCCCGGCGGACCAGCTCGTCGAGCGAGCCGAACTCCGCGATCCACTTGGTGGCGGTCTTCTCCCCCACGCTCGGGATGTTCGGCAGGTTGTCGCTCGGGTCGCCGCGCAGGGCCGCGAAGTCCGGGTACTGCGCGGGGGTCAGGCCGTACTTGTCCATCACGGCCTCGGGGGTGAAGCGGGTCATGTCGCTGATGCCGCGCCGGGTCATCAGCACCGTGACCCTGTCGTTCACGAGCTGGAGCGCGTCGCGGTCGCCGGTGACGACGAGCACGCTCATGTCCTCGGCGGAGGCTCGGGTCGCCAGCGTCGCGATTACGTCGTCCGCCTCGAAGCCCGCCAGCGACAGGCGGGGGATCCGCAGCGCGTCGAGCAGTTCGAAGATGAGCTGCATCTGGCCACGGAAGTCCTCCGGGGTCTCCGCCCGGTTCGCCTTGTACGCCTCGAACGCCTCGTGCCTGAAGGTGGGCTCGCTGCGGTCGAAGCAGACCGCGAGGTGGCTCGGCTGCTCGTCGCGCAGGATGTTGGCCAGCATCGAGGTGAAGCCGTAGACCGCCTCGGTGTGCTGACCGTCCGTGGTCATGAGATTGGCGTCCTTCAACGCGTAGAACGCGCGATAGGCGAGGGAATGCCCGTCCAGGAGCAGCAGACACGGACGGGTGGGGGTCGCTTCACTCTTCGGCACACCCGCAGCCTAGTCTCCCTCTACGACAGAAAACCCGTGGTCTTCCCACCGGAGGCGTCCCCTTGACCTTGACGAATCCCGGCCAGTTCGTGGCGGAGATGAACGCCGCTCCGGGCCTGCACCGGCTCATGGGCATCGAGATCCTCGAGGCGAGCGCGGAGCGTGTGGTCGGCCGCATGCCCGTCGAGGGCAACACCCAGCCGTACGGCCTGCTGCACGGCGGCGCCTCGTGCGTGCTGGCCGAGACGCTCGGCTCGACCGGCGCCGCCCTGCACGCCGGGCCTGGGCGCAGGGTCGTCGGCATCGAGATCAACGCCACCCACCACCGCGCCGCCACGTCCGGGCACGTCACCGCCGTCGCCACCCGGGTGCACGGCGGGCGCACGCTCGCGACGTACGCCATCGAGATCACCGACGGCGAGGGCCGGATGGTCTGCACGTCGCGTCTCACCTGTCTCATCAGATCCGAATGAGCGGGCCCTCGCGCGCCCCGGGACATCGGCATGCGGACAAGAGGCGCAACCGACTTTCGGGACGCATCGAGGGCCAAACCGGAACGGTTCGCGACTCTCTTTGCACGCGGGTCGCTCCGGTCGCTAGCGTTGTGGCTCCAGAGCCCGTGGGGAACCGAGTAGACAACGTGCGGAGCCGGGGAAGCTGTGTACGGTCCCAAAGGTCGCCCCACGGGCTCAACGTCTCTCCGCGCCGCCAGTTCTCCAGCACCGTCGCCTCGAATGACTCATGACAGCCCGCTGACCTGCGAAACCTTTTCTCACGTCAGTGACACACCATGGTCACCGATTGGTGACGAGGAGCCCTGAACCGGGCGTCCCAGGCTTATGCTCCGGCCACAACAAGACAGAACCTGTCCGATGTTGCGCGTCCGCAGTTGGGGCACGACCCCGCCACGACTCGAATCAGAGGGAGCACCATTGCGCAGAGCCGTGATCGCGTTCACGGCCTTCATGGGTGGACTCGTCTTTCTGCTCGCCGCCCCCGCGTGGGCGGACGGAGAGGCACTGAAGGGCACACTCCAAAACCAAGGCCAGCCGGTGAACGGCGTGAAGATCAGTGTGGTGGCGGAGGACGGCAAACCCGTCGACGACGCCACCTCGGGTGCCGACGGCAAGTGGGAGGTGCCCGTACCCAAGGCGGGCAAGTACAAGGTCACCCTTGACACGTCCACGCTCCCCGCGGGCGTCGCCCTGAAGTTCAAGGACAGGTCCACGCTCGACGTGCAGGTCTACGAGGGCAGCGTACGGAACGTCCTGTTCGCCCTCGCGCCGGCCGGAGCGAAGGGCGGCGCAGCGCCAGCCGCCGACGACGGGGGGACCTCGTTCTGGGACCGGGTCGCGCAGCTCACCTTCGAGGGCTTCAACCTCGGGCTCATCATCGCCCTCGCCGCCATGGGCCTGTCGCTGGTGTTCGGCACCACCGGCCTCACCAACTTCGCCCACGGCGAGCTGCTCACGTTCGGCGCGATGTGCGCCTACTTCTTCAACGTCGTCGTGGGGGTCCACCTCGTCTGGGCCGCGCTGCTCTCCGTCGTGATCGGCGGGATCTTCGGGTACGGGCAGGACCGGTTCTTCTGGGGACGGCTGCGCAGGAGAGGCAGCAGCCTCGTGGCCATGATGATCATCTCGATCGGCCTGGCCCTGTTCCTGCGGTACGTCTTCCTGTTCTTCTTCGGCGGTGAGGGCGCGCCCTTCGCCGACTACAACGCCCAGCCGGGTGTCCAGGTGGGCCCGATCTCCGCCGCGCCGAAGAACTTCGTCGCCATGGGCATCGAGCTGCTCGTGCTCGTGATCGTCGGCGTCGCGCTGCTCAAGACCCGCATCGGCAAGGCCGCCCGCGCGGTCTCCGACAACCCCGCGCTGGCCGCCTCCTCCGGCATCAACGTCGACCAGGTCATCCGGATCATCTGGACCGTCGGCGGGGCGGTCGCGTCACTCGCGGGCGTCATGCTCGGCCTGTCGCAGAACGTCAGCTACCAGATGGGCTTCCAGATCCTGCTGCTCGTCTTCGCGGGTGTCACCCTCGGCGGCCTCGGCACCGCGTTCGGCGCCCTCGTCGGCTCCATCGTCGTCGGCCTGTTCATCCAGCTGTCCACTGTCGTGGTGCCGACCGAGCTGAAGACCGTCGGCGCGCTGCTGGTGCTCATCCTCGTCATGCTCTTCCGGCCACAGGGCATTCTCGGCCGGCGCGAGCGCATCGGCTGATCGGAGACCACACGTGGACTGGAACGCAATCCTCATCACCACGGTCAAGGCCTCGATCGGCCTGGAGACCGTCGTCTACGCGCTCGCCGCGATCGGCGTCAACATCCAGTTCGGCTACGCCGGGCTGCTCAACTTCGGCCAGGCGGCCTTCCTCGGCGTCGCCGCGTACGGCATGGCAGTCACGGTGGCCACCTTCCACCTGCCGTTCTGGCTGGGCATCGCGATCGGCCTGGCCGCCACCATCGTGCTGGCCTTCCTGCTCGGCATCCCCACCCTGCGGCTGCGGGCCGACTACCTCGCGATCGTCACCATCGCGGCGGCCGAGATCGTCCGGCTCGTCTTCAGATCGGTCAAGTTCAGCAGCGTCTTCGGCGGCTCGGACGGCCGGCAGAACTTCTCCGGCGACTTCTTCGCGATGAACCCCTACGCCCCCGGCACGTACGGCATCGGCCCGATCAGCTTCAACGAGCGGGTGACCTGGATCCTGACCGTCGGCTGGGTGCTCATCGCGATCTGCTGCGGGCTGGTCTACCTGCTCATGAAGAGCCCGTGGGGCCGGGTGCTCAAGGCCATCCGCGAGGACGAGGACGCCGTGCGCAGCCTCGGCAAGAACGTCTTCTCCTACAAGATGCAGGCCCTGGTGCTCGGCGGCCTGGTCGGCTGCCTCGGCGGCTTCCTGTTCGCGCTCGGCCAGGCGTCGGTGCAGCCCGACCTGTTCAGCACCGAGTTCACCTTCTACGCGTACACGATCGTGATCCTCGGCGGCGCGGCCCGCGTCTTCAGCCCCGTCGTCGGCGCCGCGATCTTCTGGGTGCTGCTGGTCTTCGTCGGGAACACGCTCAGCGAGGCCGTCTCGGCCGGGCTGCTCCCCTCGCTGTTCACCGTGAACAACATCGGCGCCGTCCGGTTCATGCTGGTCGGCCTCGGCCTGATGCTCCTGCTCATCTTCCGGCCCCAGGGCATCTTCGGCGACAAGAGGGAGATCGCGCTCGATGCACGCTGACAGCACCACGACGAAGAAGGCGGCGGCGCTGGCCGCCTTCGCGGGCCTCGATCGCGAGCCGGGGGTCGCCAAGCCCGACCCCATCCTCGTCGTCGACAACGTCGTACGCCGCTTCGGCGGCCTCACCGCCGTCGACGTCGCCCACCTGGAGATCCAGCGCGGGTCGATCACCGCGCTCATCGGCCCGAACGGCGCCGGCAAGACGACGTTCTTCAACCAGCTCACGGGCTTCGACAGCGCCGACGAGGGGTCGTGGACCTTCAACGGCAGGCAGCTCAAGGGCGTGCCCGCGCACCGGGTGGCCCGCACGGGCATGGTGCGCACGTTCCAGCTCACCAAGGCGCTGTCGAAGCTCACGGTGATGGAGAACATGCGGCTCGGCGCGCAGAACCAGCGCGGGGAGAACTTCTTCCGCGCGCTCGTCCCGGGCAGCTGGCGCCGCCAGGAGGACGAGATCACCGAGCGGGCCGAGGAGCTTCTCGAACGCTTCAAGCTCGACGCCAAGCGCGACGACTTCGCGGGCTCGCTGTCCGGCGGCCAGCGCAAGCTGCTGGAGATGGCCCGGGCGCTGATGGTCGGCCCCGAGCTGGTCATGCTGGACGAGCCCATGGCGGGCGTGAACCCGGCCCTGACCCAGTCGCTCCTCTCGCACGTGAAGGACCTGCGCGAGGAGGGCATGACGGTGCTCTTCGTCGAGCACGACATGGACATGGTCCGCGACATCAGCGACTGGGTCGTGGTGATGGCGCAGGGCGCCGTGATCGCGGAGGGGCCGCCGGACACCATCATGTCCGACCAGCGGGTGGTCGACGCGTACCTGGGCGCCCACCACGACGCGCCGATGTCGGCGGAGGAGTTCGAGGAGCAGCTGCAGGAGGCCGAGGCCGAGCTGGAAGCCGAGATCGAGGAGAAGGCATGAGCGCAGCCGGGCCGGACCGCCCCGTTACACCGGAGAGCACCGTCGCACCGGAGCCCGCGGAGGCGACCACGTCAGCCGCCGGGGGGACGGAGGACGACGCCGGGAGCGTCTCGCGGGCGGCCGTCACCGACCGCTCCGAGCACGTCTCCGGGGCCGAGAGCGCGCTGCTGCGCGCCGACGAGCTGTACGCCGGTTACATCCCCGGCGTCAACATCCTCAACGGCGCCGACCTGTACGTGAAGAAGGGCGAGCTGATCGGCATCATCGGCCCCAACGGCGCCGGGAAGTCGACCCTGCTCAAGACCCTGTTCGGGCTCGTGCCCGTACGCAGCGGATCGGTCACCCTGGACGGCGAGGACATCACCAACCTCAAGGCGCACGCGCTGGTGTCACGGGGGGTGGGCTACGTCCCGCAGACGAACAACGTCTTCCCCAGCCTCACCATCGAGGAGAACCTGGAGATGGGCGCCTTCCAGGTGCCCGGCAGGTTCAAGGAGCGGTTCGAGTTCGTCTGCGAGATCTTCCCCGCCCTGCGGGAACGCCGCAAGCAGCGCGCGGGCTCGCTGTCCGGCGGCGAGCGGCAGATGGTCGCCATGGGCCGCGCGCTGATGACCGAGCCGTCGGTCCTGCTGCTCGACGAGCCCTCCGCGGGACTGTCGCCCAAGCTGCAGGACCTGGTCTTCATCCAGGCCCAGCAGATCAACAAGGCCGGCGTTACCGTGATCATGGTGGAGCAGAACGCCCGCCGCTGCCTGCAGATCTGCCACCGCGGCTACGTGCTGGACCAGGGCCGCAACGCCTACATGGCCAGCGGCCGCGACCTGATCAACGACCCCAAGGTCATCCAGCTCTACCTGGGCACGCTCGCGCGGGCCTGAGCCCGGCCGAACGACCCCTTCTCAGGACCCCGGCGGGAACCCTCCGCCGGGGTCCTCGTCGTGGAGCTGTGACCGTATCCGCATCCGACCGGCACCCTTCGCGCGCACAATGAGGCGTATGCCGCGAAGCTTCCTCCGGGCGGCGCTGGTCGTCACAACGGTCACCGCGCTCGTCGCGAACCTGTCCGCCTGCCGGTCACCGGACCACGGGCCCTCGGCCGCACCCGCCTCGCGCCCCGCGACCGCCTCGCGTCCCGCGACCGCCTCGCCGGACGCCGCGGGAGCCGTGTACGTGACCGGGGCGGAGTCCGGGGACGACCCCTGCGCCCGCGTCGTGTCGGCCGTCGGCTATCTGGGGCTGTCGCTGCTGCCCCCCGGGCAGGAGGAGGCCCAGCACTGGGACGGCGACGTACGCGGCCGTTTCGGTTACCTGCGCGGGACGCTGGCGATGTACGGTCCCCGGCTGCCCGCCCCGGCCGCTCCCGCCGTCAGGGCCGTCGACCGGCTCGCCCGCACCCTCTCCCTCGCCCGTACGGAGGACTCCCGGCGGCCCCGCCTGCTGCGCGAGTACCGCACGGCGTCCGCCGCCGTCCTGGCCGCCTGCGACCGCCCCTGAGTCACCTGCCGGCCCGCGTCACCTGCCGGCGTCCGTGACAGGCGTGACCAGGGAGACGATGTCGTCCATGGCGATCACGAGCACGGCGGCGGCGAGCCCCGTCAGCACCGCGAGGGCGAACCATCCCGTGGGCGCGAAACCGGCGGGCTCCCCCGGCGCGACCGCGAGCGCCGCGGCCGCCAGGAGGAGGTTGCGCACGACGTGCCGTCTGCCGACGACGGCTCCGCTCCTGCCGAAGCAGTGACAGCGGGCCCGCCGCCCGCTGCGCAGCGCGACCACGAGCCCGGCCGTGAGCACGGCCAGCAGCGCCGCGGCCAGGACCAGCCCGTACGGCGCCAGCCACGCCCGCGCGAGGGACGCCGCGAGGAGCACGGCCGTGACCCCCTCGGCGAGGACGACGGCCCACGCGACCGGCAGGACGGCGGCGCGCGGCACGACGCGCAGCGGCTCCAGCGACCGCGCGAAGCTCCCCATGTCCCTGGCCTTCCCGGACGCGGAGACCGTGAAGATCGCGATCAGCAGGACCTGGACGGCGTGCTGGGGGAACGTCATCTCACCGGCCCCCCGAGATCCGCCGGACGACCCGGCCCAGCACCAAGCCGACGGGAACCGGGCCGAGCTGACGGGAGTCCAGGCTGTGGCCGCGGTTGTCGCCCAGCACCACCATGTGACCGGGTGGCACGCGCGGCGAGCCCGTGCCGGCCCCTCCCGCCACCCGCTCTCCCGCCGCGGCGACCTCCTCGGGAACGGGCTCCCCCGCGACCGCGACGACCCGTTTGACCATCCACGCCCGGCCCGGGCGGCCCGTGCTGCCCGCCGCCGCCAGGGGGTTGAAGAACACCACCACGTCGTCCGCCCGAGGACGCCGGCTCCTGCGTACGAGCAGCCGGTCGCCGTCGCGGTAGGCCGGCTCCATGCTCCGGCCCACCAGGTCGACCACGACGAGACAGCGCCGGACGACGAGCGCGGCCGCCACGGTGACGGCCGCCACGAGCGCCGCCGTCATCACCCCGCGCTCCACCCTGTGCGGGGACCCGGGCAGCGGGTGGCGGACCGGTCTCACGGCCGCGTCCCGCCGGTCACGCGAGCACCGGGTCGGGCGCCCCCGGCAGGTCCGTCGAGACGATCCTGCCGTTCCCGGTCGCGACGAAGGCGGGGGTGCCCTGGACGCGGAACGCCTGCCAGACGGGCTTGCCGAACTCCTCCACGATCACCTCGCCCACGGACTCCAGAGCCGAGAGCATCTCCTGGAAGCGCGGGTCGTCGCGGTCCCCGTCCATCATCACCGCCACGGCGCGCAGATCCGCGTTCTTCGCGTACGCCACGAACTGCGGCAGCCTGGTCCGGCAGGGCTCACATCCGGCCGACAGGAAGGCGACCACCGTCCCCGAGGCCACGTCCCCGTCGCCGATGGTGGCACCGGTCGTCGTCGTCGCCGTGAACGCTCCGATTTCCGTCCCGACCGGCGCCACGACGGACGCGGAGAATCCGGAATTCATCGTCTGCCGCAACAGGTCCGAATGCTCGCGCAGCCGGCGGATAACGGCCACCGTGAGCAGCAGGTCGATTATCGCGACGGCCCCGACCGCGACCAATCCGGCCACCAGCAACGACATGAGCACGCTCCCGAGGTTAAATTCACGTTACAGACACGGAAACGCGGGGGCCGCGCCCGCCTGCAGCGGCAGGCGCAACCCGGCATTTCACAGGCAGTTGGACGACGAGACGCAGGTGCTGAACACCGCGATACAGCCGCCGCTCTGACACTGCCAGCAGTATCGATAGGCCCACCTGTTGTTTCCCTGACAGCCGCAGCCCTGCTCCCAGCACCCGAAGCAGTTGGTGCAGGCCGCGCTCGCCGTCACTCTGGGCACCAGCCTGCCGAGCAGCCGGTCGCCGAGCCGTGCCATCGACTCGAACATTTCCCTCCTTCTCCTGCATTATCCGAACGTGAACTTCTCTCGGATGGTTACACGGCGCGGACAGAAGGGTCAAGGCATTCCGTACGAGCCGGAACGACGGAGAGTCATTCACCGAATACGCCCGGCCATACCGCTCGCACGGGCCCGACTTCCGGAAAAGTCGGCGCATAATACCGGCGGCCCGGGCAAATTCAAGCTCTTGTCAGGTGATTTTCCATGACCGAATCTGTTCGGGTGAAGCGGTCGCAGGAACGTCGCGTGCGGTGGCGCCGTCCCCCGGCCGGGCCGTGGATCGCGCTGACGATGGCGTGGCGTGCCGGAGCCGTCTGGGCCGTGTCGATCGCCGCCGTCACCGCCGTGTCCTCCGGCGTTCCGGTGGCCGTCGCCTGGCTGACCAAACTGGTGCTGGACCGGCTGGCCGGCGGCCCGGGAGCGCTGCCGGACGTGCTGGGCCCCGCGCTGGCGCTGATGGCGCTCGGCCTGGTGGCAGGCGTGCAGCCCTCCGTACGGCGGTTCGCCGGGAACGAGCTGGACCGCCGGATCAGCCTGCTGGCGCAGGACCGGCTCTACACGGCCGTGAGCCGGCTGAGCGGGCTCGCCCGGTTCGAGGACCCCGCTTTCATCGACCGGCTCCGGCTGGCCACCCAGGCCGGCGGGTCGACCCCGGGCCAGGTGCTCAACGCCGTGTTCGCCGTCGCCGGCGGCCTGATCACCCTGGCCGGCTTCCTGGTCTCGCTGCTGACGATCAGCCCTCCGATGGCGGTGGTGCTGCTGCTCGGCGCGGTTCCGGTCCTCGGCGCCGAACTGGTGCTGGCCCGCCGCCGGGCCGCCTCCGACTGGCGGCTGGGCCCGGTGGAACGACGCGAGTTCCTGTACGCCACCCTGTTGTCGAGCGCCAACGCGGCCAAGGAGATCCGCCTCTTCGGGCTGGCCGCGTTCCTGCACGACCGCATGCTGCGCGAGCGGTCGGTCGCCGAGCGCGAGCGGCGCGGGCTCGACCGGAGCGAGCTGCGGATCCAGCTCGCTCTCGGCCTGACGGCCGCCCTGGTGGCGGGCGGCGGACTGGTCTGGGCGATCACCCAGGCCGGGCGGGGGGCGCTGTCCGTCGGCGACGTGTCCATGTTCGTGGCGTCCGTCGCTGGCGTGCAGGCGGGCCTGTCCGGCATCATCACCGAGATCGCCGTCGCCGCGCGCCGGCTGCTGCTCTTCCAGCACTACCTGGCGGTCGTGGGCACCGAGCCCGACCTGCGGGGAACCAGGCGTGAGCTCCCCCCGCTCACGGGCGGCATCGAGTTCCGCGACGTGTGGTTCAGGTACGGCCCGGAGCATCCGTGGGTCCTGCGCGGGGTCAGCCTGGTGGTGCCGTACGGCCGCGGTGTCGGCCTCGTCGGCGGCAACGGGTCGGGCAAGAGCACGCTGGTCAAGTTGCTGTGCCGGTTCTACGACCCGGAAAAGGGCGCCGTGCTGTGGGACGGGGTGGACCTGCGGGAGATCGACCCGGCCGTCCTGCGCGCCCGGATCTCCGGCGTCTTCCAGGACTACATGCAGTACGACATGACCGCCGGCGAGAACATCGGGCTCGGCGACCTGGACAGGTTCACCGACCGGGCGGCGGTGCGGGAGGCGGCGCGCAGGGCCGGGGCGGAGGAGTTCGTCGCGGCGCTGCCCCGGGGATACGACACCCTGATCACCAGGGTGTTCTTCGACTCCTCCGACGACGAGGAGGGCGTCTTCCTGTCCGGGGGGCAGGGGCAGCGGGTCGCCGTCGCGCGGGCGATGCTGCGCGGCGACCGCGACGTGCTGATCCTCGACGAGCCGAGCTCGGGGCTGGACGCCGAGGCCGAGCACGAACTGCACACCAGGCTGAAGGAGCACCGCCGGGGCCGGACGAGCCTGCTCATCTCCCACCGCCTCGGCGCGGTGCGCGACGCCGACGTGCTGGTCGTCCTGGAGAACGGCGTCGTCGCCGAGCAGGGCACGCACGACGAGCTGATGGCCGCGGGCGGCGTCTACGCCCGCATGTTCACGATCCAGGCGTCCGGGTACCGCGAGCCGGACCGGCCGGCGATGACGGAACCCGGCCCGCCCGGATGACGCGCGGGGGCGGGCCGGTCGGACCGGCCCGCCCCCGTCACCGTCGTGCCGCCCGCCTAGCCGGCGATCTTGCCGGTGTTGAAGGCGGTGTTCTTGTTGTTGTTGTCGGCGCCGTACTCGTAGATGCCGATCGTGGCCTCGGCCGGGTCACCGGCGTCGTTGAACTCGATCGGGCCCGACGCGCCGTCGAAGTCGATGTCCTTGCCCGCGGCCAGCAGGTCGGCGCAGGACTTGAAGTCCTTGCACTTCTCGCCGCCGGTGGACACCTCCTTCAGGTGGGCCGCGATGTCCTTGCCCGCGTCGCTCTTGGCGGCGGTCGCCGCGAGCGCGGTGAGGATCGTGGCGTCGTACGACTCGGGGCCGTAGTTGAAGTCCTTCAGGCTCGGGTCGACCGACTTCAGCTTCTCCTTGAAGTCGTCGGAGACCTGGGCGCCCGGCTGGGTGCCCTTCGCGCCGTCGAGCGTGCCCTTGGGGAACCCGTCCTTGCCGGTGCCGTAGTTGTGCAGGTTGCCGTCGACGAAGTAGTACTTCACCTTCTTGGCGGTCAGGCCCTGCTTGACCAGCTCGGGGACGATCTTCTTGGTCTCGTCGAACCCGATCAGCGCGACGGCCTTGGGGTTCTTCTCCTTGATCTTGGCGACGTCGGCCGAGTAGTCGGCCGCCTTCGGGTCGTAGATGACCTTCTCCACGACCTCGCCGCCGCCGCCCTCGACCGCCTTCTGCACGTTGTCGGCCAGGCCCGTGCCGTACGCGTCCTGGAGGGCGAGGATGCCCACCGTGTCGTTGCCGTCGGCGAGGATCAGGTCGCCGAGCACCCGGCCCTGGAGCACGTCCGGCGGCGCGGTGCGGAAGTACAGGCCCTTGTCGTTGTACGTGGTGAACTGGTCGGAGGTGTTCGCCGGCGAGATCTGCACGACGCCCGCACCAGTGATCTTGTCGATGACCGACAGCGACACCGAGGACGACGCGGCGCCCACGACCACGTCGGCCTTCTGCTGCAGCAACTTGTCGACAGACTGGGAGGCAATGTTGGTGGAGGTGTCACCCGAGTCCGTGTCGATCTCGGTCACCGGCTTGCCGAGGACACCGCCGGCGTCGTTGATCTCCTTCACGGCCAGCTTCACACCGGCGAACTCCGGCGGGCCGAGGAAGGCGAGCGAACCGGTCTGGGGCAGCAACGTGCCGATGGTGAGGACGCCGTCGCCCTGCGCGGCGGCGGGGGCCGCCGAGGAGGCCGCCGGCGCCGGGGCCGAGGCACTCGGGGCGGCGCTGTCCTCGCCACCGCCACAGGCCGCCAGCGCGAGGGTGGCGGCCGCGGCGACGGCCAGAGCCCGCCCGAGGGGGGCAATGCGGATCATGAAAGCATCTCCTTCATCCAGGCCCGGGAATCCGTCAGCGCTGCCGACTGTCCCGATCGACTGGCTGAAAGGTACATAGGCGGGGGTGCCCCCGACCAGGGATGCATCAGAACTGTCCGCACTTGGATGCGGAGTCGTAATAACTCCTCAACTTAGCGGCGCACGCCCCTGACCAGGAGTCTTCTCCTAGACGATCAGCACGGGCGCGTGGTCAGGCGGGCGCCGGGGCCCCGCCGCCGTTCTCGTTCACCACGATTTGCGCCACCTGGCGCATGCTCATGCGCCGGTCCATCGACGCCTTCTGGATCCACCGGAACGCCTGCGGCTCGGTCCACCCGTGCTGGGCCATGAGCAGGCCCTTCGCCCGCTCCACCAGCTTCCTGGTCTCCAGCCGCTCCGACAGCGTGGAGACCTCCTTCTCCAGCGCGGCCATCTCCTCGTGCCGGCTGACCGCCATCTCGATCGCGGGGACCAGGTCGCCCTTGGTGAACGGCTTGACCAGATAGGCCATGGCCCCCGCGTCCCTGGCCCGCTCCACCAGGTCGCGCTGCGAGAACGCGGTGAGGATGAGACAGGGGGCGATCCGTTCCGACACGATGCGCTCCGCCGCGGAGATCCCGTCGAGCACCGGCATCTTCACATCCAGGATCACCAGGTCCGGGCGGAGCTCCAGGGCCAGTTTGACCGCCGTCTCTCCGTCACCGGCCTCCCCGACCACGGCGTAGCCGTCCTCTTCGAGCATCTCCTTCAGGTCGAGGCGGATCAGCGCCTCGTCTTCCGCGATCACCACTCGCCGCTGCGTACTCACGCACAAGAGGTTACCGATGTCCGCTACATTGGAACCACGCCAGGTGGGGGTGATCGACTGGAAGCCGATCACTCTCGAAGCGGACATATCGGGACATAGCTCGATAAAAGAGCCGGAATGATGGAATGGCAGACATAGACGCCTCAAAAGCGTCCGTCCGAAAGGGCGTGCGGGTTCGAATCCCGCTTCCGGCACAATCCGTGACGATGTAAAAACTGTCGGTGGCGACTGGCATGGTCGGACCATGCACCCCCGGGAAACCGTCGACCGTGCCCTGCGCCTCTCCGCCCTCGGCTACAACGACCGTCAAGTGGCGGCGTTCTGCGGTGTCTCCCTCGGAGCCGGTCCAGAAGTGGCGGACCGGCGCCCGGCGTGCCAGGGAGGATCAGGACCGCAGGCGCAACACCAACTGCCCGCTCTGTCACGGACGCGCGCTCGACCGGCGGTCGTACGCCTATCTCCTCGGCCTCTATCTCGGCGACGGCCACATCGTCCTGTGCCGCAAGCGGGTCTACCGACTGTCGATCTTCTGCGGCGACACCTGGCCCGGCCTGATCGAAGCCGCCGCCCAGGCTCTCGCCGCAGTGATGCCGACCTCTTCCGTGAGCCGGCGACAGCACCCGGGCTGCACCGAGGTGAAGAGCTTCTCCACTCATTGGGCCTGTCTCTTTCCGCAGCATGGGCCGGGGAAGAAGCATCAGCGGGCCATCGTGCTGGCGGGCTGGCAGGAGGAGATCGTCGCCGAGCATCCGGGTCTCTTCGCACGCGGTCTCATCCACTCGGACGGCTACCGGGGGACGAACCGGGTCCGGCGGCCGGTCGGCGGGGAGGACAAGTGGTACGAGTACCCGCGATACCTGTTCAAGAACGAGTCGGCCGACATCCTCCGGCTGTGCGGCGAGACGCTGGACCGCCTCGGCGTCGCATGGCGCCACAACAAACCCAACGAGATCTCGGTCGCCAGACGCGACGCCGTGGCCCGCCTCGACCAGTTCGTTGGCCCCAAGTACTGACGATCACATGGCCGCCCGAAGCGACGGTCAGGCGAGGCTGTCGAGCCAGGCGTGGTGGAGGCGGGCGAACCGCCCGGAGCGGGCGATCAGCCGGTCGGGCGGGCCGTCCTCCACGATCCGGCCGTGCTCCATGACGAGCACCCGGTCGGCGATCTCGACGGTGGACAGGCGGTGGGCGATGATCAGCGCGGTCCGGTCGGCGAGGATCGTCCGCAGCGCCCGCTGCACGAGCCGCTCGCTGGGCACGTCGAGGCTGGAGGTGGCCTCGTCCAGGATCAGCACGGCGGGGTCGGCGAGGAAGGCCCGGGCGAAGGCGACAAGCTGCCGCTGCCCCGCCGACATCCGGCCGCCGCGCTTGCCGACCTGCGTCTCGTACCCCTCGGGGAGGGTGGAGACGAACGTGTGAGCGCCGATGGCCTCCACGGCCCGCACGATCTCCGCGTCCGGCGCGCCGGGCCGCCCGAACCGCACGTTGTCCGCGATCGTCCCGCTGAACAGGTAGTTCTCCTGGGTGACCATCACCACGTGGCGGCGCAGGGTGTCCTCGTCGAGGTCGCGCAGGTCCACGCCGTCGAGCAGCACCCGTCCGGCGACCGGGTCGTGGAACCGGGCGATGAGCTTGGCCAGCGTGGTCTTGCCCGCGCCGGTCGTGCCGACGACGGCGACCGTCTGCCCGGCGGGGATCTCCAGGTCGAGCAGCGGCAGCACCGGCGGGCCCTCGGCATAGGCGAACCGGACGGTCTCGAAGCGCAGTGCCCCGGCGGCGTTCGGCAGCGGCGCCGGACGAGCGGGCTCGGCCACCGCCGGCCGTTCCTCAAGCACCCCCGACAGCTTCTCCAGCGCCGCACCCGCCGACTGGAGGGCGTTGTAGAACTGCGAGATCTCCTGCATCGGCTCGTAGAACTGGCGCAGGTAGAGCAGGAACGCGGCGAGCACGCCGACCGTGACCGTGCCGCGCAGGGCGAGCATGCCGCCGTACAGCAGGACGGCGGCGACCGTGACGTTGCCGATCAGCTTGATGCCGGGCATGAACACGGCCACCAGGCGCGAGCCGCGCACGTTGGCGTCGCGGTAGTCCGCGTTGAGCCGTTCGAAGATCTCCTGGTTGCGCGGCTCGCGGCGGAACGCCTGCACCGCCCGGATCCCGGTCATCGACTCGACGAAGTGGACGATGACCAGTGCGACGGCCTCCCGCGTACGGCGGTAGGTGACGCTCGACTCCCGGCGGAACCACCGGGTGAACAGCAGCAGGACCGGCAGCGGCAGCAGCGCCACCAGACCGAGGTGCACGTCGAGCACCAGCAGCATGACCGCGGTGCCGCACAGGGTGAGCACGGCGGTGACGAGGCCGTCGAACCCGGAGTCGAGCAGTTCGGCGATCGCGTCCACGTCGGAGGTCAGCCGGGAGATGACCCGCCCTGAGGTGTACTTCTCGTGGAACGACAGCGACAGCCGCTGGAAGTGGTCGAAGACCCGGCGGCGCAGCTCCAGCAGGGTGTCCTGCCCGATCCGGCCCGCCATCTGCAGGAACGCCTGCCGGGTGAGCGCCTGCGTGAGCGCGGCCAGCAGCACCGCGGCCACGACGGTCAGCAGGGTCCCCGCGCCCTGCCCGCGCAGCATCGGCGGGATCCCGTCGTCGATGCCCCTCTTCACCAGGTACGGCAGGGCCAGCCCGGCGGCGTTGGACACGACGATGACCGCGGTGAGCACGGCGATCGCCCGGCGGTGCGGGCGGAGCAGGTCGCCGAGCAGGCGGCGGGACCGGGTCCGCAGCAGCAGGGAGACCCGTTCGGAGATCTCGTCCCGGTCCTCCGCCGCGACCCCCCGCCAGGCGGTGTTTCCCGCTTCGCTCATCGGGAGCGCGCTCCTCAGTCCAGACCGGCGGCGCGCCCCTCCGGCTCGCTCGGTGTTTCCCGCTTCGCTGCCGGTGTCGTGAGTCATGGCGCGGATCTCTCGGCGTCGAGGCCGGCGTCCTGGGCGAGCAGTTCGCGGTATTCCGGCACCGTGGCCAGCAGGTCGCCGTGGCGTCCGACGTGGGCGATGGTGCCGTCGCGCAGCAGCGCCACGCGGTCGGCGAGCAGCACCGTCGAGGCGCGGTGGGCCACGACGATGCCGGTGGCGTCGGCGAGCACACGGCGCAGCGCCTCCTCCACCAGCGCCTCGGTCTCCACGTCGAGCGCCGACAGGGTGTCGTCGAGCACGAGCACGCGCGGCCGGCCGAGCACGGCCCGGGCCAGCGCCAGCCGCTGCCGCTGGCCGCCCGACAGCGACATGCCCTGCTCGCCGATGCGGGTGTCGAGCCCCCACGGCAGGTCGTAGGCGAACGTCGCCTGCGAGATCTCCAGGGCCTGTCTGATCTCCTCCTCGGTGGCGTCGCCCCGGCCGAGCGTGACGTTCTCGCGCACGCTCATGGAGAACAGCGTGGGCTCCTCGAACGCGGTGGCGACCACCGAGCGCAGCGAGGCCAGCGACAGGTGCCGTACGTCGTGCCCGTCGATGGTGACGCGGCCCGCGGTGACGTCGCACAGGCGGGGCACGAGGGTGGTCAGGGTCGTCTTGCCCGAACCCGTGGCCCCGACGACGGCGACGGTCTCCCCCGGCCGCACCTCCAGCCAGACGTCGCGCAGCACCGGGCGGTCCGCGCCGGGGAAGCGGAACTCCACGCCCTCGAAGCGGACGTGGCCGCGGGGGCGTTCGATGACGTCCGCGCCGCCGCGGATCGCGGGGACCGTGTCGAGCACCTCGACGACCCGGTCGGCCGAGGTCATCGCCTCCTGCCCCATGGCGAGGATGTAGCCGAGGGAGGCGACCGGCCAGACGAGCTGGAGGACCAGCGTGGTGAACGCGACCAGCGTGCCGAGCGTCAGCGCGCCGGCCCCGACCGCGATCGCGCCGAGCAGCAGGACCAGCGCGAGAGTGACGTTCGGCACCACTTCGAGGAAGGTGAAGAACCGGGAGGCCAGGCGGACCTTCCCCAGGGCGGTGCGGCGGACCTCGCGCGCGGCGGCGGCGTACCCGCCGAAGACGTGCTCGCGCCGCCCGAACGCCTTGACGGTGCGGACTCCGACGGCCGACTCCTCGACGAGCGTCGCGAGGTCGCCCTGCTGGTCCTGCAGCCGGCGGGAGATGCCGATGTAGCGCCGCTCGAACCGCAGCGACAGGGCCACGACCGGGAGCGCGGAGGCGGCGACGAGCAGGCCGAGCGGCCAGTACATCCGGAGGAGCACCACCGTCACCGCGGTGAGCTGCAGGATGTTCATGATCAGGAACAGCACGCCGAACCCGAGGAACCGGCGGATCGTCGACAGGTCGCTCGTCGCGCGGGACAGCAGCTGGCCCGACTGCCACCCGTCGTGGAAGCTCATCGGCAGCCGCTGGAGCCGCCGGTAGAGGTCGTCGCGGATCGCGGTCTCGAGGCCGAGGACCGGCCCTGCCTGCGACCACCGGCGGACGAACGTGAGAAGCGCCTCGGTCACGCCGAGGCCGAGGGCGAGCAGCCCGAGCGGGACCAGCCCGGCCAGGTCCCCATGGGCCACCGGCCCGTCGATGATCTCCTTGCCGACGAGGGGGATCACCGTGCCGGCCGCGATGCCGCCGAGTGCCGCGAACCACGAGACGACCAGGCTGCCGGCGTACGGCCGCAGGTAGGTCCGCAGCCGCCACAGCGAGCGCCACGACGACCGGCTGTGGACGGGCCCGGGGGTCTGGGGGGATGCCATCAACGGGCGCAGCGCTCCTCCGGCGTCTGACAGGACGGATTACTCGCTCCTGCCATGCTCCGTCGAAGAACGCCACGCCCGCAAGCGGTTTGACCCCGCCGCCGGGGATCACAGCTCCCGCGGGGGCCGGGCCCTCAAGGCTCGGCCCCGCGGGCCGCCGGTGTCAGCCCGCCGGGTGGGCGACGAGCGAGCCGACGGTGTGGACGCGCAGCGCGTTGGTGGACCCGTGGTTGCCGGGCGGGGAGCCCGCCACGACGACGATCTTGTCGCCCTTCTCGCACACGCCGAGCGCGAGCAGCGAGGCCTCCACCTGGCGCACCATGTCGTCGGTGTGGTGGACGAACGGCACCTCGAACGTCTCGACGCCCCAGGTGAGCGCCAGCTGGCCGCGCACCTGCGGGTTGGAGGTGAAGGCGAGCAGCGGGATCGACGAGCGGTAGCGCGCCAGACGGCGGGCGGTCTCACCGGACATCGTGAACGCCACCAGGGCCTTGGCCTTGACGATCGCGCCGACCTCGGCCGCCGCGCGGGCGATGGCGCCGCCGGTCGTCTCGGGCAGCCGGTCCAGGTTGTGGGTGGCCTGCAGCGTGGTGCCCTCCGCCGCGACCGCGATGCGGTCCATCGTGGCCACCGACTCGATCGGGTAGGTGCCGACCGAGGTCTCGCCGGACAACATCACCGCGTCGGCGCCGTCCATCACCGCGTACGCGACGTCGGACGCCTCGGCGCGGGTGGGCCGCGGGGCGCTCATCATCGAGTCGAGCATCTGGGTGGCCACGATGACCGGGTGGGCCTTCTCGCGGCACAGCTCGATGATGCGGCGCTGGACGATCGGCACCTGCTCCAGCGGAAGCTCGACGCCGAGGTCGCCGCGGGCGACCATCACGCCGTCGAAGGCGTCGACGATCGCCTCCAGGCACTCGACGGCCTGCGGCTTCTCGATCTTGGCGAGGAGCGGGAGCCGGACGCCCTCCTCCTCCATGATCCCGTGGACGAGGGCGGCGTCCTCCGGCGACCGGACGAACGACAGGGCGATCATGTCGAAGCCGGTGCGAAGGGCCCAGCGCAGGTCCTCCTCGTCCTTCTCCGTGAGCGCCGGCGCGCTGACGGCGACGCCGGGGAGGTTGAGGCCCTTGTTGTCGGAGATCATGCCGCCGATGACGACGCGGGTGACGACGCGCGGTCCCTCGACCGCGGTCACCTCGAGGTTCAGCCGTCCGTCGTCGACGAGGATGGTGTCGCCGGGACTGACGTCGCCGGGCAGGCCATCGTAGGTGGTGGACACGATGTCACGGTCCCCGGGGACGTCCTCGGTGGTGATGGTGAAGACGTCGCCGAAGCCGAGCCGGACGGGGCCGGAGGCGAAGCGTCCGACGCGGATCTTGGGACCCTGGAGGTCGGCGAGGACGCCGACGGCGCAGCCAAGCTCGTCGGCGGCGGCCCTGACCCGGTCGAACACCTCCTTGTGCAGCTCGTGGCTGCCGTGGGAGAGGTTGAAACGGGCCACGTTCATGCCCGCCTTGATGAGCTCGCGAAGGCGCTCCGGTGAGGAGGTGGCGGGCCCGAGGGTACAGACGATCTTTGCTCGACGACTCACGACACTACCCTAATTGGTACAGACCACTCGATGTGACGGCACATACAGCCGTCGCCAAATGTTCAGACACTTCACGCGATCACCCGCGTGCCCTAGCCTGCAGCCATGGAACGTACCCGGGCATGGGGGGCGATAACGGCGCTGTTCACCCTGGCGGCGTGCGGAGGACAGGCTACCGAATCTCCCGCTCCTCCGCCGGGCGTTTCGGTGTCCCTGAACCAGTGGCGCAGCGACGAGGCGGCCCACGAGCTCGAGGTGTCCGTGCGCAACGACGGCGACGCCCCCGTCCGGTTCCTGGACGTGCAACTCGTCACCGGCTCCTTCGCCACACTCCCGCCTACCCGGGTGGACTCCACGCTCGGCCGGACTCCGCGCACCGACCTGCGGATCCCCTACGGCGAGGCGCGGTGCGACCCCGCGACGATCCCGCCGGTGCGCCCCGCCGTCGTCGTCGCGAACGTGCAGGCGGGCGAGGGGCCGGCGCACAGGGTGGAGTTCCCCGTACGCCATCCGGACCCGCTGCTGGCGGGGCTGGTGAAGGCCGAGTGCGGGGCGTACCTCCTGCGCCTGGCGGCGGATGTCACCTTCGGCGACACCTGGACCAGGGCGGGCCGGACGCTGCGCGGGGTGCTCCTGGTGACCAGGAAGCGGGGCGCGGAGCCGGTGACGATCGACGAGCTGGGCGGCACCACGCACTACGACATGAGGCCGCTGTCGGGCCGGAGCCGCCCGGTCGCGGTGCTGGAGGCGGGGACGCCGCGTCTGGAGATCCCGGTGGAGGTCACCCCCGCCCGCTGCGACTGGCACGCCTTCGCCGAGGCGAAGAAGGCGTACCTGTTCCCGATCTACGGGAGGGTGGGGGCGGGCGAGCGGCGCTACCTCATCGCGACGCCTCCGGCGCCGGTGCAGCGGACGTTCCTGTCGTACGCGGAGGACGTCTGCGGCGTCGGCGGATGACGACCGCCAGACCGGCCCAGGAGACGAGCACGACGGCGATCACCGCCAGCCGGACGGCCGTGACGTACTCCTCCGGATAGACGATCCCTTCGATGTAGGTGTCGATGAAGCCGCCGGGCAGCAGGCCGCGCTCCCCCGCCCGGGCGCGCCCCCAGTTCTCCAGCGCGGTCAGCGGGCACTCCACCAGCCCGGTGAGCTGGACCAGCGCCCAGGCGCACAGCGCGAGGTGCGGCCAGGCCAGCCGGGGCCGCCACCAGGCGGGGAAACCGCCCAGGGCGATGTAGGCGATGACCAGGAAGTGCACGGCCATCGTGGCCTGCCAGACGAACCGGTAGATCATGATCTGCCCTCCCGAGAGGCCGAGGGTAGATCGCCGTCCGGCCGCCGGGCATCCGGCGGCCTACTCAGTTCGATACTCATCCGGGCCAGTACTCATCCGGGCCGATACTCAGACGGGTCAGCGGGCGACGGTCGCGGCCCGGGCGGCGTCGATCAGTCCGTGGCCGAAGAAGCCGTTCCGGCTCGCGGGGCCCTCGCAGACCTGCGTCTCGCCGGTCCCGTAGCGGTAGGTGCGGGGCGAGGGGCAGTCCTTCGGCGTCGCCGTGGCGTACAGCAGGCGCTCCACCTCCGCGGGGTCCATCTGGAGCCCGCCCCGGCCCGGCTTGCCGAACCGCCCGATGATGATGGCCGCCACGCCGGTCACGTGCGGCGCCGCCATCGAGGTGCCCTCCATGTACTGGTAGTAGGCGCACTTCCCGGCCCGGCACTCGCGGATCACCGAGTTGTCCTTCGGCACGCCCTTGGCGTCGAGGCGCCCCTGGGCGCGCAGGACGTGCTCGGGGGCGGCGGCGAGGATCTCCCGGCTCGGCCCCCGCAGCGCGGTGCCGCCGTCGAAGACGTCACCGCCCGGCGCCGCGATGTCGGTCTGCTCGGTGCCGTAGTCGGAGTACGGCGCCTTGCGGCCGCTCGGGCCGACCGCGGACACCGAGATGACGCCGTCGAGTTCGGCCGG
The DNA here is from genome assembly GCF_005864065.1 of Microbispora triticiradicis. NCBI lineage: Bacteria > Bacillati > Actinomycetota > Actinomycetes > Streptosporangiales > Streptosporangiaceae > Microbispora > Microbispora triticiradicis. The sequence continues at coordinate 100,901 of NZ_VANP01000011.1, read as the reverse complement.
GACGTTACGGCAGGAGTTGTCGACGGACCGGTTCTTCTCGGAGCCCCTCGGGAAGTCCGGGCTGGTGGTGTCCGTCTTCGGCTTGCCGAGGTCTCCCCCGGCGTTCCCGATGGCGGTGATCAGCGTGACGCCGTGCGACCGGGCGTAGTTCACCGCCCGCCGCATCCCCTCCAGGATCGCCCGCTGCTCCGACCGCTCGGCGGGCGTGTCATCGGGGTTGTCCGGGCAGTTGAACGTCCACGGGTCGACGTAGAAGCTCATGTTGACCACGTCGACGCCGATGTCGGCGGCGTACTCCAGGGCGTCCAGGGTCGGCTTGAGGAAGAAGAAGCCCGAGTCGGTGCCGGCGCGCAGGTTGACCAGCGACACGTCGGGGGCGACCCCGGCGACGCCGATGCCGTTGATCGGCGACCCGATCGTGCTCGCGACGTGGGTGCCGTGGCCGTCGTCGTCGACGTCGGCCGGGTCCTTGCACCCCTTGTACTCGCAGGGCCCGTCGAGCTTCTTCCCGTTGGGGTCGATGGGCTGGTCGGTCACGAAGTTGCGGCTCAGCGCCCGGTTGAAGTTCGGCGCGATGTCCGGGTGCCTGCCGTCGACGCCGGTGTCCATCACGCCGACCAGCACCTTGCGGCTGCCCCTCGCCTTCGCGTAGGAGCCCGTGGGCGTGGCGCCGATCATCCTCATGTTCCACTGCCGGTCGGCGAGCGGCTCCGCGCCGCCCGCGCGCGCGGCCGTGCCCGGGCGCGACGCGCCGGGGAGCGTACGCCCCGGCCCGGCGGAGACGGGAGCGTCGGCGGTCCGGCCGATGGGGCGGTCGCGGGCGACGCCGACCACGGCGGGGTCGTCGCCGATCCGCTCGGGCGCGGACGTGCGCACGACGAGATAGCCGAGGCGGTCGTCGCGGACCCGCACCGTGCCGCCGGCGGCCTCGGCCGCCCGCTGCGCGGCGGCCCGCCCGCCGTCCACGTAGAAGACCAGGTAGTCACCGGCCTGCCCGCTTCCCGACGGGCTTGACGAGCTGGATGGGCCTGCTGGGCTCGGTGTGCTCAGCGCGACCGGTATGCCCGGTATCCCTGGCGTGCCCGACGGGGCGCCCGGCCCGCCGAGCAGTGCGACCGACATGATGGCCCCGGCGAGCCGCCCCCGTGCGCGCAACGCTCCTCCTCGATTCCGGGCCCGTTGATCGGGCTCAGCATCTTCCCGGCAGCCGGCCGCACGTAGCAACCCGCCGGCCCGCGTGGCCCGAGGGCCGCACGGGCCGGCCGCCGCGCGGCGTGGCCTCCCGAGATGGAGGTATTCCCGATTTGCCGCGTGACGCCGCCGGAACGCGGTCCGGTCCCCTGAGGACCGCGTTCCGGCGGCTCACATCGCGATCAGACGAGGGGCCGCGCCGTCGGGGGGATCGGCACGGGCAGGACCGTACGGCCGCTCAGGTGCTGGTCGACCGCCGCCGCCGCGGACCGGCCCTCGGCGATCGCCCACACGATCAGCGACTGGCCGCGGCCCATGTCACCGGCGGAGAACACGCCCTCCACCGACGTCTCGTACGAGGAGTTCCTGGCCACGTTGCCACGGGCGTCGAAGAACGACTCCGGGTCGCCCGACAGGGCGGCGAGGTCGTTCAGCAGCGGGCCCTTCTCCGGGCCGAGGAAGCCCATGGCGAGGGTGACCAGGTCGGCCGGGATCTCCCGCTCGGTGCCGGGGATCGGCGCGAACCCCGCCGCCGGGCCCTCGACCTCGACCAGGCGCAGCGCCCGCACGTTGCCCTCGTCGTCACCGGCGAACTCGGTGGTGGACACCGCGTACACGCGGTCGCCCGCCCCGGCCTCCAGCTCCTCGTGCGCGCTCTCCATCTTGAACAGCATCGGGTACGTCGGCCACGGCTGGCTGCCGGGACGGGCCGCCGGCGGCCTCGGCATGATCTCCAGCTGGGTGACCGACAGCGCGCCCTGCCGGATCGCGGTGCCGATGCAGTCGGCGCCGGTGTCGCCGCCGCCGATCACGACGACGTGCTTGCCCTCCGCCGAGATCGGCGATTCGGCGTAGTCGCCCTCCTGGGCCTTGTTGGCCGGGGGGAGATACTCCATCGCCTGGTAGACGCCCTTGAGATCGCGGCCGGGCACCGGCAGGTCGCGCCACGCCGTGGCGCCGCCCGCGAGCACGATCGCGTCGAACTCCTCGCGCAGCTCGGCCGCCGTGACGTCCACGCCGACGTTGACGCCGGTGCGGAACTCGGTGCCCTCGGCCTCCATCTGGGCGATGCGGCGGTCGACGTGCCGCTTCTCCATCTTGAACTCGGGGATGCCGTAGCGGAGCAGCCCGCCGATCCGGTCGGCCCGCTCGAACACGACCACGTCGTGCCCGGCGCGGGTGAGCTGCTGCGCGGCCGCGAGGCCGGCCGGGCCGGAGCCGACGACCGCGACCTTGCGGCCGGTCTTGACGGCGGGCGGCTGCGGCGTGACCCAGCCCTCGGCGAAGGCCCGGTCGACGATCTCGACCTCCACCCGCTTGATCGCGACCGGGTCGGAGTTGATGCCGAGCACGCACGCCGACTCACACGGAGCGGGGCACAGGCGGCCGGTGAACTCCGGGAAGTTGTTGGTCGCGTGCAGCCGCTCGATCGCCTCGCGCCAGTCGTCGCGGTAGACGAGGTCGTTCCACTCGGGGATGAGGTTCCCGAGCGGGCAGCCGTTGTGGCAGAACGGGATGCCGCAGTCCATGCAGCGGGCCGCCTGCTTGGACAACGCGGGCTTGGGGAAGTCCTCGTAGACCTCGCGCCAGTCGCGGATGCGCACGTCGACCGGGCGGCGCGCCGGCAGCTCGCGCCCGTGTGTCAGGAACCCCTTCGGGTCAGCCATCGGTGTACCCCCCTTATCGTCGCGTGGGAATGGTGGTGATGACGCTCATCGGCGTCACCCGTGGGCGGCGGCCATGACCGCCTCGTCGATGTCGCGGCCCTCGGCCTCGGCGGCGGCCCGCGCCAGCAGGACCCGCTTGTAGTCGGACGGCATGATCTTGGCGAACCGGCCGAGCGCGGCGTCCCAGTCCGCCAGCAGCGCCTTGGCCACCGTGGACCCGGTCTCCGTGAGGTGCCTGTCGACGATCTCCCGCAGGAACTCGGCGTCCTCGTCGTCCAGCGCCTCGAGCTCGACCATCTCGCGGTTGACCCGCTCGGGCCGCAGGTCGAGCACGTAGGCCACGCCGCCCGACATGCCGGCGGCGAAGTTGCGGCCGGTCGCGCCGAGGACGACGGCCCGGCCGCCGGTCATGTACTCGCAGCCGTGGTCTCCCACGCCCTCGACGACGGCGGTGGCGCCGGAGTTGCGGACGCAGAACCGCTCGCCCACGATGCCGCGGACGAAGACCTCGCCGGACGTCGCGCCGTACAGGCCGACGTTGCCCGAGACGACCTGCGTCTCGGCCTCGAACGGAGCGTCGGGGTGCGGCCGGACCACGATCCGGCCGCCCGACAGGCCCTTGCCGAGGTAGTCGTTGGCGTCGCCGGTCAGCCGCAGCGTGACGCCGCGCGGCACGAACGCGCCGAACGAGTTGCCCGCCGAGCCGGTGAACGACACGTCGATCGTGTTGTCGGGCAGGCCCTCGCCGCCGTACCGCTTGGTCACCTCGTGGCCGAGCATGGTGCCGACCGTGCGGTTGACGTTGCGGATGGGCAGCTCCAGCGTGACCGGCTCGCCGAGGTTCAGCGCGCCCTCGGCGAGCTGGATCAGCGTGTTGTCCAGCGCCTTGTCGAGCCCGTGGTCCTGCTCGGCGACCCTGCGGCGCGGGGTGCCCTCGGGCAGCTCCGGCTGGTGCAGGATCGGCGACAGGTCGAGGCCGGCGGCCTTCCAGTGCTCGACCGCGCGGGTGGTGTCGAGCAGGTCGGCCCGCCCGATGACCTCGTCCAGCGAGCGGTAGCCGAGCTCGGCGAGGTACTCGCGCACCTCCTGGGCGACGAACTCGAAGAAGTTCACCACGAACTCGGGCTTGCCGCTGAACCGCTTGCGCAGCTCGGGGTTCTGCGTGGCCACGCCCACCGGGCAGGTGTCGAGGTGGCAGACCCGCATCATGACGCAGCCGGAGACGACCAGCGGAGCGGTGGCGAAGCCGTACTCCTCGGCGCCGAGCAGCGCCGCGATGACCACGTCGCGGCCGGTCTTGAGCTGGCCGTCGGCCTGCACGACGATGCGGTCGCGCAGCCCGTTGAGCAGCAGCGTCTGCTGGGTCTCGGCCAGGCCGAGCTCCCAGGGGGCGCCCGCGTGCTTGACCGAGGTCAGCGGGGAGGCGCCGGTGCCGCCGTCGTGGCCGGAGATCAGCACGACGTCGGCGTGGGCCTTGCTGACGCCCGCCGCCACGGTCCCGACCCCGACCTCGGCGACCAGCTTCACGTGGACGCGGGCGCGCGGGTTGGAGTTCTTCAGGTCGTGGATGAGCTGGGCGAGGTCCTCGATCGAGTAGATGTCGTGGTGCGGCGGCGGCGAGATGAGGCCGACGCCGGGGGTGGAGTGCCGGGTCTTGGCGATCCACGGGTACACCTTGTGGCCGGGCAGCTGGCCGCCCTCGCCGGGCTTGGCGCCCTGCGCCATCTTGATCTGCAGGTCGTCCGCGTTGACCAGGTATTCGCTGGTCACGCCGAACCGGCCGGAGGCCACCTGCTTGATCGCGCTGCGCCGCTCGGGGTCGTGCAGCCGCTCGGGGTCCTCGCCGCCCTCGCCGGTGTTCGACTTGGCGCCGAGCCGGTTCATCGCGATGGCCAGCGTCTCGTGCGCCTCCATGGAGATGGAGCCGTACGACATGGCGCCGGTGGAGAACCGCTTGACGATCGACTCGACCGGCTCGACCTCGTCGATCGGGATCGGCGCGCCGGCGGGGCGCAGCCTGAACAGGCCGCGCAGCGTCATGAGCTTCTCGGACTGCCCGTCCACGAGGGACGTGTACTCCTTGAAGATCTCGTACCGCCGGGTGCGGGTGGAGTGCTGGAGCTTGAAGACGGTGGTCGGGTTGAACAGGTGCGGCTCGCCCTCGCGGCGCCACTGGTACTCGCCGCCGACCTCCAGCCGCCGGTGCGGGTTCTCCGCGCGGGGGTAGGCCCGCGCGTGCCGCTCCAGCGCCTCCCTGGCCAGCACGTCGAAGCCGACGCCGCCGAGGCGGGAGGTGGTGCCGGTGAAGCACCCGTCGATGACCTCGGCGCCGAGGCCGAGCGCCTCGAAGATCTGCGCGCCGGTGTAGGAGGCGACCGTGGACACGCCCATCTTGGACATGACCTTCAGGACGCCCTTGCCGTACGCCTTGATCAGGTTGCGGACGGCCTTGCGCGGGTCCAGGTCGAGCTGACCGGTCGCGATCATGTCCTCGACCGTCTCCAGGGCGAGGTAGGGGTTGATCGCGCTGGCGCCATAGCCGACGAGCAGGGCCATGTGGTGGCACTCGCGGGCCTCGCCGGTCTCGATCACCAGGCCGACCCGGGTGCGGGACTTCTCCCGGATGAGGTGGTGGTGCACCGCGCCGGTGAGCAGCAGCGACGGGATCGGCGCCCGCTCGCGGGAGGACCCGCGGTCGGACAGCACGATGATCCGGGCGCCGTCCTCGATGGCCCGGGAGACCTCCAGGCGGATCTCCTCCAGCCGCCGCACCAGCGCCTCGCCGCCGCCGGCGGCGTCGAACAGGCCGGACACGACGTACGGCTGGAAGCCGGGCAGCGCGCCCTCGTCGTTGATGTGGACGATCTTCGCGAGCTCGTCGTTGTCGATCACCGGGTAGGGCAGCACGAGCCGGCGGCACGAGGCCGGGCCGGGGTCGAGCAGGTTGCCCTCGGGGCCGATCGTCGACTGCAGCGAGGTGACGAGCTCCTCGCGGATGGCGTCCAGCGGCGGGTTGGTGACCTGCGCGAAGAGCTGGCTGAAGTAGTCGAACAGCAGCCGCGGCTTCTCGCTCAGCACGGCGACAGGGCTGTCGGTGCCCATCGAGCCGATCGGCTCGGCGCCGTTCCGCGCCATCGGCGTGAGGATGATCCGGAGCTCCTCCTCGGTGTAGCCGAAGGTCTGCTGCCGCTTGACCAGCGCCTCGTGGGTGGGGTGCTCGTGCTCGCGCTCGGGCAGCTCCTCGAAGCGGACCAGGCCCGCGTGCAGCCACTCGCCGTACGGCTCGGCGGCGGCGAGCTCGGCCTTGATCTCGTCGTCCTCGATGATCCGGCCGCGCGCGGTGTCCACGAGGAACATCCGGCCCGGCTGCAGGCGGCCCTTGCGGACCACCTTCTCCTGCGGGATGTCGGACAGCACGCCGGCCTCGGAGGCGAGCACGACCAGGCCGTCGTCGGTGACCCAGAACCGGCCCGGGCGCAGGCCGTTGCGGTCCAGGACCGCGCCGACCAGCGTGCCGTCGGAGAAGGTGATCGACGCGGGGCCGTCCCACGCCTCCATGAGGGTGGAGTGGAACTCGTAGAAGGCCCGGCGGGCCGGGTCCATCTCGGTGTGGTTCTCCCATGCCTCCGGGATCATCATCAGCACGGCGTGCGGCAGCGACCTGCCGCCGAGGTGCAGCAGCTCCAGTGTCTCGTCGAACGAGGCGGTGTCGGAGCCGTCCGGGTCGCAGATGGGGAACAGCCGCCGCAGGTCGCCCGGGATCAGGCCGGTGGCGAGCATCGCCTCGCGGGCGCGCATCCAGTTGCGGTTGCCCCGGACGGTGTTGATCTCGCCGTTGTGCGCGACGTACCGGTACGGGTGGGCCAGCGGCCAGGAGGGGAAGGTGTTGGTCGAGAAGCGCGAGTGGACGAGCGCGATGGCGCTGACGTAGCGCTCGTCGGACAGGTCGGCGAAGAACGGCTCGACCTGCAGCGAGGTCAGCATGCCCTTGTAGACGATGGTCCGCGAGGACAGCGAGGAGAAGTAGACGTCCGCCTCGTGCTCGGCGCGCTTGCGGAAGGCGAACACGATCCGGTCGAGGTCGACGCCGGTCTCGCCGCCGGGCGAGGTCACGAACAGCTGCGCGAAGTGGGGCATGGCCGCCCGCGCGGTGGCACCGGGCAGGTCGCGGTCCACCGGCAGCTCGCGCCAGCCGAGGATGCTCACGCCCTCCTCCGCGGCGATCCGCTCGATGGTCTCGATCGCGGCGGCCCTCGCCTGCCCGTCCGCCGGCAGGAACGCGGCGCCCGCGGCGTACGCGCCCTCCGCGGGCAGCTCACTGTGCCATCCCAGATCGGCCACCACGGCGCGGAAGAACGCGTCGGGGATCTGGGTGAGGATGCCCGCGCCGTCGCCGGTGTCCGGCTCGCTGCCGCTCGCGCCCCGGTGGTCGAGGTTGCGGAGGGCAGTCAGTGCCTTGGCGACGATGTCGTAACTGCGGCGACCCTGCACGTCCGCGACCATGGCGACGCCACAGGCGTCATGCTCGAAGGCGGGGTCGTAGAGTCCCTGAGGCTCGGGGAGACCTCCGGGAAGGCCAAGGCGGGCAGCAGGCATGTAGTCACTCCCGTCGTCAACTTCTGCGTGGAACAGAGGGACGACGCTGGCCCTGCTGCGGTTGTGGTGCTTAGAGATTACAACACGCTGCCGGAATAGTGCCCCCCCGGTCTGCTTCGCGAACCTTCACAGGTCAGCGTGGTGAACAGGGCCTCGATAGGGTTTGCGCATGGGTGGTCATGAGGCGATCGACGAACTGCTGGCGGAGGCCGGCGTGGACGGCCTGCGCCTGCGCGGAGCACTGGCGCTCCTGGCGGGCGGCCGCTGGTGGACCCTGTCCGACCTGGTACGGGAGACCGCGACGCCACGGCGGACGATCGAGTCGCTGCTGCGGGCGCTCCCCCTTGAGCACAGCGGCGACCGTGTCCGGATACCCATGGATCAGGTCAACCGCTACAACGCCGGGGTCGGGCCGGAAATTTCCGATCTCGGGAATCCGGTGTCCGAAATGGTGCCGGAACACGCCGAAACCCTCGCCCGTCTGGAGCGGCTGATCGCCGAGGCTCCCCGGGGCCGGCACGCGCTCGACCACGTCTCCGCGACCGCCGAGACCGTGCTGCGCCGCGCCCTCCTGCTGGGGAGGCGGTTCTGGCTGCCCGGCGCCCGCCTGCTGTGCGTCGGCGACCACGACCTGACCTCGCTGGCCGTGCGGATGGTCCACCCGGAGGTCGAGGTGGCGGTGGCCGACATCGACGACCGCATCCTGGAGTTCGTCGACGCCCAGGACCTCGGGGTACGCACCCGGTGGGCCGACCTGCGTCTCGGCCTGCCGCCGTCGCTGCGCGGCTGGGCCGACCTCGCGATCACCGACCCGCCGTACACGCCGGACGGGATCGGGCTGTTCGCCGCGCGCGCCGCCGAGGGCCTGCGCGACCGCGAGCGGGGGCGCATCCTCCTGGCGTACGGCGCCTCCGAGCGCACCCCGATGCTCGCGCTGAAGGTGCAGAAGGCTCTTGTCGACCTCAACCTGCTGCATGAGGCGATATTTCCGCACTTCAACCGGTATTACGGGGCGGAGGCGATCGGCAGCGCGGCGGACCTGTACGTGCTGCGTCCCACCACGAAGACCTGGCCGGCGATCGCCGCGCGACTCGACCGCCTCGCCACGGCCATCTACACGCAGGGCCCTCAGGCCGTGGAGTCCGCCGGGCGCCCCGGCAAGTCGGCGGCCCAGGCGACGACCCAGGCGACGGCCGTGGACAGCGCGACCGGCAGGACGGCCGGTGCGGGGACGGACAGCACGGCGGGCAGCACGGCGGACAGCACGGCCGGTACGGGGGTGGACGCCACAGCGGACGAGGCGGCGGTGACCGCCTTCGGGCCGGACCTGCTCGCCGGGGACTGGCCGCGCGGCCTGCTGCCGCAGGTGCCCCGCACCCGGCTCGCCACGCTGCTGGCCAAGCCGTACGCCGCCGACCCGCGGCGGGTGGTCATCGCGGTGCCGGCCGGGCTGGAGGCGGCCCTGCCCCGCCTGCTGCTCGCGACCCGGGCCCGGCACGTGCGGGTGCTCACCGCCGCCCCGGTCGCCGGGCTGCCCGAGCTGGCCGCGTTGCTCGCCCCGGTCTACGAACTCACCGCCGAGGGCCGTGTCCTCGACGCCGTACGGCTCGCGCCGCCGGAGGACGGGCCGGAGCGGATCATCCGCGCGATCCTGGACAGCGCGCACGGGAAGCTCGCCAACACCTGGCGGGAGGCGCTCACCAGGACCGGCCTCACCACGACGCCCGGACACGCCACACCGCCCGAGCACGCCGGGACCCCCGGGCACGCCGGGACCCCCGGGCACGGCGGGACGGCCGGCCACGGCGGGACGGCCGGGCTCACCAAGCGGCAGGCCAGGGCCGCCGTCGAGGAGGCCGCTCCCTGGGCCGGCGACGCGACCCCCCTCGAACTCCCGCTCCACCGCCTCACGCAGCTGACGGCGGAGATCACCGCCCCCGCCCCGGCCTGAGGATCGACCGCCCGAGGTCGTCCTTGGGCCGCGGTCAGCCGGGGCGCACACGCCCCTCCCGGCGGGGGAACCGGGCACGCTCCCGGGGCTCCGGTCGGGCCGGCGCGGGCTGACGGGCGGGCGGCCCTGCGACCTATCTACCGGGCGGCCGGGGACGGCGCGGCCGTGTTCGTCGAAGGGGCCGCGCTCGCGGAAGGGGCCGGAGAGGCGCCGGGATCGGACGGCGGGTCCTCCGCGGGCTGTGCGGTGTCGGCCGGGCCCGGCGGCTGGGCGGGGTCCGACGGCACGCCGGCGACCGCGACCACCCGGCGGAAGACCGCTCTCTCCGCCTCGCGCACGGCCAGGCCGAGCATGACGAAGTCGTCGGTCTCCCCCGGCTCGGCGCCGTCGGTCCTGCCGATCCAGGCCACGCCGAGGTAATGGCCCATGACCTGGGCGCTCGCCTCGCTGTAGGCGCCGAACTTCGCCCGGGGGGATTCGAGCGGCTGCACCCACGATCCCCGGTAGAGCGTCCCCAGCGACGTCGCCAGGGACTCGGCGGCGGCGACGGACGACAGGTTGAACAGCGTGTACTGCGCGAGATAGACCCCGTCCGCCGTGGCGTACAGGCCGCGGACAGCCTGGGTGCACCCGGCCTCCGCGAGGGCGTCGACGAGGTCGGCGCCCCACACCGCTCCCCCGCAGGCCTGGTCGGGACGGCTGGTGAGGCGGCGCAGCGTGATCTTTCCCGCGCTGAGCGTGCGGGCGCCGAACACCTCCTGGACGCTCAGCGGCGCGGAGTCCGCCTTGCGGTCCGCGATCGGGGCGAACTCCTTAAGGGACGGCCAGGACTGGAAGGACGACGGCAGTCCCTGCCCCGCGATGTCCGCCGACGCCCCCGCCGGCACCGCGGGTCCGCCTCCGCCCAGCGCGTTGACCACCAGCGTCAGCACCAGGGCGATCACCAGGACGCCCGCGGCGGTCACGGACCACACGAACACGCGCTGCTGCCGGTTGTCCAGCCCGAGCTCGGTGAGGGTGGGTCCGGCCCAGCGCTCGGCCGTCGCGGACGACCGGCGCTTGCGCTTGGTCATAGACCGCCGGTTCCTATCAGCGACCCCAGTCCCCAGGTCAGCGCCGCCGCCACGGCGCCCACCACGAGCTGGCGGAGACCGCTGAACCACCAGCTTCTGGCCGTCACGCGCGAGACCACCGCGCCGGCGACGAACAGCGCCACCATCGACGCGGCGGCCGAGATCCACAGGCTCCGCGCGCCGATCAGGTACGGCAGGAGCGGGACCAGGGCGCCGAAGGCGAACGATAAGAACGACGATCCGGCGGCGAGCAGCGGTGAGGGCAGGTCGCCGGGGTCCACGCCCAGTTCGGCCCGCGTGTGGACGGCGAGCGCCTCCTCCGGGTCGCGGGAGATCTGGCGGGCGACCTCCCTGGCGGTCTCCGGATCCACGCCCCGCTGGACGTACATCTGGGCCAGCTCGGCCTCCTCGGCCTCGGGGTGCCGCTCCAGCTCCCGCCGCTCCACGTCGATCTCGGCCTCGGCCAGCTCGCGCTGGCTGGCGACCGACACGTACTCGCCGCCCGCCATGGAGAAGGCTCCGGCGGCCAGGCCGGCGATGCCGGCGAGGGCGATGATCCTGGTCTCGGCGGTGCCGCCGGCGACGCCCGCGATGAGCGCGAAGTTGGACACCAGTCCGTCCATCGCGCCGAACACCGCGGGCCGCAGCCATCCGCCGGTGACGTCCCTGTGCTGGTGGTGTGCCTCGGCCCGTGCCCCCGTCCTGGCCTCGGTCATCGCCGCCCGGCCTCCGGTTCCGGCATGGTCCCGCCGTCGCCCGTGGCGCCGGCGCCCGCCGGCGCCCTGTCCCCCTCACCGGAGTCCGCCGGAGCGTCATCGGAACCCGCGGAAGCGGAGCCGGCCGGGCCGTCCGTCTCCGGAGCGTCCTCGTGGGCCGCGGGCAGGCTCCCGGCCTCCCCGCCGCCGAGCTCGGGCTCGTCGGCCTGGTCCCGCCGGTGGGCGGGGTCGGCGCCCTCGCCGTCCCCCGCGAGGACGCCGACCGGCTCCTCGCCCGTCCGGTTCCGGGACAGCACCAGGTACGCGACGGCGCACAGGAAGATGACGATCGAGGTCCACTGGTTCAGCCGCAGCCCGAGGATCTCGTGCGCGGGGTCGACCCGCAGCCCCTCGATCCAGAACCGGCCCAGCGTGTAGCCCGCGACGTACAGCGCGAACACCCGGCCGTGGCGGAGGCCGAAGCGGCGGGCGGCCAGGATCAGCACGCCGGCGAGCGCCAGGTCCCACAGCGACTCGTACAGGAAGGTCGGGTGGTAGGTGGTCGCGCCGGGGACGGTGCCCGGGTGGCCCGGCTCGATCTCCAGCCCCCACGGCAGGTCGGTGGGGCCGCCGAAGAGCTCCTGGTTGAAGTAGTTGCCCCACCGGCCGATGGCCTGGGCCACGGCCACGCCGGGGGCGAGGGTGTCGGCCACGGCGGTGAAGGAGATGCCGCGGCGGCGGCAGGCGATCCAGACGCCGAGCGCGCCGAGCGCGATCGCGCCCCAGATGCCGAGGCCGCCCTCCCAGATGAACAGGGCGTCGATCGGCCGCTTGGGCGCGTCGGAGCCGAAGTAGATCTGCCAGTCGGTGATGACGTGGTAGAGACGTCCGCCGACGAGGCCGAACGGCACGGCCCAGACCGCGAGGTCGGTGACCGTCCCGGGAGCACCGCCGCGGGCGCGCCAGCGGCGTTCGCCGATCCAGACGGCGACGACGACGCCGAGCACGATGCACAGGGCGTACGCGCGGATCGGAATCGGTCCGAGATTCCAGACCCCCTGTGACGGGCTGGGAATCGAGGCGAGGAGGGGCATGTAACGTGACGTTACCGCAAGAGGGGGCGAGTCCGGTGCCCGCCGCGTTCATCGGTACCAGGACGTGCTCCGGCCCCCGGCGGGCGGCTCATCCGGGCGGCGGCGGAGCCGCGCGGAGGGCGGCCAGGCGGGCCGCGAGGTCCGGCAGGGCGGGATACTCGCCGAGGTCCACCGGCCCGAGCCAGCCGAGCGCGGCCACCCCCTCCGGTTCCCGGGCGCCGAGGACCCCGCCGACGAGCGCGGCGACCGTGTCGGTGTCGCCGCCCAGGGACACGGCGTACGGCAGCGCGGCGGCGAGGGCGGGAGCCTCTCGCAACACGTGGACCACCGCGGCGACGGTCTCGACGGCGTCCAGCGAGACGCCCTCGGACGGGGGCGTCCACCGTCCGTGAGCGGCATCCACCACGGCGTCCACAGGAGCGGCACGCCCGCCTGCCGCCACGCCGTCCACCACGCCGGCCGCGGACGCGGGTGGCCCGCTCGCCGCCACTGCGCCACTGGCGACCTCCGTCGCCTCGTCCATGGTGTCGAGATGCTCGTCCGCCCGGCGGGCCTCGTCCACGGCCACTTCCAGCAGGGCGGGCACGCTCTCTCCCTCCAGCGCGTGCGACGCCAGCGCCGCGATGACGCGGGCCGCCGCCACGGCCGCCGGCGCCCGGTGCGTCGCGGCGGAGACGACCTCGCAGAGCCGGCGGCGCAGGCCGGGCCGGTCGGTCGGAACGGCCCAGCCGATCGGGGTGACGCGCATGGCCGCGCCGTTGGTCGGCCGGTCTCCCGCCGAGGGGGCGGGCGGCTCACCCGTGGCGTGGAAGTGCGCCAGGGCGTGCCGCGTGGTGGGTCCGAGGCCGCGTACGGCCGGCGCCGCCTCGGCGAGGCGGGTCAGGAACTCCAGCGAGGTGGGGCGGCCGCCGGTGTCGGCCAGGCAGCGTGCGACCAGCACCATCTGCGCCGTGTCGTCCGAGGTCGACCCGCGCGGCCATCCCCGGTCCGGGGCGGGGAGCCGGACGACCTCCTCGGGGTCGATCCGCTCAGGCCCGCGCCCCTCCCAGGGCACGCCGAGCGCGTCGCCCGCCGCGAAGGCCACCATCGCCTGGTGGATCCGTGCGGCGACGTCCTGCCGGGGGCCGGCGATCGGCGCGGAGCGAGGGGCGGAAGGGTCGTCGCGGGGCATGCCTGCATGCTGACCCGCCACGCGGCGGCGAAACCCGGGTGCGGTAGAGGCGTCCGGCCCTTCGGAAGGCGACGCACGGGCCGTCGTCCGGTACCACAGGTCCCTGGTGAGCCGGCGGCCGAAATGGGCAGACTCCGATCATGAACGACACACTCACGCCCGAAGCGGTCACTGTGGAGACGAGCGGGCAGGTGCCCGCGGGAGCGGTCACCGAGGCGCGGGAGCGCATCGCGTCGGTGTCCAGGTTCACCGCCAGGCCGATCCTCTACGCCAGGGTCAACCTCGCCTACAGTCCGTCGCTCAGCCCGGGAGAACGGTGCGCCGCGCGGGCGGTCCTCGACGTGAACGGGCAGCCCGTGCACGCCCAGGCCGAGGCGGAGACCATGCACCTCGCGATCGTGGAGGTCCAGCACCGCCTCCGGGTTGGCCTGGACCGCCTGTCCTACCGTCCGGCCCACCGGGGCTGAGGCCCTCCCGCCGGAACCCCGCCGGCCCCGCCGACCCGCCGGGACGCACCCTGGAACGGGTCCGGCGGGCCTCGCGGCCCAGATGGCGGCGCGCGGGACGGTCCGGTCGTCCGGCTTGGGCCTCGCCCGGGTCAGCTCTTGGCGGCGTTCACCACGGCGTCGCGCAGGTCGCTCGGCACGAACGCGACCTTGCTGTCGATCTCCTTGCCGTTGATCTTGACCGTCGGCGTGCCGCCCAGCTTCTGCGTGGTCATGACCTGCTGCGTGTACGCCTGGTGTGCCGCGACGTTGCCCTGCTTGCGCACGCAGTCGTCGAAGCCGGAGGAGGTCACGCCCGCCTCCTTGCCCCACGTGATCAGCTGGTCCACGGAGAACCCGCTGGAGGTCTCGCTCGGCTGGTTCTTGTAGAGCTTGTCGTGGAACGCCAGCCACTGCCGGCCGTCCGTGACGCACCGTGCGGCCGAGGCCGCGCGCAGCGAGTTGCTCTTGGTCGGCTCCTGCGTGAAGATCGTGATCACGTGGTAGGCGACCTTCGCCTTGCCCTCGGCGGCCAGGTTCTTCAGCGTGGCGCCGCTGGTCTCCTCGAACTGCTTGCACGCGGGGCACTGGAAGTCCTCGTACACGTCGACCACCGGCGTGGTGACCCCCGGCTGGGCCATCACCACGGTCCCGTCCTCCTGCACGGTCGCGGCGGCGAGGCCGCCGGTGACCTTCTCCGAGGCGCCCTGCCGCACCGACCACACGACGAAGGCGGCCGCGACCACGACGACCACCACGATGGTGGCGATCATCGTGACGCGCCTGCGCTGATCCTGCTTGCGCAGGGCCTCCCGCTGCGCCGCGATGCGCGCCTTGGCCGCCTCACTCGTCCGCTTGCTCACGAACCTTCCCCCCTGCTGTCACCGCGGCCGGACCCAGAGCCGGACCGCGGTCCTGCGTGTCAGGCGCGGTCGTCCCGGCCCTCGTCCTGACCGTCCTCGTCCACCGGCTCCCGGGCTCCCCCGAAACCCAGAGCCGAGTCCAGCGACAGGCGGCTCACCGGCTTCACGACGATCCACGCCGCGCAGGCGAGCAGCCCGATGTCACGCACCAGTTCCCAGAAGTAGTTCGGGTCCTGGCCCGCGGCGAGGGTGCCGTCACCGCCGAAGCAGCCGCAGTCGATGCGCAGCCCTCTGGCCCACGCGGACCCGATGCCGATGACGAACGCCACCATCAGCACGCCGCCGGCTCCCGCCGCCACCCGGGTGAACAGGCCGACGAGCAGCAGCAGACCCGTGATGATCTCCACGACGGGCAGGCCGTACCCGACGACCTGCGCCAGGGACTCCGGCAGCAGCTGGTAGGCGAGCACCGCCTGCACCGACAGGGCGGGCGCGCCGATCTTGAGCGCGCCGGCGACGATCAGTACGGCCGCCAGCACGACGCGCGCAGCGGTCGTGACCCAGGAGTGCGCCGGTCTCTCGGACGGTAAATGGCCGGAGACCTGAGCGCCGGATGCCAACTGAACCATCAGACTCCTCGCCCGGTAGGCAACACCGACTGAACAGTACCGGGACCCAACCTCACCATGTGCGGGATAAGAGCATGGTAAGCGGTGGCGTTTCCGCTGTTCGCGGCGGTACCGGGGGGAGAAAGCCGAAGATCCGGCTCAGCGCCGGACACCCCTGGCGAGTTCCTCCGCGAGTTCGCGTACCGCCACGAGACCGGACTTCTCGTCCGGCGCGTCCAGCAGGCGCCGGATGAAGGCCGACCCCACGATGACCCCGTCGGCGTACGACGCGACCTCGGCGGCCTGGGCGCCGTTCCCGACGCCGAGACCGACGCAGACCGGCAACGCCGTGTGGGCCTTGGTCTTCTTGACCAGTCCCTCGGCCGCCGAGCTGACGGACTCCCGGGCGCCGGTCACGCCCATCAGCGAGGCCGCGTACACGAAACCGGTGCAGCAGGCGGCGACCTTGGCGATGCGCTCGTCGGGCGAGCTGGGCGCGACGAGGAAGACCGTGCCGAGGCCGGACTCCCGGCTCGCGTCGAGCCAGGGCCCGGACTCCTCGGGCGTCAGGTCCGGCGTGATGGTCCCCACGCCGCCCGCCGAGGCGAGGTCCCGGGCGAAGCGCTCGGCGCCGTAGCGGTCGATCGGGTTCCAGTACGTCATGACCAGCGTCGCGGCCCCGGACTTCGCGACGCCCTCGACGGTGCGCAGCACGTCGGCGATGCGGGTCCCGTTCTCCAGCGACCGGTGCACCGCGTCCTGGATCGTCGGGCCGTCCATCAGCGGATCGGAGTACGGCAGGCCGATCTCGATCACGTCGCAGCCGGCCTCGACCATCGCGGTCGCGGCCCTCACCGCGCCGTCCTTGGTCGGGAAGCCGGCCGGCAGGTAGCCGACGAGCGCGGCCCTGTCCTCGGCGCGTGCCTTGTCGAACACCGCCTGGAGTGTCGTCATCGGATGCCCTATCGATGCTGGATCAGAGGTTGAAGTACTTCATGGCGGTGCCCATGTCCTTGTCGCCGCGTCCCGAGAGGTTCACCAGGATCACGGCGTCCGGGCCGAGCTCGCGGCCGAGCCGCAGCGCGCCCGCGAGCGCGTGGGAGGACTCGATGGCCGGGATGATGCCCTCGGTGCGCGCGAGCAGGGCGAAGGCCTCCATGGCCTCCTCGTCGGTCACGCCCTCGTAGGTGGCGCGGCCGCTGTCCTTCAGCCACGCGTGCTCGGGGCCCACGCCGGGGTAGTCGAGACCGGCGGAGATCGAGTGCGACTCGATCGTCTGGCCCTCGTCGTCCTGCAGGACGTAGGTGCGGGCGCCGTGCAGCACGCCGACGCTGCCCTGGGTGAGGGTGAGCGCGTGCTCGCCGGTCTCCGCGCCCCGCCCGCCGGCCTCGTAGCCGTACAGCCGGACCCCCTCGTCGGGGATGAAGGCGTGGAAGAGACCGATGGCGTTCGACCCGCCGCCGACGGCGGCGCAGACCGCGTCGGGCAGACGGCCGACGAGCTCCTGCACCTGGCGGCGCGCCTCGACTCCGATGATCCGGGCGAAGTCCCGGACGATCTCGGGGAACGGGTGCGGCCCGGCGACCGTGCCGAACAGGTAGTGGGTGTGCTCCACGTTGGTGACCCAGTCGCGGAACGCCTCGTTGATGGCGTCCTTGAGGGTCTGGCTGCCGTTGGTGACCGGGACGACCGTCGCGCCGAGGAGCTTCATCCTGGCGACGTTGAGCGCCTGGCGCTCGCAGTCGACGGCGCCCATGTAGATGACGCACTCCAGGCCCATGAGCGCCGCCGCGGTGGCCGTGGCGACGCCGTGCTGGCCCGCCCCGGTCTCCGCGATGACCCGCCGCTTGCCCAGCCGCTTGGTCAGCAGCGCCTGGCCGAGCACGTTGTTGATCTTGTGGGCACCGGTGTGGGTGAGGTCCTCGCGCTTGAGCAGGATCCGGGCGCCGCCCGCGTGCGCGGCGAAGCGCGGCACCTCGGTCAGCGTCGTGGGACGGCCCGCGTACGTGCGCAGCAGGTGGTCGAACTCGCGGACGAAGTCGAGATCGGTCTTGGCCTTCTCGTACTCGGCGGCCACCTCGTCGAGGGCCGGGATGAGCGCCTCGGGCACGTACCGGCCGCCGAATATGCCGAACTTGCCCTGGACGTCCGGATCGTTGCCGCCGACACCGCCCCCCGCCAGGTCGGCGGGGGTGATGAGGGTCCCATCCGTCGAGGTCACTCGGCCTCCTTCTGCGGTGCTGTCGTTCACGGGTGCCTCTCGGAGCCGCTGTCCTGCCGGGAGGCCGGGTGCGCGCCCGCGGTCACCAGGTCGTTGACCGCGGCCTTGGGGTCCCTGCCGGTGACCAGGCTCTCGCCCACCAGCACCGCGTCGGCCCCCGCCCGCGCGTACGCGAGCAGGTCGTGCGGCCCGCGCACCCCCGACTCCGCGATCTTGATGATGCCGTCCGGCACCTTGGGCGCGAGCCTGGCGAACACCTCGCGGTCCACCTGCAGCGTCTTCAGGTCGCGGGCGTTGACGCCGACGACCTTCGCGCCGGCGTCCACCGCGCGGGTCAGCTCCTCCTCGGTGTGCACCTCGACGAGCGGGCAGAGCCCGATCGACTCGGCCCGCTCGATCAGCGAGACGAGCGCCTGCTGGTCGAGGGCCGCCACGATCAGCAGGGCGAGGTCGGCGCCGTGCGCCCTGGCCTCCCACAGCTGGTAGGAGGTGACGATGAAGTCCTTGCGCAGGACGGGCACGTCGACCGCGGCCCGCACCGCCGCGAGGTCGGCGAGCGTGCCGCCGAACCTGCGCCGCTCGGTCAGCACGCTGATGACGTGCGCGCCGCCCTCCTCGTAGTCGGCGGCGAGCGCGGCGGGGTCGGCGATGGCGGCGAGCGCGCCCTTGGACGGGCTCGACCTCTTCACTTCGGCGATCACGGAGACCCGGTCGCCGCCGAGCGCGGCGTAGGCGTCCCGGGGCTCGGGGGCGCGGGCGGCGATGCGCTTGAGCTCCTCGATCGGCACGTCGCGCTGCCGCTCCTCGAGGTCCTCCCGCACGCCCACGATGATGTCCTCAAGAACACTCACGCGTCCTCCTCGCCTTCGGCTCGGAGCTCGCGCGAATCACCTGTCCGCTCGCTCACGCGCAAGGGTCCCTCCGGTCGGCTGCTCTCGTCGGCTGCTCTGCGTGTCCTGCCCTGCGATGGTATCG
Source organism: Microbispora triticiradicis (assembly GCF_005864065.1). Classification (NCBI taxonomy): domain Bacteria; kingdom Bacillati; phylum Actinomycetota; class Actinomycetes; order Streptosporangiales; family Streptosporangiaceae; genus Microbispora; species Microbispora triticiradicis. The sequence goes on along the minus strand of NZ_VANP01000011.1, from coordinate 82,311 downwards.
GCCCGTCTCGCGTCGATCGGCCACAGGGTCGCGTCACGGAGCGAGGAAATGCCCGAAAGGCGTATTACGCACTACCCAGAAGACGGCCGCGACGACGATCAGTCCCCACAGGTAGACGGGGCGTGCGGCACCCGGGCCCACGGGCCGCCCCTGCCATGATCGTAACGTCCACCTGGCCCATGCCGCGATCACGACAGGAACGCAAACGACAAAGAGAAGGTTCATGCGCGCCGCCCCGGCGAGGTCGGCGTGCGCGAGATCGTGCACGGCGCGCAGGGCGCCGCAGCCCGGACAGTACAGGCCGGTGAGGTAGTAGAAGGGACAGACGGGGTAGTGACCCGGCTCGTGCGGGTCGACCACCGCCAGGTACGCCACCGCCGCGGCGAGACCGGCCGCGGCGCCGGACGGCGCGCGCAGCGACCGAATCCGGTCCCACGCGCGCCGTCCGGTCACGTCCACGTGCTCAGCCTAGCGCTCAGGCGCGCACGACCACGGTGCCGACGATCTTGTCGGCGAAGGTCTGCCGCTTGGCGTCCCACAGCGGCCAGAGGAAGCCGATGTAGCAGGGCAGGCCGTCGATGATGTGGCAGAGGTAGCGGACGAAGGCCATGCCGAAGCCGATGTACTCGCCCGTCTGCTCCTTGACCGTCTTGATGCCGACGACCTTCTTGCCCACCGTCTGGCCGGTGGTGCCCTCCTGGTACTTCAGCCACAGGCCGAGGCCGATCGCGACGGCGAAGCCCAGGAGGTAGATGATCATGCCGATCCCGCTGCCGCCCGTCGAGGTGAGCTGCCCCGTGTTCGGGTCCACCTCAAGGGAGCTGGCGGTCATGGAGCCGCCGATGGTGTAGAGGATGCCGGACGGGATGCCGACGATCAGGGCGTCGATCAGGTACGCGCCGACGCGCAGGCCCCAGTGGGCGAGCTCGGGGCCGCCGTAGCCGCCGGAGGGCTGGCCGTACGCGCCGGCGCCGTACTGGCCGCCGCCGTACTGGCCGCCCTGCGGGGGCGCGGGGTAGGAGCCCTGCGGCGGCGGGGGGTAGCCGCCCTGGGACGGGTACCCGCCCTGCGGGCCGGGCTGCTGGGGAGGCTGCTGAGGGGGGTAACCACCCTGGTTGTACGGGTCGTTGCCGTAGGACATGTGATGCTCCAGCGGAAGTGGGAGAAGAAGGAGAGCGAAGGGGAGGGAGACCCGGGGTGGGGCTAACCGGCGATGCTCGTGACGCTCAGCGCCGCCAGCAGACCCAGCCCGATCGCGTACAGGAGCCAGACGGAGGCGCCGGCGTAGGACAGGATCAGCCCGGCGATCGCAAGGCCCCGCCCCTGTTCGCCCGTCCGCCTCGTCTGGTGCAACGCGATGTGACCACAGATGACGCCGGCGATCCCGGGGATCCCGCAGAAGAGCAGGCCGAGAACGCCGAGAACGAGCGACGCGACGGCCATGCCGTTCGTACGGGGACCATGGGGTTGGTGGTACCCGTACGGAGGGGGCGGTGGCGGATAGCCGTACCCGTTTCCATAGCCGTGGCCATAGCCGGAGACCGGCGGCACGCCGCCCGCGCCGGGCGGGTGGCCGTAGCCGCCCGAGTCACCCGGCAGGTACCCGTGGCTCATCCGGTCTCCTGTTGCGATCAACGAAGTCGCCGCGAAGCCTATCGACAGCCGGGCGACCGGTCAGAGCGTAAACCGGGTTTGTGGACAATTTGTAATCTGAGGTGGGAACGGTCCAACAACTCCGGCTCTTCGCACCCCGGGCGAAAAGGCTCAGCGCGCCCGATCGTCGGTGGGGTCCTCCCCCTCGTCGAGCGCGTCCCACATGGCGCGGTCGGCGTCACGCGCGGGAGCCCGTCCCGGCTCAGTGCGGGCGTGACCGGCGTCCCGTTCGTACCTGCCCGACATGCCGGGCCAGCGCGCGCCGCGCACCGCCGCCACCGCCCCGGACCCGAGCAGGACGAGCCCGCCCGCGGCGGCGAGCAGCGGCCAGACCCAGGCGCGCGACTCCACCGGGATCGCGGCGCCGGAGACCGTCGCCGCCGTCGCGTGCGCACGGGCCGCGGCGGCGACCGTCGCGTCGCGGGTGCCGTCCCAGGCTCCGGCCGCGACCGCCGCGCCGAGCAGGGCGACGACGCCGCCGATCATCCGCCGCCCGATCCCCCTCGCCGCCAGTACGGCCACGGCGGCGGCGAGCGCGGCCAGCGCGGCGGGTGAGAGCCAGGCGACCAGGTCGCCGCCCGTGAGGCCGTCCTGCCCCGCTCCCCCGGGTCCCCCGGCGGCGCCGAGCGTCACCCACCGCCTGCCCGCGGCGAGCAGCGCGAGGCCGCCGCCGGCGGCGCAGGCGGCGAGCCAGACGAGCAGCGAGCGCCCCGCCGGAGAGCCGGCCCGGCCGGGCGCGGCGGCGGGAACGGGGGTGGGAGCGGTCACGGCGCGCCGGTCACGTCGAGGACGTCGGCGTCGAAGCAGGTGCGGTCGCCGGTGTGGCAGGCGGCCCCCACCTGGTCGACCTTCAGCAGGACCGTGTCGCCGTCGCAGTCGAGCGCGACGTGCCTGACCCACTGCACGTGGCCGGAGGTGTCGCCCTTCACCCAGTACTCCCCCCGGCTGCGGGACCAGTAGGTCGCCCGGCCGGTGGTGAGCGTGCGGTGCAGCGCCTCGTCGTCCATCCAGGCGAGCATCAGCACCTCGCCGGTGTCGTGCTGCTGGACGATCGCGGGCACCAGGCCGTCCGGGGTGCGCTTGAGCCGGTCGGCGATCTTCGGGTCGAGGGCCATGTGGCCAATTGTGCCGCAGCGCCCCGCCGCCCCCGCCGCCGCTCCCTGCCGCCCCGCCGCCGCTCCCCGCAAGCCCTCCCCCGGTGTCACCGGACGGTGGTGGCGGTGGTCCACGACGCGTAGAGGTCCGCGTACACGCCGGGCTGGGCGGCGAGCACGGCGTGGGGGCCGCGCTGGACGATCCGGCCGTGCTCGAACACCAGGACCTCGTCGGCCGCCTCGGCGGTGGACAGGCGGTGGGCGATCGAGACCGCCGTACGGCCCCGGGTCACCCCGTCGAGCGCCCGGGCGAGCCGCACCTCGGTGGCGGGGTCCACGGCGGAGGTGGCCTCGTCGAGCAGCAGCAGGTCGGGGTCGGCGAGGTAGGCCCGGGCCAGCGCGACCAGCTGCCGCTCACCGGCCGACAGCGACTCGCCGCGCTGCCCGACGGGGGTGTCCAGACCGGCCGGGAGTCCGTCGAGCCAGTCGGCCAGGCCGAGCTCGGTCAGCGCCCGCGTGATCTCCTCGTCGGTGGCCGAGGGACGCCCGAACCGGATGTTGCCGGCGAGGGTCGAGTCGAACAGGAAGCCGTCCTGCGGGACCATGACGATCCGCTCCCTCAGGGAGGCGAAGCCGACCTCCCGCAGGTCGACCCCGTCCACCGTGATCCTGCCGGAGGTCGGGTCCATGAGCCGGGTCAGGAGCTTGGCGAAGGTCGTCTTGCCCGAGCCGGTCTCCCCCACCACCGCGACCCGCGTGCGCGGGGCGATCTCGGCCGACACCTCGTGCAGGACGGGCGGCCCGCCCGGGTAGGCGAAGCCGACGCCCTCGAAGCGGACCGTGATCGGGCCGCGCGGCAGCGTCGCGCCGTTCTCCGGGTCGGCCACGTCGGCCGGGGTGTCGAGCACGCCGAGGATGCGGCGCCAGCCCGCGATCGCGTTCTGCGCCTCGTTCAGCACCTCGGTCGCGGTCTGCAGGGGGCTGACGAACAGCGTGATGAGGAACAGGAACGCGATGAGCCGGCCCGCCGTGATGGACCCGGCGACGCCCAGCTCGACCCCGGCGACGACCACCAGCGCGACGGCGGCCGAGGCGACCAGCTCGGTGGTCGGGAACGTGAAGCCGACGATCTTCTGGGCCCGGGTCTGCGCCGCGCGCATCCCGTCCACCGCCCGGTCGATCCGCTCGGCGGTGCGGTCCTCCGAGCCGTACGCGCGGATCACGCCGCTGCCGACGACCGACTCGCTGACGGCGGCGAGCACGTCGCCCGCCCGCTCGCGCACCCGGGTGTACGCCCTGGCCACCAGGCGCTGGAACCTGGGCAGGGCCAGCATCACCGGCAGGAAGCAGGCCCACACCAGCAGCGTGAGCTGCCAGGAGTAGACGGCCATGAGCACGGTCGCGACCAGCAGCTGGCCGACGGACACGATGACCATCAGCCCGCCCCACTGCATGAAGGCGCTGATCTGGTCGACGTCGCCGGTGACCCGGGAGACCAGGCCGCCGCGCCGCTCGCTGTTCTGCGTGAGCACCGACAGGTCGTGCACGTGCCGGAAGCCCTTGCCGCGCAGGGTGGCCAGGCCCGACTCCGTGGAGCGGTAGAGCCGCACGTTCATGAGGTAGCCGCACACCGCGGTCAGCGCCACCGCGACCGCGCACAGGACGACGGCGTCGCGGATGAACGGCACGTCGGGCGCGCCCTGCCCGAGGCCTCGGTCGATCACCTGCTGCACGGCGACCGGCACGACGACCTTGCCCAGCGTGGCCAGCACGGCCAGCGCCAGGGTCCCGGCGATGCCGCGGCGGAACTCCGGCGACAGCCGCAGGCCCTGCCTGAGCGTCTCCACCGCCCCGCGCTCCGCCGACCGCAGCGCGGAGGCCTCCCCATTCTCCGGGCCGGTCTTCCCGCCGGTCTTCCCCGTGTCCGTGACGGCGGTCACCGGGTCACACTCCTCGCTGAAAGCCTCACTGAAAGCCTCACTGTGCGCCGTGGAAGGTTCGTCACGCCACGACCTCCTCACCGCTGTCGAGCGCGGCCCGTTCGGCCTCCTCGCGCTCGTACGCGGTGACGAGGGCGCGGTAGCCCGCGCAGCGGGCCAGCAGTTCCTCGTGCGCGCCCTGGTCGGCGACCACGCCCTGCTCCAGGTAGACGACCTCGTCGGCGAGGGCGATCGTCGCCATCCGGTAGGCGACCACGATCACCGTCGCCTCGGCGGCGCCGTCGCGCAGGCCGTACAGGATGCGCTTCTCGACCTGCGGGTCGACGCTGGAGGTGGCGTCGTCGAGGATCAGCAGCCGGGGCTCGCGCACTAGGGCGCGGGCCAGCGCGAGGCGCTGCCGCTGCCCGCCGGACAGCGTCGCGCCGCGCTCGCCGATCCGGGTGTCGAGGCCCGACGGCAGCCCGCTGACGAAGCCGTCGGCCTGCGCGAGGCGCAGCGCGGCCCAGACCCGCTCGTCCGGGACGGCCTCGCCGAGGGTGACGTTGCCGCGCACGGTGTCGTCGAACAGGAACGTCTGCTGCGGGACGAGCGCCACCGACCGGCTGACCTCCCCCCTGGCCGCGTCGCGCAGGTCGACCCCGTCGACCCGTACGACGCCCTCGCCGGGGTCGACGAGCCGCGCGAGCAACTGGGTGAGGGTCGACTTGCCGGCGCCGGTCGGGCCGACGATCGCGGTCGTGCGGCCCGGCGTGACCGTGAAGGTCACGTCCTTCAGCACCGGGCTCCCGGGGACGTACGCGAAGCCGACGCCCTCCGCGGCCAGCCGGGCCGGGCCGGGGGCGTCCAGGCGGGCCGTGCCGTGCTCCATGGAGCCGGTGGCGTCGAGGACCTCCCTGATCCGCGTCCAGCCGACGACGCTGCGCGGCAGCTCGGCCAGCACCCAGCCGAGCGCCCGGATGGGGAAGGACAGGAGCGTGAACAGGTAGGCCACCTGGATGAGGTCGCCGGCCGCGACGCCGCCCGACTCCAGGCGCAGCGCGCCGACGAGCAGCACGGCCAGCACGCCGAGCGTGGGCAGCGCCTCCAGCAGCGGGTCGAACAGGCCCCGGACCCGGCCGACGGCGATGTTGGCGTCGCGCAGCGCGTCGGCCTTCGCCTGGAACCGGACGGTCTCGGCGTCCTCCCGGCCGAGGGTCTTGACGACGAGCGCGCCGTCGAAGCTCTCATGTGCGACCTCGCTCACCTCGGCCCGCAGCGCCTGGGCCCGCATGGCCAGCGGCGACAGCCTGCGCTGGTAGACCAGGTTGAGCACGGCCACGGCGGGGAAGATCAGGAAGCCGACGACGGCGAGAACGGGGTCGACCAGCACGATCGCCACGGCGGCCGTGACGAGCATCACGACCACGCCCACCGCCATCGGCAGCGGCGCGAGCGGCGCCCAGGCCGCCTCGACGTCGGAGTTCGCGTTGGACAGCAGCTGCCCGGTCGGGTGGCGGTGGTGCCACGCGAGCGGCAGCCGCAGGTACTGGCGGGTGACCGCGCGGCGGGAGTGGGCCTGCATGCGGTACTGGTGGATGCCGGCCAGGATGCGGCGGCCCATGACGCCCGCGGCCTTGAGCACCGCGACGCCCACGATCAGCGCCGCCGCGGCGACGAGCCCTCCGGTGGCGGCCTCGTGGTCCCGGAACGCGGGCAGCACGGCGTTGTCGGTCGCCCACCCGAGCGCCCAGGACGACGCGACGGTCATCCCTCCGTAGAGGGCGCTGGCGAGGACCGCGCCGATGAAGATCCGCGGCTCCGTCCTGATCGCCACGCCGAGGACCTTGAGACCCTGGAGCATGATCGAGCTGCCGGGCCGCGCGGGAGACTCCTTCGTCGGCACGCGGTGTGCTTCCTTCCGATCGGGGATCGTCCGGGCCGCTCCCTGCGAGCGCCCCGGACGGGGACGATACCCATGCGGGCGGACCGCCGGATCGGTCCCAGGCCCCAGGCCCGCCCAAGCCATTGGTCCTAGATACTCCCTATCATCCTGATCAAGCGGTTTATTCCTGCGCTCCGCTTCGGGGCGGGCGGGGCGCCGGCCGTAGGCTGATCACGTGACTCACGCCCAGACGGAGCGCGCGGCGCTCTGCGACCTGCTCGACGACCTCGGCCCCGGCGCGCCCACGCTGTGCGAGGGCTGGGCCACCGAGGACCTGACGGCCCATCTCGTCCTCCGCGAGCGCCGCCTCGACGCGGCCCCCGGCATCGCGCTGCCGCTCCTGGCGGGCCACACCGCCGCCGTGCAGGAGCGCCTCATCCGGCGTCACTCCTACCCCGAGCTGGTCGGGCTCGTGCGGAGCGGCCCGCCGCGCTGGACGCCGTACGGCCTGGTGTCCCGGCTGGACGAGATCGTCAACACCGTCGAGCTGTTCGTCCACCACGAGGACGTACGCCGGGCACAGTCCGGATGGGAGCCCCGGGACCTCCCCGAGGACCTCCAGGAGACGTTCTGGCGGCGGCTGCGGGGCGGTGCCCGCTTCTTCATGCGCGGGGCGCCCGTGGGCGTCGTGCTCCAGCGTACGGACGGGGCGAGGACCGCGGGACGCATGGCCGAGCCCGCCGTCGTGGTCACCGGCGAGCCGGCCGAGCTGCTGCTGTTCGCCTTCGGCCGGCAGGAGCACGCCCGGGTGACCTACCAGGGGGACGACCAGGCGGTCGCCCGGCTGCGGCAGGCGAGATTCGGCCTGTGATCAGGGCATGGTGGGAACTGCCCGGAATTCCCACGTAAACATCTTGATATGGGGCAGCATGTGATCCAGACATGAGTGTTTGGGAGCCCCGATGAACCTCAAAAAGGTCCTGACCTATGTGGCCGTCGCGTTTGTGATCTTCTACTTGTTCACCCAGCCCGCGAACGCCGCCGCCGCGGTCAGGAACCTGTTCGGGGGGATCACGACGGGTGCGGAGCGGCTTTCGGCCTTCTTCACCTCGCTCGTGTCGGGCTGACCGCCGGGGCCCGGAGGCCGGCCCGCCTCCGTCTCACGATGAGAGCGGAACGGGCTCGTGTCCTCGCGGCTAGTTATGATCATTCCTGCCGCCGGGTACAAACGTCCGGGAAACCGACAGCAGGAGGCCCCCCCGATGAAGTTGAAGAAGGTTCTTACGTACGCGGCCATCGCGTTCGTAGTTTTCTACCTCTACAACCAGCCGCACGCGGCGGCGGGCGCCGTCCGCGGCGTGTTCGACACGGTCAACACCGGGGCCAGCCGGCTCGCCACCTTCTTCACCTCGGTCCTACCCCGGTCCTGACCCCGTCCTGACCCGGTCCTGAGCCGACCGTCGCGGCATCCCGGCCGCGAGATCCCTCAAGGGCCGTGAAGGAACCCGTTCCGGCACGGCCACACTCTCCCGACAGGGCCGACGCCAGGGCGCCAACAGGGGCCGACACAGGGCCGGCAGGGCAACCGCCCTCGCTCCGCCGGCCTCTTCTCACCCGTCTCCGCGCCCTGCTCGTTCGACCTGTCCGCCCGACCTGTCCGCCCGACCCGTCCCTCCGACCCATCCCTTCGGAGCGCCACCCTCCGCGCCGGACACGCCACCCTCCGCGATCATCGATGCGACCCTTCTCGCGGCTCCTCCGGCGTTCGTCGAGTGGGGTCCGGCCACCGGTCCCCTACCTTTACCCCTACGGGCCGCTCTCACACCGGTCTCCGCAGAAGCCGCCGTACGGCGGCCGCGGGCACGGCGCGTGCGACCGGAACGGCCAGGACCGTTACGACCCGGCCGCGTCCGCACCTCGCCTCGGCAAATCACGATCTTTCCGCACCAAGGCGGGAAAAGGGCACTAAATCCCTTATGCCTGATTCGTCCGCATATTGCCCTGTTTGCTGCTGAATGCCTGGACGGCCATGGCGCGCCCGGTGACCATTGGAGATGCCGATCCGGATCGCCGTACCCGCGCCAGTTCAGCAAGAGGAGCTCAGCAGGACGAGCCAGCAGGACAGGAGGCAGTATGCCCGCCATGCGATTCCCGAGCCCGCTCGGTCTCGCGGTCCTCGCCGCCATCGGTCTGTCGGCCGTGCAACCGGCGCCCAGAGCGTTCGCCGACACGGTCGTCCCTGTCGGCCACACCGGTTCCGGCTTCCACCACCAGGTGTCCGGGCAGGGCTGTGACGGCCCCTACCAGGCGCAGTGGCAGTACCAGTCGCAGGCGTCGTCCTCACTCGGCACCGGTCCCGCGGCCTTTCCCACGGCCATCGTGGAGATCGACGACGACTGACCGGTGCATGATCATCGGAGACGTGCGGGGCAGGCCGGGCGGTGAGGGCCCGGCCTGCCGGCGCGTTCAGCGGACCGGGTGACCGGCCGCCCGCAACGTGTCCTTGACCTCGTGGATCTTGAGCTGGCCGAAGTGGAAGACCGAGGCGGCCAGCACGGCGTCCGCTCCGGCGTCCACCGCGGGCGGGAAGTCCTCCAGCCGCCCGGCACCGCCGGAGGCGATCAGGGGGATGCCCACCGCGGCCCGTACGGCCCGCAGCAGCTCCAGGTCGTACCCCGTCTTGGTGCCGTCGCCGTCCATCGAGTTGAGCAGGATCTCCCCGACCCCCAGCTCCTCGCCGCGCCTGGCCCACTCGATCGCGTCCATGCCGGTCCCCCGGCGCCCGCCGTGGGTGGTCACCTCGAACCCCGAGGGCGTGGGCGGGCCGTCGACCACCCGGCGCGCGTCCACCGACAGCACGATGCACTGGGACCCGAACCGGCGGGAGGTCTCCGTCAGCAGCTCGGGCCGGGCGATCGCGGCGGTGTTGACGCCGACCTTGTCGGCGCCCGCGCGCAGCAGCCGGTCGACGTCGTCGGCCGACCGCACGCCGCCGCCGACGGTGAGCGGGATGAAGACCTGCTCGGCCGTACGGCGAACCACGTCGAGCATGGTCTCCCGCTCACCTGAGGACGCCGTGATGTCGAGGAAGGTCAGCTCGTCGGCGCCCTCGGCGTCGTACCGCGCGGCCAGTTCGACCGGGTCGCCGGCGTCCCTGAGGTTCTCGAAGTTGACCCCCTTCACGACCCGTCCGGCGTCGACGTCCAGGCAGGGGATGATGCGCACCGCTACCGTCATCGCTCAGCCCCCGCCGCCGCTTGCCGCCCGGTACGCCTCGACCTCGACCTCGACCAGCATGCGCCGGTCGACGAGGCCGGCGATCTGCACGCTCGTGCAGGCGGGCCGCACGTCGCCGAAGATCTCCCCGTGCGCCTTGCCCACGGCGTCGAAGTCGTCGGCGTTCACGACGAACATGCGGGTGCGCACCACGTCGGCCCGCGTCGTGCCGGCCTTCTCGACGGCGTCCAGCGCGATCGAGAAGGCGGTGAGCGTCTGCCGGTAGGCGTCGCCCACGTGCTGCACCTCCCCTCCGACGGTGGCGGTGCAGCCGGACACGAGCACGTGCGGCCCGGCGACGACCGCGCGGGCGTAGCCGTACCGGTCCTCCCAGGGACCGCCGGAGGAGATCCGGCCCTCGGGCATCTGCGCCGAGGGCGTCTGTGCCGGTGCCGATGCCTGTGCCTGTGCCGATGTCTGTGCCGATGTCTGTGCGGGCGTCTGCGCGGGAGTCTGTGCGGGCGTCGGGGTACTCATCCGGCCGTCACCGCCGCGAGCGCCTCCTGCAGCGTGAACGCCTGGGCGTACAGCGCCTTGCCCACGATCGCACCCTCGACGCCCTCCGGCACGAGCGTCGCGATGGCCCGCAGGTCGTCTAGCGACGACACGCCACCGCTGGCGACGACCGGGCGGTCGGTCCGCGCGCAGACCTGGCGCAGCAGGTCGAGGTTGGGACCGCGCAGCGTGCCGTCCTTGGTCACGTCGGTGACGACGTAGCGGGGGCAGCCCTCGGACTCCAGCCGGTCGAGGACCTCCCACAGGTCGCCGCCCTCCTTCGTCCAGCCGCGGGCGGCCAGCGTGGTGCCGCGCACGTCGAGCCCCACCGCGATGCGGTCGCCGTACTCGGCGATCGCCTTGGCGCACCACGCCGGGTCCTCCAGCGCGGCGGTGCCGATGTTGACCCGGCGGCAGCCGGTGGCCAGCGCGGCCTCCAGCGTGGCGTCGTCGCGGATCCCGCCGGACAGCTCGACCTGCACGTCGAGCCTGCCCACGACGGAGGCCAGCAGCTCGCGGTTGCTTCCCCGCCCGAACGCCGCGTCGAGGTCGACCAGGTGGATCCACTCCGCGCCGGCCTCCTGCCAGGCGAGGGCGGCGGCGAGCGGGTCCCCGTACGAGGTCTCCGTCCCCGCCTCACCCTGCACGAGGCGTACGGCCTGGCCGTCGGCGACGTCGACGGCTGGGAGCAATACGAGCGACATTTGGTCATGACCTCCGGTCGAAAACGATGGTGACGAGCACCGGGAGCAGCAGGATCGAGCCGAGGAAGACGCCCAGCCGGGCCATCCACGACTCGAACAGGATCCAGGCGAGCGCCTGGACGAGGAACCACAACGTGACCGCGACCCCGTTCTCCGTGCGGCGGCGGCGGGCGAGATACCCCCGCTGCCGGGCGACCCGCACCGGTCGGGCGGGGCGCGGGAGCACCGCGGTCCGGATCGGCCCGACGAGCCTGTCACGCAGCTCGCGCCGCCTGGCTGCCCTCGCCTCGCGTTCGGCGCGGGCCGCCGCGAGGCGCTCGCGCTCGGCCTCGCGCTCCGCCCTCCGGCGGGCCCGCTCCCTGCTCATCGAGCCTCCCGCTCAGGTCTTCCGGTCACGCCCTGGTCCTGGTCACGCTCTGGTCAGGCTTGGTCACAGCCGCGGTCAGGGCTCTGGTCACGGTTATAGCCGGGCCCGGCCGCGCCCATGTCCGTTTCCAGGTCCGTTTCCAGGTCGGAGCCCATGTTTCTGCCCGCGTTCCTGGGCGTGTTCCTCGCCGTGTTCTTCTCCGTGTCGCGCGCCGCCGCTCCCCAGTGTCGCACCGCCGTACCGGGTTTCCGCGGGCCGCGCACGCTCACAGCGTGTTGAGCCAGTTGGACAGCAGCCGGGCGCCCGCGTCCCCGGACTTCTCCGGGTGGAACTGGGTCGCCATGAGCGGCCCGTTCTCGACGGCGGCCACGAACGGCACGCCGTGCTCGGCCCAGGTGACCAGCGGTTCACGGAAGCCGTCGCCCGTCTGGAGCAGCCACTTCCGCACCCCGTAGGAGTGCACGAAGTAGAAGCGGGTCGCCTCGTCCAGCCCCTGGAACAGCGCGCTGCCCTCCGGGGCGGTCACGGTGTTCCAGCCCATGTGGGGCAGCACGGGCGCGTCGAGCCGCTCGACCGTGCCCGGCCACTCGCCGCAGCCCTCCGTGTGGACGCCGTGCTCGACGCCCTTGCCGAACAGGATCTGCATGCCGACGCAGATGCCGAGCACCGGCCGGCCACCGGACAGGCGGCGCCCCACGATCTGGTCGCCGCGCACGCTCTTCAGCCCCTCCATGCAGGCGGCGAACGCCCCGACGCCGGGGACGACGAGCCCGTCCGCCTCCAGGGCCTCGTCGAAGTCGGCGGTGACCGTCACGTCGGCGCCCACCCGGGCGAGCGCCCGCTCCGCGGACCGGAGGTTGCCCGACCCGTAGTCGAGCACCACCACACGCCTGCTCATTGCCACCACATCACTCCCGCGGTCAGTGCCAGGGCCGCGCCCACGCCGGCGATCGCCGCCAGCAGCTTGATCCCCTGCCGGATGCCGGAGACGACCCCGCCGATCAGGAAGAGCGCGATGAAGATCATGCCACCGGACGCGAAGGTCATCAGAGCACGCCCTTGGTGCTGGGCACCCCGGTCGCCCTCGGGTCCCGCTCCGACGCCTCCCGCAGCGCCCGCGCGAGCGCCTTGAACTGCGCCTCCACGATGTGGTGCGCGTTGCGCCCGTACGGCACGTGCACGTGGAGGCAGACCGCCGCCTGCGCGACGAACGACTCCAGGATGTGCCGGGTCATGGTCGTGTCGTAGTCGGGCCCGATCATCGGGGCCATGCTCTCGGGCTCGGTGTGGACGAGGTAAGGCCGGCCGGACAGGTCGACGGTGACCTGCGCGAGCGCCTCGTCCAGCGGGCAGGAGGCGCTGCCGAACCGCCGGATGCCCGACTTGTCGCCCAGGGCCTCGCGGAAGGCCGCGCCGAGCGCGATCGAGGTGTCCTCGATCGTGTGGTGCGCGTCGATGTGCAGGTCGCCCTCGGTCTTCACGGTGAGGTCGAACAGGCCGTGCTTGCCCAGCTGGGCGAGCATGTGGTCGTAGAACCCGACGCCGGTCGCCACGTCGACGATCCCGGTGCCGTCGAGGTCCACCTCGACCAGCACCGACGTCTCCTTCGTCGTACGCTCGACCCGGCCGCGGCGCGCGTCGATCTCGGTCATGCGAGGACCCCTTCCAGCGCGGCGCGGAACGCCGCCATCTCTTCCGGCGTGCCGACCGACACGCGCAGCCAGCCCGCGGGCCCGGTCTCCCGGATCAGCACCCCGCGCTCCAGCAGTCCCTCCCAGACGGACCGCCGATCGGGAAACCTGCCGAACAACACGAAGTTGGCGTCCGAGTCGGCGACCGTCAGGCCGCGACCCCGCAGCCAGTCCACCGCGGCGTCCCGCTCGGCGCGCAGCGCGTCCACCGTGCTCAGCAGCTCCTCGCGGTGCGCGAGCGCCACCCGGGCCGCCGCCTGGGTCAGCGTCGACAGGTGGTACGGCAGGCGGACCAGCAGCAGGGCGTCGACCACCGCCGGGTCGGCGGCGAGGTAGCCGAGCCGGGTGCCGGCCATCGCGAACGCCTTGGACATGGTCCGCGTCACGATCAGCCGGGGGTTGCCGGGCAGCAGCGTCAGCGCCGACGGCGTGCCGGTGCGGGCGAACTCGGCGTACGCCTCGTCCACGACGACCATGCCGGGCGCGGCGGCGAGGACCCGCTCGATCACCTCCAGCGGCAGGGACGTGCCGGTGGGGTTGTTCGGCGAGGTCAGGAACACCACGTCCGGGCGGTGCTCCTCGATCGCGGCCACGGCGGCGGCGGGGTCGAGCGCGAAGTCCTCCTCGCGCAGGCCCTCGATCCAGCGGGTGTTCGTGCCGCCCGCGATGATCGGGTGCATCGAGTAGGACGGCTCGAACCCGATGGCCGCGCGGCCGGGGCCGCCGAACGCCTGGAGGATCTGCTGGATGATCTCGTTGGACCCGTTGGCCGCCCACATCTGGCGTGCGGTCAGCCCGTGGCCGAGGTAGTCGGCGAGGTCCTTGCGCAGCTCGACGGCGTCCCTGTCGGGGTAGCGGTTGAGCGTGGCCGCGCCCTGCCGTACGGCCTGGGCGAGATCGTCGATCAGCGCGGCGGACGGCGGGTAGGGGTTCTCGTTGGTGTTGAGCTGGACCGGCACGTCGAGCTGCGGCGCGCCGTACGGGTGCTTGCCGCGCAGGTCGTCGCGGATCGGCAGGTCGTCGAGGGTCGTCATGCGGGCACTTCCCAGTCGAAGCGGGCGCGGACGGCGGCGCCGTGGGCGGGCAGGTCCTCGGCGTCGGCGAGCGCGCACACGTACGGCGCGGCCCCGGCCAGCGCCTCGCGGCTGTAGTCGACGACATGGATGCCGCGCAGGAACGTCTGCACCGACAGTCCCGAGGAGTGGCAGGCGCAGCCGCCGGTCGGCAGCACGTGGTTGGACCCGGCCATGTAGTCGCCGAGCGACACCGGCGCATACGGCCCGATGAAGATCGCGCCGGCGTTGCGCACGCGGGCGGCGACAGCGGCGGCGTCGGCGGTCTGGATCTCCAGGTGCTCGGCGGCGTAGGCGTCCACGACCTTCAGGCCGTCCTCGACGTCCGAGACGAGCACGATGCCCGACTGGCGGCCGGCCAGCGCCTCGGTGATGCGCTCGGAGTGGCGGGTCGCGGCGACCTGGCCGGGCAGCTCCTTCTCCACCGCGTCGGCCAGCTCGGGGCTGGTGGTGACCAGGACGGCCGCCGCGATCACGTCGTGCTCGGCCTGACTGATCAGGTCGGCGGCGACGTGCGCGGGGTCTGCGGTCTCGTCGGCGAGGATCGCGATCTCGGTGGGGCCGGCCTCGGAGTCGATGCCGATGCGGCCCTTGAGCAGGCGCTTGGCCGCCGCCACCCAGATGTTGCCCGGGCCGGTCACCATCGTGGCCGGGCGGCACTCCTCGGTGCCGTAGGCGAACATCGCCACGGCCTGGGCGCCGCCCACCGCGTACACCTCGTCGACGCCGAGCAGCGCGCAGGCGGCGAGGATCGTGGGGTGCGGCAGCCCGCCGAACTCCTTCTGCGCGGGCGAGGCCACGGCCAGCGAGGCGACCCCGGCCTCCTGGGCCGGGACGACGTTCATGACCACGCTGGACGGATAGACGGCCCGGCCGCCGGGGACGTACAGCCCCACGCGGTCGACCGGCACCCAGCGCTCGGTGACCGTGCCGCCCGGCACGACCTGCGTGGTCGTGTCGGTGCGCCGCTGGTCGCGATGGACCAGGCGGGCGCGGCGGATCGACTCCTCCAGCGCGGCGCGCACGGCCGGGTCCAGCTCCGCGAGCGCGCGGGTGATCGCCTCGGCGGGCACCCGGGCGGACTCGATGTCGACGCCGTCGAACCGCGCGGTCAGCTCCCGTACGGCCGCCGCGCCGCGATGGCGGACCTCCTCGCAGATGGGCCGCACCTTCTCCAGGGCGGCCTCGACGTCGAGTTCGGCTCGCGGCAGCACGTCGCGCAGGTCGCCGGGCAGGGACCCGCGCAGGTCGATACGGGAAATCACCGTCCCAGTCTACGGACGACCAGAGGCGCATCCGCGTGTGTCCAGCATTCGGGACGGGCGTTTCACCGCCACGCGCACCCCTTCCGAGCTGGGGCGTCGTGCCGGCCACCCGCGTTCGGGCCCGGCGGTTGACAGGTTTTCGGGCGCCGATCCACACTCTCGGGCGACATCGGTCATGTTCGGTCGGTCGAAAGAGGGTCTCGTGCTTCCCGCCCAGCGCCACCAGCGGATCATCGAAAGCCTCGGGCGGAAGGGGACCGTACGCACCGAGGACCTGGCCGCGCTGCTCGGCGTGTCCCACGAGACCGTACGGCGCGACCTGGCGGTCCTGGAGCGCCGCGCGCTGCTGGTCCGCGTGCACGGCGGGGCCACCTCGGCGGCGTCGGGCACCGGCGAGGAGCTGTCCTACCTGGAGCGCTCGACGAGCCAGTCCGAGGCGAAGGCCGTGATCGGCGGGCTCGCGGCGGGGCTGCTCCGGCCGAGACAGACGGTGATCATCGACGTGGGGACCACGGCGGTCCACGTCGCACGGGCCGTCCCCCCGTCCTTCCGCGGGGTGGTCGCCACCTGCTCGCTGCTGGTGGCGGCCGAGCTCGCCGGCCGTCCCGGCGTCGAGGTGCTCGTGGCCGGCGGGCGCGTCCGGCAGGGCGACCTGGCCGTCTCCAACGCCCGGACACTGGAGTTCTTCGAGGACCTGCGCGCCGACGTCGCCTTCCTCGGCTCGGGCGGGGTGGACGCGCACGCCGGGCTCACCGACTACTTCGTGGACGAGGTCGCGACCAAGCGCGTGATCCTCGCCCGCACCGCGCGGACCTACGTGCTCGCCGACACGGAGAAGCACGGCAGGGTCGCCGCCTACCGGGTGTGCGGCCTGGACGGCCCGTCCGGTCTCGTCACCGACGCGGAGCCCCCGCCCGCCCTCGCGTCCGCCCTGGCCAGGGCGGGTACGGAGGTGATCCACCCCTGAGCTCTCGCGTCACCGGCGCCTGTAAGATCCTGATCACCACCGGCTCGCGGCACCAGCGGCGGGGGACGGCATGGTGGCGAGATCGCGACGGAGGGCTTCGAGCTATGGCTGTCATCCACAAGACCACGCTGACACCCGGCAAGCTGGAGCTCCTCACCGCGTGGCTTCCCGCCCAACCCTGGTACGAAGGCGGGGAGCGCCGCCCGGAACTCGCCAGGGCCGGCGGCTTCCGGCTGGACGATCCGCAGGGTGAGGTCGGCATCGAGTTCATGGTCGTCACCGACGAGTCCGGTGACGAGCCGCTCTCCTACCTCGTGCCGCTCAGCTACCGGGGGGCGCCGCTCGACGGAGCGGACCACGCCCTCATCGGTACGACGGAGCACGGGGTGCTGGGGCCTCGGTGGGTCTACGACGGCGCCCATGACCCGGTCCTCGTCGCACAACTTCTGGCGCTCTTCCTGGGCGAGGCCGAGCCACAGGCCCAGAGCGTGAGCGACACCCCCGACCCCTCCGTCGTCAGCGGCTTCACGGGACCGGCGATCAGCGGCCCGATCACGTCGACGGCCGCGACCGACGGTCCGCGATGCACCGACATCGTCGTACGGGCGAGCTCGGTCGTACAGGCAGACTCGGTCGTACGGGCAGGCTCGGGGGAAGACCCGCAGCGGGACCAGGACGGACGGCTGGTGATCCGGGTGAACCGCGTGCTGCGGCCCGGCGAAGAGAACGCGACGGGGGCTCAGGGACACGTGACGGCGGGCTGGCGCCTCCCGGACGGCACCGAGACCCGGGCAGTGTTCGCCGTCATCCCAGACGCGGCGCCCTGACAGCGCAGATGCGGCGCACTGGCAGGCGCCCTGACAGCACTTAGCTGCGGCGGCCCTGGCGCGGCACCCGGACAGCGCTCAGAGGCGGCGGCCCGGCGCGGCACCCGGACAGCCCTCTGACGTGGTGCCCTGGCGCGGCACCTTGACAGCGCAGACGCGGCGGCCTGGTGCGACGCCCTGACAGCGCCCTGACGCGGCCCGCGGCCCAACCAGACTGAGCCCGCCGCACCCTCCCTGCGCCTGGGTCTGCACCGCCCGGCCGGACGGCACCGAGGCCTGACACGTTTGCGCCGCCACTCAGAACGCGGCGCCCGGCCGCAGCCCGCGCCCCGACCACACCGCCTCTGCCGCACCCCTCCCTGCGCCTGGGCCTGCACCGCCCGGACGGACGGCACCGAGGCCTACCCACCCCTATACGCCGCCTACGCCGCCGCGGCCCTGCCCATCCCACCCGCGCGGCTGCCATCGTGCGTTTCACCCTCTGGGGTGCCGCCACAGGCGCGCTCACAGCACGGGACAAAAATGGTCGAATTTGGAAAATATCACTGAAAATCCTTTTCATCGACGGTGACCTGTAACTCCAACAATTCAATGGTCGAGGCTGTTCTCGACAGCAGGAGGCATGGGAGAATTCATACAGGGTTTCGAATAAGAAGATGAGGAGGTGCCATGGGCCTGTTCGGCTTTGATCCTGGCGACCTTCATCGTTCGAATAAATGCGATGACACCGAACACGACGCGACCGGCGGCGGGACGGCCGGTCCTGGCGCTGACCACGAATACACCAGCAGCGCGCCCGGGGATAGCGGACCCAGCGACCGTGAATTTGATGGCGCTGGATCTGATGGCATTGGATCTGATGACACCAAGGCTTCGGCGGATGCCGACGCCGGTGGTCGTGCCAGCGGCCGGGGACGGTCGTCTTGGATGCTGGTGGCATCGTTGCGAGAGACGGCGCAGGCGTTGGCGTTGATGCCGGCGCCGGATGCGGCGGAGATTTGCATGGCCGAAGCCGAGGACCTGCTGTTCGCCCGCGACCGGATCACAAGTGCGCTGGCCGAGCGTGTCGGCCGCGTACATAGAACGGGAGAGGCCAAGCAGCATGGGCACGCCTCCACGCGCACCTGGTTGCGCACCGCCGGCGGAATGAGCACGCCCGGAGCGAGTCGTTTGCTGACTCTCAGCGAGGAGCTGCCCCGGCTGCCGGATGTGGCGCGGCGGTTCGCCGCAGGCGAGATGACGGCCGGGGTGGCGGAGGCCATCTGCGCCGCGACGGCCGGGCTGTCGGACGAGAATGCCGCGCTGGCCGAGCCGATTCTGGTGGAGCTGGCCAAAAAGGCGACCGCCGCAGAGGTATCCAAGGCGGGACGGTACCTGCGGGCGGTGCTGGATCCTGACGGGGAAGAACAGGATGAGCAAGCCGACTACCAGCGGCGTTTCATGACGGTACGTCCGACCAAGAACGGCGGAGTGGAAGGGCAGTTCTATCTTCCCCGCGAGGCGGCCGCGCGCCTGATGGCGTTGCTGCAGACATACGGCAAGCCCAGAGCCGAGGGCGATGACCGGCCGCGACGGGTACGCAACGCGGACGCCTTCATCGCGCTCCTCGGGCAGAAGGTCGCCGCCGAACTGCTTGTGATGGTCAGAGCCGAGTCCCTTCCCACCGATGGCCCCGTGCCCGCCGAGGGCTCTGTTCCTGCCGAGAGCCCTGTTCCCGCCGAGAGCCCTGTTCCCGGCGAGGAGCCGGTCCGCGCGAAGAAGGCCGAATCTGGCTGCTCCCGGAACAGCGGCCCGGAGAGTTCCGCTACGGCCGACGACGGTCTTGCTGACCGGGTTTCGGGTGACAGCCCCCAATCCGACCCCGTTCATGACGCCTGCCGCCCCTGCCCTCGCGGGCCCTCTGGTGGGCCCTCTGGTGAGCGCGCAGATGAGCATGGAGATGAGCACGGCAACTCGCGGCGCGCAGGCGAAGCAGCCACGGGGACGCCGCCCGGAGCTGTGCCAGGGCCGGAGCCGGAGCCGGAGCAGTCGAAAGAAACTCCCGGAGCGTCCCACTGCGTAGGAGAGACACCAGGCGAGCCGGGAGAAACACCAGGCGGACCTGGCGAGATACCAGGCGAACCGAAGGGACCACCGAACGAACCGGAGGGAGGGCCCGGCACACCGGCGGCTCTGGCATGGGCGCTGCTCGGAACCGCGCCCGGGTTGTTGCTGGCGACCGGGCAGATGCTCCCCGTTTCCAGCGTGCACCGTCTGGCTCGTACTAGCACCCTGGTCCGGATCGTCATGGACGCCGACGGGCAGGTGCTCGACATGGGGCGGAAGGTCCGCCTTGCCACAACCGCACAGCGCCGGGCGGTCTTCGCCCGATACGCCACCTGCTGGGTGGACGGCTGCCCGCTGCCCGCCACGATGTGCGAGATCGACCACGCCGACAACTGGAGCAGCGGAGGGTTGACCGACCTGAAGCTGCTGGGACCGGCCTGCCAGTTCCACAATCGTGACCGCTATCGCCGTCCCGGCCGCTACCTGCGGCGGAAGGTCGGCGAAGACCGCTGGGGCTTCACCCACCTTGGCCGCTTCGCCTCCTTCCGGCAACGCGAGTGAGCCCGCTGGTACGGCCACCCCTGGCCAACCCATGCCCTGCCCCGACCGGCGCCAGGGAATACCGGCGCGGGCAAGTTCGGCACGGACAGCCGGGGATGGGCAGGCGGGGCAACGGCCAGAGGGGCACGGGCAGACGGGGCACGGACAAGCACTGCGCGCGGGGTCGGCACAGGCGGGATCGGCACAGGCGGGATCGGCATAGGCGGGGCGGCAGGCAGTCGGGGCGGGCGACCGCGGGGACGAGGGACAGCGGGGACGAGGGACAGCGGGGACGAGGGACAGCGGGGACGAGGGACAGCGGGGACGAGGGACAGCGGGAGCGACGCCGTTAGGCTTGCGGTCGTGAGCAAGACCAAGAGCAAGGGCGGCCAGAGCACTCCGGCGACGGTCGCTCTCACGCAGGCGAAGGCGGAATTCACCCTCCACCCCTATGACCACGACCCGAATGCGCAGGCGTACGGCGAGGAGGCGGCCGACGCGCTCGGAGTGCCGTACGAGCGGATCTTCAAGACGCTGGTGGCGGAGACCGAGGCGGGTCTGGCGGTCGCGGTCGTGCCGGTGGCGGGCAAGCTCGACCTCAAGGCGTTCGCGGCGGCGCTCAAGGGCAAGCGGGCGGCCATGGCCGACGCGGCCAAGGTCGAGCGGATCACCGGCTACGTCGTCGGGGGCATCAGCCCGCTCGGCCAGCGCAAGCGGCTGCCGACCGTGGTGGACGAGTCGGCGCTCGGCTTCGAGACCGTCTACTTCTCCGCGGGGCGGCGTGGCCTGCAGATCGAGACCGCGCCGGAGAACCTCGTCCGGCTCGCGCAGGCGGTGACCGCCCCCATCGCCAGGGTGTGAACCTGTCGACTGTTGCCATCGCCGGTACGGCTCGCGCCCGTCAACACTGGCGATAGCCGAGGAACGGGGGAAATGTGAGCGAACACGGCGGACATGCCAGCCACCACGACGGGCCGGCGGACCTGACGGCGACGGAGATGGCCGCGCTGCTTCGGGCGCGGGAGGTCAGCGCCGTCGAGCTGACGCAGGCGTGCCTGCGGCGGATCGAGGAGACGAATCCGCAGGTCAATGCCATCGTGACATTAACCGCTGAGCGGGCGCTCGACCAGGCCGCACGGGCCGACGAGGATCTCGCACGCGGTCTGGTGCGCGGCCCACTGCACGGCATCCCGGTCGCGCACAAGGACCTCGCCGACACCGCGGGCGTGCGGACCACGTACGGCTCGCGGGCGTTCGCCGATCACGTTCCCGTCGAGGACGATCCGCTGGTGCGGCGCATCCGCGAGGCGGGCGGGATCGCGCTCGGCAAGACGAACACCCCCGAGTTCGGCACCGGGTCGCACACGGTCAACGAGGTCTTCGGCGCGACCCGCAACCCCTACGACCTGTCGAAGAGCGCGGGCGGCAGCAGCGGCGGGGCCG
This sequence comes from Microbispora triticiradicis, assembly GCF_005864065.1. NCBI lineage: Bacteria > Bacillati > Actinomycetota > Actinomycetes > Streptosporangiales > Streptosporangiaceae > Microbispora > Microbispora triticiradicis. Next base: position 61,069 of record NZ_VANP01000011.1, on the reverse strand, counting down.
CGGCGGCGCTGGCCTGCCGGATGGTGCCGCTCGCCGACGGTTCGGACATGGGCGGCTCGCTGCGCAACCCCGCGTCGTTCTGCAACGTGGCGGGGCTGCGGCCGACTCCCGGCCGGGTGCCGTCGAAGTCGCCCACGGCGGCCTGGTTCACGCTGAGCGTCGCGGGACCGATGGCCCGCACAGCAGGCGACCTGGCACTGTTCATGTCGGCCATCGCCGGGTTCGACCCGGTCTCGCCGCTTTCGATTCGTGAGGACGGGTCAGCCTTCACGGAACCTCTGGACATGGACCTCACGTCCGTCCGAGTGGCCTTCAGTCCAGATCTGGGGGGCCTGCCGGTCGACCCGCGTACCGCGGCGGTGACGGCGCGGGCGGTGGAGGCGCTGACCCGCCTCGGCGTGAAGGTCGAACAGGTGGACCTGGACCTGTCCGACGCGGAGGAGGCGTTCCGCGTCTACCGGTCGTGGCACTACGCGCTCGCCTTCGGCGACTTCCCTGAGGTGGGCCCCAACGTGGCGTGGAACGTGGAGCAGGGGCGGAAGGTCACCGGAGCCGACCTCGGGCGGGCCGAGCGCCTGCGCACCCGGCTCTGGCACCGCATGCGGCGCTTCTTCGGACGGTACGACTTCCTGGTGGCGCCCGTGAGCCAGGTGCCGCCCTTCCCGATCGGGCAGCCGTACGTCACGGAGGTGGCCGGGGTGGAGATGCCCGACTATCTGGCCTGGATGCGCTCCTGCTACTGGATCAGCGTGCTGCACGCGCCAGCGATGTCGGTGCCCTGTGGTTTCACGTCCGACGGGCTCCCCGTCGGCCTGCAGATCGTCGGCCGGCCGTGGGCCGACATGGACGTCCTGCGCCTCGGGCACGCGTTCGAGCAGGCGACCGGCTTCTGGCGGACCGCTCCCCGGCTGCCCGAGCCGACAGGGTGACCGCCGAACAGGTGACGCGGTAAACAGGTGACGCGGTAAACAGGTGACGCAGCGCGTGGGAGATCCGGCCGGTGCGGCTCAGCCGGCGGCCGCGTCGCCCCGCAGGAGGGCCGCACCCAACGGGGTCAGCGCGTGCAGGACGGCTCCGCCGGACCGGGTCGTGGCGACCAGCCCGGCGTTGCGCAGGACCGTGGCGTGCTGGCTGGCGGAGGCGAGCGACACCCCCACCCGCTCCGCCAGGGCGGTCGTCGTCGCCGGATCGCGCAGCGCGGCCAGGATCGCCGCCCGGGTACGCCCGAGCAGCGGGCCGAGGGCATCGGCGAAGCCGGCCCTGTAGTCCTGGCACAGCGGGTAGACCAGCACGGTGGGCTGGTCGGGACGCCAGGTCAGCAGGACCTTCGGCGCGAAGTACGAGGGGACCAGCAGCAGCCCGCGGCCGCACAGCGGGATGTGATAGTCGAGCGGCGAGGGAATCTCCAGCACGGGAGGCTGCCAGTGCCACCCGGGGCTGATCGTGGCGAGCAACGCGTCGATGCCGCCGCGAAGCAGGGTCTCGGCGCGCAGGGAGCGGTCGGCGGTGACACCGGCCTGGACCAGCGGCCACATGGGAGCCAGCGACGAGCCGAAGTAGTTGTGCAGGTCGGCGGCGAGCGTCCGCCGTGCCGCGGCGTCCCCGGAGGCCAGCTCCCGCAGCCAGCGGCTCGGCCGCGGAGACGCGGGCAGCTCGCTGAGGTCGGCGGCGAGCAGGTTCGCCGGCACCTGGCCGACGAGTTCGACGCCGGTGGCGAAGTCACGCGCCTCCGGCTGGAGCAGGAAATCCGGGAGGAAGCCGTCGGGCGGGACCACCTCCAGGAGCACCCCCGCCCGCGCCGCCAGGCTGCCGTTCACCACGTGGCGCAGCCGCCGCAAGCCGGGGCTCGACCGTGTCCCGGCTCCGGGCCCGGTACGCAACCGGCGCACGCTGAGGGCCGTTTCCAGCACCGCGTCAGGAGCGGCGGCCACGGTGATCTGGCGCAGGTCGGCGTCGGTGAACTCCAGTTTCAGCATGACACTGATCACGATACTGCCGTTGAATCCGCCGGTTGCGAGCCTCTGCCGCCCGGCCCCTTTCAGGCAGGCCTGAAACCGGTTGTCGTGCCGGTCCGGCGCACGACAGGCTTGTGCCGGAGGGCGGTCGCGACCCCCTGACTCCGGTCCGGCACGGGTAACGGAGGCACCCGTGCCGGACCGGCTCCTCACCGCACGAAAGACCGAGCGAAAGAGCGGGGCGAAAGAGCAGGTCCGCCGGTGTGGAGCCGTCCGGCGCCGCTACCGTCAGGCTTCGCGCTGACGGTAGCTCACGGCGAACTCGACGACCCAGAAGACCGCGGTGGACAGCAGGGGCCAGGCGAACAGCACGCCGTACGCCGTGACTCCCAGGGACGTCGTGGTGGTGAAGCCGCCGGGTCCCGCCGCCTGGACGGTTCCCTTCGCGGACGTGCCGACCATCAGGGCGACGTACCCGGCGAGCAGGCCGCCGGCGGCAAGCCCGACGAGCACCTCGACCGGCGGGTGACGGCGCGACAGCACGTACCCCGCGATGCCGGAGGCCAGGCCGAACGCGCCGGTGACCACGGCGAACCATCCGTCGGCCTCGATGAGCGACTGCGTCTCGGGGTCGAGGGGCTGCCGTGTCCCCTCGATGAGCACATAGCGCGTGCCGGGGGCGAGCACCGACCACACGTACCCCGCGACGACACCCAGGAGGGCCAGCACCAGGACGGTCACCACGACTGTCGCCAGATTGCCCCTCACATGCCGCACCGTCCCGATAGTACTCACATAGCGATCGAATTCGGTCCCGTACTCTTGCAGCACCGAGTGCGGGGGACGCACGGCACGGTGTGGGGCCAAGGAGGCCGAGTGAGCGAAGAGGTATGGCAGATCGACCCGTCGGGCCCGCTGCGGGGCGACGTGGAGGTCCGGGGATCGAAGAACGCGGTCTCCAAGCACATGGTGGCGGCGATGCTCGGGACCGGTCCGAGCACCCTGCAGAACGCGCCGGAGGTCGGCGAGGTGGGGCTGACCGCCGCAATGCTCGAAGCCCTCGGCATCCATGTGGACATCACCCCCGGTGAGATCACCATCGAGCGGGGCAGCGACATACGGCCGCGGGTGCCGGAGGAGTACACCGGCCTCAACCGCATCCCGATCCTGATGCTCGGCCCGCTGCTGCACCTGGCGGGCGAGGCGTTCGTGCCGCTCGTCGGCGGCGACCCGATCGGCAGGCGGCCGGTGAACTTCCACGTCGAGGCGCTGCGGTCGATGGGCGCGGAGATCGAGGTCGGCGACAACGGCATCTCGGCCAAGGCGGCGCGGCTGCGCGGCAGCCGCATCTCGCTCCCCTATCCCAGTGTGGGCGCGACCGAGACGATCCTCATGACCGCCGTCCTCGCCGAGGGCAAGACCGTCATCAAGGGCGCGGCCATGGAGCCGGAGGTGGTCGAACTCGCGCTGTTCCTCCAGCGCATGGGCGCGATGATCGAGCTCAGCCCCGATCGGCGCATCGTCATCGAGGGCGTCGAGCGCCTGCACGGCGCCTCCACCTGGCTGGCCGGCGACCGCATCGAGGCGTTCTCGTACCTCGTGGCGGGGCTGGTGACGGGCGGCGAGGTGCGGGTGCACGGCTGTCACCAGGACCGGCTGGTCACGGCCATCACGACGCTCGCCCGGATGGGCGCGCGGTTCGAGATAACCGACGACTGGCTGTGCGCCTCCGCCCCGGACGGCCTGCGCGCGGCGGCGGTGCAGACCGACACCCATCCCGGTTTCATGACGGACTGGCAGACCCCGCTCATGGTGCTGTTCACCCGCGCCGAGGGCATGTCGGTGCTGCACGAGACGGTCTTCGAGAACCGGTTGGTGTACGTGCCCGCGCTGCAGAAGATGGGGTGCGAGATCGAGGTGTTCGCCCAGTGCCTCGGCGGACCGGCCTGCCGCTACCACGACACCAACGCCAAGCACTCGGCGGTCGTGCGGGGCATCTCCAGCCTGCGCGGGGCCGACGTCACGCTCCCCGACATCCGCGCCGGGTTCTCCGCGGTGCTGGCCGCCGCCGTCGCCGAGGGCACCTCGACCCTGCGCGGCGTCAACCACATCGAACGCGGATACCACAGGCCGTTCGAACAGTTCACCTCCCTCGGGTTGAAGATCAACAGGCTGACGTAAAGCTTTCCGCCTCCCGGGTTTGGGAAAACGCCGGAGGTCGCACTGATATCCCGTGACCTCTCGTCTCCTCGGCCACGTCAGTCTCGGCCGCGCCGTCCTCTCGCTGAGCCTGTGCGGCGCGGCCGGGGGCGGACTGGTCGCCGGGCTGGTCATGCCCTTCGTGGGCGGGGCCGGTCTGGCGGCCAAGCGTGCCGCGTCCGCGTTCACCGAGCTGCCCGCGCCGCTGCGCGAGGAGCCGCTGCCCGAGATGACGCGGCTGCTCGACCGCGACGGCCGGCAGATCGCGCAGTTCTACTACCAGAACCGGCAGTCGGTGCCGCTGAGCATGGTCGCCCCGGTCATGCGGCAGGCCATCGTGGCCATCGAGGACTCCCGGTTCTACGAGCACGGCGGTCTGGACCTCAAGGGCACGTTGCGGGCCCTCGTCACCAACACCCAGGCGGGCGGCATCCGGCAGGGCGGCTCGTCCATCAGCCAGCAGCTCGTCAAGAACATCATGCTCAACCAGGCCGAGACGGAGCAGGAGCGGGCGCAGGCCCTCGTACGCACCTTCCGCCGCAAACTGGACGAGCTGCGGTACGCGCTGGCGCTGGAACGCAAGTACACCAAGGACCAGATCCTGGAGCGCTACCTCAACATCGCGTACTTCGGCGCGGGCGCCTTCGGGGTCCAGGCGGCGGCCCGGCGGTTCTTCGGGGTCGACGCCGCCGACCTCACGCTGACGCAGGCGGCGACGCTGGCCGGCGCCGTGCGCACGCCGTACGACACGGACCCCTCCCTGGGCGACGACCACAGAGACCGGCTGCGCGCCCGGCGCGACCTCGTCCTGAGCCGGATGGCCGAGCTCGGGCTGGTCGGCCGGGACCGGGCCCGCGACGCGGCGGCCACGCCGCTGGCGCTGCACCTGCGTCCCGAGCCCGGCGGCTGCGCGGGCAGCGCCTACCCCTTCTTCTGCGTGTACGTCGAGCGGGAGGTGCTGACGAACCCGGCGTTCGGCTACACCAGGGCCGACCGGGAACGGCGCCTCCAGCGGGGCGGCCTCACGATCTGGACGACCATCGACCCGGCCGCGCAGCGGGCCGCGGGCCGGGCCGTCGCCGCGCGGGTCAGCCCACGCGACAACCAGGTGGCGTCGGAGACGATGATCGAGCCGGGCACCGGGCGCATCCGCGCCATGGCGGTGAGCAAGCGGTACGGGCGCAACCCGCACGACCGCGACCTCGGGCGAAACACCACCTACAACCTCGCGGCCGACGTCGCGCACGGCGGCGGGCTCGGCCTCCAGGCGGGTTCGACGTTCAAGGTGTTCACGCTGGCCACCGCGCTGAAGCAGGGGATGCGGTTCGGTGACGGCTTCACCATCCCCGGCTCGTACGTGCCGTCGTACGGCTACCGCGACTGCTCGGGCAGGGCGGTGAACGACCCCCGCACGGTCATCCACAACGCCGGCGGTGAGGGCGGCGGCGGGCCGTACAGCCTGGAGATGGGCACCTGGCAGTCGGTCAACATCTTCTACATGCGGCTGGAGCGCGAGGTGGGGCTGTGCGACGTGGTCACGACAGCCCGATCGCTCGGCATCCGGCGGGCGGACGGCACGCCGCTCCGCGAGGTGCCGACCTTCACGCTGGGCGCCAACGAGATGGACCCCACGACCGTGGCGGCGGCCTACGCGGCGCTGGCCGCCCGTGGCCTCTACTGCAGGCCGATGGCCATCGCGGCGGTCGTGGAGCACGACGGCACCCGGACCGAGGTGCCACCCGCCTGCGTGACCGCGCTGGAGCCGGCCGTCGCCGACGCGGTGAGCCACGTGCTCACGGGAGTGTTCAGCAAGGGCACGATGCGCGGCCAGTCCATCGGCCGCCCGGCCGCGGGCAAGACGGGCACGAACAACGGCTACACCTCGGCCTGGTTCGCGGGTTACACGCCCGGCCTGGCCGCCGCCGTCAGCGTCGGCGACATCCGCGGCTCCTACCGCTACCCGCTCACCGGCGTCACCATCGGCGGCCGGTACTACGGCGCTGTGCAGGGCGCCTCGCTGCCCGGCCCGATCTGGGTGGACTCCATGCGCGCCGCCCTGCGGGGCACCCCGGCGTACGACTTCACCCCGCCGGACATGTCCCGGTTCGGCGGCGGCTTCACGCCGGGTCTGAAGGAGGCGCTGGAGAAGCAACGCAAGAAGCAGAAGGAGAAGAAGAAGCGGGAGGCCGAACACCGGCGGCACGACGGCGCGGCCTCCCAAGCGGGGGGTACGGCCTCAGGCGGCGCGGGGAGCCGGGCCACCCCCGCGCCGGTGAACGGCGGCCACCCTCTCGCGGCCGGACCCGGAAGGCTCCCCTTCGCCGCCGGAGGCGGCCGGATTCCCTTCGCCGCCGGAGGCGGCCGGATTCCCTTCGCCGCCGGAGGCGGCCGGATTCCCTTGGCCGCGGGAGGCGGCCGGGCCGTCCCTGCCGTCACCACGATGCGCTTTCCCACGGCCGGCCACGATTTCTCCCACACCTTCGCCCGGGTCTTCGGCCCTGACGTCGCCCGGACCTTCGCCCGCGTTCTGGGCCACAACCCGCCGGTCGCCTCCGCGGCCCGTATGCCCGGCCGCACGCCCGGCCGCACGGGTGCGCGCGGCGCACCAGCGGCCACCGGCAGGACGAGTGGCAGTGCGGAAGCCAGGACGGGAGCCAGGCGGGACGGCAGGAGCGACGGCAGGAGGGACGGCAGAGCGCGGGGCAGGACGAGTGGCAGGGCGAGCCGCGCCCACGCCACTTCTCCGCGAAGCGTCCGGCGAAGCAGGCACTGAAGCGCTCAGCGGCATCCCTGAAGCACGCACGAAGCAACCACCACAACAGCCACCACAGCAGGCGGCGGAAAGCCGACGAGTCATCGACCCGAACGCTCCGGCCCGACGATGATGGAAGCATGCGCGGACGTGTTCTCACATGGGCCGGCGGGATCGCCGCGCTCGGCGCCGGTACGGCACTCGCCGTGTACCTCTCCTCGGTCGGCCTGGACAACGCTGACAAACTCGCGAGCGTGCTCGGGCTCTTCGTCGGTCTCGTCAGCCTGGCCGTCGGAGTCTGGGGGCTGCTGCTGACCCACCGGGAACATGCGCGCACCCCGGCGAGCGGCACGGGCGCTCCGGGGAACGACGCCGCGAACAGAGCCGCCGCCGCAACCGGGACCCGCACCGGGACCGGCACTGGAACCGGCACTGGAACCGGCACTGGGACCGGCACTGGGACCGGCGCCGAGACAGGCACAGTGAGCAGCGGAGTTCACAACGAGATCAGTGGCGGCACGTTCCACGGCCCGGTCGTCCAGGGGCACACCGTCACCGGACCGGCCGCGTCCGGTCCGGGCCCGGCCGCTCCCCGCGAGCGCGAGCGGAAGGACTGAACGCGTGGCGGTCACCCGCAACACGATCAGCGGCGGCCTTTTCCTCAACACGGTGGTCCAGGGCCACACCATCACGGTTCAGCTTCCGCCAGAGGTGACCCCGGCGCTGTCCGGCGCGCCCTTGCCGACACAGGGGTTCACGGGCAGGGACACCGAGCTGGCCGCGCTACTCGACGTGCTCGGTCCGCCCGAGGGCCCCAACCCCGGGGACGTCAGTACCGGGGACGTCAGTACCGGGCACGCGGGTTCCGGAGAGGGCGCTGCCGGTACGGGTGACGAGCCGCTCCGCCCTCGTATCGCCCTCGTAACGGGCCTCGGCGGCGCCGGCAAGACCGAGCTCGCCCTGCAGGCCGCACACATCGCGCGAGAGCGCGGCTGGTTTCCCGGCGGCGTGCTGTTCACCGACCTCCACGGCTACAGGGACCCCTACGACCACGACCACAGCGCCAACCACGGCCACAGCGCCGACCACGACGCCGACCACGGCGACCAGTGCGGGGCGCGGCCGGGCCGGGTGCTTGGAGGGCTGCTGCGGGCGCTGGGCCTGGATACCGGACGCATCCCTCCGGACATCCAGGACCGGGCCCGGCTGTTCGCGACGGTGCTGGACGCGTACGCCGGGGAGGGCCGCCCGATCCTGCTGGTCCTCGACAACGCCTCCTCGGCCGAGCAGGTGCGGCCGCTGCTGCCCGGCACCGGAAAGGTGTTGGTGACCTCCCGGCACACGCTGGACGTGGGGGCGCGGGTCCTCGACCTCGGCATGCTCGAGCCCGGCGCGGCCGTGGATCTCCTGGCCCGGCGGCTCCGCCTGGCCCGGGGCGACGCCGACACCCGGGTCGCCCGCGAGCCCGCCGAGGCGGCGGACGTCGCCCGTCTGTGCGCCGGGCTTCCGCTGGCTCTGCGCATCGTCGCCGCGTTGCTCACCGCCGACCCGGCCCGTCCTCTGCACGCGATGGCGGAGGACCTGAAGGAGGAGGCCACCCGGCTCGACGAGCTCACGTACGAGGACCGTGCGGTGCGCGCCGCCTTCGAGCTGTCCTACCGCCGGCTCGGCGCGGAGGAGGCCCGGGTGTTCCGGCTGATGACCGCCTGCCCCGGCCCCGACTTGTCCACCGAGACGGCCGCCGTCGCCGCTGGCCTCGACGAGAGACCGGCCCGCCGCCTGCTGGAGTCCCTGCACCGCGCGCATCTCGTCGAGCGCGGCGACGCGTACGGCCGGTGGCGCATGCACGACCTCGTCCGCCTGTACGCCGGGGAGCGGGCACGCGACCGGTCCGGGCCCGACCGGCGGGACGAGGCGTTCGACCGGCTCCTGGGCCATTACTGCGCGCGGGCACCCGCCGCCGTGGCGTGGCTGACCCAGCCGGAGGAGCGTGCCCGGCAGAATTCGTCGTTCGCCTCGCGGGAGGAGGCGGTGGCGTGGCTGGACGCCGAGGCGCGGGTTCTCGTCGCGGCCGTCACCGCCGCCGCCGGGCGCGGCGACTGGAAGCGGTCGCACGCGCTCGCGGTGACCCTTCCCGCCTACTTCGAGTTTCGCCGGCTCACGGACGAGTGGCTCGCCATGGCGCCGGTCGCCCTGGACGCGGCCGGACGGCTGGGGCCACGCGCCGTGCTCGCGGTCGAGGCGGACCTGGGCAACGCCTGTCGCCTCACGGGGCGCTACGAGGACTCGGTCGCGCACCTGAAAACGGCCCTCGACCTGGCCACCGACGAGCGGGCCCGAGGTCGGATCCTGCACAACCTCGGGCTGACGTACCTGCGGATGGGGTTACTGGTGAAGGCAGAGAACTGCCATCGCCGCGACCTGCGTATCTGCACCCTTGCGGGCGACCTGCGCGGCAGGGCGCACGCGGCCGTCGCACTGGGCGACACGCTGCGCGCGAGGCGGCGTCACGCGGAGGCGGCGAAGGTGCTGACCGAGGCCGTCACGCTGCTCCAGATTCTCGGCACGCGCGGACTGGGCCATCCCGCCGTCCTCATGCACGCGCGGACCAACCTCGCGCTCACCTACCTCGCGGGCCGTCCGAGGAGCACGCCGACGTACATCCTGTGGCAGTTGTGCGCCGCCCTGGCCACCGCCCGCGAACTCGACGACCGTCCGGCGCAGGCCGTCATCTTCCTGAACCTCAGCACGGCGTACGCGAACAGGTGCGTGGTCTGCCACGGGCCGTCGGCCGTCGAGTGGGGCCGGCGGGCGGTCGCGCTCGCCGGGGAACTCGGCGACACCGAAACGCGGGCCAGGGCGCTGTCGGCGCTCGGCCGTGCCGCCGGGGGTGAGGAGGGCAGGCAGAGCATGGCCGAGGCGCTGGCCCTCTTCGAGAAGCTCGGCGCCAAGCGGGAGCTCCAGGCCGCACGGCGTGTGCTCGCCGACGTCGCACTTCCGCCGCCGGACGAACATGCCTGCACTGCCTGCATGGAGGGCGAGGCCGACGTCCTGGTGCGCGACTGGCTGGACGACCTCCCCCACGCCGTGCTGCGCGGCGACGACGGACGACTCGACGAGTTTCTCATCCCCGGCTGCAACGTCGGCCGCCCCGGCTGAGCCCCTGGCCGGTTCCCCGGCCGCGCTCTCGGCTGAGGCGGCCACAGGGCGAGACAGACCGGGCCGGGCACGTGCGGGGCGTACGTGTAGTGAGGGCTGCGGCAAGAGGCGCTGTGCACGCCTCGCTGCCGAGGATCGGCTTCACCCCCTGGGACGGGGCCGCCGTCACCGACCGCGTAGCGGACCCGGGCGCGAGCAGCCGGACCCGGGCGCAGCAGTGGGGCCCGGGCGCTCAGCCACGGTCCCGGTCCCGCTCCTCTTCGGCGGCGTGCAGGCCCGCCTCGATCACCGCGTTCATGATCGGTGCGAGCCGCCGTACGCCGAGGCGGGGGGCGCGCCGCGCCATGCCCGCGACCAGGCGGCGCTCGCGCTCCATGTCCCGTCCCCGGAAGCCGCCGACGGGCTTGAGCCGCTGGATCCGCGCGGCCAGCAGGGCCCGTCGTTCGAGGAGGACGGCGAGAGCCGCGTCCACCCGGTCGATCTCTCCCCGGGCCTCGGTCAGGGTCCGCGGGGACTGCGGCCGGACGAGGGCCGCCAGGAGGGTCACCGCCTCGCCGACCGCCTCGCACGCTTCGGGCGGTGCGGCGGGGTCGAGCAGCAGACCGTCCGCCCCCGCCGCGACGGCCGCACCCGCGAGGCCGCCGTCGCGGCCCAGCGCGGCGAGCACCGGCCGCCCCGTCCGCTCCCGCGCGGCGCGCATGAGCGCGAGGTCGGGCGCTGAGTGGGGGGCTGAATCGGGAGCCGGGCCGGGAGCACGGTCGAGAGTGGCGGGGGTGGGGGTGGGCGCGAGATCGGACGGCGAGAGGTGGGACGCGACCGCCGGTTCCGTGCGGCCGCCGCCCTCGCAGAACACGATCGCCTCGTTGCCCTCGGCCGCGCAGTGGTCGGCGGCGGCCAGCCATTCCTCCAGCGTCACCGCACGCCCCCGCTGGTCGACGCCCCGCTGGATGATCACGGGCAGCCCGAGCCGGGCTGCGGCGCGGACGAGGCCGGGTTCGCGTGCCCAGGCCGGTCCGAGCACCACCGCGTCGGCGTGCCGGGCCATGGCGGGCAGGTCGGCGGCCGAGGAGGGCTCCACCAGCAGCGGCCCGGCCCATCGCGCCCTCGCCTCACCAACCGCCCTCTCGGTCATCTCCCCTGCCATCTCCGCAGGCGCCTCCGCGACCGCCTTGCCGGCGGGCCGGATGGATCGGGCCTCCGGTGAGTAACCGGCGGAGGGCAGACGCAGCCACCGGGCGTCCTCCCCGCCGATCACCACCACGGGGAGCCCGGGACCGATCACCAGGTCGCCGATCCGTACGGCGTCGCGGTCGAGCTGGGCTGCCTTCGACATGCGGGCTCCTCGCAGGCCGGGAAATTCTGATCAGAAAAGCTCTGGCCAGGTGGTTCTGACAACGAAAAAGGCAGAGACGCTGGCGTCCCTGCCTCAAGCCGGCTCCGGATGGTCGCTAGCTCACGATCGCGACCGGCCCTCCCGGAACCGGCCTCGTAAACGAGCTGTACCTACCCATATCTAGGACCTTAGCAGCGAGGAACCACGACTCGAACCGATTTGTCTCGGATCTCGGGATGGCGAGTGCTAGGGGCGGTTGATCCCTTTGCCATCCGTGGGACGATTCATGGGTCCAGGAAGGGGTTCGGGTGGCGCGTGCGGAGAGCCGGCTCGTCGGAGGCCGGTACCAGTTGATGGAGCCGATCGGCCGGGGTGGCATGGGAGTGGTCTGGCGGGCCCACGACCAGTTGCTTGACCGCCCCGTCGCGGTCAAGGAGGTCCGCTACGACAGCGCCATGGGCGACGAGCTCAGCGACCTCAACCGCCGCACCATGCGCGAGGCCCGCGCCGCGGGGCGTCTGACCCATCCCAACGTGGTGGTCGTCCACGACGTCATCGAGGAGGACGACCGGCCCTGGATCATCATGCAGCTCGTGCAGTCCCGCTCGCTGGGGCAGGTGATCAGGGAGGACGGCCCGCTGTCCCCCGAGCGCACCGTCGAGTTCGGGCTGCAGATCCTCGACGCGCTGCGCGCCGCCCACCGCCAGGGCGTTCTGCACCGTGACGTGAAGCCGGAGAACGTGCTGCTCACCGATGACGGCCGGGTCGTCCTGACCGACTTCGGCATCGCCCGGCTCGAAGCCGACAACACGATGACCCGCACCGGCCTCGTCGGCACTCCCGCCTTCATCGCGCCCGAACGGCTCCGCGGCGAGGCCGCGCAGCGCGAGTCGGACCTGTGGTCGCTCGGCGCCACGCTCTACACCGCGGTGGAGGGCAGGCCCCCGCACGACCGGGGCATGGCGATGGCCACCATGCACGCCGTGCTGAACGAGGCCCCCGCCCCGGCCCGCCGGGCGGGCGCGCTGGGCCCGGTGCTGATGCGCATGCTCGCCAAGGAGCCCGCCGACCGGCCCGGTTACGACGAACTCGCCCGCCAGCTCAAGCGGGCGGCGCGGGACCTCGCTCCGCCGCCGGCCCGGCCCGACGCGCCTGCCGAGCCCGTCTCCCCCGCCGCGCCGGTCTCCGCCCCCGGTTCCGCCTCCGCGCCCGGTTCCTCCTCCGCCCCCGCGGACGCCGCCTCCCCTGCCGCGTCGGGCTCCCCCGCCGCGCCTGCTTCGCCGCGGCCCACGACGCCGGAGGCCTCCGAGCCCGCGAAGCCCCGGACGTCCGCGGCCGGGTCCGAGCCGGGCAGAGCCTCCCGGGGTGTGACACCGTACCCTCCGGCCGTGTCCGCGCGGCGCGACGACCATTCCGCGGCGCCCAGCCGGAACGGCGACGGGCCGGAGGCCGGGCCCGGCCGGAGCGGCGACGGCGTGGGACGTTCCGCGGCCGGCGACGCCGCGCGTCCGGGCGAGACCACCTCGCCCATCCCGGTCGTCCAGGACGACGGCTCCCCCGGCTCGGCCGAGCCCGCCGGGGGCAAGGGAGGTTCGGGCGAAGGAGCCTCGGACGAGCCGGGGCAGGCGGGTGTGATGCCGGAGACGGGCGTGCAGGCCGCCCCGCCCGCCCGTACGAAGCCCTCGGCGAGCCCGGCGACCGGCCGCCGGGACGAGGCCGGAAAGGGCGGCGGGTCCGCCGCGGGCCGGGGACGGCCCGAAGCGGATGCCCGCGACGGCAGCACCAGGATCTCCCCGGCCGTCGGCGGGACCTCCACCCGGCAGCCCACCGAAAAGCCCGGCGGGGACGCCACGACCGACGCCTCGAAGAGGACCGCGTCCGGAGCGGCCGCGGCCACCGCACGGAACGGCGCGAGCGACCGTCTTCGTACGGGCCCCACGGCTGGCACCACGGCGGGCAACACGGGGGGCAACACGGCGGACACCACGGCGGCCTCCAGGCGCGCGGGCGCCGCGGCAGGCGGCGGTGCGGCCGGCGGCGCCTTCGGCGGGTCACAGGAGTCACCCGCGGTGTTCGCCCAGGAAGAGCCCGTCTGGCACGACACCACCACGACGTCCGGGACGTTGCGCGCACCCGGCGGCCTGCTGAAGGCCGCGCTGATGCTCGTCGGCCTGGTGGTCATCGTGGGTGTCGCGGGCTACCTCGGCGTACGGGCGGGCAGGAGCGACTCGGAGGGCGACCGCTCCTCCGGGTCGGCCGCCGCCCCCGCGGAAACGGGGAAGGGCACCAAGGAGCCCTCCGCCTCGGCGCCCCCCTCGGCCGCGCCGTCCTCCGCCGAGCCGTCCGCGTCCCCCTCGGAGGAGGCGACGGCCACGCCGTCTCCCGAGCCCTCCAAGAGCTCCGACGCCCCGGGGCCGGGGGACGTCCCCGACGGCTGGCACAAGTACAAGCACTCGAGCGGCTTCTCGCTCGCGCTGCCGAAGGGGTGGCACGTCGACGGCAGCGGCAACGGCGAGGTGCGGTTCCGCGGCGACTCGCACACCTATCTGGAGGTTCACCACACCTCCACTCCCGAGTCGGACGCCCTGAAGGTCTGGCGGCGCGACGTGCCGGGGATGAGCCGGAACTTCCCCGGCTACAAACTCGTCGAGATCCGAGAGGTCAAGGACTTCTGGAAGACCGCGGCCGACTGGGAGTTCACCTTCGGCGACAGCCGGTTCCGGTCACGCGTGATCGACCGCGGGTTCGTCACCGACAAGAACAACGGCTACGCGCTGCTCTTCAAGACCCAGGACGAGGGCTGGAAAAAGAAGAAGAAGACGTTCGAGACCATCGCCGCCACCTTCAAACCGAAGAAGTGACCGCCGGGCGCCTCCGCCCGGAAGCCGGGCGGTGGCGGGGCGGTGGCCGGGGTGTTCGGCGCCCGGCCACCGGCCGCCCTCGTCCACGGGAGGAGCGCGCCAGGCTGCCGTGGAGCGTGACGGCCGCGAAACGCACGATCGTGCCGGGCCCGCTCCAGGCGGGCGAACGCCTCCGGCCCGAGCCGTACGCCCCGAAGGTCTGGCGAAATGATGCGATCAGGGCTGGCCGACGTAGTCGACCACGACGGTCGCCGTACGGGCGGTCCAGCTGGTGGGCACGGGCGTGAACGTCACCTTCCCGGTGCCGTAGCACGGCAGCGTCGCGGTGACCGGGATCTCGGCCTTGACCCCGTAGTAGCCCAGCGTGAGCGCCCTCGAGACGGTCGACGGGTCGCCCAGGTCCACCGCGATCGTGGTGCCGCCGCCGCCCGTGTAGCCGACGCTCGCCGCCGACGACGAGATCGCGACGGGCCGCACCTCCACGGTCTGCCCGGCGAATGGATGACCGGTCTGTCCTGGATATACCGGCCCGAAGCACGCCATCTTGATGGTCGCGTGACCGGTCTCGCCGTTAACGAAACCGTAGAAGTACTGGTGGGGGCGGACGGGAGCGGGATCGACGACCCCGGCCGAGGCGGGGAGCGCGGTGGCCGCCACGAGGGCGGCGGCGGCCAGGGGGACGAGGCGCGCTGCGGCGGTGCGGAACACGGGACCTCCGGCTGACGTCAGGGACGGGGGCGTGCGACCCGCACGGTAGGCCGGTCCCTCCGGCGGGTCAACGCTCCCGCTCCCCCGCCCGGCCGGGCGCTCGGGAGACGCGGCGGAACCGGTGAAAGGTTCACCGCGCCCCGAGGGCCGCCTCCGGGATCCGGCGCGGCCGGCCCCGCGCCCGCCGTGGTGACGTGCTCAGCCCGCCTGGCGGGCCTGCTCCAGGTAGGCGACCAGACCGGCCATCCGCTCGGCCGGCCAGGGCAGGCTCCCTCCGATCTCCGCGCTGTTGTCCCGCCACATCCTGCGGGCCGCCGCCGCGGTCTCCGCGCCCGCGGGACCCTCCGGGTGGAACCGGCCCGCCAGCGCGTCCCAGCGGCGGACGAGGTCCCGGGCCCGCGGGTCGTCCGCGGGGATGCCGTCCGCCAGGTGCCGCAGGCCCTCCTCCACGAGGCCGGCCCACTCGCGTCTGGCGGCCTCGACGCCCTCGGGGCCCAGCGCTTCCCTGCGCTCCGCGAGCCGGCCGCGCTGCTCTTCGGTGAAATAGGTCTCGAACACTGACATGACCTCCAACGTCGTCATCAACCGTTCCGGGTCGGGACCGTACGGGTCGCCGGCCTGGCGGAGCAGGTCGCCGATGCGCCGCCGCAGCACGCCGATCCGCTCGGCGTGCTCGTCGAGCCTGCGCAACTGCTCCGCCAGCAGGGCGCGCAGCGACTCCGGGTCGTCCGCCGAGTCCGCGAGGACGTCCGCGACCTCCTCCAGCGACAGCCCGAGCCCGCGCAGCGCCCGTACTCGGTAGAGCCTGCGCAGGTCGCGTTCGGTGTACCGGCGATGCCCGGACGGCGTGCGCTCGCTCGCGACGAGCAGTCCTATCTCGTCGTAGTGGTACAGCGCGCGCACGGTCGTCCCGGTCGCCCGCGCCAGTTCTCCGATGGACCACCGTCGTCCGGCGTCGTCCTTCCCGCTCACGCCGGAAACGCTACGACCTCCCCCGACGGGAGGTTCAAGCGCGAGAGGTAATCGAGAAGGCGCCGTCCGAGATGTCACCACACGACGGCGTCGGGGCGGGTGAAGTGCCACAGCCTGTCGCTGGAGTTCTGGTCCTGGTCGAGGTAGATGTGGTCCCAGGTGCCGGAGGCCTCGTAGGTCTGCAGGGTTATCGCGAGCGAGGTGTTGGTACGCGGCCGCAGGCTGCCCCATTCGGTGTTGACGTTGGTCTCGGACACCTCGTCCCGGCGCGACCAGTCCTGGAGGGGCGAGCCGTCGCAGGTCTTGACGACCAGCGTGTCTCCCGCGTTCGGGGCACCGGAGGCGGGCTGAAGACACCTGCCGGCCACCTCGTTCCTGATCACCAGGAAACCGTCGTCCTTCTCGACGATGGTCCAGCGGGCCGACCTGTGCTGGATGGTGGGGGCGCGCAGGGTGACAGCCCGGGTCCCTTCCGCGACCGCGTCGCCCGACAGTGACATGCGGCTGCCGTCCATCTTGTTGATGATCCGCATGTTGAAGCTGGTGGTGTCCGCGTGGGCGGCAGCCGGAAACACGACGAGGACGGCTGACGCGATGGTCGAGGTCATCAGCGCGGAGCACCTGATGTTCGGCATGGGCGTGTCTCCCTGTCTCTCAGTGAAGGCGACGGACGGATCCTGTTGGCGGATCACTGAAGGCAGTCAATATCGGCCTCTGCTCGGATCACGGTCTCCGGCCACAAAGGCGCGTGAAAGGCGTGATCAAGGTCCGGCGATCAGGGCGTGACGGCGTCCCCGGATAGGGGCGTCACCCGGCGTGTTGATCTTACTTACCGGGAGCGCGTGACTACGTTCTGCAGCTGTGCGTCTGTTCGACGCCTGAGTCATCCGTTCCGAATCGCCGGAAGAAGGACATGCACATTTCTCGCCTGGCTGGCGCTTTCGCCACGCTCGCAGCGGCTTCGACGTTCGTCGCCTCCGCTGCCTTCGCCCCCGCTCACGCCGGGGTGACGACCGCCGCCCGAGCCGCCGTACTGGAGCCGGATCCACCGGACGACAAGCCCTGCCCCAACGGGGAGCCGAAGCCCTGCGGCGCCTCCGGGCAGGACCGGGAGGGCGTCGACTCCGGGCGCGAGGACGCCAGGAAGGAGGCCGACGAGGCCAAGAAGGACATCGCCGCCGCCAAGGACAAGGCCGACCAGTGCCCTCCTGGATCCGCGCAGGGCAAGCAGTGCATGCGCGACCTCATCGGCGACGACGCCGAGCAGCGAGAGGGCATGGCCGACGTCCGGAAGGAGCTCGACGCCTTCAGGCCCGCACCGACCGACAACGCCGCGTCGGCGCTGAACTCCACCTGTGACGCGTTCGCCGCGGAGCTTCCCGCCGCGTTCAAAGCCGCCGACGGTTCGCCCTCGCTGACCGGCCTGTGCGAGTTGATGAACAAGTGAGTCTCATGACATCTCTGGCCCGGCGGACGCCGGTGCTGTCCGCCGTCGCCCTGATCACGTTCCTTCCGATGGCGGCGTCCGCCGGCTCGGAGCCGACCCTGCCGACCGCGCGGGCGTTCGACGGTGACAGGCCGCTGCCGTCGGTGCGTCCGGTGACCGAGTACTGCGCCGCGCACCCCGGGGCGTGCCGGTTCGCCGTGAACAAGGCCGGGTCCGGGGACTTCTACAGCGCCGTCAAGTCTCTGGGCAACGCCGCGATCAACTGCACCGACGACAACATCACCGTGACGCGTCAGATCACCCTGCGTACCGGCAGCAGCGACAACCTCGGCGGCGAGATCACCGGGAAGATCGCGGTGGAGGGCCAGCTCAACGCCTCCGGCGAGGTCTCCGCCGCGGTGAACGCCGAAGGCAGCGGCAGCTTCGACACGCCGAACAAGCAGCAGGGCCCCAGCGCGACCTTCGGCGCCAAGGCCGGTGCGAACGGCAGCGGCAAGGTGGGCGGCTCCCTGGGGCTCAAGGGCGCCTTCGAGGGCGCGTTCAAGCTCGCCTACCAGCACACCTGGACCAGCGAGCAGACCGAGTCGACCACATACACCACCGTCGTCCGGCCCGGGGACGCCCTGGTCTTCGGCGCCAGCGCCGCCATGCAGCGCGTCGCCGGGACGATCACCGTGCCGAACGGCCTGCACATCCACAACGTCGTCGTCACCGGACCGTCGTCCGTCAACACCAGCACCTTCGTCGCCGAGACCTTCGTCGTGGGCGGAAACACCTGCGAGCAGGTGCATCCGCACGCCACGACCGCCGCGGACGACAACGTCAACCCGCCCCCCCGCCGCGTCGACGCGATGACGCCTCTTTCCGCCCTGCCGCCGGGGGCTCGGCTCAGAGAGCGGACCGTGCTTCCGTTCCGGCCGTCCTGACCGTCCCGCCAGCCCTCATCTATGGAGATCGACATGAATGTCATGCAGACCCGTGCCGGGATCGGCATGGTCCGGGCCGCCGGCCTCGCCGCGGCCCTCTGCCTCGGCCTGCCCGCGGCCGTCCAGCCCGCGTACGCCGGCGCGCCAGGCGGTTCCGGCAGCGCGGGCAGCAGGCCGGTCGCGGTCGTCAACGGCGACTTCGCCCTCCCCGCCCTTCCCGGCGGCAGTGTGAACTGGGGACCGGTGCAGGGCTGGTCGGTGGGTTCGACCGCCGGATCCGGCACCGCCGCCGGGGTCGGGCGTTACGCGGGAGCGGACTCCGGACATCCGGACGGCAAGACCGCCGTCATGCTGCGCTTCCCGGCCGCCGCCTACGGCTTCAAACAGCGGCTGCGCGGGGTGCGCGCGGGCGCCCGGGTGACCGTCACCTTCGACGACAGCCCGGGAATCGCCGCCGCCTGCACACCGGCGTCGGTCGCCCAGGGCCAGTCGTACACGGTCGAGGGCGCCGGGGGCGAGGTCAGCGAGCGGACCACCGCCCCCGACCCGGACAAGAAGCTCAACACCCTCGGCAAGGGGGTGTGGCGCACCGGGCAGACCTACACCTTCACCGCCTCCGAGCACGAACCACTGCTCACCTTCACCTCCAAGGTGCCCGCTCCCGCCAACGTGGGCGGCAACTGCGGCCCGCTGATCGCCGACGTACGGGCGGTCCAGGTGCCGCCGCCGGTCGACAAGACCATTCCCAAGACCGCCCTGCCGCCCTCTCAGGCCTTCTACGGCAACGACGCGAGGCCGGTGGCCGAAGCGGTGAATTACTGCAGCGGCGCTCCGGGCAGGTGCGTCTTCACGCCGGAGAGAGAGTATTCGTACGCGTACTACGAGGCGGCCCAGGTCAACGGTGACACCTACATCAACTGCACCCGCAACGCGCTGACCCGCACGCGCCCGGTCGCCTTCGCCGGGCGCTCCTACGGGGACCTGCCCGCCACCGCGGGCCTTCCCGGCACCACGGGCACGCCGAGCAACATGGCCCATCAGTTCGCCGCCGGGACCGCGACCAGTCCCGCCTGGGCCGCCAGGAGCGACCACACGGTGACCGAGGTTCTTCAGCCTTCGGAGGCCGCGTGGATCGAGACCCAGGCCGGCCGCCGACGCACCGACGGCTGGTTCACATCCGATCCCGCTCCCGCAGACCCGAACACCGAGTGGCGCCTGTACACCGTGCTGGACTACCCGGCCACCGAACTGTCCGACCGTGTCTACCAGCGCACCGGCCCCATGACGGCGTCGGAGAAGCAGCGCTGCCAGGCCGACCGCCCCACGGCCTCCACGCCCGTCGGCGTGAACAACCCCGCGGGCACCAACCGCTCTTCCTGAGTGTCGCGGCGTAGCCGGCGCGCGCCGGCTACGCCGCCGAAGCCCTCGCCCTCCACCGGGCGCGTGAACCGCTCCCGACGTCAGGTCAGGGGCCGTGCCTGGCTAGACTGCGGCTGCACGCAGGTCGCGGCCCGGTACGAAAGGCTCAAGGCGATGCTCGACCGCGACACCGTCGCACTCGACGACCCGGTCGCCGAGTCGCTCCGCGGCCGTCACGCGCACCTGGCCCGCCGGCTCGGCCGGGCGGCCGGTTACCTGCCGGAAGTCGCGAGCTTCTCCACCGTGTCCGGCGACCCGGACCCGGCGGAGTGGGACGACCTCGCGCGCCTGCTCGGTCGCGGCGGGTTCGCCGACCTGTTCAGCTGCCCGGCGACCCCGCCTGCCGACTGGGAACCGATCTTCGCTCTCGACGGCCTCCAGATGGTCTTTCTCGCGCCCGGTGCGACCGGCCGCGCCGGGCGCGCCGACGTCACCCACGTCGCCCACGTCGAGCCGGGTTCGGAGCTGGTCGAGCTGGGCGCCGACGACGTGCCGGAGATGCTCGATCTCACCGCGCGGACCCGGCCGGGTCCGTTCTGGCCCCGGACTCTCGAACTCGGCACCTATCTGGGCATCCGCGAGAACGGCGCCCTGGTCGCCATGGCGGGCGAACGGCTCCGTCCGCCCGGATGGACCGAGATCAGCGCCGTCTGCACCGCCCCCGAAGCTCGTGGGCGGGGATATGCCTCCCGTCTGGTGGACGCCCTGGTCACCCACATCACCGCCCGCAACGAGCGACCGTTCCTCCACGTGGCCGAGGCCAACACCTCCGCGATCGCGCTCTACGAACGACTCGGCTTCGCGTTCCGGAAGCGCGTGACGTTCCGCGGCTTCCGGACCCCGTGATCCCGTAGCCGGTCGCCGGGGCCGGGGCGTCAGCGGGAGTAGTGCTCGACGACGAGCTGCTCGTCCACCGGAACCACGATCTCCTCGCGCGTGGGGCGCCGCAGCAGGGTGAAGCGCAGCCCGCGGTGGTCGACGTCCAGATAGGGAGCAGTCCGCTCGTCGGCGTACGTGCCCTCGGCGGCGGCGACGAACGGCTGCATCCTGGCCGACCGGTCCCGTACGGTCACCGACTGGCCCGGCTTCACCTGGTAGCTGGGGATGTCCACCTTGCGGCCGTCGACCGCGATGTGCCCGTGGTTCACGTACTGCCGGGCGGCGTAGATCGACGGCGCGAGCCCGGCCCGCAGGACGAGGGAGGCGAGCCGGGTCTCCAGGAGCGCCACCAGCTGCTCTCCGGACCGGCCGGGACGGCGGACGGCGAGGTCCCAGTAGCGGCGGAGCTGACGTTCGGACACGTCGTAGTACCAGCGGAGCTTCTGCTTCTCCAGCAGCCGCATGCCGTAGTCGCCGGTGTTCCGGCGGTTGGTCTTGCGGCCGTGCTCGCCGGGCGGGTAGGGCCGGGCCTCGAAGTACTTCACCGCCTTCCGGGTGAGCGGAACGCCCGCCCGTCGCGACAGCCGCACCTTCGGTCCCGTGTAACGCATGACACCCTCTTTCCAAGTTAGGCAACCCTTACTAAGGTGAGCCTAACCTACCTTGAAGGAGCCACCCATGCGGCATCCCGTCACCGCTCCCCCGGTCCCCGAGCGCGTCCGCACCCTCGCGGCCCTGTCGGCGCCGACGCACGTCTCGGTCGCCGGGTCGGAGGTGCCCACGGCCGCCGCCCGCGGCGGCGTGGACGGCAGGGGCCGGCCGGTCCTGCTGGTGAAGCCGGGCGAGGTCCTGTACGGCGCGCCGGCCGAGACCCTGGTGACGGTCGACCTCTCCGCGACCAGGGAGGTCGGCGGGGTCGAGCGGCATCGCGCCCTGCTCAAGGTGCGGGGCTGGACGCAGCCCGTGCCCGCGGCGCAGGCCCGCGCCGCCGCCGTCGCCATCGCGGAGTCCTGCCCCGACGAGGACCTGTTCGCGGCCGTCGAGGGCGGCGCTCCCGCGCTGCTGCGCGTCGACGTCTGCCACGTGATCTATCTGACCGGCGGCGAGTCGGGCGTCCTCGACGCCGAGACGTACCTCGCCTCGGCCCCCGACCCGTTGCTCCCGCCCGCCGAGCGCATGGTGCGTCACGTCAACGAGTCCCACTCGGAGCCGCTCAAGGAGGCGGCGGAGAGGCTGACGGGCGAGGCGGCCCACGACGAGGTGTGGCTGTGGGAGCTGGACCGCTACGGCGCCACTCTGCGCCTGGGGCCCGGCCACCTCGTCCGGGTCCCCTGGCCGGCGCCCGTCGCGACGCCCGAGGCGCTCGAACAGGCCCTGGCCTGTCTGCTGTCGCGATGAGATCACCGGGCAGACACCGGGACGGCCCGGTGAAAGTTGCATCTCCATACGAAATCGTCCCCAGCTCAGGGGCTTGCGGACATCCTTCGCGTTGACCGTGCGGGGCGGCGGGGAACAGGATGCGGCTCGATCTGCGCCCGGCACGGGCGACAGCGCGATCGCTCGAAGGAGCTCCCAATGCACGCCTCGCTCACAGGCCGGCGGCGCGTCGGACTGGCCCTGCTGACGTCCGCGGCGCTCGCCGCCGCGTCGGTCACGGCCGTCACCGTCGCACCCGCGTCGGCCGCGACCTCCGCCACCGTGACGGTGAACACCGGTACGAGCCTGGGCACGATCCCCGCCGCCGGGCACGGGGTCAACGTCGCCGTCTACGACGGGAACATGAACAGCGCCCCCATCGCGGGCCTGCTGCGCGACGCCGGTTTCACCGCCGTCCGCTATCCCGGCGGGTCGTACGGCGACATCTACCACTGGAAGACCAACACCACCGACGGCGGCTACGTGGCGCCGAACACCGACTTCGACACCTACATGGGCACGGTGCGCTCGGCCGGCGCGCAGCCGGTGATCATCGCGAACTACGGCACGGGCACCGCCCAGGAGGCCGCCGACTGGGTGCGGTACGCCAACGTCACCAAGGGGTACGGCGTCAAGTACTGGGAGATCGGCAACGAGGTCTACGGCAACGGCCACTACGGCTCGGGCTGGGAGCAGGACAACCACTCCGACAAGAGCCCCAAAGCGTACGCGAACAACGTGCTGCAGTACATCTCGGCGATGAAGGCCGTCGACTCCTCTATCAAGGTCGGCGTGGTGCTCACCACCCCGGGCGGCTGGCCGGACGGCATCGTCGGCTCCGGCGACAGCGCGGACTGGAACAACACGGTCATGTCAATCGTGAAGGACAAGGCCGACTTCGTCATCGTCCACTGGTACCCCGGCGCGACCTCGGCCGCCGACAGCCTCGGCAAGGTCTCGCAGATCTCGACGATCACCGGCACGGTCCGCTCCCTGATCTCCAAGTACGCCGGGAGCAGGGCGTCGAGCATCGGCATCTCGGTCACCGAGCTGAACCCCAGCTATCAGCTCACCACCGCGACCGCGGCGCTGTTCGCCACCGACAGCTACCTGACGTGGTTCGAGAACGGCGCGATGAACCTCGACTGGTGGAACCTGCACAACGGGACCAGCCAGGGCCCGGCCACCGGCGACGACGGGACCCCCGACTACCACGACGAGGGCATCCTGTCCTCCGGCGCCTCCGGTGAGCCCGCGGCGAACACGCCGTTCCCGCCGTACTACGGCCTGGCCATGGTGGGCAGGGCCGGATCGCCCGGCGACACCCTGGTCAAGGCGTCCTCGTCCAGCTCGCTGCTCTCCGCGCACGCGGTGAAGACCTCGAGCGGCGTCAACGTGGTGCTGATCAACAAGGACCTGAACAACTCCACGACGGTGTCGCTGTCCTACTCGGGCTTCTCCCCCGGCAACGCGGCGACCGTGCTGCAGTGGCGCAAGGGCGCCACCTCGATCAGCACGAGCAGCGCGTCGTCGGCCACCTCGATCACGCTCCCGCCGTACTCGGTCACCGTGCTCAAGGCGAGCGGCGGCGGCACGTCGTCGCCGTCCCCGTCGCCGTCCCCGTCGCCGTCCCCGTCAACCTCGCCGTCCGCCTCGCCCTCGCCGTCCCCGTCTCCGTCGGTCTCGCCGTCGGCCTCCCCCAACCCGGGCCAGGGCTGCACGGCGACGTACACGGTGACCAACTCCTGGCCCGGCGGGTTCCAGGCCGAGGTGACGGTGAAGAACACCCGGACCACACCGATCTCCGGCTGGACCGCCGGCTGGACGTACCGCAACGGCCAGACGATCAGCTCCTCCTGGAACGCCACGGTGTCCCAGTCGGGAGCCGCGGTCACCGCGAAGAACGTGAACTACAACGGCTCCCTGGCGGCCGGCGCGTCCACGTCGTTCGGCTTCACCGGCAACGCGACCGGCGCGAACGACGTGCCCTCGCCGGTCACCTGCTCCGCGAGTTAGACCCTCTCGCCGTGCCCCGCCCGTACGAACGCGGGCGGGGCACAGGTGCGGGACGGGTGCGCGACGGCGGCGGCATGACTCCGGTCATGGTCGTCATGGTCCCGATGGCGGGTTGCATCCGCACCGTGGCGATCTAGGGTCGGAGCATGGCGGGTTTCGACTGGCTTCGGGACGCCGACCGGCCGTTCCTGTTCAACCTCGTGTTCTGGGCGGTGACGGCGGTCATGGCGGCCGGCCTCGTGCAGGCGGTGCTGCTCGGCGTCGGCAGCGTGCTGGAGTACGTGCTCTTCGCCGCCAACCTCGGCCTGGTCGTGGCGCTGTGGCCCATGCTGCCCTGGGACCGGGCGGAGGGCCGCCGCTGGGCGGCCCCGCTGTTCCTCGTGGCGACCACCATGCTGGGCATCAGCGGCGCCTACAGCACCCAGCTCCCCCTGATCCTCATCGCCGTCGCCAATCTGGCCTTCATCTACAGCATGCGGGCCGCGACGGTCATCCTGTCCTGCCTCGCGGTGGTGATGTTCGCCGCGGTCCCCCTGATCTTCCACAAGACCGTGCTCGACGGCCTGCAGGAGATGGGCCTCGGCGCGGTGCTCGCGGCGTTCGTGCTGGGCATGACGTCCTCCACGCTGGCGGCGCGGCGCAGCCGGGAGGAGGCGCGGGGGCTCCTCGAACGGATCAGGGAGCTGGCCGTCGCCGAGGAGCGGGCGAGGATGGCGTCGGAGATGCACGACTCCGTCGGCCATCACCTGACCGTCATCAAGATGGGCCTGGAGAACGCCGAACGCTTCCGGGAGCGCCGCCCCGACGCCGCCTGGGAGGAGGTCCGCCAGGCCAAGGAGCTCACGGTCGAGGCGCTGGCCGACGCCCGGCGCTGGGTGCGCGCGCTGCGCCCGCTCGCGCTGGACGGCCGGGTGGGCAGCGCCGCGCTCGAACGGCTCGCGGCGTCGTTCGACGGCACCGGCATCAGCGTGCGGTTCGAGGTGCGGGGCGAGGAACGGCTCCTGACACCCGACGTCGAGCTCGTCCTCTACCGGGTGCTGCAGGAGGGGCTCACCAACGCGCTGCGGCACGCCGGGGCCGAGCACGTGCGGGGCACGCTCACCTTCGGCGACGACCGGGTCGTGCTCGTGGTCAGCGACGACGGCAAGGGCCGGGACGACCGGTCGTCCGGCGGTTTCGGGCTGACCTCGCTGGCGGACCGGGCCAGGGCGCTCGGCGGCACGCTGACCGGCGCCAACGCGACGCGCGGCGGGTTCGAGCTGCGCGCCGAGCTGCCACTCACGGAGGTCGTGGCGTGACGCGGGTCAGGGTGGTGCTGGTCGACGACCAGGCGCTCATGCGGCAGGGGCTGCGCAAGCTGCTGGAGGTCGAGGACGGCGTCGAGGTCGTGGGCGAGGCGGCCGACGGATACGAGGCGCTGCACGTCGTCGGCGAGTGCCGCCCGCACGTCGCGCTGGTGGACATGCGGATGCCGGGCATGAACGGCGTGGAGCTGATCGCCCGGCTGGCCGCCGAGCATCCGCAGGTGGCCGTCATCGTGCTCAGCACCTTCGACGAGGACGAGTACATCTTCGGCGCGCTGCGCGGCGGCGCGACCGGTTACCTGCTCAAGGACTGCTCGCCCGAGGAACTGGTCGCGGCCGTCCACCGGGTGAGCCGCGGGGAGACGGTGCTGGGCAGCCCGGTGGCCGCCCGGCTGGTCGCCGAGCTGCGGCAGCTTCCGCTGCAGGGCTCGGCCGGCTTCCCCGGTCGGGAGCTGCTGTCGGAGCGCGAGCTGGAGGTGGCGCGGATGGTGGCCGCCGGAGCGGCCAACCGGGAGATCGCCGCGCGCCTGTCGATCAGCGAGGGCACGGTGAAGAACCACGTCTCCAGCGTGCTGCGCAAGCTGGGCCTGCGCGACCGGATCCAGCTCGCCCTGCGGCTTCGATCCTGATCCGGCCGCGCGTCCGCCGGGAGGGGCTCACCAGGAGGTGGGCTTGCCCTTCTGGTGGAGCCACACGTCGAAGAACGCCTTCAGGTCCAGGCCCGAGACCTTCTCCGCCGCGCTGACGAAGTCGGCGGTGCTCACGGTGCCGTACCGGTGCTCGGTGGCCCAGTCCTTGACGAGCCGGAAGAAGGCGGTGTCGCCGATCTTGCCGCGGAGCGCGTGCAGCGTCATCGCGCCCCGGTTGTACGGCACGTTGCCGAACATGTCCTCCGGGCCGGGATCGGCCGTGACGATCTGCCAGAACGACGAGGTCGCCGCGCGCCCGTAGTTGCTGGAGCTGTTGAACGTCTGCTGCGCCGTGGCGCCGCCGCTGTGCTCGGTCCACAGCCAGGTCGCGTACGTCGCGAAGCCCTCGTTCAGCCAGATGTCGGACCATCTGCCAAGGGACACGCTGTCGCCGTACCACTGGTGGGCGAGCTCGTGCGCCATCGTGCCCACGCTTGGCGCGCTGGAGAAGATCGGCTTGGTCTGGCTCTCCAGGGCGTACCCGACGTCGGGCGCGCGGTCGATGATCGCGCCCGCCGTGTCGAAGGGGTACGGCCCGAAGACGGACGAGAAGTACTCCAGGATGTCGGGGATCCGGGCGACGGCGCCCGCCGACTGCGTCACCAGGCGCGGGTCCACCGCCGTGTAGACGGGGACGCCGCCGGGAGTCGTCGTCTCGGCGACGACGAAGTTCCCCAGGGTCACCGTGGCGAGGTAGGTCGCCATCGGCTCCGCCGACTCCCAGACGAACGTCGTCTTCGCGTTCGTGGTCGTCTTGGACGTCAGGCGGCCGTTCCCGACGACCGTGACGCCCTCGGGGACCGTCGCGCGGAAGGTGAACGTCGCCTTGTCCTTCGGGCTGTCGTTGGACGGCAGCCACGCCGGGGCGCCCTGCGGCTCGCCCGGCACGAACACGCCGTCGTCCGTCGGCACCCAGCCCTCGATCGACTCGTCCGGGTCGGTGATGACCGGCGGGGTCCCCTTGTACGCCACCGTGACGGTGAAGGTCTCCCCGGCCTTGAGCTTCGGCCGCGGGGTGATCACGAGTTCCTGCCCGTCCCGGCGGAACGCGGCCGGGTGCTTGCCGACCTTCAGGGAAGTGATCTCCGGACCGCGGAAGTCGAGGTCGAACCGATCGAGGTCCTGGGTGGCGACGGCGGTGATCACCGTCGTGGCGTCCATGATCTTGGTGGCGGGGTCGTACGCGAAGGTGACGTCGTAGTGCCGCACGTCGAACCCGCCGTTGCCCTGGTCCGGGAAGTACGGGTCGCCGAGCGAGGGGGCGCCGGCGGAATAGCGGGGCTCACCGGGGTTTCCGGGCGCCGCGAGGGAGGCGGTCGCCTGGGTCGCGGTGAGCAGCGCGGCCGCGAGCGCCGCGCCGCCGAACCGCGCCGCCCGGCGGGTACGAGGCGATGTCATGAGGCTCCTATCGATGGTTCCGGCAGCGCCGGGCGGCCGGAGACCGGCCGCCCGGCGGGACGCGTGTGACGCCGCAAGGGGATTGTGCGGGATGGATCAGGCGACGACGGAGCGGAGCGGGATGTCCGCCGCGCCGAGGTCCCGGACCAGGTCGCGGACGAAGGGGTGTTCGTCGGCCGCCAGCCCGTCCGGGTTCGGGATCGTGACGTACGCCGAGTCTCCCGCCGTCGCCGTGCTCGCCGCGCCGGTGTACCGGGCCACCACGGCCTGGGTCCGGGCGAGGTCGGCCGCGGCCACCTCGATCACGATCGGACGCCACTCGCCGCCCAGGTTGGGCGGTTCCTCCGCCTTAGCCGCGGCGGCGCGCAGCGACTCCACCGGCGACTGGGCCTGCCCCGGCGTCGGCGCCGCGAGCGCGCGCTGCTGCGCGGCGGGCGCCCCGGCCGGGTAGAGCAGCGCGTTCGCGAGGAGGTGGATGCCGTTCTCGTTGTACGCCCGGAACAGCGGGTTGTAGGCGAACAACACGGCGTGCCCGGCGCCGTTCGGCTCGTCCACGAGGGAGGCCGTGCCCTTCAGCGCCTCGGCTCCCACGGTGTAGCCGTTGGACCAGAACGTGTCGCCGGACGGATAGGTGAGCACGTTCACGCCGGTCTGGCTCGGGTTCAGGATGGGGTCGCCGTTGTTGAACTGGAAGTCCTCGGCGGGACGGCCGAGCGCGACCGGGCTGCCCGCGCTCACGTCGACCCGGAAGTGCGAGCCGATGACCTGGTAGCCGGTCGGCTTGGCCTTCTCGGTGGTGGAGGTGAGGCCCGCGGCCCGGGCGACCCGGGTGCCCTCGTTGCGCAGCCCGACGTACGTGCCGCCCGCGGCCACCCACTGCCTGAGGTTGGCCAGGCCCTGCGCGGTCAGCCCGCCGTTGGAGCTGCTGCCGTCCGGCACGAGCAGGACGGTCCGCCCGGTGAAGGCCGGGGTGTTGCCGTTGACGTCGGCGGTGGTGACCGGCGTGAGGTCCAGGCCCCAGCGGGCCCCGAGCACGTACCGCGCCTCGCCGTACGACCCGGAGGTCGTCGAGACGCCGGTGCCGGCGAACAGGCCGACGTCGGGCGTGCGCAGCGCGGGGCCGGAGACCTGCCCGGGCCGGCCCTCGACGGTGACGCCGAGTGATTCCGCCAGCTCGTCCAGCTCGTCGCGGCCGATCGCGGTGAGAGGCAGGCCGACGAGCCCGCTCCTGGTGTCGCGCGTCAGCGGGATTCCCTTGGCGAGCAGCCGGAAGGTCAGCTCCGACGCGGCGGCCGAGTCCATCGGGTAGGTGTAGGACCCGCCGCGCTGCGCCCCGAAGGCCACGCCGCCGTCGATGTCCCTGACGGGGTCGGCCTTCGGCGACACCACGTCACCGGTGGTGATGGTGTCCACCCCCGCGAGCAGCGGGTTGCTCCACGAGGAGACGTCGTAGAAGTACGGGAACGGGACGTACGGGTCCTCGCCCATCACCGCCTGGATCCAGTGCTTCTGCGGCTGGTCCATCGGGATCCAGTAGGCGCCCTCCGGCACGGTCACGTCGCGCGCCGTGCGCCCGCCGAAGACGTGGGCGGTCGGCACCTGAACGGGCTTCTTCACCCGGTAGACCTCGACGTCCATGCGGCGGAGCCGCTGGACCAGCCTGCGTACGTCGCCGATCTGCCGGCCGGGCAGCAGGAAGTACGACCGGATGGTGACATCGGGCACCGGGAACCGGACCGTGTTGGCGGGCTGGACGACCTCGTTCGGCTCCAGGGCGCCGGCGGCGCCCTCGGCGAGCGCGGTCCGCCAGATCGAGAAGTAGCCGTCCAGGACCTCGCGCCGGTTGTCGGCGGCCCACCCGGTCGTCGCCCACTGGGTGTTGAACTGCTGCTGCACCCGGTCCTCGACGGCCGACGTGCTGCCCTTCTCGAACGTCATGCCGGCGGCGCCGAAGCCGGCGGCCGGGACGCTGTCGCCGTACCCCATGTAGAACAGGTCGTACGTCGCGTAGTTGAAGTAGCACTCGGTGGTGACCGCGGCGCCGCACGCGCCGTTGTAGCCGAAGCCCGCGGCGTTCGCCGCGCCGATGCGGTTGATCCAGTTCACCGGCTGGTCGGCGATCTCGTGGTGGATCGGGTCGGCGTTGGGCGGGAAGAAGTACTGCCGCCCGCCCATCTCGTGCGCGTCGACGAAGACCTGCGGCGGGTACGCCCGCAGCATGTCGATCTTGGCGTCGGTCTCCGGCTGGGTGCGGGCGAACCAGTCCCGGTTGAGGTCGAACCCGTAGTCGTTCTGCCTGCGGTTCGCGTCGCGGCCGTCCGGGTTCTGGGTCGGCACGATGACCGTGAGCAGGTTGTCGTTGCGCTTGGCCACGTCGCAGGACAGGCCGGCGGCCAGTTCGTACAGGGTCTTGAGCGCCGCGTCGGCGCCGCTCTTCTCACCGCCGTGCACGTTGCCCGCGATCCAGACGATGGCGGGCGCCTCCTCGGCGATCCGGGTGGCTTTGTCCGCCCGCAGCGTCCTCGGGTCGCGCAGCGAACGGATCTGGTCGGTGATCTTCTTCAGCTGTCCCGGGACCACGTGGCGGGCGTCGGACACGATGGCGTAGGGCAGGCCCTGGCCGGACACGCTGCGCGCCATCGTGCCGGTGACCACCCGGTCCGAGGCGCGGCCGACCGCCTCCACGTACCTGGTGATCTCTTCGGTCGTGAGCACCCGGGGCTGTCCCTTGCCCAGCGGGAAGCCGAAGAACTGCTCGGGGGTGGGCACCTGGTCCAGGTGCGCGCTCGAATCGCCGCACGGCGCGGAGGGCTTCTTCCCGGCGGCCACGGCCGGATCGGCCTGCGCGGGTGGGACCGGCGTCAGCGCGAGCGCGGCCGACACCAGGACCGCGGCGCCGAGCGCCATGCCGTAGGGGGATCTTCCGCACGTGGTCGTGCGCAACCGCATTTCGCCTCCAGGCGGGGGACGGGTCGTCTCGGGGGGAGGTCCGTCCGGAAACGACAAAGTCACTGCGGACAGTATTAGAGGGGAATAAACCGGACAAGACTGGCGAGATGTGTCGAAAATGTCACGCGACAATGAGAGAAAGTGTGAGATAAGGCGTTATCGCAGGTCAGCACAGTCCAAGCGAACCGAATCCGCCTTTTATAACGCGCCATAACGACTGAGCATCGGGTTCGCGCGCCGGAGCGCGGGTGACGGTTGCGAGCCGTGCGCGCGTCCTCGTCCCTGTCCGGTCTTCCGAAGTGCCCGCCGTCGCCGGGATTTTCGGCACGGCGGACGCCCGGGCGCCCGCCTGTGGGACCATTCAGGGGGTTTCGAGGAGGGGCGGGTGGACGAAGAGCGTCGGGTGGCGGGCAGATATCGCCTGCTCGAACCGATCGGCCGCGGGGGCATGGGCGTCGTCTGGCGTGCCCATGACGACCTGCTCGACCGTACGGTGGCCGTGAAAGAGGTGCTCTACCATCCCACCTCGGAAGAGGACCGGGACACGTTCAACCGGCGGACGATCCGCGAGGCGCGGGCGGCGGGCCG
Organism: Microbispora triticiradicis; assembly: GCF_005864065.1. Taxonomy (NCBI): domain Bacteria; kingdom Bacillati; phylum Actinomycetota; class Actinomycetes; order Streptosporangiales; family Streptosporangiaceae; genus Microbispora; species Microbispora triticiradicis. The sequence goes on along the minus strand of NZ_VANP01000011.1, from coordinate 30,099 downwards.
CATCGACCATCCCAACGTCGTCGTCGTCCACGACGTCATCGAGGAGGACGGCCGGCCCTGGATCGTGATGCAACTCGTCCAGTCGCGCTCCCTCGGCCAGGCGCTGCGCGACCAGGGCCCGCTCCCGCCCGGCCGGGTGGCCGCCATCGGCCTGCAGGTCCTCGACGCGCTGTGCACCGCGCACGCCGCCGGAGTGCTGCACCGGGACGTGAAGCCGGAGAACGTGCTGCTCAGCGGGGAGACCCGGGTCGTGCTCACCGACTTCGGCATCGCGACCATGCCGGAGGAGACCGCGCTGACCATGACCGGCGGCATCACCGGCACTCCCGCGTTCCTGCCGCCCGAGCGGCTCAACGGCTATCCCGCGACCCCCGAGTCCGACCTGTGGTCCCTCGGCGCGACGCTGTACGCCGCGGTGGAGGGCAGGACGCCGTTCGACCGCAACTCGGCGGTGGCCACGATGGCGGCCGTGCTGCACGACGATCCCGCGCCGCCCCTGCGGGCGGGGGCCCTCACGCCCGTGCTCGAAGGCCTGCTGCGCAAGGACCCGGCCCACCGCATCTCCCCGGCCGAGACCGCCGCCCTGCTCAACGCCGCCATCGCGGCCGGCCCGGGACCGGCGGCCGCCGCGCCCCCGCCCGGCTCCTGGCAGCCGAACCCGTCCGGGCCGCAGCAGCCGCCGAGCGGTTCCTGGCAGCCGGCGCCCTCCGGATCGCCGCCGCCCGGTGGCGGTCACTGGCAGACGAGCCCACCCCCGCCGGGACAGCCGTCCGGCGCGCACTGGCAGCAGACGCCGCCGGGGGCCCAGCCGTACGGCGGCTCCTGGCAGAGCGTGCCGCCGGGTCCGGGGCAGCCCGGCCCCGGCGCGTACGGCGCGGCCGCAACACACCCCCCGCACTCCCTCCCCCCTGCTCCGGGACAGTCCGGCGCGCGGCGCGGCCCGGCAGGCAAAGTGGCCCTGCTGGTCCTGCTCCCGGTGCTGATCGTGGGCGTCGTGGTGGGCGGGTGGTACGGCTACAAGACGCTCGTCGCGGGGCAGGTCGGCCGGGACTCCGCGTCGGCCTCCGAGAACGGCACCGGCAACGACACCGGCACCACTGGGGACTCCACAGGGGACTCCACAGGGGACTCCACGGGCGACTCCACGTCGGACGGCACCGGCGAGCCGAGTCCCTACACCGGGCCGACCTCCGGACCTCCGTCGCCCGAGCAGTCCGAGGAGCAGTCCGAGGAGCCGTCAGAGGAGCCGTCCAAAGAGCCGTCTTCGCGGCCGGCCACCACGCTGCCCGCCGGCTGGCGGACCCACCGCGACCCGCTGGGCTTCACGATCGGCCTGCCCTCCGGCTGGACCCCGTACGGCAGGGAGGCCACGCGGGTGCGCTTCCACGCCCCGAACGGCCGGGACTACCTGCAGGTGGACCTGACCCCCTGGGAGACCGACGACCCGGTCAGGGCCGTGCGCACGGTCGAGGAGGCCTCGACCGAGAAGGGATACCTGCGCGGCTACGAACGCATCGGCATCACACCGGGCACCTACCTGGGCGTTCCCTCCGCCGACTGGGAGTTCACCCACACGGTCAGCAGCGGGAAGGTGCGGGTGCTCGACCGCGCCTTCCGGCTCGCCGACGGCCGGTGCGTCGCCCTCTACTGGCAGGTGAGCGACGCCCGCTGGACTTCCGGGTTGTCATACTTCAAGGCCTTCGCCCGCACCTTCCAGCCCGGATGACGATCCAGCCGACGCGTACATGCCAGAAGCCTTTTGTCCCAGAAAGGTAACGATGTCGCATGCGTTCCCCCAACCGGGGTAGCGCGACAACCATGGCTGATGCGCAGACCTCCGAACGTGTCGTGGCAGGACGCTATCGCCTGATCGAGCCGCTGGGGCGGGGCGGCATGGGCACCGTGTGGCGCGCGGTCGACCAGGTGCTCGAACGCGAGGTCGCCGTCAAGGAACTGCACCAGTCCGCCGAGATGACCGGGACGGAACGGGACGTCTTCACGATCCGGACCTTCCGGGAGGCCAGGGCGGCCGGACGGATCAGCCATCCGAACGTGGCGGCGGTGTACGACGCCTTCGAAGAGGGCGGCTACCCCTGGATCGTGCTGGAACTGGTGCCGTCCCGGACGCTGGGATCGGTCATCCGCGACGAGGGACCGCTCCCGCCGCGCCGGGTGGCGGAGATCGGCGCGCAGGTGCTGGCCGGGCTGCGGGTCGCGCACGCCAACGGGGTGCTGCACCGGGACGTCAAGCCTGACAACGTCCTGCTCGCCGAGGACGGCCGGGTCGTGCTGACCGACTTCGGCATCGCGGCGATGGAGGACGACTCCCCCGTCACCCGCACCGGCATGCTCGTGGGGACACCGGCGTTCATCGCCCCCGAACGGGCGGCGGGACGGCAGGCGCAGCGGGCGTCCGATCTGTGGTCCCTCGGGGTGACGTTGTTCCTGGCGGTGGAGGGGCACTCGCCGTTCAACCGGGGTCACGCGCTCGCGACGCTGGCCGCGGTGATGTACGAGGAGTCCGGCCCCATGCACCGGGCCGGGCCGCTGGCCCCGGTCATCGCGGGGCTCCTGGTCAAGGACCCCGATGTCAGGATGACGGCCGACCTGGCGATGCAGCACCTGCACGCGGTGGCCACCGGGCGGGTGGCCGACCCGGTGGTGCCGCGTCCCCGGCAGCCGCCGCGTCTCGCCCGGTTCGTGCCGCTGTTCCACCAGGGCGAGGCGACCGCTCCGGCTCTCGTTCCCCTGTCCGGGCCCACGCCCCTGCCCGCGTCCGTACCGGCATCCGTGCCCGCGCCGGACGCCGGGCGCACTCCCACCCCCGCGCCGGTCACCGCGCCGGCTCCGGCGGGCCCGCGCCGCAGGCCCTGGGCGGTGGCGGTCGGAACGGGCGCGCTCGTCGCCCTGGTCGGCGTCGCCGCGGGCGCGGCGGCGTTCGCGACCGCCCGGACCGCGGCCGACCCCCGGGGGACCGCCGTCGTCAGCGTGCCCACCGTGACCGTCTTCGCGACCAAGACCGCCAAGGCCGTGCCCGACAAGGCCAGGGTCCTGGAGGCCGCCGACGGCGCCGGAAGCGGCGCCTCCGGCCGTACGGCGGCCAGGCCGGTCGCGAACTCCAGGGCCGGATCCTACGGCGGCGACGGGCGGCGGGCGCAGGAGAGCCGCGCCAGGAGTACGGAGAGGTCCGCGCCCAAGGCGAAGAACCAGGCGGAGCCCGGCGGTAAGGCCAAGGCCCCAAAAGGCAAGCCCGCCGCGGCGGGTCCCGGCACGCAGAAGCCCGCCAAGGGCCAGAACTCCGGCGCGGCCCAGTCGCCCACCGGCAAGGGAAACCAGGGCAAGGGAAACTCGGGAAAGTCGGGAAAGTCGGGAAACCAGGGCACGGGCAACCAGGGAAAGGGAAAGGGCACCGGTGACCCGGCCGGGGCGGGCGACGCCACCGGAGACTTCCCGGACGGCTACACCCAGCCGGAGATCGACTGGAACGCCTGAGCGACGCGGGCCGCTCAGCCCTCGTCGCCGAGGATCTCCAGCGCGCGGCCCAGGTCGTCGGGGTAGTCGCTGGTGAACGTCATCCACTCCCCCGTCGCCGGGTGCTCGAACGACAGCGAGACCGCGTGCAGCCACTGCCGCCGCACGCCCAGGCGGGCGGCCAGCGTGGGATCGGCGCCGTAGAGCAGGTCGCCGACGCACGGATGCCTGAGCGCGGCCATGTGGACCCGGATCTGGTGGGTCCGGCCGGTCTCCAGCTTGATGTCGAGCAGCGACGCCGCCCGGAACGCCTCGATCGTGTCGTAGTGCGTGACCGAGTCCTTGCCGCCGGCCACCACCGCGAAGCGTCCGTCACCTGAGGGGTGCCGGTCGATGGGGGCGTCCACCGTGCCCCGCAGCGGGTCCATGTGCCCCTGGACGAGCGCGTGGTAGCGCTTGTCGACCGTGCGTTCCTTGAAGGCCCGCTTGAGGTGCGTGTAGGCCCGCTCGCTCTTGGCGACGACCATGACGCCGGTGGTGTTGGCGTCCAGCCGGTGGACGATGCCCTGCCGCTCGGCCGCGCCGCTGGTGGAGACGCGATGGCCGCCGCCGAGCAGTCCGCCGATCACGGTCGGGCCGGTCCAGCCGACCGTGGGGTGCGCCGCCACCCCGATCGGCTTGCTCACCACGACGACGTCGTCGTCCTCGTACAGGATCGTCATGCCGGGGACGGGCTCGGCCACGGGCATCGGGGCGGCGGGCGGCGGCGGGATCGTGACGTCCAGCCAGGCGCCGGCGTGGACGCGGTCGGACTTCGCCGGGACCGCGCCGTCGACCAGCACCTCCCCGGCGGCGATCAACTCGGCCGCGCGGGTGCGGGAGAAGCCGAACAACCGGGCCAGGGCCGCGTCGAGACGCTCGCCCTCCAGCCCGTCGGGAACGGGCAGACTGCGGCGGTCACCCATCGGCCCGCTCCCTCGACCGGTCCCCCGCCTGCTCCCGGGTCTGCTCCCGGGTCTGCTCAGGGACCTCGCCCCGGGTCTCCGCACGGCTCTCGTTGCCGGCCGGTTCCGCCGCCTGCTCCGCGCCGGAACCGGAGGTCTCCTCCTCCGTCTGGCGGGTGCCGTCGATCTGGTAGCCGCGCCAGGCCAGGAACACCGCGAGCACGCCGCCGCAGACGATCGCGGAGTCCGCGACGTTGAACACCGGGAACCGGGTGACGGGGAACGCCTGGATGAAGTCGACCACGTGCCCCTGGAACGGCGCCGGCGACCGGAAGATCCGGTCGGTCAGGTTGCCGACGGCCCCGCCGAGCAGCAGCCCGAGCGTGATCGCCCAGGGCAGGCTGCGCAGCTGCCGGGCCGTACGGACGATCGCGACGACGACGGTCAGCGCGATCACCGTGAACACGATCGTCATGCCGGTGCCGATGCTGAAGGCGGCACCGGCGTTGCGGATCACGGTCAGGACGAGCGCGCCGGGAACGACGGTCAGGGGCTCCTCGTGCTCCAGGAACTTCACCACGAGGAACTTGCTGACCTGGTCGAGCGCGTAGATCACCGTGGCCACGACGACGAGGAGGGCGATCCTCCGCGCCCGGTTGCCGGGCCTCGCCCAGCCGGCGCCGCTCAGCGGCGCTCCTCCCGCTGCTTGCACGCTACGCACAGCGTCGCCCTCGGGAACGCCCGCAGGCGCTCCTTGCCGATCGGCTTGTGGCACGATTCGCACTCTCCGTATGTCCCTGCGTCGACGCGGGCGATCGCCCGCTCGTTCTGCGCGAGCAGGTCGCGCGCATTCAGGGTAAGGGCGATCTCGCGCTCACGCTCATAGGTCTTGGCGCCGGCGTCGGCCGGATCGTCCCCCGCGCCCTGGCTCACGTCCCCCGAGGCGAGCTGCTCCTCCGCCCTGGCGATGTCGGCGCGCAGCTCCCCGATCTCGTGCCGCAGCCGCTCGCAGACACCGGCGAGCTCCTCGTCGGACCAGACGTCGTCACTGATGGCGGTTCTCGCCGTGCGGGTCGTCATTGCGTGCCTCCCCTTCGCACAGGAGCACTTCGGCCAGGTCCGGGAAGCATAGGTCGCCGATAACGAATCGGCAACGGGCTCGCCGAGGCTTTTACCCCATCCGTACCAGGATGGCGCGTTCGGCCAGCTCCTCCCCGTCGCCCCATTTTTGATCCACTTTGCCGCGGCTGGTACGGCGGCCCGGCTCCCGCCGCCGGGCACCCCATGAGGACTCCGCCGGAGACCAGGGCGCGCACCCCTCACAACACTCGGGGTGTCCACGTATGTTCCTCCCACGTATTCCCGCCCCGGGCCGGATCTCACCCGGGTGTCGCCCGCCGTCGCCGGGGCGCCGTCCGGATATCGGGAAGCCCCCGCGGCCGGTCCGCGTTATCCTCGTAGTCTGCAAGGCGTTGATGGGGACGAGTACCTCCGCATCCGCCCGCTCAGCGACCCGGGGACGGTGTGAGCCCGGGGCGGGCCGCGGTGGGAAGATCACCCCGGAGCCGCCGGAAGAAAGGCCATCGGCCCAGTAGAACCGGCAGCGGCAGTGAAACGAGAGGGCGTCCGGCAGCGGGCGTCAAGAAGGGTGGTACCGCGGAGCCGTCCCCGGCTTCGTCCCTTCACGCGTGAACCAGCTCTGTCAGCCACCGCGTGGAGGTCACACCCGACGATGTCTTCCCACTACTTCCGCTCACTTCCCGCGCAGGTCGACCTGCCGGCCCTCGAACGAGAGGTCCTCGAACGCTGGCGGGACGGGAAGATCTTCGAGCGTTCGCTGGAACAGAACGCCGCCGGACCTTCCTGGGTGTTCTACGAGGGCCCGCCCACCGCCAACGGCATGCCGGGCGTCCACCACGTCGAGGCCCGGGTCTTCAAGGACGTCTTCCCCCGCTACAAGTCGATGCGCGGCTACCACGTGCCCCGCAAGGCCGGTTGGGACTGCCACGGCCTGCCCGTCGAGGTCGCCGTGGAGAAGGAACTCGGCCTGTCCGGCAAGCCGGAGATCGAGGCGTACGGCATCGCCGAGTTCAACGAACGCTGCCGCGAGTCGGTGCTGCGGCACGTGGACGCGTTCGAGGAGATGACCGAGCGGATGGGCTACTGGGTCGACATGTCCCAGGCCTACCGCACCATGGACCCCCAGTACGTCGAGGCCGTGTGGTGGTCGCTCAAGGTCGTCTGGGACAAGAACCTGCTGTTCCGCGACCACCGGATCACGCCCTACTGCCCCCGCTGCGGCACGGGCCTGTCCGACCACGAGCTCGGCCAGCCCGGCGGCTACGAGACCGTCTCCAGCCCGTCGGTGTACGTCCGGATGCCCGTCGTCTCCGGTCCTTTGGCCGACCTGGGCGCCACTCTGCTGATCTGGACCACCACCCCCTGGACCCTGGTGTCCAACACCGCCGTCGCCGTGCACCCCGACGTGACGTACGTCGCGGCCCGGCGCGGTGACGAGGTACTCGTGGTGGCCGAGCCGCTGCTTCGGCGGGTCCTCGGAGAGGACGCCGAGGTGCTGGCCAGCTATCAGGGCTCGGAGCTGGAGCACACCGCCTACCGGCGGCCCTTCGACCTGGTGGACATCGAGAACGCCCACTACGTCGTGCTCGGCACGTACGTCACGGTCGAGGACGGCACCGGCCTGGTCCACCAGGCGCCCGCCTTCGGCGCCGACGACATGGCCGTCTGCAAGCGGTACGGCCTGCCGGTCGTCAACCCGATCGGCCCCGACGGGCGCTTCGCGCCGGACGTGCCGTTCGTGGGCGGGCTGTTCTTCAAGGACGCCGACGAGCCGCTGACGGAGAACCTGCGCGAGCGCGGCCTGCTGTTCCGCGGCGAGCACTTCGAGCACAGCTACCCGCACTGCTGGCGCTGCCACACCCCGCTGCTCTACTACGCGCTCCCCTCCTGGTACATCAGGACCACCGCGGTCAAGGACCGGCTCCTCGCCGAGAACGAGGGCACGAACTGGTTCCCCGAGACGATCAAGCACGGCCGGTACGGCGAGTGGCTCCGCAACAACGTCGACTGGGCGCTGTCGCGGTCCCGCTACTGGGGCACGCCGCTGCCGCTGTGGGTCTGCTCGCAGGACGAGGACCACGTCACGTGCGTCGGCTCGCTGAAGGAGCTGGGCGAGCTGGCGGGCCGCGACCTCACCGCCCTCGACCCGCACCGCCCGTTCGTCGACGACGTGTCCTTCCCCTGCCCGACGTGTCAGGCGGAGGCGCGCCGGGTGCCGGACGTGATCGACGTCTGGTACGACTCGGGCGCCATGCCATTCGCCCAGTGGGGCGCCCCGCTGGTCAACGAGGACGTCTTCGAGAAGTCCTACCCGGGTCAGTTCATCTGCGAGGCGATCGACCAGACCCGCGGCTGGTTCTACTCGATGATGGCCGTCGGCACGCTGGTCTTCGGCCGCTCGTCGTACGAGAACGTGCTGTGCCTCGGGCTGATCCTCGCCGAGGACGGCCGCAAGATGAGCAAGCATCTCGGCAACGTGCTGCGGCCGATGCCGCTGATGGACCAGCACGGCGCCGACTCCCTGCGCTGGTACATGGCCACCTCCGGCTCCCCCTGGGCGCCCCGGCGGATCGGCCACGCCGCGCTGGAGGAGATCGTCCGCAAGGTCCTGCTGACCTACTGGAACACCGCGTCGTTCTTCACCCTCTACGCCAACGCCGAGTCGTGGTCGCCCGCCCGGGTGGCCGAGGCGCCGGCGTACGCCGACCGGCCGCTGATCGACCGGTGGGCGCTGGCGGAGCTGCACCGTACGGTGACCGAGGTCACCGCCTCGCTGGAGGAGTTCGACACGGCCCGCGCCGGGCGGCGGCTCACCGAGTTCCTGGACGACCTGTCCAACTGGTACGTCCGCCGCTCGCGCCGCCGCTTCTGGACGGGCGAGGCCGCGGCCTTCGCGACGCTGTACGAGTGCCTGGAGACGGTCACCCGGCTCATGGCCCCGCTCGTGCCGTTCCTCACGGACTACCTGTGGGACGCGCTGCGCGGCCCGGACGCCCCGGCCTCGGTGCACCTGGCGTCCTGGCCGGAGGCGAACACGGCGCTGCTCGACCCCGAGCTGTCGGAGCGGATGGCGCTGGTGCGCCGGCTCGTGGAGCTGGGCCGGTCGGCCCGTGCCTCCTCCTCGGTCAAGACCCGACAGCCGCTCGGGCGGGCACTGGTCGGGGCCCCGGGCTGGGCCGCGCTCCCCGGCGAGCTGCGCGACCTGATCGCCGACGAGCTGAACGTCCAGCGGCTGGAGGACCTGTCCGGCTTCTCCGCCGACCTGGTGACGTTCACGGTCAAGCCGAACTTCCGCAGCCTCGGCAAGCGGTTCGGCTCGCAGACCAAGCTCGTGGCCTCCGCCGTGTCGGCGGCCGAACCGGCGGAGCTGGCCCGTGCGCTGCGCTCGGGCGGATCGGCCGTGGTCGAGGCCGGAGAGCTGGGCACGGTGGAGCTCGGCCCGGACGACGTGATCGTCACCGAGCAGCCCCGGACGGGCTGGGCCGTGGAGACCGGAGCGATCGACACCGGCACCGGCGAGACCGTGGCGCTCGACCTGACGATCACCGACGAGCTGCGCCGGGCGGGCCTGGTGCGCGACGTGATCCGGCTCGTCCAGGAGGCCCGCAAGTCCACCGGCCTGTCCATCACCGACCGCATCGACCTGTGGTGGTCGGCGGACGGCGAGCTCGCCGGAGCGCTGCGCGAGAGCGGGGCGGCCGTCGCCGAGGAGGTGCTGGCGGCGAGCATGACCGAGATCACCGCGGACGGGGACGGTCCGGACGAGGACCTGCCGGCCCACGAGGACGCCGACCTCGGCCTGTCCTTCCGCCTGCGCAGGGCCTGACAAGCGGCGCCTTCACGACAGACGGCGAGGGGCCGGTCGGACTCACCCGACCGGCCCCATCGTCCGCGAGGATCAGCCGCCTTGGCAGACGGAACAGGGGGTGAGGCCGGACGACTCGGCCTCGGCTCGCGTCATGGTCTCCACGCCGCTGTCGTCCATCCCGCTGACCAGGGGGCATTCGGCGCTGTGGAAGCGCCGCGTGCCGACCATCACCCGCACCCGAGCGTCCCCGGCCTCGTCCCCGTTCGGGCCCGCGGACGGCTTTGCCGGGCGACCGGCACCATCGGCGTCGTCGTCGGCGCTGTCGGCACCGTCAGCACTGCTGGCACGGTCGGTTCTGCCGGCACGGTCGGCCCGCTCACCTGCCGTGCCCTTTTCTGCCGCGCCACTGCTCTTGCCCGCACCGCCACGTGTGTCACGGGTGCCCGTGCCGCCGTCGGCCGCTGCCGAGGTGGCACCCGCGTCGCTGTCGGGCGCGGCGTCCGTCAAATTCGAGGTGGTGGGACCGGCGGAGGCCTCGAACCCGGCGCGCCCGGATTCGGTGGTCTCCGCCGGCTCCACCGGCTTCTTGCCCGGTGCCTTGGTCGCGCCCGGCTTGGCTGCCTTGGCCGCGCCCGGCTGGGCGGAAGGGGAGGAAGCGCTCTCTCCCGGGTCCTCGCCTCCGGCGGCACCGGCCGGGGCCGGGTCCCAGGGCCGCACCCTTCCTGGTCTGAACCAGTCGTGTTCCGCCGTGTCGGTGATCGACTCGTCCGTCTCGTCGTCGGCCCGGCCGGGTTCGTCCCCGGTGCCGGACGGCGACCAGGACCGTGCGGACCAGGACGACACCGAAGACACCGAAGACACCGAAGACGCCGACGACCCGGACGACGACGCGGACACTCCGGACGACCCGGACGTGGATGATCCCGGCGACGGGGTACCGGAGGCCGGGCTCCCGGCGCCGGACGGCTTCGTCACGCTCCGGCCGAACCAGTCCACCGGCGTGTGGCCGTCGCTCTCGTCCTCGGTCACGCCTGACGACGTCCCAGGCTTTCCTTCGCGCTTCTCGTCCCGCTCCTCCGCCCCTGCCGTCGAACCGGACGCGGACGACCCGGACGCGGACGATGAGCTGGTCGAAGAACCGGTGCCAGACGAAGCGGAACCGGACTTCCCAGTACCAGAAGACGCAGCCACAGAAGACGCAGTGCCAGAAGACCCGGTGCCGGAAGACGCAGCCCCAGAAGACACGCCGCCGGAGGACGCGCTGCCGGATGCCGTGATGCCGGAGGAGACGGCGCTGGATGTCGCAGCCCCGGATGTCGCAGCCTGGGAAGCCGTGGTGCCGGACGGGCGGGCGGGCCCGGACGGGCGTGATCCCTGCACGCCGGTCTCGGGGAGCCCGGAAACGGGCGGCTTGGGGTCGGCTGCTGCGGAACGGGGAGACTCCGGGCCGGTGGCGGCGGAGGCCCCTGCGGGGCGGCGGGTCGTCTGGGGTCCGGCTTCGCCGCGCGGAACGCCGGCGCTGATCGTGGCGTCGCCGGCCGCGCTGTCACCGGCGGTGTCGCTGCTGGGGGCGTCGGCGCGGAGAGCAGTGTCACGGGCCGCACTGCCACCAGCCGCCGCACTACGGGGGGCGTCGGCGCGGAGAGCCGTGTCACCGGGCGCGCTGTCACCGGGGGGTGTCTCACCCCGGGCCGGGCTCTCGTCGGCGGCTTCGCCGGAGGCTGCGTCACCGGGGCCTGTGTCACCGAGAGCGGCGTCGCCGGGAGCCGTGTCGCCGCCGGTGGCGCTGTCGCCGGGTGCGGGCTCCTCGGGCTCCGCCGTACGGGCGAAGGTCTCGGGGAGGCAGGTGGTGCAGGGGGTGAAGCCCTCCTCGCGGGCCTCCTCGTAGGTCAGCTCCTCGGTCTCGCGCCCCACGAGCTGGCGGCAGGTGGCCAGGTGGAAGCGTCTGCGCCCCGGGATCACCAGGACGATCGCGTCGGGGGCGAGGCCGCGGCCCGCGGTGGCCGGCGTCCGGGAGACCGGCACCGTCCGCTGGGAGGGCTGCGGCGGGAAGGGCTGCGCGGGGAAGGCCTGGGAGGGAAAGGGCTGTGCAGGAAAAGACTGGGGCGGCACAGCCCCGTGATGCGTGACCGGCGGTGCCGCCACCATGGGCGTCGCCACCGGGTGCGCCGGTGCCCCTGCGAGGGTCCCGCCGTACGCCCCGCTCATCGCGCCGACCGGCGCGAGCTGGGGCGTGGTCGAACCCTGGGGGGTGGGAGCGGTCCCCTCGGCGGCACGCCCGCCGGACGGGAACAGCTCGTGGCGCCTCAGCAGTGCCCCGATCAGCAGACAGACCGCCGACAGCACGCTGACGACGATCGACCACATCACTAGGGGGGGCGTCCCCAGCACGACGCCCGCGATGAGCAGGACGATGGCGGCGAGGACCAGTGCGGCACTGATGAGGATCACGGGGGTTCTCCGAGCTACCGGGTCCCTTTGAGGACCCGCCACTGCTTACCGGCGGTCGTTGTGGGGGCCGTCGGGACCGGGGAAGGCGCCGGAGTGCTGGGGAGGCTCCTGGGCGAACGGGTTGGGCGCGCCTGTCACCTGCTGCGGACCCGGCGCGGCGGCGTGGGCCATGGCCGGACCGCCACCGAGGATCGGGAAGGGGCCGCTGCCCTCGGCGGAGACGTTCAGCTTGTTGAGCTGGTCCTCCAGGAACAGCTTCAGGCGGCTGCGGTACTCGCGCTCGATGATCCGCAGGTCCTCCACCTTGCGCTCGATCTCGTCGCGGGTCTGCACCAGCGTGCCCATGGCCTGGCGGTGCCGCTCCTGGGCGTCGCGCTCCAGGGTCTCGGCCCGGGCGCGGGCGTCGCCGATGATCTGCTCGGCCTGACGGCGGGCCTTGCCGAGGATGTCGTCGGCCTCACGCCGCGCGCGGGTCACCGTCTCGTCCGCCTCGCGGCGGGCGTCGGCGATCGCCTGGTCGGCCGTCTGCTGCGCGAGGGCGAGCACGCGGGCCGCGGTGTCCATGTTGTCCTCGGCGGGCGGCAGGCCCATGCCGACGGGCACCGGCTCGGGGCGCGCCGGCTCCGGAGGCTTGATCGGCTCCGGCTGGGGGGCCATCATCTCGGGCTTGGGCTCGGCCACCGGAGCGGACGCCATCTGCATGGAGCCCGGCATGCCCATGCCGCCGGGGACCTTGCCCCTGAGGCACTCGGCCAGCTTCGCGCGGAGTTCCTCGTTCTCCTGGATGAGACGGTCAAGCTCGGCCTCGACCTCGTCGAGGAACGCGTCGACCTCCTCCTCGTCGTACCCCGGCCTCAGCCGGGTGGTACTGAACTGCTTGTTCCGCACATCAGCGGGCGTCAACGGCATTTGGGTCTCCTTGGCGCGCTTGGAGTCTGTCCGGTAGAGCGTTACCCGATCAACGTGGAAGCGCGTTCACGACTTGGATCAAGACCAAAACCACAATGAACAGCACTGTGAAGCTCAGGTCAAAGGCCACCGTACCCAACCTGAGGGGCGGAATGAAACGGCGGAGGAACTTGAGGGGTGGGTCGGTCGCCGTATAGGTGACCTCAGCCAGCACCAGGACGACCCCCGTGGGCCGCCAGGAGCGGGCGAACGCCTGCACCGTATCTATGATCATTCTGCCGATCAGCAGAACCAGGTAGAGGGTCAGGGCGATGACCAAGATCTCGCTAATGATCCCCACGGTCGAGCCCCGCCTCCCCTCTGTTCCGCCGCCTCCGGGCCACAGGGGCACCGCTAAGCCGGTCACTGTTCATGTATGGAACTCTAGCTCTGGTTGAAGAAGCCGCGTTCCGCGATTCTGGCCTTGTCCTCGGCGGTCACCTCAACGTTGGCGGGGGACAACAGGAACACCTTGTTGGTAACACGTTCGATGCTGCCGTGTAGGCCAAAGACGAGACCTGCCGCGAAATCGACAAGGCGCTTGGCGTCGCTGTCGACCATCTCTGTCAGATTCATGATGACCGGCGTGCCCTCGCGGAAGTGCTCGCCGATCGTGCGCGCCTCGTTGTATGTGCGCGGATGCAGGGTGGTGATCCGCGCCAGATCGGTCGTACGGCGCTCCAGCACGGTCGTGGGGGGACGCGGAGCCGGGACGGACGTCTCGGTGTCCTCGTCGCGCTCCGGAGCCCCGGCGTGCGCACCGGAGGTCGCGGCGAAGCCGCGCCGCGACGACTCGTAGTCCTCGTCGCCGTAGTCCTCGTCGGTGCCGTACTCCGCCGTGTACCTGTCTTCGTAGCGGTCGTCCTCCACGAGACCGAGGTAGACCGCCATCTTGCGCATCGCGCCGGCCATCGCTCGTCGTCCTCCGCGTTTCTGGTGCCTACAAGGTCCCTGGGGAAGGCCAGGGCGGTAGCCGTACCCCCCTTGGAGCTCACCGCTGATCGACCTCTACCTGGAGCGCGGACACCATGGTCCACTTGGGGGACATTACCTGACGAAGGGCTTTCTGCGGCCGAGCAACGCCGTACCGACTCTCAGGTGTGTCGCGCCGTTCGCGATGGCTTGGGGGATGTCTCCGCTCATTCCGGCCGATATCACATCCGCGCCGGGGTGTTCCTCGCGGAGGCGTCCGGCGACGGCCCGCAGCCGGGCGAACGCCGGCGCCGGGTCCTCCCCCAGCGGGGCGACCGCCATGACCCCCCGCAGCCGCAGCCCCTCGGTCTTCGCGACGAGCGCCCCGAGGGCGGGCGCCTCCTCCGGCCGCGCGCCGCCCCGCCCGGCGCCCTCGTCGAGGGAGACCTGGATGAGGCAGTCCACCTCGCGCCCGGCCCGTACGGCCTCGCGGCCGAGCGCCTCCACCAGGCGGGGACGGTCGACCGAGTGGACCATGTGGGCGTACGCGACGACGGAGCGGACCTTGTTCGTCTGTAACTGGCCGATGAAGTGCCAGGTGAGATCGAGGTCGGCGCAGGCGGCGGCCTTGTCCGCCGCCTCCTGGTCGCGGTTCTCCCCCACGTGCGAGACGCCCAGCCCGGCGAGCAGGCGCACGTCGGAGGCCGGGTAGGTCTTGGTCACCGCGATGAGGGTGACCTCCGCCCGCGACCGGCCGGCCGCCCGGCACGCCTCCTCGACGCGCCGCTCGACCTCCGCCAGGGCGGCGGCCAGCTCCTCGCGCCGGTCAGGGCGCAAGGTCACTTGAGGAAGTCCGGCACGTCGAGCTCCTCCTCCTGCTCCTCGAACACCACCGGACGCCGGGGACCCGGCTGGGAGGGGCGGGAGGTGATCGGGGCCGGCGGCTCGGGGGTGGGCCTCGGGATCGACACCGGGCCGGTGACCCCCTGGTCGCGCCCGCCGTCGGCGGCGTCCCTGGGGAACGGCGTGACCCCCTCGGCCTGCGGCGCGGCCTGCTGGGCGGGCTGGCCCACCGGCTGGGCCGGCTGCGGCACGGCGCTCGCCTGCGGCTGGGCCGTGGTGTGCACGGTGGCGGCCTGCGCCGTGGCCGGCTGCATGGTGGCGGGCGGCGGCGTGGGCGCCGGGGTGGCCGCGGACGGCGTCACGGCGCCGACCGGCCGTACGGAGGGCTGGGCCGGCTCCGGGCGCGGCTCCGGCCTGACCGGTGCCGGGGTCGCGGGGCGTGCGGCCTGGGCCGGCGCCGGGCGGGCCTGCTGCGGGCGCGCCAGCGGAGCGGCCACCGGCTTGACCGGTTCGGGCTCGTCGAACCCGGCCGCGATGACCGTCACCCGCACCTCGTCGCCGAGCGCGTCGTCGATGACCGTGCCGAAGATGATGTTGGCGTCGGGCGCGGCGGCGTTGCTGACGAGCTGGGCCGCCTCGTTGATCTCGAAGAGGCCGAGGTCGGAGCCGCCCGCGATGGACAGCAGCACGCCGTGGGCGCCGTCGATGCTCGCCTCCAGCAGCGGGCTGGAGACCGCCATCTCGGCGGCGGCGACCGACCGGTCGTCGCCCCTGGCGTGGCCGATGCCCATGAGGGCCGAGCCCGCGCCGGACATGACCGACTTCACGTCGGCGAAGTCCAGGTTGATCAGACCGGGCGTGGTGATGAGGTCGGTGATGCCCTGCACACCGGACAGCAGCACCTGGTCGGCGGCCTTGAACGCGTCGAGCACGCTCACCTGGCGATCGGAGATCGACAGCAGCCGGTCGTTCGGAATGACGATCAGCGTGTCGACCTCCTCGCGGAGGGTCTCGATGCCGGCCTCGGCCTGCATGGCCCGGCGCTTGCCCTCGAAGCTGAAGGGCCGGGTGACCACACCTATCGTGAGCGCGCCGAGCGAGCGGGCGATGCTGGCCACGACCGGCGCGCCGCCGGTCCCGGTGCCGCCGCCCTCGCCCGCGGTCACGAAGACCATGTCCGCGCCCTTGATGACCTCCTCGATCTCCTCCCGGTGGTCCTCGGCCGCCCTGCGGCCCACCTCCGGGTTGGCGCCCGCGCCGAGGCCCCGCGTGAGCTCGCGCCCCACGTCGAGCTTCACGTCGGCGTCACTCATCAGCAGCGCCTGGGCGTCAGTGTTGATGGCGATGAACTCGACGCCCTTGAGTCCCTCCTCGATCATCCGGTTGACGGCGTTCACTCCGCCGCCGCCGATGCCGACGACCTTGATGACCGCGAGGTAGTTCTGCGGTGCTGCCACGACGAGGGGCCTTTCCGCTCGTTTGCGTTTCATGCGGGCAGGGCCCGCCGTCTTCTCTTGAACTCTCACCCTCAAGTTGAGATTTAGAGTTATGTCAACCTGAGGATTGATACGGACAGTAGGGTTGCGCGTCCCCCAGGGTCAACTAACCGCGCCGCAAGGCAGTCCGGCGTGTCGCGCGCCGTCCTATTCGCACGATGCCCCGGTCCAGGGCGGCTTCGGCCGGTTCGAGCACGGTCAGTGAGATTTGTCACCTGACCGTCACCACTTCGGGCGAACTGACGTCGTAGTTCTTCCCCGGCTTGGCCAGCGCGGCGAGCAGCACCCGCCCCTTGCGGGCCGAGTCCCGCGCGTCTCCCCAGGTGACGGAGCGGCCGTCGGTGAGCTTGAGGGTGATCGACCGGGGCGAGGGGGCGCGCAGCTCCCGCAGCCGGCCGAGGAGGTCGCCCGGCAGCGCCCGGAGCACGGTGAGGCCCGCGCGGGTGGCGGGATCGTCGGCGGCGGCCCGCTCCACCCGCAGCACCGGAAGCTGTGGCGGGGCGACCGTCACCTGCTGGAGGACGACCCCGTACCGGTCGATCACCGCCGTCGCGACGCCCAGGGGGACCGCCGCCGCGGGCACGCGCTCGACCACGCTGATCCGCAGCGTGCCGGGCCAGACGCGGTCGACCGTGGCGGACTCGACGGCGCGCAGCGCCCGCACCCGCCCCTCGACCCCGGCGAGGTCCACGGTGGCGAGCGGCGTGCCCGTCCGCACTCCCGCCGCCTGGCGCAGCTCCTCGGCCGGGACGCGGCCGTTGCCGGTGATCTCGACCTCCCGCACGCCGAGGACGGGCGAGAAGAACACGACCCAGGTGGCGACGCCCACGACCCCGCCGGTCAGCAGGGTGGCGAGCGCCGAGCGCCGGACGGCCCGCCTCACCGGGCGGACAGCTCCGCGACGATTCGCGGGCCGAGCTCGGTGACGTCCCCCGCGCCCATCGTGAGGACGATGTCCCCGGCGTGCGCCCGGCCGGCGACGAGGGCGGGCACGGCCGCGCGGTCGGGGGCGTAGACCACCCGTTCGGCCGGCAGCGGCACCTTTCCGGCGACGAGCGCCCCGGAGACCCCGGGCTCGGGGTCCTCCCGCGCGCCGTACACGTCGAGCACCACGACCTCGTCGGCCAGGCCGAGCGCGGCACCGAACTCGTCGGCGAAGAACCGGGTGCGCGAGTAGAGGTGCGGCTGGAAGACCGCGATGACCCGGCCGTCGCCGCCGACCACGTCGCGGGCGGCGCGCAGGTCGGCGGTCAGCTCGGTCGGGTGGTGGGCGTAGCTGTCGAAGACCGTCACGCCGCCGGCCTCGCCCTTGGACTCGAACCGCCTCTTCGCGCCGGTGAAGGCGGCCAGTCCCTCCTTGACGTCGTCGAAGCGCAGGCCGAGGTGCAGCGCCACGGCGATCACCGCGGTGGCGTTGACCGCGTTGTGCCGGCCGGGCACGGCCAGGCGCACCTCGCCGCGTCCCGGCCCGCCGGGCGCCCCCGGGCCGAGCTCCACCCGGAACTCCACGCCGAGGCCGCGCGGGGCCACGTCGGTCGTGCGCAGGTCCACCCCGGCGCTCTCGCCGTACGTGACGACGGTGAGGCCGCGCTCACGGGCGATCGGCACGAGGGCGGCGGCGCCGGGGTCGTCGGCGCAGACGACCAGCAGCGACCCGACGTGCTCGACGAAGCGGGCGAACCCGTCGTGGACGGCCTGGGGGTCTCCGTAGTTGTCGAGGTGGTCGGCCTCGACGTTGGTGACCACGGCGATCCGCGGCGCGAGCATGAGGAAGGAGCCGTCGCTCTCGTCGGCCTCGGCCACGAACACCTCGCCCGTGCCGTCGTCGGCGCCGAGACCGGTCGTGACGAGCTGGCCGCCGACGCAGTACGACGGGTCCTCGCCGCACTTCTGCAGCGCCACGGTCAGCATCGAGGTCGTCGTGGTCTTGCCGTGGGTGCCGGCGACGGCGATGCCGGTGCGGCCGGACATCACCGAGGCCAGCGCCGCGGCGCGCGGGATCACCCGGAGGTTCTGGCGCAGCGCCTCCCCCAGCTCGGGGTTGGAGTCGCGGATCGCGGTGGAGACGACGACCGTGTCGACGTCCTTGATGTGGGAGGCGGCGTGGCCGACGTGGACGGTGGCCCCCATCTCGCGCAGTTCGGTCAGCTGCGCGGACGGGCGCGCGTCGCTGCCCGACACCGGTACGCCCCGCTTGAGCAGGATGCGGGCGATGCCGGACATCCCGGCGCCGCCGATGCCGATGAAGTGCACCCGCCCCAGGTCGGCCGCCGGCACGGGGTCCACGAGCTTGACGAGACTCATCGGGAAGCGATCTCCAGCACCTTGCGGGCGAGCGTCGTGTCGGCGTCCTTGCGGCCCATCCGGGAGGCCGCCTCGGACATCGCGACCACGCGCTCGGGGTCGTTCAGGATCGGCAGCAGCGTCTGGACGATCCAGGCCGCCGACAGGTCCGCGTCGTCGACCATCAGGCCGCCCCCGGCCCGGACGATCGGCTCGGCGTTGAGGCGCTGCTCGCCGTTGCCGTGCGGCAGCGGCACGAACGCCGCGGGCAGCCCCACGGCGGTCAGCTCGGCGCAGGTCATGGCGCCCGCGCGGGACAGCACGAGGTCGGCCGCGGCGTAGGCGAGGTCCATCCGGTCGACGTACGGGAGGATCACGTACTGCGGGTCGCCGGGCGGGGGCTCGATCTCGACGGTGTTCTTCGGCCCGACCACGTGCAGCACCTGGACGCCCGCGGCGCGCAGGTAGGGCGCGGCCTCCAGCGCCGCCTGGTTGACCGAGCGGGCGCCCTGCGACCCGCCGAACACCAGCAGCGTCACCCGGTCGGACTCCAGCCCGAAGTACGACCGCGCCTTGTCCCCCATCGACAGGCGGTCCATCGTGCTGATCTCCCGGCGCAGCGGGATGCCGACGTACTCCGCGTTGGGGAGGACGGCGTCCGGGTGCCCGGTGAAGACGTGGTCGGTGAGGCGGGCGCCGAGCCGGTTGGCCAGGCCGGGCCGCGGGTTGGCCTCGTGGACCACGATGGGCACGCCGCGCCGCCGGGCGCCGAGGTAGGCGGGGGTGGCGACGTAGCCGCCGAAGCCGACCAGGATGTCCGCGCCGACCTTGTCGAGGATGCCGGCGGCGCTGCCGATGGCCCCGGCGAGCCGGCCGGGCACGGTGAGGAGCTTGGGGCTGAGCGAGCGGGGCAGCGGCACGGCGGGCACGAGCTCCAGCTCGTAGCCGCGCGCGGGCACCAGGCGGGTCTCGAGTCCGCGCTCGGTGCCGAGGCAGGTGATGCCGATCCTCGGGTCGAGCCGGCGAAGCGCGTCGGCCAGCGCGAGCGCCGGCTCGATGTGGCCGGCCGTCCCGCCGCCGGCGAGGACCACCCTCATGTCACTCCCTGCTCTCTCGCGGATGTTCCCGCGGACGTTCTCGCGAATGCTCCCGCGGCCGCTCCCGCGTCGTTCCCACTCGTGCCGTACGCGGCCGTGCCGTCCGCCGGACGGCCTCGCGCGGGGACGCGGGCCGGCGCCAGGCTCGGGCGTTCAGGCCAAGCCAGCTTAGAGCCCGCGCGACCGGTCCGGGGCCACGGGCCGCCAGCGCCTCGGCCGCGCCCGGCTCCCGTTTGGCGAACGACAGCAGCATGCCGAGCGCCGCGAGCGTCGGCAGCAGCGCCGATCCGCCGTACGACACGAGCGGCAGCGGGATGCCGGTGACCGGGAAGGCCCCGATGACCGCGCCGATGTTGACGACGGCCTGCCCGGCGATCCAGGCGGTGGCGGCGGCGGACGCCAGCCGGACGAAGGGGTCCCTGGTCCGCATGGCGATGCGCAGCCCCGCGTAGCCGAGCAGTCCGAACAGCGCGACCACCACGAGCGTCCCCAGCAGCCCGAGCTCCTCGCCGATGATGGAGAAGATGAAGTCGCTCTCGGCGTGGGGCAGATAGTTCCACTTCTGCCGGCTGGCGCCCAGCCCGATGCCGAACCAGCCGCCCGACCCGATCGCCATCAGGCCCTGCACGGACTGGAACCCCTCGTGCTGCGCGGTCTCCCACGGATTGAGGAAGCCGGTCAGGCGGCGGAGCCGGTAGGGCTCGGCGATGATCATAGTGGCGGTCGCCAGCGCGAGCAGCCCGAGGATGCCGCCGAAGAGCCGTACGGGCGCGCCGACCACCCACAGCAGCGCCAGGAAGATCATCATGAGCACGAGCGTCGTGCCGAGGTCGCGCCCGAGCATGACCAGGACGGCCAAGAGGGCCACGCCCGGCATCAGCGGGATCAGCAGCTGACGCCACTCGATGCGGCCTGCGCGCGCCCGCGTCGCGAGCAGGTCGGCCCCCCACAGCACCAGGGCCAGCTTCGCCGGCTCCGACGGCTGCACCGAGAACGGGCCGATGACGATCCACCGCTGGGCGCCCAGCAGTTCCTGGCCGAGGAAGATGACCATCAGCAGGCCGAGGATCGACAGGCCCATCAGCGGATAGCCGGCGAGGCGGAAGAACCGCTGCGGCAGCCGGGAGCACACCCACATGAGCGGGAGCCCGATCGCCACCGAGGTGACCTGCTTGAGGAACCAGTAGAACGGGTTCCCGGTCCGCTGCAGCGCCTCGATGCTCGACGCCGACAGCACCATCATCAGCCCGAGGGCGAGCAGCAGCGCGCTGCAGCCCAGCACGAGGTGGTAGGACGTCAGCGGGCGGCCGAGCAGCTCGCGCAGCGCCGCGATCTGCGTGCCGGCCCAGCCGCCCGGCGCCTGCTCGCCCGCTGTTCGCTCGCCTCGGGCCCGCTCGCTCTGTGCCCGCTCCCCCCGGGTCCGGCCCGCCGGGGTGCCGGCCGGGCTGCCGGTCTGGCCCGGCGCCCGGTCGCTCGCCGTCCGGTCGCTCACGGTCCGGTCGCTCACCGTCCGGTCGCTCACGGTGCCGCCAGGCGGTGCACGGCTGCGGCGAAGGCCTCCCCACGCGCTCCGTAGCCGGCGTACATGTCCAGTGACGCTCCGGCGGGGGCGAGCAGCACGGTGTCACCCGGAGAGGCGAGCCGGGCGGCTTCGGCGACGACGCGGTCCATGACCCCAGTGTCTTGCCCCGGCACGTCCACGACGGGGACATTCGCGGCGTGTCGCGCCAATGCCCGGCGGATCAGCTCGCGGTCGGCCCCCAGCAGCACCGCGCCGCGCAGGCGGGGCGCGGCCTGCCGTACGAGGTCGTTCACGTCGGCGCCCTTGAGCTGGCCGCCCGCGATCCACACGATCGAGGGGTAGGCGGCCAGCGACGCGGCGGCCGCGTGCGGGTTGGTGGCCTTGGAATCGTCCACGTAGTCGACGTCCCCCACCGTCGCGACGTGCGCGATGCGGTGCGGGTCGGGCGTGAACTCGCGCAGGCCCCGCCGTACGGCCTCGGGCGGCACACCGTGGGCGCGGGCCAGGGCCGCGGCGGCGAGCGCGTTGGAGACGTTGTGCGGCGCGAAGGGGCGCACGTCCTCCAGCGAGGCCAGCTCCTCCGCCGAGGACGCCGGGTCGGCCACGAAGGCCCGGTCGACCAGCAGGTCCTCCACGATCCCGAGCTGCCCGGGCCGCGGCACGGCGAGCGTGAAACCCACCCGGGAGGCGTACGGCTCGGCCAGGCGCGACGACCACGCGTCGTCGGCGTTGAACACGACGGTCCCGGCGGCGGTGAAGACCCGCGCCTTGGCCGCGGCGTACTCCTCCATCGAGCCGTGCCAGTCGATGTGGTCGGGCGCGACGTTGAGCACGGCCCCCGCGAGCGGCGCGAGGCTCGACGACCAGTGGAGCTGGAAGCTCGACAGCTCCACGGCCAGCACGTCGTACGGGCCGTCCACGGCCTCCACGATCGGCACGCCGACGTTGCCCACGGCGAGGGCCCGGTGCCCGGCGGCGGACAGGATGGAGGCGAGCATGCGGACGGCGGTGGTCTTGCCGTTGGTGCCGGTCAGCGCCAGCCAGGGGGCGGCGTGCTCCCCGCGCAGCCGCCAGGCCAGCTCGACCTCCCCGATCACCTCGGCGCCGGCCTTCTCCGCCGCGACGAGGAGCGGATGAGCAGGCCGCCAGCCGGGCGAGGTGACCACGAGCGAGACGCCCTCGGGCAGAGCGGGCTCGCCGAACCGCACCTTTACCCCGAGGGCTTCGAGGTCGGCGGCCGCGGCGCGCTGCCGCTCGCCGTCCACCGCCTCAAGGACGGTCACCCGCTCGCCGCGGCGGGCCAGGGCCCGGGCCGCGGCCGCGCCCGACACGCCGAGACCGGCGACGACCACACTCACTGCTTCGGCATCCATTCGAGGTAGAACAGGCCGAGACCGGCGGCCACGCACAGCGCGGCGATCAGCCAGAAGCGGACCACGATCGTGGTCTCGGCCCAGCCGGACAGCTCGAAGTGGTGCTGGAGCGGAGCCATCCGGAAGACCCGTTTGCGGGTCATCTTGAAGAACCCGACCTGGATGATGACCGACATCGTGATGAGCGCGAACAGGCCGCCCAGGATGACCAGCAGGAGCTGGGTCCGGGTGGTGAAGGCGAGACCGGCGATCACGCCGCCGAGGGCCAGCGAGCCGGTGTCGCCCATGAAGATCTTGGCGGGCGGGGCGTTCCACCACAGGAAGCCCAGACAGGCCCCCAGCACCGCCGCCGCGACCACCGCCAGGTCGAGCGGATCTCGCACCCAGTAGCAGTTGGGGCCGAAGCCGACCGTCGTGCAGCTGTTGCGCAGCTGCCAGTTGCCGATGAGCACGTACGCCGCGAGGACCAGGCAGGTGGCGCCGGAGGCCAGGCCGTCGAGCCCGTCGGTCAGGTTCACCGCGTTGGAGAAGCCCACGATGAAGAACAGGACCCAGACGACGAAACCGATGAGCCCGATGGACGGCCCGATGTCCCGCAGGAACGACACCCGCGTGTCGGCCGGGGTCACGGCGTAGGCGTTGGGGAACCGCAGCACGAGCACCGCGAAGACCGCGCCGACGACGAGCTGGCCGGCGGCCTTGGCGCCGCTGCGCAGGCCCAGGCTCCGCTGCTTGTAGATCTTGATGAAGTCGTCGAGGAAGCCGACCGCCCCGAGGCCGGTCATCAGGAACAGCACCAGCAGGCCCGAGGCCGTCGGAGGGTCGCTGACCGCCGAGAAGACGGTCACCCCGTGGGCCAGGAAATAGCCGATCAGCGCGGCGATCACAATCACCGTGCCGCCCATCGTGGGAGTGCCCTTCTTGTCGTAGTGACCCGACGGGCCCTCCTCCCGGATGTTCTGGCCGTACCCGCGCCGGGCGAACAGCCGGATGGCCAGCGGCGTGCCGACCATGGACAGCAGCAGCGAGATCGCCCCCGCGATGAGGATGTTCCTCACCGGGCGTCACCTCCGAGGATCGCCTCGGCGACCCGCTCGAGCCCGGCCGCACGCGGCCCCTTCACCAGCACCGCGTCCCCGGGCGCGAGCCGGTCCGACAGCTCCCGCGCCGCCGCGGCGGTGTCGGGCGCGTGGATCGCGCCGGGGGCGCCCCTGAGCACCGGCCCGGCGTCCTCCCCCACGACGATCACCGCTTCCAGCCCCGCTCCGGCGGCCAGCCGCCCGAGGTCCTCGTTCAGCGCCGGGCCGTCCTCGCCCAGCTCGCGCAGCGCGGCGATCACCGCGAACCGCCGCCGCCCGGCGCCGATGACCCCGAGGCTGCCGAAGGCGGCCCGCATGGAGTCGGGGTTGGCGTTGTACGCGTCGTTGATCACGGTCACGCCGTCGGGCCGGTCGGTGACCTCCATCCGCCAGCGGCTGCGCGGCTCGGCCGCCGACAGCTCCTCGGCGATGGCCGCCACCGGCATGCCCAGCTCGTAGGCGGCGGCCGCGGCGGCCAGGGCGTTCTCGACGGCGTGCGCGCCGTACAGGCGCAGCCGCACCGGGGCGGCGCCGGACGGCGTGCGCAGCGTGAACGAGGCGCGGCCTGCCGCGTCGAGCGTCTCGTCCTCCGCCCGCACGTGCGCGCGGGCCGCGCGGCCGAACCAGGTCACCCTGGCCTCCGTACGGCCGGCCATCTCGCTGACCAGCGGATCGTCGGCGTTGAGCACCGCGGTCCCGTCGGCGGGCAGCGCCTCGACGAGCTCGCCCTTGGCCCGGGCGATCGCCTCCTTGCCGCCGAACACGCCGAGGTGGGCGGTGCCGACGTTCAGCACCACGCCGATGCGCGGCGGGGCGATCTCCGCCAGGTAGGCGATGTGGCCGATGTTGCGCGCGCTCAGTTCGAGCACGAGGAACCGGGTGCCCTCGTCGGCCTTGAGCACGGTCAGCGGATGGCCGATCTCGTTGTTGTACGAGCCGACCGGCGCGACCGTCGGGCCCATCCGCGCGGCGAGCCCGGCCAGCAGGTCCTTGGTCGTGGTCTTGCCCGCGGAGCCGGTCACGCCCACCACGGTGGCGCCGGGAAGCTCCCTCACCACGGCGTTCGCCAGGGCGGCCAGGGCTGCCTGGGGGTCCCCCACGATCACGGCCGGCGCGTCGACCGGCCGGGTGGCGAGGACGGCGACGGCGCCCGCCTCGTGGGCCTGCCGGGCGAAGTCGTGCCCGTCGGCCCGCTCCCCCTTGATCGCCACGAAGAGCGAGCCGGGCACGACCGCCCGCGAGTCGATCACGACCGGTCCTCGGACCAAGGCCGCGGGGTCGGCCAGGCCGTTCAGGGCTCCCGACGTGATCTCGGCGACCCGGGCCAGCGGCAACGGGATCATGTGTCTGTCCTGCTCTCTTTCGCGTCGCTTGTCGGGCCCCCGTGAAGCGGTGGAGCACCGTCACCCGGAGCGCTGTCAACCGGAGCCATGTGAACCGGAGCCATGTGACCCGGGACGCCTGGGGCGCTCCGTAACACCGCCTCACGCACCGGCGGTCTCCCCTGCGGCCCGCCGTGCCCGGTTCCGCTCCGCGATGGCCGCGGCGGCCACCTCACGGTCGTCGAAGGGGATGACCTCGCCCCCGACATACTGCCCCAGCTCGTGTCCCTTGCCCGCCACAACTACCACATCTCCGGGCGAAGCACCGCCGACGGCCAGGCGGATGGCGGCCGCCCGATCCGGCTCCACGACGACGTGCGCCCTCTCCTTCGGAGGTACCCGCAGCGCGCCCTCCAGCATCGCGGCGAGGATCGCGAGCGGGTCCTCCGTTCGAGGATTGTCACTGGTCAGGATCGCCACGTCGGCGAGGCGGGCGGCGGCCTCGCCCATCATCGGACGCTTGCCGCGGTCGCGGTCGCCGCCGCAGCCCAGCACGACGACCAGGCGCCCACCGGGCCCGTCGTCGGGTGTGCCGTCCGGCCCCTTGTCCAGGCCGTCGTCCAGCACCGCCCGCAGCGAGTTGAGCACCGACTCCACCGCGCCCGGCTTGTGCGCGTAGTCGACGATCACCTGCACGTCCCCCGGCACGTCGCCGTCGCCCGGCACCCGCTCCATCCGGCCGGGGACGCCGGTGAACTCGCCGACGCCGGTCACCGCGGCCTGCAGCGGGACGCCCGTCTCCACCAGCGCGACCAGCGCGCCGAGCGTGTTGGCCACGTTGAACGGGCCGGGCAGCGCCACCGCCACGTCGGCCTCGACCCCTCCGGGGCCGACGAGGCGGAACCGGCTGCCGGCGGAGCCGAGGCGGACGTCCTCGGCGCGCCAGTCGGCCTCCGGCGCTCCCGTGGCGGAGAACGTGGTGATCGGGATCTTGGCCGTGCCGGCCAGCTCGCGGCCGTGGGCGTCGTCGGCGTTCACCACCCCGAGACGGCTGAACTCGGGGGTGAACAGGCGCGCCTTGGCCGCGAAGTAGTCGTCCAGGTCCCGGTGGAAGTCCAGGTGGTCCTGCGACAGGTTCGTGAAGATCGACACATCGTAGAAGAGGCCGTCCACCCGGCCGAGGGCCAGGGCGTGGCTGGAGACCTCCATGGCCGCGGCGCTCACGCCCTGCTCGCGCATCAGCGCGAACAGGGCCTGCAGGTCGGTCGCCTCGGGAGTGGTCAGATCGGGCGTGAACCGCACGTCCCCGGCGCGGATCTCCACGCCGCCGACGAGGCCGGTGCGGTGGCCCGCCGCCCGCAGTCCCGCCTCCAGCAGGAAGGTGGAGGTGGACTTGCCGCTGGTGCCGGTCACGCCGATGAGCGTGATGCCGGACGCGGGCCTGCCGTACACCCAGGAGGCCACCTGCCCGAGCACCGCCCGCGGGTCGGGCACGACGAGCACCGGCAGGCCGGTGGCCGCGGCCGCGTCACGGCCCTCGGGGTCGGTGAGGATCGCCGCCGCGCCCGCCGCGAGGGCGGCTCCGGCGAACTCCGCGCCGTGCCGGGAGGCTCCGGCCACCGCCACGTACAGGTCGCCGCGCCGCACCCGGCGCGAGTCGAGGGTGACGCCGGTGACGGCGCCGCGGACCACCCGCGCTCCGGGGGAGGGCACGGCCGACGACGACGGGCCGAGCAGGGACGCGAGCGCGGACAGCGGGCGGGCCTGGACGGCCTCTGGACGCATGGACGACGCGGAACGCACGGCGAGAGCGTACCCCTCTCCGCCGCTCGCCTCCGCCACCCGGCCGTCCGTCGCCGGGGCCCGCGTGGTCTCCACCCCGGCCGGTTCGGTCCCGGTCACTCCGCGGGGCGAAGGACCATCGCGGGCGCCTTCGTGCCGGTCGGGGGGATCTTCCTGCTCTTCAACGCGAAAGTCATGACGTCCTTGAACACCGGGGCGGCGACGGCGCCGCCGTAGTGGTCCTTCTTCGGGTCCTGGATGACGGCCAGGGCCATCAGCCGGGGCTGGTCGGCGGGGGCGAAGCCCACGAACGTCGCGGTGTATCCGCAGTATCCCGCGCACTTCTCGTCGTACCGCATCGCTGTGCCGGTCTTGCCCGCGACACGGTAGCCCTCGATCGAGGCCTCCTCTCCCGTGCCCTCGTGGCCGACCGCGGCCTCCAGCATGAGCGCGATGGATCGGGCGGTCGTCTCGCCGATCACCCGCGTGCCCTTGGCGGCCGGAGCGGCGACGAACGCGCCGTGCGCGTCGGTGGTGCCCGCCACGATCGAGGGGGTCACCCGCACTCCTCCGTTGGCGATCGTCTGGTAGACGCTGGCCATCTGCAGCGCGGTGACCGAGATGCCCTGGCCGTAGGCGATCGTACAGCGCTGGCTGCCCGACCACGTCTGCCACTGGGGCAGCAGGCCGTCCTGCTCGCCGGGGACGCCCGAGCCGCTGCGCGCGCCGAACCCGAAGGACCGGAACATGTCGTACAGCCGCTGGCTGGAGATCTTCTCCGCCGCCATGATGGTGCCCACGTTGCTCGACTCCGCGAGGACCCCGGTGAACGTCATCGACTCGGGCCCGTGCGGGTGGGCGTCCTTGAGCTGCTGGTCGGCGCACTGGATGTGGTCGGGCACCCGGAAGACGGTGTCGGGCGTGACCACCCCCGCCTCCATCGCCGCGGCGGCCGTGATGACCTTGTTGGTGCTGCCCGGCTCGAAGATCTCCGACACCGCGCGGTTGGCGCGGTCCTCCGCCGGGGCGGACTGCCAGTCGTTGAGGTCGGCCTGGGGCGCGTTGGCCATGGCGAGGATCCGGCCGGTGGCCACGTCCATCACGATCACGCTGCCGCTGCGCGCCCCGGTGTCGTGCACCCGCCGGGCCAGCGTCTGCTCGGCGGCCCACTGCAGGTCCCGGTCGATGGTCAGCCGGACGTCCCGTCCGGGCACCGGCGCCTCGCGCTGGCTGCGCGTCATCGGGATGCGCTGGCGGTTCGCGCCGAGCTCGATGCTCTGCTTGCCGTCCCGGCCCGCGAGGACGTCGTTGTACGCGCTCTCCAGGCCCTCCAGGCCCCGGCCGTCCACGCCGGTGAAGCCGAGCAGGCCGCCCGCGAGCGACTTGCCGGGGTAGAGACGGCGGTAGGTCTCCTTGGTGCCGACGCCCCTGAGCTTGAAGCCCATGATGCGCTTGGCCCGCAGCGGCTCGACGTCGCGCGCCAGCGGGATGTAACGCTGGGTGGTCTTGGCCAGCGCGGCGGCGACGTCCTCCTTGGGCTTGTTCAGCTCACGCGCCAGCGTGGTGGCGACCAGGTCGCGCTTGGCCGGGTCGACGTCCTTGGGGTCGACGTAGACCTCTCTGGCTTCGACCGTCACCGCGAGCTCGTGGCCCTCCGCGTCGGTGATCGCGCCGCGCCGCGCCGGCAGGATCTCGGGCTGCACCCGCTGCTGCACGGCCTTCGCCTGGAGCACCTTGGAGTCGAGCCCCTGCAGCTGCACCAGCCGTCCGGCGAACAGCGACAGCACGATCGCCATCACCAGCATCGCCGCCCGCAGCCGCCGTACCGGGTTGCCCAGCCGCAGCACGGCCGGCGGGCGCGGGGGTGGCGGCGGCCCGCCCGGCGCCCGGAGCGGACGCGGCGGGGTGCGCCCTGATGTGCGCGGCGGAGTGCCTGGTGGTGTGCGCGGCGGTGCGCCTGCTGGTGTACGCGGCGGGGTTCGCGGCGGAGTGCCGCCCGTCCGGGCACGGCCCTGGCCCGCGCCGCCCGACGCTCTTCCGCCTTCCGCGGCCGAGCCACCCCTGGGCGAGGGCCCAGCCCCCGGCGCGCCCTTGCCGGAGGCGCCGGCGCCCGTGGCACCCCTGGCCGAGGCCCCACCGCCCGGCGCGCCCCCGGAGGACGCTCCCCTGGCCGAGGCCGCTCCGGCAGGCGGGCGGGCCCCACCGGCGCCGCGG
This sequence comes from Microbispora triticiradicis, assembly GCF_005864065.1. NCBI lineage: Bacteria > Bacillati > Actinomycetota > Actinomycetes > Streptosporangiales > Streptosporangiaceae > Microbispora > Microbispora triticiradicis. The sequence goes on along the minus strand of NZ_VANP01000011.1, from coordinate 1,474 downwards.
GACGGGACGTCGCTTCCTGCGCCCGCGCGGGACCGGGCCGGCGTCTGACCGCCGCTCCCCGCGCCACGTGGCCGCCCCGCGGCTCCGCCACGGCCCCGATCCGAGCCGCCGCTCCCGGCCCGGGACGCACCGTCGCCCGGCACGCCCTGATCGGCCGCGCGCTCGCCTCCCGCACGGTTGCCCGCACGGTTGCCGGCACGGCCACTCGCCGCGCGGCCGCCCGGCACACGCTGGTCCGCCGCGCGCTCGCCACCCGCGCGGCTACCCGCACGGCCACTCGCCGCACGGTTGCCCGAGACGCGGTCCGCTGCCACCCGCTCGCCTCCCGCACGGTCACGCGCCGCGCGGCCGCCCGGCACGCGGTCGCCGTCCGTACGACCACGGGCCGCACGGGTGTCGCGGGCGGGGCGGTCGGGGGCTGCGGCGTCACGGTCCGCGGGGCCTCTCGTGCGGCCGGCGTCGCCGCCGCGCCCGGCTCCGCCACCGGCGCCCGGGCGTGCCGGGCGTGCGGGGCGGCCGGACGCGTCGCCGGACCCGGGATCGGACGGGCGGCCGGGACGGCCGGGTTTCTGCGGTCCGTCCTGACGGGAGGGCCGTCCCGGGGACCCCGGGTCACGCCTGCCGCCGCCCGGGCCCTGGCCGCCACCACGCCCGGTGGGACCCCCGCGGCCGGGACCCGGGTTCCGGCCGCTGTCTCTCACCGGTCCGTGCCCTCCTCCGTGCCCGCCTCCTGGCCCTGCTGCCCGGCCGTGCCCTCGCCCGTCGTGATGAACCGAGGGGCGGAGCGGTCCTGCTCCAGGCCCTGCCCACGACCCGCCTCGTCCACCGCGCCGGGCTGGCTCCACGTGCGGAGCAGGTTCTCCTGCTCGGCGGCCTGCCGGTGCAGGTCGTCGATGCTCGACCGCAGGTCGGTCAGCTTGAACGAGTCCTGCGCGAGGACCGTGTTGAGCAGCAGGAGGGTCACCAGACCCCCGCACATGAGACCCACGACGAGCAGCACGAACGGCGCACGCGGAGGCCGCCGGAACGCTCGCCGCGCCATTCTGGCACGTGGGGACGTCGCCGGGGAGGCAGCGGCGCCCGCGCCACGCCGGGCGCGTCCCGGCGCGGGCGCGGCCTCGGCGGTGTCCCGGCGCTCCCGCTCCGGGCTCTCCCGGCGCGGCGACTCACGCTCCGGCGTCTCCCGGAGCGGCCTCTCACGGAGTGGCCTTTCACTGGGCGGCGCGACACGGCCGGCCGCGGCCGCCCGTACGGCGTCGCGCTTGGGGGCCGCGGCGGATCCGGCGCCGGTCTTCGCCGGGGCCCTGCCCTTCCGGGGAGCCGCGGGCGCCTCCTGCCGGGCCCTCGCCTCGGCGCGGGCGGGCGTGGCGGCGGGGGCCGCCGCGCGGCCGCCGGCCGGTGACCAGGACCCGAAGCTCGGGAAGCGCGCGGATCAGCGTGTCCACGAACGGCGCGCACCCGGGGAGAAGGTGCT
>NZ_VANP01000010.1:0-318508 GCF_005864065.1 Microbispora triticiradicis | reverse complement strand
TGGTCAACAACCTGTACGGGCCGACCGAGGACACCACGTACTCCACCCACGCGGTGACCGATCCCGGTGCTGAGCGGACCCCGCTGGGCCGCGCCCTGCCCGGATCACGCGTGCACCTGCTGGACAGCGACCTGCGACCGGTACCGCTCGGCGCGATCGGCGAGGTGTACCTATCGGGCCAGGGCGTGACACGGGGCTACCACCAGCGGCCAGGGCTGACGGCCGAACGCTACCTGCCCCTCCCTGAGGGTGAGGGTGGGCGGTTGTATCGGACGGGGGATCTGGCCCGCTGGCGCCCCTGCACCACCGCGGACGGTGGGGTGGAGTTCTTCCTGGACTACCACGGCCGGGTGGATCACCAGGTGAAGCTCCGGGGGTTCCGGATCGAACCGGGCGAGGTGGAACACGCCCTGCTCCAGCATCCCGCCGTGTCGGAGGCCGTCGTCACCGTCCACGGCGACCACCTGATCGCCCACATCGCCACCAGGATCCCCTCCCAGGACGACCCCGTCGTGCCGGAAGAGCGTGGGGAGGACGACGAGCAGATCCTCCTGCGGTATCTGCGGAGCTGCCTGCCGCAGCATCTGGTCCCTGCCCGCATCGTGGTGATGGACGCGCTGCCGCGCACCCCCAACGGGAAGGTCGACCGCAAGGCGCTACCCGAGCCGACATCGGTGCCCAGCACCGGCGCGGCCGAGCCTCCCGGCACCGAGGCGCAGCATCTGGTGGCCGAGTTGTTCGCCGGCCTGCTGGGCCGGCCCGTCACGAACATCCACGACGACTTCTTCAGTCTGGGTGGGCATTCCCTGCTGGCCACGCGGCTGGTCAGCCGCCTCAACGCGCTCACCGGAGCGTCGCTACCGCTGCGGGTGGTCTTCGAGCATCCCACCATCGCCGGATTGGCGGAGTTTCTGCCCGAGCCGGCGAGCGGGCCGGTGCGGCCGGCGGCCATCCCCAGGCTGCGCCGGACGCTCGGCCGTGCCGGGGCGGCGAGCGGCGTTCCGAGCGACTGACACGGCGATGAGGACGGGGTGACCCGGGCGAGCGTGAGGGCGGATGCCGGAGACGCGCGCCTGGGAGAGCCGGGGGGAGTCGGGGGAGCGGGCGATCAGGCCCGATCAGGGCCAATCCAGGCCAAGGCGTGGGTCAGGACCACAGGATCGTGCACGCCCAGTGCATTCCGCGGCCGTTCGTGGCCAGCGCCACGTAGTCACCCAGGCCCAGCTCCCCTGAGGCGTGCAGGTTGCCCAGCTCGAACAGGTGGTCGGCGGCACCGAAGTGCCCGTGCTGCCGGGCGCCGCGGATGTTCGTACGGGACGTCGGCACACCGATCAGATCGGCCTGGGCGGCGATGACACGAGGATTGTCGTTGAGCAGGAGGAGCCACGCGAGGTCGTCCTCCGTGATGCCGGCCTGCTTGCAGGCGCGGTGGACGGCACGGGCCGTACGGTCGTTGATCTCGTCCGCGAAGGCGGCCATGCGGTCGGAGTCGTACTGGAAGTGCTCCATGATCTGCCAGGCGTCCCGGACCTTGGGAGGCGGCGTGCCGGGCCCGAAGGGCTTCGCCCCGCCGCCGTCGTCGAGGCGGAAGAAGTCGGCGTAGCGTCCGTCCGTCTCGGCGTACGACGTGCGCCAGCGCAGTGACGCGGCGTTGCGGCTGGCCACGGCCGCCGCCGCGCCGTCGGAGAACAGCAGCGAGTGGGTGTCCAGGCGGTTCCAGTACGCCTCGGTGGTGCGGTTGGCGCCGATGACCAGGGCGGTGTCGTAGGACAGGTGGGTGGCGAACCGGCCGGCCAGGGTGTCGAAGGCGGTGACGCCGCCCGCGCAGCCCTGGTCCACCAGTACGGCCTCCGCCCAGGAGAGGCCGAGCCGGTGGGCGACCGCGGCCGCCGCGTCCCAGTACAGGTACTCCGCGATGTCTGTGATCGCCAACACCAGGAGGTCGACGTCGCGGGCGGCGACGCCCGCCGCGGCGAGGGCCTGCCCGCCCGCTTCGACGGCGAGATCGGTCAGGCCCATCCCGGGAGCCGCGCGGTGCACGTAGTCGTAGCCGTACGCGAGCACACGCGCGACGTCCTCGGTGTAATCCGCGACCACATCCTTGACGGGCACTGGCTCGCCCACTTCCGCGGCGAAGGCGATCAGCCCGAACGTCATCAGTCCTCCATCACGCCGTCAGGCGACCAGCTGGTCGAGCCGGTCCGGCTCGCGGAGGTTGTCCGCGACCGCTCGCAGGAAGGCCACCGCTTCGGCGCCGTTCACGACCCGGTGGTCATAGGCGAGGCCGAGGACGACGACCGTGGTTGTCGCGAGGACTCCGTCGTGGAGCGCGAGCTGCCGACGTAGCCCGCCGACGGAGAGCATGCACAACTGCGGCCACATGACGATCGGTTGTACGAACACCACATCGGCCTCAGTGTTGATCGAGATGGTGATCGTACCGCCATCGAGCTCGGAAGTGGTGAAATCGCCTCCTCGCCACGCTTTCATCCGGAAATCCATCAGGTCGTCGGCGATATCGGTGATCGATCGGCTCGCGCAGTCCCGGATCACGGGCGTGTAGAGGCCGCGTCCCGCGTCGATCGTCACCGCGACGTGAGGTGTCTCGGAGACGGCGACCGTCCGGTCGTCCACGAGGCTGCCGAAGAGGTGGCCGAAGCGGTCGTGGGCGGCGGCGACCGCCTTCACCACGGCCTCGGGTACGCCGACCTCGGCGCCGGACTCCTCCGAGAGCAGACGCAGTCTGGCGAGGAGGGCGTCGACCCCCACCTCGACGGCGGTGAAGGCCGCCGGCACCTCCTTGTGGGCCCGGGTCACGACGGCGGCGGTGCCCCGCTGCACCCGGTCGAGCACGTAGATCCGCCGGTCGGCCGGGGACGACGGGGCGGGCTGGGACGACGGGGCGGGCTGGGAAGGCTCGGCGGGCGGAGCGGCCTGCGCGGGCGCCGCCGATCCCGCACCACGACCGGCGGTCGTAGCCGCCTCGCCGCCCGCTCCGCTCCTCGCCGCCGCATGCGCCGGGGGCGCGAGTTCGTGCAGTTCCGCGATGACGGCGCCGACCTCCACCTCGGTGCCGGCGTCGGCCGAGATCCGCAGATATCCGGCAGCCGGGGCCTCGATCTCCTCGACCGCCTTGGACGTCTCCAGTTCGACCAGGGGAGCGCCCGCCTCGACCCTCGCCCCGTCCTCGGCGAGCCAGCAGGTCACCAGGTAGTGCGTGTCGTTGTTGTTCAGCTTCGGCACGACGAAAGGCACGGCGAGCGGTGGGGCGGCATCGACGGGCTCAAGAACAGACTCGACGGGCCCGGCGACGAACGCGGCGCCCGTCGCGATCGTGCCGAGGCGCTCCGCGACGGCCTCGGCGATGTGCCGTTCGCCCAGCAGCACCCGGTCCTCCAGGTGACGAGCGGCCGGGATGATCGAGTCGGCGGACGACAGCCGCAGCACCGGGGCGCGCAGGCGTGGCCACAGCCGCTCGTACACCAGCGCCGCGATGTCGGAGCCCCAGGTGCCGCCCGCCGTGCTCTCCTCGGCGACGGCCACGAGCGCGGGCCGTTCCAGGATCGGCAGGACGGGCTCGATGTCCACGGGGTACAGGCGCCCGGGGACCAGAAGGTGCGCGGTGACGCCCTGGTCCCGCAGGAGGTGGGCGGCGGCGAGCGCCCGGTGGGCGACGCCGCCCGGGCAGATCAGCACGACGTCGGGGGCGTCGCCGTCCGCGGGGGTCACGTGCGCCCAGCCGGACGCGTCCCCGATGAGCGAGTGGCGGAAGTGCTCGTCCACGACCCCGTCGGGGTACGCCCGCCGGGTGTAGAGCACCTTGTCCTCGAAGAGCAGCGCGGGCCCGTGGTCCAGGGCGTGCGCGAGCAGCCCGTACGGATCGTGGAACGGGCTGAGCTCGTACAACGCCAGGTTCGGCATGCCGATGAAGTGCTTCTGCACGCTCTGGCTGTGGGTGGGCCCGTAGCCGCGACGGCCGCCGACCGGGCAGCGGAGCACGACCGGCATGGGCAGCCGCCGGCCGTACATCGTCACCGACTTCGAGATCAGGTTGAGCACCGGGTCGAAGACGAGCGCGGCGAAGTCGCCGAACATGACCTCGGCCACGACCTCGTCACCGGCGAGGGCGAGACCGGCCGCGACGCCCGCGAGGCCGTTCTCGCTGATCGGGGTGGACAGCACGCGGCCGGGATGCCGGTCCGACAGCCCCTTGGTGACCTTGAAGGCGCCACCGTAGGGATCGGCGACGTCCTCGCCGAGGAGGTGCAGGCCGGGGCGTTCGGCGAACAGCCGGTGCAGCGCGCCGTTCAGGCTCTCCGCGAGCCGGGGCGCGAGCGGTGTCATACCGCGACTCCGCGCGTCCGCAGGGTGTCCCGCAGCGCCCCCACGGAGCGGCACGCGCGGGCCTCGCGCGGGCTCAGCCGCACGCCGTACGCCCGTTCGACGGTGCCGATGATCTGCACGTGGCGCAGGCTGCTCCACTCGGCGGCCGTGGCCGTGCCGGTGTTCTCGTCGACCGTCTCGGCGGGCACGTCGAGGACGCCCGCGACCAGGGTGATCAGTTCGTTCACTGTACGGCTCCCGCCTCGGCCACGTCGGCCCACCGCGACGGCGGGCGTGCCGCCACCTCGGCGGCGATCCGGTCCACCTCGGCGCGGACCCGCTCGTCGATCTCCCGGAAGCGGGGACCGAGGCGCGCCTCCAGCCCCGCCTGCCAGTCGCCCTCCCACAGGGCCGCGACCTCCTCGGCGGGGCGGGTGTCGTCGCCCTTGCTGTGCGGGCCGAGCCGCCGGGTCAGGAACCGTACGACCGCCGGCCCGCCGCCGTCGCGGACCCGCGCGATCACCGGCCCGGCTGCGGCGCGGACGGCCGGGATGTCATGGGTGGCGATCTCGGCGTACTCGACGCCGAAGGCGCGCGCCCGGCCGGCGATGGTCCCGGAGAGGTGCGCGCCGGTGGGGGTGGACTGGGCGATCCCGTTGTCCTCCACGACGACCAGCACCGGCAGCCGCCACAGCGCCGCCATGTTGAGCGCCTCGTACACCGCGCCCTCGCCCCAGGTGCCGTCGCCGACGTAGACGGCGGCGATCCGGCCGGTGCCGGCGCGCCGGTGCCGCAGCGCGACGCCTGACGCGAGCGCCACGCCCTCGCCCTGCACACCGGTGGACAGGAAGCCGGGCCGGTAGAGGTGCTGGCTGCCGCCGACGCCGGCGCAGACCCCGCCCTCCCGGCCCATGATCTCGGCGAGCAGCCCGGCGACGTCGCCGACGTGGGCCAGGTAGTGGCCGTGACCACGGTGGTTGCTGACCACGAAGTCGCCGTCGAGCAGCGGGGCCAGCGCCACCGGCACGTACTCCTGCCCGATGCACGTGTGCGTGGTCCCGCTCAGCGCGCCGGCCTCGAACATCCGCAGCAGGGTCCGCTCGAAGTGGCGGATGCGGACCAGTTGCGCCACGTCGTCGTCTGACAGGCCGGGCACGGCGTCCGGCAGGCCGGGGACGGCGGCGCCCGCCGCGCGGGCCCGGGGGCCTTGGGCCTCGCGCGACGGGCCGAGGGTGCCGGACACGACCTACGTCGCCTTACGCATCCGCATGCCGCCCAGCGAGATCACGTAGTCGTTGGTGGCGGCGTCGTACTTGATGCCGTAGAAGGTCGGGTAGTAGCCGCTGCGCTGGTACTCCTGCGGCTGCCGGATGTCGGACTTGAAGGTGGGCTTGGTCAGCAGCCACTTCCGCGTCGCGAGCGGCTCCTGGAAGATGAGCCTGCCGTCGTGGGAGCCGTAGACGAAGACCTCGCGGAACTCCTCGGCGCTGCCGACCGGCCCGAAGTGCCGCGTCGTGTCGATCCAGTGCAGTCCCATCTGGGGCTTGGTCATCTCCACCGGGTTGCCCGGCTCGGAGATGTAGTCGGGCGCGATGTACTTCTTCTCCGGCACCTTCCCGGCGCGGTCCGGGTGGAGCTTGGGGTCGATGTCCATCACCGTGTGGTGGTCGGGCGTGTAGAAGTGGAAGGCGAAGTGCGGCTCGCCGAAGATCTCGGCCGGCTTCCGTCCGTGGCTGTACCAGTTGAGCATCACGTGGTTGAAGACGGTGGCCTTCGCCTGCTTGGGGAACTCCAGGATGGTCTCCGTCGGCGGGACGGTGTCCTCGGTGGGCAGCCCGTCCAGCGCCGTCGCCGACAGGCGCACCCCGACCTCCGTGGGGTTGCCGTCCTGGTCGATGATGACGTACGGCCGCGCGGTGCCGTGGCCCACGGTCTGCGCCTCGCCCGAGTAGGTGGTGGTGTACCACTTGGCGTTGGCGAGGTTCAGGGCGCAACCGCTGGTGAGGGATACCGCGGCGCCGAGCGCCGCGACCACGACGGTGTAGCGCCGCGGCGTCCTGGGGGGTGAGATGTTCATCGGCGAGTCGCCTTCCAGACGGTGACGGGTCGTTCAGTCCTGGGTGCCGTAGACCGAGACGTGCCGGAGGCAGCCCGGCGCGTAGTCGGCTTCGGTCCAGTCGGAGTAGCGTTCGAGCAGCCGCAGTCCCGCGTCACCCGCCATCTCGTCGAGCTGCCCGGCGGTGTAGTACCGGAACTTCACGGGGTAGAGCTGGATGCCGTGCGCGGTGAGCAGCACGTTCTGGATGCTCAGCACCTGGTGCCCGGGGTCGCGGAGCGCCGCGCTGAGCACCACGTGGTCGACGTCGAGCAGTGACGTGGCGACGTACTGGTCGTGGGTGAAGCGGGAGTCGTCCACCTCCATCGTCTCCACGACGAGCCGGCCGTCCTCGGTGAGGATCTCCGGGACCCGCCGCAGGTACGCGCGCTGCGCCGGTTCCGACAGCAGCGCGCCGAAGGTGCCCTGCGCGAGGACGACGAGCGAGAACTTCCGCCCGAAGTCGATTTCATTCATGTCGCCGACTTCGACGGTCACCTTTTCCGCGCCCGGCTTCGTGCGAAGCTGGTTGGCCATTTCCCGGCTGACTTCCACGCCGAACACCTCGACGCCGGTCCCCGCCAGCGGGATGCCGATCCTTCCCGTCCCGATGCCCGCTTCCAGCACCGGGCCGGTCCCCGCACGACTACGCAGGAACTCCACGATGGCGGCCACTTCCGCCGGGTCGTCGTTCACGACGTCGAACACGGAGGCGATGGCATCGCCATACGATTCGGCTGAATAGTTTCGCATGGCCCGCCTCCGGCAGTTTTCCGACGCTTTTTATGTGCAATTCATTGTCGGAAAAGCGGCTCTCACGTTTCTCTCCGCGTGATACCGGCGGTCTCGTTCTGGCCGGAGCCGCTCGCCGCGCGGCGCGGCTCGCCGCACCAGCGGCGGAGCACCCCCGCGAGTTCGCCGGCGCCTGCCCGCCCGCCCCACGCCACGTGACCGTCGGGCCGGACGAGGACCACGGGCGGGCATCCCCGGCCGATCGGCTCCGCGAGGGTCGCGGTGACGACCCGGTCGGCCCAGCCGTCCAGCTCGACGGCGACGCCGGGAGGGGCGGCCAGCACGAACCGGCCGTCCCGGAACCGCTCGAACAGCCGCGAGCCGTCGGTCAGCGGCCGGTCGGGGACCCGCCGCCCGGCCCAGGGCCCGCCGTCGCCCGGCGGGTAGCGCAGCGTGAGCCCGGACAGGTGCTCCAGGTTCACCCGCTGGATCGCGCGGACGCGTACGAGCTTCGTGACGATCTGGCGGACCAGCCGTGCGGTCAGGCCGTTCGAGGTCTCGAAGCGGAAGGAGAGGTCGGTCTTGCGCAGGGTCGCCGCGGCGATCGGGTAGCGCTCGTCCTCGTAGCTGTCCAGGAGGCCCGGCGGGGCCCAGCCGTCGAGCTCCGCGCGGAGCTTCCAGCCGAGGTTGAACGCGTCCTGGATGCCCGTCTGCAGGCCCTGGCCGCCGGAGGGGATGTGCGTGTGGGCGGCGTCCCCGGCCAGCAGCACCCGGCCGACGCGGTAGCGCCGGGCGTGGCGCTGCGAGCTGCGGAACCGCGACAGCCAGATCGGGTCGTACGGCTCGACGTCGATGCCGAGGATGCCCGCGCAGCTCTCCCGCAGGTCCGCCGGGGTCACCGGCAGCGAGGCCGGGACGTGCATCTTCTCGTGGTCGAACACGATGACCCGGTAGGTGTCGTCCCTGAAGGGGAACAGCGCCACCATGCCCCGGCGGGTGATGCGGGCGTAGGCGGGCGGCGACGGCGGGTTGCGCAGCCGCATGTCGCCCATCATGACCGACACGTCGTAGTTCCAGCCCTCGAAGTCGACGCCGATCGCCTCGCGCACGCTGCTGTTCACGCCGTCGCAGCCGACCACGTAGTCGGCGCGCTCGGTCGTCACCACGCCGTCCGGGCCGCGTACGTCGACCTCGGCGGACTCCGCGTCCTGGCGCAGGCCGACCACCTCGGCGCCGGTGCGGACCACCGCGCCGGCCTGCTCGGCGGCGGCCTGCAGGGCGGCCTCGGTGCGGTGCTGCGGCACGACCAGGCTGTACGGGAACGGCGTGTCGAGCAGGCCGTAGTCGAGGTAGCCGTTCCGGTCGCCCACCGGGGGGTGCGGGCAGGGACGGCCGTCGGCCAGCAGCCCGGCGACCCGGCCGCGCATGTCGAGCAACTCCATCGTGCGGGGTTCCACGGTGAAGGCCCGGGACAGGGCGGCGCGGCTCGACCGCTTCTCCACCACGAGGCAGTCGACACCGCCCGCCGCCAGCTCGCCGGCCAGCGCCAGCCCGGAGGGGCCGGCGCCGACGATGATCACACGTGACACTGTCGACTCCTCGTTGGCGGGGCGGGGCGGTAGTGCGTCCGCATGTCCGGGGACGTCCGCAGCAGCTCGGCCAGCGGGCCCGCGGCGACGACCCGGCCGTCCTTCAGCAGCAGCACCTGGTCGGCCCGCTCCAGCAGGGCGGGCCGGTGGGAGACGGCGAGGCAGGTCGCCGACGTGGCGAAGATGCGCCGCCACAGCTCCTGCTCGGTCTCCACGTCGAGGGCGCTGGACAGGTCGTCCATGACCAGCAGCGCGCTGTCGCGGGCGAACATCCGGGCGGCCGCCGTGCGCTGCGCCTGCCCGCCGGAGAGGCGCACGCCGCGTACGCCGATCTCCGTGTCGAGCCCGCCGCCGAGCCGCTCCAGGTCCGGGCCGAGCACCGCGAGGGCCGCCGCCCGTTCGACCCGGCCGTCGTCCGGCAGGCCGAGCAGCACGTTCTCCCTGATCGTGCCGGACAGCAGGGAGGGGTTCTGCGGGGTGTAGGCGACGCGCGGCGGCACCATGAAGTCGTCCGGGGCGTCGACCCGCTCGCCGTTCCAGTGGATCTCGCCGTCCTGCGGCGCGTAGAGGCCGAGCACGGTGCGCAGCAGCGTCGTCTTGCCCGACCCCACCGCGCCGGTCACGACGGTGACGGTGCCCGGCCGGATCGTGAAGGACGCCTCGCGCACGCCCCGCCCGGAGCCGGGGAAGACGTGCGTCAGCGACCGCACCTCCAGCTCGCGCAGCGGCTCCGGTTCCGGCGGCGCCGTGGTGAGGGACGCGTCCTCGCGCAGGTGCAGCGGGTGGTGCTCGACCAGCGTCCGCGAGGGCGTGCCGGGCAGCATGGCGGCCGCCCTTACGAACGAGACCCGGGCCTGCTGGTAGGTGCGCACGAGGTAGCCCATGAAGGACGTGTAGTCGGCCACCTGCATCAGATAGGTGGAGAACAGCACGAAGTCGCCGGTGGTGAACTCGCCGGAGCGCATCCGGCCCGCCGCAAGCAGCAAGATCAGGCCGGAGCCGATGCTCGCGGTGCTGTTGAAGACGGAGTCGATGGCGAGGCTCTGCACCTTGTCGCGGATCATCGCGGTCTTGCGTGCCTCGTTGTCACGGCGCAGCCGGGCGACGACCTCGCGTTCCCGGCCCGCCGCCTTGATCGCGCGGACCGCGGCCACGATCTCCTGGATGGTCCCGGTGACCTGGGCGGTGGCCGCCCTGCTGCGCACCCGGATGCGGTACGCCCGGGCGCGCGCCAGCTGCGCGAGGACCAGGACGACCGCGAGCGGCGCCATGACGACGAGGGTCACCTGGACGTCGACGCTGAGCAGGATCGCCAGCCCGCCGCCCGCGAAGATGAGCCCGGACATCATGTCGAAGCCCCAGCCGCCCATCATCGCGATGGCGTCGCTGTCGTCCCGCAGGGTGGAGATGTTCTCGCCCGCGGCGGCCGGCAGCGGCTGCGCGCCCGGCTTGCGGAACACCAGGGCGAGCAGGTTGCGCTGGATCAGCCCCCGGGCGCGCAGGTACCAGCCCGCCCAGGCCACGGTCGCGCCGACGATCGCGACGCACCGGGCCAGGCCCGCGCCCACCGCGATCGCCACCACCGTCCACACGGTGATCCCGGCGGGCGCCCGGCCCTCCAGGACGTCGAACAGCAGCTTGCCCAGCACGCCGGGCAGCAGCGGCCACAGATGGAAGATGGCCCACGCGGAGGCGGCCAGCAGGTAGCGCCAGGGGCTGTAGGTGATCAGCCGCCAGAGGAACCCCAGCGGGGACGGCTCGGCCGGTCCGTTCATGTGAGCACCTTCCCGACCTGGTAGAGCCGCGCCAGCCGGGAGCCCGGGTCGGCCAGCAGGCCGGCGGTGGCGCCCCGCTCGGCGATCGCGCCGGTGTCCAGCACGATCACCTGGTCCGTACGGCGGATCGTGTCGAGCCGGTGGGCGATCACGATCGCGGTGCGCCCGGCGAGCATGCGGTCGAGCGTGCGTTCCACCTGAGCCTCGGTGACCGGGTCGAGCCTGCTGGACGGCTCGTCGAGCACGACCAGCCCCGGATCGGTCAGGAACACCCGGGCCAGGGCGATGAGCTGCGCCTGCCCGGCCGACAGGGTGCCGGGAGAGATCCGCGAGGACAGCCCGTCGGGCAGCCCCTCCAGCCAGGGCCGCAGCTCCAGCACGTCGAGGATCTCCAGCAGCCGCCGGTCGTCGGCCCGCTCGTCGAAGAAGGTCAGGTTCTCCCGCAGGGTGGCGTCGAAGATCTGCACGTCCTGCGGCACGAACCCGATCCGCGACCGCAGCGACGCCAGGGAGGCCTCGCGGACGTCGACCCCGCCGACCAGCACCCGTCCCCGGCTCGCGTCGTACAGGCGGAACAGCAGGGAGGCGATGGTGGTCTTGCCCGCGCCGGTCCGCCCGACGAGCCCGAGCGTGGTCCCCGCCGGGACGTCGAACGACACCTCGCGCATGACCATGCCGTCCCCGGAGCCGTCCTTGGAGCCGTCGCCGGACTCGTCCCCGGAGTCGTCCCGGCCGTAGCCGAAGCTGACGTGGTCGAACCGGACGGACAGCGGGCCGGAGGGGATGGCCGCGGTCCCGTCGGCGAGGGAGGACCGGTGCGCGAACAGCTCGGCGATGCGCCGCGTCGCGGCCATCGCCTGCTGGAGCGTCTGCACCTGGTGGCGCAGCACCTCCATGGGGGTGTTCAGCATCGCCGCGTACGCGACGATCAGGTAGACGCCGGCCAGGGACACCACGCCGTCGCGGTAGAAGACGCCGCCGTACCCGAAGGCGATCGCCGTGCCGGCGGTGAACGCGATCGAGAGCACGACCCAGATGGCGCTGCCCCAGCCCTCGGCCCTGACCTTCACCGGCAGCCACGCGCGCAGGTGCCGGTGGAAGCGCGCCATGGCATAGCCGGTGGCGCCGGACGAGCGCAGGTCCTCGGTGGCGAGGGTCGCCTCGCCGACGTAGCCGAAGAACCGGGCGCTCTGCTCCCGGTCGTCCTCCCATTTGAGCCCGGCGATCCCGGCGATCCTCGACAGCGCCAGATAGCTGAGGATCGTGACCGCGGTGAAGGTGAGCCCGACCCGCCAGTCCAGGGTGGCCAGGGCGATCAGGATGCCCAGCACCAGCAGGACGTTGCCGGCGATGTGCACGATCAGGCTGGAGAAGAACTCCGCGACCTGGTTGACGTCGCCGTCGATGCGCTCGATGAGCTCGCCGGGCGGGCGGGACTCGTGGAAGGTCAGGTCGAGCGACAGCACGTGCGCGGTCAGGTCCTCGCGGGCGGCGTTGGTGGCGGTCCACGAGACCCGCTCACTGGCGTACGCCGACACGATGCGGGCGGCCTGCCGCGTCACGGCCACGGCCAGGAACACCCCGGCGATCCCGACGAGCACGCTCTCGGCCCGGCCGAGCTGGACCGACTCGATGAAGTGCGCGGCGATGCGCGGCTCCGCGATCTCCAGGCCGATGGAGAAGACCAGCAGACCGGCCATCACCGCGACGGCCGCCGGCTGCGACCCCACGTAGGCGCGCAGGAGGGAGACGGCGGTCATCGGCGGCCGGGCGGTGCTCACCCGTCCTCCAGTTCGTAGCCGTCGAGGCACCGGTCGGCCAGCGCGGCGTACCGGCCGGGGTCGCCCTCGCGCACGAGGGCGGGCAGGTACACGTGCGGCGCCCCGTGGTAGAAGCGCTCGTACTGGTCGTGCCGCCCGGCGAACTCGCTGCCGACGGCGTCCCAGGCCAGCTTGAACAGCTTGATCCGCGCCTCGGCGTCGTACCCGGGGGATTTCACGTACTTGCCGAGGAGCGCGGCGACCTCCGGGCGCAGCAGGTCGCGGTAGGAGGACGGCAGCTGGATCAGCCCGCCGCCCGCCAGCAGCTTGATCTCGTTGATCACCTTGGGGTAGAGGTCCGGTCCCACGGCGAGCTGGGCGTACGCCGTCTCACGGTGCGGCATGACCGCGTCGGCGCCGGGCACCGGCTCGCACAGCTCCTCGGCGGCGACGACCAGCGCCTTGGCGGTGTTCACCCACGACAGCAGCTTGCCGATCTGCATCCGCACCGGCGGCATGTCGTAGACGTTGTTGGCCTTGGCGACGAGGATGGCGATCCCGGTGAGGAACTCCAGCTTGGTCCAGAACCGGGTGGCGCCGTGGTGGACGAAGCTGACGAACGCCGGGGTCTTCCAGAACTGCGCGTGGCAGGCCTCCGGGTCGCGGTAGGCGAACACCCGCTCCCACGGCACGAACACGTCGTCGTAGACCACGAGCGCGTCGTTCTCGTCCAGCCGGCTGGCGAGCGGGTAGTCGAAGACGCTGGTGGCGCGGGCCTCGTAGGAGGTCCGGCTGACGAAAGAGATGCCGGGCGCCGCGACCGGCACCGAGAAGCTCACCGCGTAGTCGGCCTCGCTGGGCGGCATCCGCTGGGTGACGCCGACCAGGATCTCGTCGGCGAGGGCCGCCGCGGTGCCGATCATCTTGGCGCCGCGCACGACGATCCCGTCGTCGCGCTCGGCGACGACCCGCAGGCACAGGTCGTCCTCCATCTGCTCCGACGGCGCCTTCGTGCGGTCGATCTGCGGGTTGACCAGCGTGTGCGCCTGGTAGAGGTCGCCCTCGGCCATCCGCCGCCAGTGCGCGACCAGGTTGGCCGAGCCGTCGAACCCGTCGCGGGCCAGCACGCCCGGCACGGTCGCCATCCCGGCGACGGCCGAGGCCATGTAGTCGGGGGAGCGGCCGAGGAATCCGAACGTCGCCTCCGACCACAGCTTGAACGCCCGGCCCTTGGCCTTGAGCTCGTCCTTCGTACGCGGGATCTGGTAGGCGCGCGACACCGGCCCGTCGACGCCGGGCACCGACGCCGTCAGCGTCTCGGGGTGCTCCGCCGTCAGGTCGTAGAGGTCGGCGATCGAGCGGACCGAACGCCGGAAGGCGGGATGCGTGGTCAGGTCGTCCACCCGCTCGCCGTCCAGCCAGATCGTCCTGCCGTCGCGCAGCGCGTCGAGGTAGTCCTTGCCGGTCCTGGTCATCGTGCCGCCTCCGCCCAGCGCAGCCCTGGTTCCGACGCCGACAGCGGGGGCCCGGCCACGCGGAGGGGCGCCCGCGCCTTCAGCAGCATCTCCTCGAACTCCTCGGCAGGATCGGAGTCGAGCACGATCGCGCCGCCCGCCCCCACCGTCAGGCCCTCGGCGGTTGCCACCGCGGTGCGGATGACGATGTTGAGGTCGGCCGTGCCGTTGTGGCCGAGGAAGCCGATGGCGCCGGAGTAGACCCCGCGCGCCGTCTGCTCCATCTCGTCGAGGATCTCCATCGTGCGCAGCTTGGGCGCGCCGGTCATCGACCCGCCGGGGAAGCACGCCGTGACGCAGCCGATGGCGTCGACGTCCGGGCGGAGCGTGCCCTGGATCGTGGACACGAGCTGGTGGACGGTCGCGTACGTCTCGACCGCCATGTAGCTGGGCACGTGGACGGAGCCGACCTCGCAGACCCGCCCGAGGTCGTTGCGCAGCAGGTCCACGATCATCAGGTTCTCGGCCCTGACCTTGGGATCGGTCGTCAGCCGGGCGCGCAGCCGCAGGTCCTCCCGGCGCCCGCGACCCCGGGCCGCGGTGCCCTTGATCGGTTTCGTCTCCACGGTCCGGTCCGGCCGGATCCGCAGGAACCGCTCGGGGGACGAGCAGAGGACGGCGAAGCCGCCCAGCCGCAGGAAGGCCGCGTACGGCGCGGGGTTGGACGCGCGCTGCGCGAGGTACAGCTCCAGCGGGTCGCCGGTCACGGGCAGCCGGGTCTGCGTGGTCAGGCAGATCTCGTAGCTCTCGCCCTCGCGCAGCTTGCCCCGGCACGCCTCGACGTCGTCCAGGTAGCCGTCCCGGGCGCGGAGCAGGCCGGGCTCGGGGTCGTGGCCGCCTGCGGCGGGCGCGTCCGCTCCCGGTGGCGGCCGCCACCGGGCGAGCCGCCGTTCGGCGCGGGCCAGCCACGACGACGCGGCGGGGTCGTCCGGCGACCGGGTCAGCGCGATGAGATGGGTGGTCCGCTGCTCGTGGTCGACCACCACCAGGCGGGTGGCGGACAGCCACACCGCGTCGGGCGTGGCGGCGCGGTGCCGGCACGGCGAGCCCAGTTCGGCCCTCAGCTCGTAGCCGAAGTAGCCCACGTATCCGCTGGTGAGGTCGAAGGGCACGTCGGGGACGTCGAGGACCGGCTCGGCGAGCCGGGTCCGGAGGGCATCGAAGATCGAATCCGGCCAGGTGACGGTCTCCGGGTCCGGCCCGCTCCGGATCGTGAGCCCTTCGCCGACGGAGTAGCTCAGGATCTCGCCGTCGCGGCCCTCCGGCGCGCCGAGGAAGGAGAACCGCGACAGGCCGGGCTCCACCCGGCTGCTGTCCAGCCAGAACGCGTGCTCCAGGCCGCCGAACAGGTCCGTGAACGCCGCCGCCGTGTCCACCTCGTACGGCACCACGCGGTGCAGCAGCCGCCACGGGCGCACGGCGGCGGGCGGCGCCTCGGGCGCGAGGGGCGCCGGCTGGACGGACACCCGTCGCGGCGCCCGCGCCGGGCGCAGTGACCTGCCCTGTTCCGCCAGCGCCTTCGCCGCGAGACGGCCGAAGTTCTCGACCAGTTGCGCGCCGTGCTCGGTCGCGATCGACTCGGGGTGGAACTGCACCCCCCACAGCGGCCGCTCCCGGTGCCGCAGCCCCATGAGCACGCCGTCCTCCGCCCACGCCGTCGGCGTGAGGGTGTCGGGCAGACCCTCCTCCGGCACGCACAGCGAGTGGTAGCGCACCGCCTGGAAGTCCTGGGGCAGTCCCTGGAAGAGGTCCTCGCCGGTGTGCCGCACGCGGGTCAGGTGACCGTGCCGGGGCCGGGGCGCGGGCACCACGTCGGCTCCCGAGAGCAACGCGATCGCCTGGTGACCGAGGCAGACCCCGAGAAGCGGGACCCTGGTGCGCGCCACCACCTGCCGGACCGCGCCGAGGTCGCGGTCCCGGCCCGGATGGCCGGGGCCGGGGGAGACGACGATCGCGTCGAACTCCTCGATGTCCAGACCGGGCCACGCGGCGTCGTCGTTCGTCACCACCGTCGGCTCCGTGCCGTACACCCGGGCCATCAGTTGAAAGAGGTTGTAGGTGTACGAATCATGGTTGTCGATCAGTAGCGTACGCATACGGTCCCTCATCTCGACCAGTAAAGCTACGACTTGCATAAACCGCGGCCTGGTCGTGGACAATGCGAAAAGAGCGGGCTGAGAGCGGGCTGAGAGGCGGGCCCGGCGGGCGAGAGCGGATTGATACGGCAATGGATATCCACCGCGAATACGTTCACGACGCCAGAATCCCGGCGACCGGAGAGTCCTATGACCGCCACCGAAATCCCCGTACTCCCCGACCTCAACCACTCGACGGAGCGGGCCAGCGCCGGAAAGCAGCCGGCGACCGCCGACCCGGGTCTCCTCGGGTACCCCGCCTTCGCCACCGCGGCGTTCGCGCTGGCCCTGTTCCTGACCGGTTTCAACCAGGTCACCATCCCCAGCACGCTCGCCGCCCCGCTGCCGATCATGTCCCTCTGCGGCGTGCTCCTCATCGGCGCCACGGTCTGGGCGGCCCGCCGCGGCGACGGCTGGCAGGCGACCATGTTCGGCCTGTTCGGTGCTTTTTGGCTGAGCTTCTCGATGCTCGTGTTCGGTCTCGTCAACAGCTGGTTCGGTCAGCTCCCCGAGCCCGCGCAGCGCGGCGCCCAGGCCAACTTCATCCTGGTCTGGCTCGGGCTCATGACCGTGGTGACCCTCACCACGCTCCGGCTTCCGAAGATCTTCGGGCTGCTGTTCCTCGTCATCGACTTCTCGCTGCTGACGCTGTTCATCGCCGTCAGCGTGGCGCGGCCCGGTGCCGCGGGTGACCCGTGGATCCTCCCCTTCGGCATCATCGCGATTTTCTCGATGCCGCTGATCGGCATGTACCTGTTCGCCAGCACGCTGAACACCTTCCTCGGCGGCAGGCAGTTCCCGGTGGGCAAGCCGTTCAAGAGCTGAAACCGGCTCGAAGTAGTACGGTCTGGAAAAAACGAAACCACTCGATCTGGCGGGCGTCGGAGAAGGCGCCCGCCGAGGTCGGGTAATTCGCTGATTGAGGAGTGGAAAGCGTGACCGTATACAACCGCCGGGGATTCCTGGCCGGCGCGGCGGCGGCCGGGGCCGGCCTGGCCTCGGGGGTCGCCCTGGGCGGCACACCGGCGTCCGCGGGAACCACCGGCGTCCGGTGCGTGCCCGAGTTCGGCCCCTTCGTCGTCCGGCCCGGCGATCCCCGCTTCGACAGCATGCGCAGCGGGCACAACATGCGCTTCACCGGCGCGCCCGACCAGGTGACCGTGGTGGGCTCGGCCGCGCAGGTCGTGGACGCGGTCGGCGCGGCCGTGGCGGCGGGCAAGCGGCTGGTCGCCCGCTCCGGCGGCCACTGCATGGAGGACTTCACCACCACCTCCGACATCAAGGCGGTCATCGACCTGTCCCAGATGACGGCGGTCTACCACGACGCGCGTCGCGGGGCCTTCGCCGTGGAGCCCGGCGCCCTCGTCGGCGAGGTGGCCGAGACCCTCTTCAAGGGCTGGGGCGTGATGATCCCCTTCACCGGCTGCGCGACCGTCGGCATCGGAGGGCACATCCCCGGCGGCGGCTACGGCTTCTTCTCCCGCAAGCACGGCCTCAGCGTCGACCACCTGAACGCGGTCGAGGTCGTCACCGTCGACGCCTCGGGCACACCCCGCGTCATCGTCGCCACGGACAGCCCGTCCGACCCCAACCGCGACCTGTTCTGGGCGCACACCGGCGGCGGCGCCGGCAACTTCGGCATCGTCACCCGCTACTGGTTCAGGACGCCGGGCGTGACGTCCAACGACCCCACCAGGCTCCTGCCCCGGATCGGCAACCAGCGGGCCCGCCTGCTGATGTGGTCGTGGGACGCGATGACCGAGCAGGCCTTCACCACCCTGGTCGGCAACTACTGCACCTGGTACCAGAACAACAGCGCACCCGGCAGCCCGGCGGTCAACCTGTGGGGCACCCTCACCACCAACCACCGTTCGGCCGGGACGCTGATGCTGCTGGCGGGCGTGGACGAGTCGGTGTCGGGCGGCCAGGCGCTGCTGGACGCCCACTTCGCCGCCGTCACCTCCGGGGTCGGCGTCGAGCCGATGGTCGACGTCCAGGAGACCACCCCCTGGCTCGACCCCCGCAACTGGGTCAGCGACCCCGCGGGCCGTCAGAAGAACAAGACCGCCGACCTGCGCCGCAGCTACACCCCCGCGCAGATCGCGACGCTCTACCGGCATCTCAGCGACGACTCCTACTACAACCCCAACGCCCTGGTGAACATCACCGGCTTCGGCGGGCGGATCAACAGCGTGGCGTCCGGCGCGACCGCGGCCGTCCACCGCGACTCCGTCCTGCGGGTCTACTTCACCGCCGGCGGCTGGAGCAGCTCGTACGAGGACGAGGCCAACATGGCCTGGATCCGGAACCTCTACCGGGAGCTCTACCAGGACACCGGCGGGGTGCCCGTGCCGAACGCCGTCAACGGCGGGGCGTTCATCAACTACCCCGACAGGGACCTGGCCGACCCGGCGTGGAACACCTCCGGCACTCCCTGGCACGCGCTCTACTACCGCGACAACTACCCAAGACTGCAGCGGATCAAGAGGCAGTACGACCCGCGGAACGTCTTCCGGCACGGCCTGTCCATCGGCCTGCCCTCCTAGCACCAGCACAAAGCACACCACGCGCCCGCGGCGCGAATCCGGAGCCGGAGGATCTCCATGCTCACTCATCCGTCAACCCGGACCGTCCCCGACGGAATCAGGGGCAAGAGCCTGATCGCCCTGTCCGTCGTGGTGGCCTTCTGGGCGCTCATCATGGTCGACGAGATGGTGATCAGCATCTCGCTGGCCGGTATCGGCCAGGCGCTCGAGATGTCCCAGACCCAGCTCTCCTGGGTCGTCAACGCCTACCTCCTCCCGTACGGCGGCCTGCTGCTGCTCGGCGGCAGGGCCGGCGACATCCTCGGCAAGCGCCGGGTGTTCGTCGCCGGCGTGGCCTTCTACACCGCGGGCTGCCTGGTGCGCGCGATCGCTCCGGACGCCTGGCTGGTCATCGCCGCCCGGGGGGCCCAGGGCGTGGGCGCGGCGCTGGCCACACCGTGCGTGCTGGCCCTGATCGTGAGCATGTTCGAGGAGGGCCCGCTGCGCCGCCGGGCCATCAGCGCGTACACGATCGCGGGCGGCGCGGGCGCCGCCGTCGGGCTGATGCTGGTGGGGCTGCTCGGCACGATCAGTTCCTGGCGCGTGGTGCTGCTGCCCAGCGCGGTCTTCGGCCTCGTCCTCCTGGTGCTGGGCCCGATGGTGATCGAGGAGACCCCGCGCCGCCCCGGGCGGTTCGACTTCGCGGGCG
The DNA here is from genome assembly GCF_005864065.1 of Microbispora triticiradicis. Lineage (NCBI taxonomy): Bacteria > Bacillati > Actinomycetota > Actinomycetes > Streptosporangiales > Streptosporangiaceae > Microbispora > Microbispora triticiradicis. The sequence continues at coordinate 299,351 of NZ_VANP01000010.1, read as the reverse complement.
CGCTGAGCGCCACCCTGGGCGTCGTCGCGATCGTCTACGGGCTCACCACCTCGCAGGGCGGCGACTGGCTCAACGGCTGGGTCATCGGCTCCGTCGTGGCCGGCCTGGTGCTCCTCGCGCTGTTCGTGCTGATCAGCCGCCGGGCCAGGCAGCCGCTGCTCGACCTCGGGCTGTTCACCGACCGGAGCCGCGTCGGGGCCTACCTGGTGCTGATGATCACGCCGGGCGCGCAGATCGGCCTGTTCTTCTACCTGAGCCAGTACTTCCAGATCGTCCTCGGCTACAGCACCCTGACCACCGCGTTCGCCTTCCTGGCCGTCTCCGTCGGCATGACCGGCGCGGCGAGCCTCGCCGTCCGCCTCGAACCCAGGATCGGCGGACGGATGGTCGTGCTGATCGGTGCGGTGCTGCTGCTGATCTCCAACGCCTGGCTGCTGCGGATGGACATCGGCGACGGCTACTGGACCGGTGTGCTGCCCTCGCTGGTGCTCGTCGGGGCCGGGGTCGCCATGGCGATCATCCCCGCGTTCAGCCGCGCCACCTCGGGCGTGGAGAGCGAGGACGCCGGCGCGGCCTCCAGCGTGGTGAGCATGGTCCAGAACGTCGGGTCCTCCCTCGCCCTCGCCGTGATCGTGGTCATCGCCACCGCGGCGAGCACCCGCGCCACCGAGCACCCGCCGGCCGGTCTGTCCAAGGCCGCCCTCGACGGGTACGTGTTCAGCCAGGGCATGCAGGCGACCTTCCTGACAGGTGCGGGCTTCGCCGTGGCGGCGCTGCTCGCCGCCCTGCTCATCGGCAGGTCCCGGACCTCCTGAGAGCCCGAGATGAGCTACCGGGAACCGCTTGAGGAGACCAGGCTCCTGGAGTCGTTCGCGAACACGATCGACGTCGAACGCGGCGCCGACCTCCTGGAGAGCGTGGAGGGCATGCGCGCCTGGCTGGCCGCGCAGGGGCTGCCCGCCCACGTCACGCCGCACGACCTGGCCCGCGCCCGCACCCTGCGGCAGGGCCTGCGGGCCCGGCTGCTCGCCGACGGCGAGCAGCCGGACCGCCGGTCGATGGCCGCGGCGCACGCCGTCCTGGACGGCCTCGCGCTCCGCTCCGACGACCCGCTCGCCGCCATCGCCCGGGCCTGGCTCGCCACCACCGCCGGCGGGGAGTGGCCGCGCCTGAAGCGCTGCCCCGACCGGCGGTGCGGCTGGGTCTTCTGGGACGGCTCACGCGACGGCACCCGCACCCGGTGCTCCCGCCCGCCCGCCGCGTCCCCGGGCGCCTCCCCGGGCCCATCCGGGAGCGCGGTGCTCACGGTGCTGAGAGGCCGCCCATGAGACGCCCGAAAGCCGTCACCGCCACCACGACCACGACCAGGATCACGGCCAAGCGACGCCGCCCCAGGCCCGCCGACCTGGATCTGCGCACCCCCTCCGGCCGCGTCCTGCCCTACTGACGAAGACCCGCATGCTTATAGGACTACAGTTATATAAACTGTAGTCCTCTAAGCGCGGGGGTGGATGTGGACAAGCCGGCCGAGATGTTCGACCGTGACTACGAGTGGTCGGCGCTGCGGCGGTTCATCACCGACGAGCAGCCCGGCGCCACCCTAGGCGTGGTCTCCGGCCGGCGCCGCCAAGGCAAGACCTTCCTGCTGGACGCCGCCTGCCGTGCCGCGGGCGGCTTCTACTTCGCCGCGACCGAGGCGGCGAACGCCGAGTCCCTGCGCCGGTTGAGCGCCGCGCTCACCGCCCACGTCCGGCCCGCCGTCCCCTATCACTTCGCCGACTGGTCGGAGGCTTTGGACGCGCTGCTCGCCCTCGGCGCCGAGCGGCCGATCCCCGTCGTCATCGACGAGTTCCCCTACCTCGCGCGGGCCAACCCGGAACTGCCGTCCCTTCTCCAGGAGGCGTTCCGGCCCATGCGGGATCAGCGGACCCGCTCGCGCACCCGGTTGCTGCTGTGCGGGTCGGCCCTCTCCTTCATGGGCCGGCTGCTGTCCGGCAACGCCCCGCTGCGCGGGCGTGCAGGGCTGGAGATGCTCGTCCGCCCACTGGACCACCGCCTGGCCGCCGAGTTCTGGGAGATCTCCGATCCCGCGCTGGCTCTGAAGGTCAACGCGGTCGTCGGCGGCACCCCCGCCTACCGTCGCGAGTTCGCGCGCGGTGACACGCCGTCGGGACCGGAGGACTTCGACGACTGGGTGATCCGCACCGTGCTCAACCCCGAGACGCCCCTCTTCCGGGAGGCCCGCTATCTCCTCGCCGAGGAGCCCGACCTGCGCGACAGCGCCCTGTACCTGTCCGTCCTGGCGGCCGTCGCCGACGGCAACGCGACGCGCGGGGGAGTGGCCGGCTATCTGGAGCGAAGGGCGACGGACATCGCGCATCCGATCAACGTGCTGGAGGACGCCGGCCTGCTGCACCGCGACGCGGACGCGTTCCGGGACAACCGCGCCACCTACCGCATCTCCGAGCCGTTGATCCGCTTCTACCACGCCATCATGCGCCCGGTCTGGGACCAGCTGGAGCGGCCCGGCAGCGCCGGGCGGGTCTGGCAGGCCAGCCGCCGCCGCTTCGTCAGCAACGTCCTCGGCCCCCACTTCGAGCAGATCTGCCGCGACTGGGCGCTGCACCACGCCGATCCCGACCTGTTCGGCGGTCTGCCCGCCCGCGTCGGTCACGGGGTGGTCCACGACCCCAAGGCCAGGACCGGCCACGAGGTCGACGTGGCCGTGGTCGGCATCGCCGACGGCGGCAAGGCGCCGCTGCTGGCCATCGGCGAGGCGAAGTGGAACGACACGATGGGAGCCGCCCACATCGAACGACTCCGGCACCTCCGCGACCTGATCGCCCGGACGGGCCGCTACGACACCACGGACACCCGTCTGCTCTGCTTCAGCGGCACCGGGTTCAACGACAAGGCGCGTGCCGCCACGGCCGCGTCCCCCGACGTCCACCTCGTCGACCTGCCGGCCCTGTACGGCCGGAGCTGACCCGGCTCGGCCCGGCGTGACCGGGTCTGGGCGCGCCCACCGCGAGTTCCTACGTCGGTAGGGTCCCGTGGGTAGGACGCCGGTGAGAGGAAGCGTGAGCGTGGTGGAGCGGGCCGACGGGGCGGGGCTGCACGAGGTGGGGCCGGGGATCTTCGCCTGGGTGCAGCCGGACGGCACCTGGTGGGTGAACAACGCCGGAGCCGTGGCAGGGGACGACGGCGTGCTGATCGTCGACACCTGCGCGACCGAGGCGCGCACCCGGCGGTTTCTCGGCGCGGTCGCCGAGGCGACCGGCGACGTGCCGATCCGGATGGCGGTGAACACCCACCAGCACGGGGACCACTGCTACGGCAACAGCCTGCTCCCGGACGACACGGTCGTCTTCGGGCACGCGGCGATGAGAGAGGCGTTGCTGGCCGATCCGATCATCGACGGCTGCCCGCCGATGTGGAGTCCGGTGCCCGACTGGGGACACGTGACGCGCCGCCCGCCGTCGGTGGTGTTCACCTCCGAACTGACCGTCCATCTCGGGGGGCGCCGCGTCGAGCTGCGGCATCCCGGCCACGCCGCGCACACCCCTGGGGACGTGGTGGCGTGGCTTCCCGGCGAACGGGTGCTGTTCGCCGGGGACCTGCTGTTCAACGGGCTCACGCCGCTGGTGCTGATGGGATCGCTTGAGGGGGCGTTGCGGTCGCTGGACTGGCTGGCGGCCTTCGAACCCGAGCGCGTCGTGCCGGGGCACGGGCCGCTCGCCACAGCCTCCGAACTGCCGGAGATCCTGGCCGCGCACGAGCGGTACTACCGGTTCGTCCTCGACGCCGCCCGGGTGGGACGTGAGAACGGGCTCACCCCTCTGGCCGCCGCGCAGGCGGCCGACCTGGGCGAGTTCGCCGGATGGGCGGACGCCGAGCGCCTGGTGCTCAACCTGCACCGTGCCTACGCCGAGGCCGAAGGCGGCGAGGTGGATCTCCTCGCCGCCTTGGGCGACGCCATGACCTGGCACGGCGGGCCGCTGCCCACGTCAGTCTGACGCGGGCGTCACGACCAGCCCTGCAGTCCGGCTCCGTAGGGATAGAGGGGGTTGCCGTAGGTGGTGGGGACGGTCTGGCCCGCGTCGATGCGGGCCCGGATCTCCGACCGCTGGGCGGCGGTCGCGCCCAGATCGTAGGGGAGGTTCCAGTCCTCGACGGCGTCGGCGAGCACGTCGCCGCCGCCCGGCTTGAGGATCTGGTCGAGGCCGCGCGGGAGCTGCCACGGCAGGCGTCCGCGCGGCGTGTAGTCGCCGAACAGGAGGCCGGCCGTGGCCGGGCCGACCTCCTCGCCGCCCCGGTACGTCACCACGATGGCGTCGGCCAGGCCGTTCCACTCGCTGATTACGATGGGCCGGGGGAGGGTCAGCACGACGACCACCGGAACGCCCTGGTTCTTGAAGTTCTGGATGACGGCCAGCTGGTCGGCGGGCAGCTGGGGTTGCTCCTTCACCCAGGCCGTGGCGTGCGTGTAGGTCGGCTCGCCGACCGCCACGATCGCGAGCTTGGGGGAAGGCCCGGTGTCCTGGTAGACGTTGACGCCCGCGGTGGCCGCCCGCGCCTTCACCGCGTCCAGCAACGTCTGCGAGCCGTACTCCTGGTGGAAGAAGCTCGTCCAGATGCAGCAGGCCGATCCGTCGGTGGCCCGCGGACCGGCCACCACGACGTTGTCGCCCGCCTTGAGCTTCAGTGGCAATACGCCGTTGTTCTTGAGCAGCGTGATGGACTCCCGGGCGGCCTGGTTGGCGAGCGCGACGTACGACGGCTGGTGGAAGCGGTAGGGACCGTTCACCGGGTCGCCGTACGGGTGCTCGAACACGCCGAGCGTGAACTTCAGGCGCAGGATCCGGGTCACCGCGTCGTTGATCCGCGCGATCGGGACACCTGCCAGGAAGGTCGCCATGGTGAACCCGGTGGCACCTGGGTCGGCCCCGCCCATCACGTCGGAGCCGGCGTTCGCGGCCTTGACCCAGACCGAGGACGGCAGCCAGTCGGTGGTGATGAGGCCGGTGTAGCCGAGGTTGCCCCGCAGGTAGTCGAGGATCGGCTTGCTGTCGCCCGCGCCCGAGCCGCCCGGGTCAAGGTAGGAGCTCCCGGCGTAGCCCGGCATGATGTTGACCGCGCCGGCCTCCATCGCGGCCCTGAACGGGATCATGTGGTACTTGATGGTCACCGCGTCGTAGGTGATCCCGGCCTCGCCGCCCGCGCCCTCGCCCGGCCAGTGCTTGACGGTCGCCAGCACGGAGGCGGGGTTGAGCTCGGGGCCGCCCTGGAGCCCGGCCACCAGCGCGCGGATCTGGGCGGCCGCGACGTCGGCGTTCTCGCCGTTGCCCTCCTGGATGCGGGGGTAGAGGACCTTGGTGCCGACCTCGGCGAGCGGGCCGAGCACGCCGCGCGCCCCGACCTCCAGCTCCTCGCGGCGCTGCGTGTCGCCGAGCTTGTGGTCGAGCGCGTAGTCCTTGCCCGCCGCGAGCGCGCTCTGCAGGGGATAGGTGGTCTGGTATCCGGCGATGGTGTCGCCCGCCGAGACCGGCGGGATACCGAGGCGGGTCCCGGACGCGCCCAGCAGGACGGCGTGCAGGTCGTTCGGCAACGCCGGGCCGAAGTGCCAGCCCGAGAGCGGGTAGGTCTGGGCGTTGTAGAACATCTGGTACGCCTTCTCCTCGGGGGTCATCCTGCCGAGAAGGTCGTTGACGCGGGTTTCGACGGGCAGCCGCCAGTTCTCGTACGGCTCGATCGTCCCGTTCTTGTTGAGGTCGCGGGCGCCGTTGACGATCGGGATGCCGTCGGCGACCTGCTCGATGTCGGGCAGGTAGAGGCTGAAGGTGCGGATGTTCGACGTCGTCCTCGCGCCCGACCCGCTCACCGCGACGACGTACCACCTGTACGTCCACCGGTCGGGGATGTCCCAGGTGGGCGTGTAGCTCGTGCCGGTCGGCTCGGCGACCTTGGTGTAGAGGTCGATCAGGTTGCCCGAGGCGGTGAAGTCGTAGTCGGTGCGGCTGACGTTCAGCCAGACCTCGTAGCGCACCGCGCCGGAGACGGCCGCCCAGGAGAGCGCGGGCCGCCGGGTGTCGGTGATCATGGCCTTGTCGGCGGGGGCGGACAGCGCGAACTGGCCGGTGGTCGCCGGAGCCCTGGTCGGCGGGGACAGCAGGGGAGCGGTCGTGGCCGCCGTGTCCACGGTGCCGAAGACCTGGAACTCCCACAGCGAGTATCCGTAGCCTGTCGCGCGGGCCGTGCCGACGAAGCGGACGTAGCGGCCGTCGCCGGTGACGTTCAGGTTCTCGACGCCGCCCCTGCCGCTGGTCGTGGTGTGGATCGGCGTCCACGAGGTGCCGTTGGCGGACACCTCGATCCGGTAACCCGTGGCGTACGCGGACTCCCAGTTGAGCGTGACACCGGTGACGTGCCCGGCGCCGCCGAGGTCAACCCGCAGCCACTGGTCGTCGGAGTACTGGCTCGACCAGCGGGTCGTCGTCCGCCCGTCGAGCGCCGCCGCCGGAGCGTTGCCGCCCTCCCAGGACGAGGCCGTCACCTGCTTGTACGCCGAGATCGGCGTCCCGCTCGGCGGCGGGTCGGTGGTGCCGCCGCCGCTGGTGTGGACGGCGAACTCCCACAGGGAGTAGCCGTAGCCGGTGGCGCGGGCGGTGCCGTAGAGCCGGACGTAGCGGCCCGAGGCGGTGACGTCGAGGGTCTGCGTGCCGCCGGTTCCGGTGGTCGTGCTGTAGACGTCGGTCCAGGTGGTGGCGTTGTCGGACACCTGGACCTTGAAGGAGGTGGCGTAGGCCGCCTCCCAGGTCAGGACGACCTTGCAGATCGTCCTGGCCGAGCCGAGGTCCACCTGGAGCCACTGCGGGTCGGCGGCGGCGCTCGACCAGCGGGTGCCGGGGTCGCCGTCCACCGCCGCGGACGCGGGCGTCCCGGCGTTCTCGGTGGACGAAGCGGTCGCGGGCCGGTTCAGCGCGCTGTTGGGGCCGGTGCAGCCCGAGGACGTTCCGGTGGTGCCGTAGACCTGGAACTCCCACAGAGAGTAGCCGTACGCGGTGGCGCGGGTGGTGCCGTAGACCCGGACGTACCGGCCGGAGCCGGTCACATTGAGGTTCTGTACGCCGCCGGCGCCGGTGGTCGTGGAGTAGACGTCGGTCCAGGTGGCGGCGTCGTCCGACACCTGGATCTTGAACGAGGTGGCGTAGGCGGCCTCCCAGTTGAGGGTGACCTGGCTCAGCGTCGCCGTTGTGCCGAGGTCCACCTGGAGCCACTGCGGGTCGCCGAACGCGCTGGACCAGCGGGTGCCGGTGTTCCCGTCGACGGCGGCCGACGCCGGGGTGCCGGCGTTCTCCGTGGACGAGGCCGTCGCGGTCTTGCCCTGCGACAGCAGGACGGGCGCGGCGTGGGCGGGCCCGGCGACGACGCTCGCGAGCAGCGCCAGCGCCACCGCCAGGACGAGAGGGAGCCCGCGCCGGAGCGAAATGGTGTGCTTCATGGCGTCTCCTGCCTGCGCTACCAGCCGACCGCGACCAGCAGCCACTGCGGGTCGCCGTGCGAGATGAACGAGGACTGGCCCGCGTAGTCGTCGTAGGGGAAGCCGTAGGCGAGCTTGCCGATGGCGTGGTCGTGCCAGAACTTCGCGTAGTAGTTCGCCGGGGCGGCCTTGTAGTAGTTCGCCGCGTCCGACTGCTGGGCGTCGGACAGCCCGGCGACGTGCCGGTTCAGCGCCGCGCACATCTTCGGGGCCTCGGCGAGCGGTCCGGCGCACCCGGTGACCTGCGAGGTCGTCGCCGTCACGCCCTGCTGGGCGGCATAGCCGGTGAAGTAGTTCGCGTACGCCCCGCCGGGCTGGAAGATCGACGCGCTGCCCGGGGCCGGGATGCGGTACGGCGCCTGCACCTGGGCCAGTTGCCTGAACTCGGCGGGCACCTCGTCGACGAACCGCTGGAAGGTCGCCGCGCGGGACTCGGCGAAGGTGGCGTAGTCCTCGCCGACCGCCACGTCGTATCCGTCGCGGGCGTGCAGGCGCATCGCGAGCTTCAGGCCGAACGCGTCCACCCGGGTGGTGTTGCCGTTGAACACCGACGGCCCGACGGTGAACTCGATGAAGTCGTAGTACTGGCTGTTGGGGGAGCCGAGGTAGAAGTACATCCGGCCCGCCGTGTTGGCCGGCATGTCGAAGTAGGGCTGCTCGGCGATGGAGTGGACCTGGCCGTTGTAGCTCCAGTAGACCTGCGAGTCGGGGTACTGGCCGTTGGTCCGGTTGAGAATCTTGACCATGACGACGTTCCTGGCCGCCGGGATGCTCGCGGTGTCGCCCCAGAAGGCGTCGGGCGGCGGTGTCGTCGGGTCGGTCGAGCCGCCCGTGGTGTTCACGGTGAAGCTCCACAGGGAGTAGCCGTACGCGGTGGCGCGGGCGGTGCCGTAGAGGCGGACGTAGCGGCCCGAGCCGGTGACGTTGAGGGTCTGCGTGCCGCCGGTGCCGGTGGTCGTGCTGTAGACGTCGGTCCAGGTGGTGGCGTTGTCGGACACCTGGATCCTGAAGGCCGTGGCGTAGGCCGCCTCCCACGTCAGGACGACCCTGCAGATCGTCTTGACGGATCCCAGGTCCACCTGGAGCCACTGCGGGTCGCCGAACGCACTGGACCAGCGGGTCGCGCTGTTGCCGTCCACGGCCGCCGACGCGGGCGTCTCGGCGTTCTCGGCGGAGGAGGCGGTCGCGGGCCTGCCCTGGGCGGCGTCGGCCGTGCCGCAGGCGGTGCCGGTCGTCGTGCCGTAGACCTGGAACTCCCACAGGGAGTAGCCGTACGCGGTGGCGCGGGCGGTGCCGTAGAGGCGGACGTACCGCCCCGAGCCGGTCACGGTGAGGGTCTGCGTGCCGCCCGTACCGCTCGTGGTGGAGTAGACGTCGGTCCAGGCCGAACCGTCGGCCGACACCTGGATTTTGAACGACCTGGCATAGGCGGCCTCCCAGTTCAGGGTGACCTGGCTCAGCGTCGCGGTGGCCCCGAGGTCCACCTGGAGCCACTGCGGGTCGCCGAACGCGCTGGACCAGCGGGTGCCGGTGTTCCCGTCGACGGCGGCCGACGCCGGGGTGCCGGCGTTCTCCGTGGACGAGGCCGTCGCGGCCTTGCCCTGCGACAGCAGGACGGGCGCGGCGTGCGCCGGCCCGGACCCGGCCGTCGCTGCGACGAGGCAGGCCACGACCAGGACCAGCGCGCTGAGCACCGCCGTCAGAGCGCGGCGCGTGGGATGGATCGTCGAACGCTTTCGCATGATGGCGATCTCTCTTCGGGGGGTGAACGGGGAGAGCCCTGACCAGAGAATGATCGCCTTCGAGACTTAGGTCAATACTTGAATTTAGTATGCGATGGAATGATCTTCACTCCCGTGGAAAGCGGCGGGTAAACCACCGGGTCGTACGAGGCCGGGGCCGGCCGGCTGGTCGGCCGGCCGGCCCCGGGTTGTGCTACGGCCGTGTCCTCGTCGTGTGGATCGCGGTCACCGCCGGGCGGTCAGCGAAGCTGACCGCGGTGTGAGCAGCTCAGCGGCAGCCGGCCGCGGTGTAGGCCGCGTCGTAGGACGTGGCGACCTGCTTGCCGCCGATCGTCGCGGTGCCCTTGACGGTCACCGTGCCGGCGTCGATCTGGGCGGCCCGGGTGTTGAAGGACTGGTAGGCCTGTTTGCCCGGGGCCACGTCGGCCACGGTCTTGGAACCGTACGGAGTGGTCAGCTCCACGGTCGCCGGCACATCACCGTTGTTGACGGCCGTGACCGCCAGGTACGCCGAGGCGCCGATGCAGCGGGACGACGCCGTCACGGTCAGCTTGACCTTGGCGTCCTTCGGGGCGCGGACGAGGGTGAAGTCGTCCACGTCGAAGTCGGCCCCGGTGAACACCAGGTAGAGCTTCACGCTCCCGCTGGGGACGTTCGTGAGCTCCGTGGAGACGTCCGCGTACGACTCCCAGCCACCGGTGTTCGGGACGGTGACGCTGCCGAGCACCGGGCCGGTCGGAGAGCCGGTCCGGATCTCGAAGCCGCCGCTCGGGGTGGGCGAGGCCACCCGGGCGGTGAACCGGGTGACGCCGGTGAGGTCCACGCCGTCGTACGCCGCCCAGTCGCCGGGGTTGACGTACCCGAGCACGGTGCCGCCGTGCGCGGGGGCGTGGGGATAGGTGTCGACGCCGTTCGCCTCCGTCCAGTTCTCGGCCTGGACGGTGACGTCGCCCTCCGCCGGACCGAGCTCCTTGACGCGGATGTTCCGGAACGCCACCTCGTCGCCGTCGCCGTGGTTCTGGATGCCCACGTAGCCCTGCTGGAGGGACCGCTTCGGGTCGGTGTTGACGAAGTCGTTGATCTTCACGCCGTTCAGGAAGATCTGCAGACGCTCGCCCTCCACCCGGAGCTCGTAGGTGTTCCACTGCCCCGGCGGGTTGAGCGCGGCGTCCCGGGCCTTGAGGTCCGCCGACTGGAAGCCGTAGACCGACCCGGTGGTCTTCTCCGGGGCGTCAGTGGCGTCGATCTGGATCTCGTAGCCGTTGTCGACCGCCGACCACGGGTCGTCGGAGGCGGGGAAGCCGACGAAGACGCCCGCGTTGTCGTCGCCGCGCATCTTCCAGTCGAGCTTGAGCGAGTAGGAGTGGAACTCCTTCGCCTTGTACCAGAACAGCCCCAGGCCGCCGTGCGAGGTCAGGGTGCCGTCGGCGTTCGTGAATCCGCCGGGCCCGGCCTGCTGCCAGCCCGTGGTGTCGCCGTCGTAGAGCGTCGTGTAGCCGGTCTCGGGACGGCAGTCGGCCTTGAGGTCGCCCATGGCGTACCTGATGCCGCCGAGCAGGTGCTGCCGGAACTCCGGCTCGGAGAAGGATTCCGCCGTGTGCCCGCCGCCCGTGTAGAACGAACGGCCGCCCTGATACTCCTTGCACCAGGCGATCGGGTGGTCCTCGCCCATCTTGCCGCCCGAGTACGACTTCTCGTCGAGCGAGGCCAGCACGTGGGCGGTGGTGCGGGCGTTGGAGCGGTAGTCGTACCACTCGTCGGTGCGGGTCCACCGCGAGCCGAGGTGGGCGGTCGCCGGGTGGGCCCGGTCCTCCACCTTCACGGTCGCCTTCTGGACCGCGGGGTGCGAGGCGAACCACGCCCCGACCAGGCCGCCGTAGAACGGCCAGTCATACTCGGTGTCGGCCGCCGCGTGGATGCCCACGTAGCCGCCGCCCGCCTTGACGTACGACTCGAAGGCCGCCTGCTGGGCGTCGTTCAGCACGTCGCCCGTGGTGCTGAGGAACACCACGGCCTTGTACTTGGCCAGGTTCTGGGTCGTGAAGACGGCCGGGTCCTCGGTCGCGGTGACCTTGAAGCCCAGGTCCTTGACGGCCTGGACGCCCGCCGGGATCGAGTCGTGCCGGAAGCCGGCCGTACGCGAGAAGACCAGGACCTCGCCCTCGGCGCCGCCGCCCGGGCCCGTCGAGGTCGTCCACTTCTGCGCGTTGCCGCCGTCACAGGTCTTGATGACCATCTGCCCGGTGGTCGAGCCGTCGAGGCACTTGCCGGACTGCGGGTTCTTGATCGTGCCGTCCGTCCCGATCGTCCAGATCTGCGCGCCGACGCCGGCGACGCAGTCCCAGATCTGCACCCGCGTGCCGTCGGCGGTGCCGCCGTTGGAGACGTCGAGGCACTTGCCGAGCGAGCGGAGCGTGGAGCCGTCGACCGTCCAGACCTGTGCCCCGGTGTCGTTGCACTGGTAGAGCTGAACGTTGGTGCCGTTGGCCGGGTTGGCGCCCGCGACGTCGAGGCACAGGCCGCCGGCGTTGACGATCGGTCCCGGGCTGCCGCCCGCGGGCGGCTCGGCCGTCAGTGTGAAGTCGTCCACGTCGAACAGCGCGCCGTCGTTGCCCTTGAAGAACAGGTAGAGCTCGGTCGTCCCGGCCGGGGCGTTCGACAGTGGCGCGGAGACGTCGGTGAACGTCTCCCAGCCTCCGGTGACGGGCACGCTCACCTTGCCCAGCAGGGTGCCGGACGGCGACCCCGCGCGGACCTCGATGGTGCCGCCCTTCCCGCCGGACGAGACGCGGGCGGCGATTCCCTTGGCCTTGCTCAGCTCGTAGGGCTTGAAGGAGATCCAGTCGCCGTTGTTGACGTCGCCGACGGTCTTGCCGCCGTGCGCCTGGCTCTTGCTGATCGGGTTGACGCCCGAGGAGGCCGCGTAGTGCTCGGCCTGGCGGTGCCGCGGCTGCAGGATGTGCTGGGTGTGGGTGGTCAGCCCGCCCTTGTCGGTGTATTCGGCGTCGAACACCGCGAAGATGTTCGCCGCGTCGTCGTGCTCGCCGTCGACCGGGATGGTCAGCTCGCCCGAGCAGCCGTTCTTCGAGCTGATCTGGTGGCCGTGGCTGTCGTGGCCCAGCACGTAGGTCATCTTGACCTTCGTGCAGTCGACGTCGCCGTCCTCGGGATCGGTGACCTTGATCGTGAAGGGGACCGAGTCGCCCCACTGGAACAGGCTGCCCGCCGTGGGCGTCTCGATGGTGACGGTCGGCGCGGTGTTGCCCGCGGTGACGACCACGCTGGCGCTGCCGCTGTTGCCCGCGGGGTCGCGCACCGTGAGCGTCGCGGTGTACGTGCCGTCCTTGTCGTACGTCTTGACCGGATTCGCCTCGGTGGAGGTGGTGCCGTCACCGAAGTCCCAGGAGTACGTGAGCGTCGCGCCCTCGGGGTCGGCGGAGCCGGCCGAGGAGAACGTGACCGTGAGCGGCGTCCTGCCCGAGGTCTTGTCGGCCTTGGCCACCGCGATCGGGGAACGGTCACGGCCCTTGACGTACTCGAAGCGATACAACGCCGAGTTGGCGTCGCCGTTGAAGTAGCCGGTGCCGTAGTCGAGCACGTACAGCGCGCCGTCCGGGCCGAACGCCAGGTCCATCACCTGCGTGCCGGTCCACGGGAAGTCGACGATGTCGCCGCGCGTCCCGTCGGCCCGCACGTCGATCGCCTTGATCCACCTGCGGCCGAACTCGCCGGCGAAGAGGTGGCCGTCCAGGTCCTGCGGGAACTTGACCGCGGAGTCGAGCGCGGCGTCGTAGTGGTAGACCGGCCCGCCCATGGGGGACTCGGAGCCGCCGCCGAACTCGGGCGGCGAGCCGGCGTCGCCGCCGTACCTGATCCACGCGGGCTGGGCGGGCGGCAGCGTGCGCCGGCCGGTGTTGCGTGGAGAGGCGTTGACCGGGCCGCCGGCACAGTCGTACTTCGCCCCGGAGGGGCCGGAGGGGAAGGTGAACGCGTTGTAGGTCTCGACCGGCGTGTTGGTGCCCGTGCAGTAGGGCCAGCCGTAGTTGCCGGGGCGGGTGACCCGGTTGAACTCCACCTGGCCGCTCGGCCCGCGGTTGGGGTCGGTGGTGCCGGCGTCGGGGCCGTAGTCGCCGACGTAGACGACGCCGGTGGCCTTGTCGACGCTCAGCCGGAACGGGTTGCGGAAGCCCATCGCGTAGATCTCGGGCCGGGTGTTCGGGGTGCCCGCGGGGAACAGGTTGCCCGCGGGGATGTCGTAGGTCCCGTCCGGCTTGACCTTGATGCGCAGGATCTTGCCGCGCAGGTCGTCGGTGTTGCCCGCGCTGCGCTGGGCGTCGTACGCCGGGTTGCGGTCGGGCCGCTCGTCGATCGGGGCGTAGCCCGACGAGTCGAAGGGGTTGCTGTCGTCGCCGGTCGAGAGATAGAGGTTGCCGGCGGCGTCGAAGTCCATGTCGCCGCCGACGTGGCAGCAGATGCCGCGGTCAGCCGGCACATCGAGGATCTTGACCTCGCTGGCCTTGTCCAGCGTCCAGTCGGGCTTGACGGTGAACCTGGACAGCCGGTTCACGCCCTTCCAGGCCGAGAAGTCGGACGCCGTGGCCGGGGCGTCGCCGTCGGGGGTGTCGAGACGGGGAGCGTAGTAGAGGTAGATGAACCGGTTGGTCGCGAAGCCCGGGTCGGCGGCGACTCCCTGGAGCCCTTCCTCGTCGTGGGAGTAGACGTTCAGCGTGCCGACCACGGTGGTGTCGCCGCGCGCGTCGGTGCGCCGCAGCACGCCCTCGCGAGCGGTGTGCAGCACCGACAGGTCGGGCAGCACGGTCATAGTCATCGGCTCGCCCATCTCGGCGACACCCCTGGCCAGCTCCACGCGCTGGTAGTCGGCGGCGTCGACGGGCGCCGCCTGCGCGGGCGCGGCCGGGGCGAGTACGGTCAGGCCCGTGAAGGCCAGGAGTAGGGCGCAGGTCTGCGCGATCCGTTTTCTGGCGCGATCGGTCGGCCACCTGGGGGGCATGGCGGACCTCCCTTTCCTTTGGTGCGGTGCGGGCCGGCTGCACGGTCGTGGGCACGCGTTCGCTTCACAAACCGGCCGCGTAGCGGTGATTCGCCCCGAAGGTAAGCATCTTTTGGGGAATTGTGAAGATAGTTTTGGCGAAGCTGCTGAACTTTCGTTAGATTGTGACGAAAGCTCCGTGAGTGGCGGACAAAATCATCACGACCGACCTGTGGCGTCCTGGGTAGATGCCGGGGCATGGTCTTCATGCCGACGGGACGGGTCGAGCAGCCGGTGATGCACCACCGCTGGGCCGACATCACCTTCATCCACTGGCGGTATCCGCCCGAGGTCGTGCAGGGGTTCCTGCCGGACGGGCTCACCGTGGACACCTTCGAGGGGTCCGCGTACGTCGGGATCACGCCGTTCCTCATGCGGGACGTGCGGGTGCCCGGCCTGCCGCCGCTGCCGTGGCTGTCGCGGTTCCCCGAGACCAACGTGCGGACGTACGCGCGGGACGCGCGGGGGCGCGGCGGCCTGTGGTTCCTGTCGCTGGACGCCGGGAGGCTCCCCGCCGTGCTGGGCGCCCGGGCCGGTTACGGGCTGCCGTACTACTGGTCCCGCATGTCCGTGAGCGGCGCGGGGGCGCGGCGCAGCTACCGCTGCCGGCGCCTCTGGCCAGGCCACGCGGGCGTGCGGTGCGACGCGGACGTCGACCTCGGCGCGCCGGTGACGGAGGCCGGGCGGAGCGGGCTCGCCGACTTCCTGGTCGAGCGGTACCGGCTCTTCACGGTCGTCGCCGGACGTCTGGCCACCGCCGAGGTCGAGCACCCGCGCTGGCCCCTGCACCACGCCCGGACGGCCGGGCTGGAGCAGGGGCTGCTGCGGGCGGCCGGCCTGCCCGACCCGGGGCACGACCCGATCGTCCACGCGTCGCCCGGCGTGCCCGTACGGATCGGCATGTGGCGGCCGGTGCCGGCGGCCTGACCCGCGGGCGCCGTCAGCGGCGGAGCCGGTCGATCCGCTCCGCGACGAGGGACGCCATGACCCGCTGTCCCTGCTGGTTGGGGTGCGCGGGCGCGACCCCGGCGGCCACGACGAGCGGTTCGACGAAACGCGCGTCGCCCGCGCACATGTCGTGCCCGATCGTCGGCGTGTAGGTGTCGACGTAGACCGCGCCGCCCCGCCGGGCCTGCTGGCGGAGCACCCCGTTGAGCCGTTTCACCGTGTCCCGCAGGTAGGGGAAGTCGCCCTTGGCGAAGGGGACCACCGAGGGGCAGGCGGCCCCGCTCTCGGGAAGCAGGGCGGGGTAGCCGACCAGCATGACCGTCGCCCGGGGGCTGCGCCGCCTGACGTCGGCCAGCATCGCGGCGATCCGGGGCGACAGGGCCCTGATGCGGCGGGCGAGTTCGTCGTGTCCGCTCTTCGCGTACTCCGCCCGGCACGGGCTGCCGGCGGGGTCGGACCGCGCGGCGGAGACACAGGTGCCGATGATGCCGGAGAAGCCGATGTCGTTGCCGCCGATGGTCACCGTGACCAGGGTCGTGTTCCTCGACAGGGCGCGTAACTGCGGGGCCTTGGCGCCCTGCCGGTGCCACAGGTCGCGGGTGGTCGTGCCGCCGCAGGTGACGTCCCGGAAGGTGCGGGAGCCGTACGACCGGGCGAGCACCGACGGATAGTTGAGGCCGGAGCGCGCGCACTGCGGGTCCGTGGGGTCCGGCAGCCCCGCCCCGGACGCGTACGAGTCGCCGAGGGCGACGTAGCGCGCGGTGACGGCGGTGCCGGCCGTGGAAGCGGTGGAGGCGGCGGCGACGGTGGCGGGCAGGAGTGGGGAGACCGAGGCGGCGAGCAGCGCGGCCGTCGCCGCGGTACGCCGGACGGAGCGTGGGGTGATGCCGAGGGCCACTGGGGAGCTCCATGGTCGGTTGCCGGTTGTGGGGTCGCTGTTGGACGCCCAGCTGGAGCCCCGGGTTCGCCTCGGCCGTCACCGCGACACCGCGCGCGGCATGGCTGTGGTTCAGGCTCCGGTCAGGCGCGCGGCTCCTCGAACCGGTCGAGATAGGCGGTGTACCAGGCGCGTTCCTCCTCCAGCTGCGCGTGGCGGCCGGTGTAGACGTGGTCGAACAAGGCGTCCACCGGCGGATCCGGCATGGCGATGACGCCCTCGCGCAGTTCCATGGCGAGCCGGTCGCCCTCCTCGTCGACCTCCCGGAAGAACGCGTCGTCGGCCAGGCCCTCGCGCAGGAGGAACGCCCGCATCCGCGCGATCGGGTCCTTCTTCCGCCACTCCTCCACCTCCTCGGCCGGGCGGTACCGTCCCGGGTCGTCGGAGGTGGTGTGCGGGCCCATCCGGTAGGTGTGGGCCTCGATGAGGAACGGCCCGTCGCCCCGGCGTACGTGCTCCAGGGCGGCCCTCGTCACGGCGAGGCAGGCCAGCACGTCGTTGCCGTCCACGCGCACGCCGGGGAAGCCGTAGCCCTGCGCCCGGCGGTGGATCGGCGCCCGGCTCTGCCGGTCCACGGGGTGCGAGATGGCCCACTGGTTGTTCTGGCAGAAGAAGACGACCGGCGCGTCGTAGACGGCGGCGAAGTTGAACGCCTCGCTCACGTCCCCCTCGCTCGCGGCGCCGTCGCCGAAGTACGCCACGACGGCCGAGGAGTCGCCGTCCCTGCGCATCCCCATCGCGTAACCCACGGCGTGCAGGGTCTGCGCGCCGAGGACGATCGTGTAGAGGTGGAAGCCGGTGTGGTGGGGGTCCCAGCCGCCGTTCGTGGTGCCGCGCAACATCCCCATGAGCGTGAGCGGAGGGATGTCCCGGCACCAGGCGACGCCGTGCTCCCGGTAGGAGGGGAACACGTGGTCGTCCGGCTCCAGCGCGCGGCCCGAGCCGATCTGCGCGGCCTCCTGCCCCAGGCAGGGGATCCACATGCCCAGCTCACCCAGGCGCTGGAGGGCGAAGGCCTCCCGGTCCAGCCGCCGTACCAGCGTCATGTCGCGGTACAGCCCTCGGTACTGGCTCTTCGACAGGTCCAGGTCGTACCCGGGGTGCACGACACGTTCGCCTTCCGGCGTGAGCAACTGGACCAGATCTTCGGCCTCGTCCTGGCGCCGCACGTCGTCTCCTCTCTGAGAACGGTGAAGAACGCGAAGGACAATCATCGCGGGTGCCGGGCCTCTCGGCTCACCCGACATGGCCGACGTCCGCTTTCCACCTATTGGCCCCCTATTGACACCGGACGCGGGTGACCTCAGTGTGTTGCGCATAGCGCTAGGAGTTTCGGCTTACACAACTGTGCCGACTTACACCCAAGGACGCCGATGATTCCTGTGTGTCCCCTCCGGTCCCTGCCGCGGGGAGAGGCGTTCCGCCTGGACGCCGAGCCGCCGATCGCGGTCTTCCACACGGAGGACGGGGAGATCTACGCCGTCGACGACACCTGCACGCATCAGGACGCCTCACTGGCGGACGGCTGGCTGGAAGGGTGCGAGGTCGAGTGCCCCCTGCACGCCTCGCGCTTCGACCTGCGCACGGGCAAGGTGGACAGCCCTCCCGCCAAGCTGCCGGTGCGGACGCACACGGTGGTCGTGGAGGACGACACGATCTACGTGATCCCGTCGCGGGAGCCGCAGCCGTGAGCCTGCCGCCCAGTCTGATCGCCACGCTGCCGGGCGCCTCCTACACCGACCCGGAAGTCTTCGCGCGGGAGTGCGAGCGCGTCTTCGAGGCGATGTGGTTCTGCGCCGTGCGGGCCTCGGACCTGCCGAAGCCCGGGGCGTTCCGGACCGTGCAGGTCGGCGCCGAGAACATCCTGGTCACCCGGGCGCGGGACGGCTCGATCCGCGCCTTCTACAACGTCTGCCGCCACCGCGGCGCGCGGCTGCGCACGGAGGAGTCCGGCGAGGCCAGGCGGGCCTTCCAGTGCCCGTACCACGCGTGGACGTACGACTTCGACGGCAGGCTGATCGCGGCGCCCAACCTCACCAAGATGCCCGACCTCGACCGGGTCGAGTACGGCCTGGTGAACGTGGCGGTGCGGGAGTGGCTGGGCTACGTGTGGGTCTGCCTGGCCGACGAGCCGCCCTCGTTCGAGGAGGACGTGCTCGGCGAGGTGCGCACCCGGCTCGGCGACGTGGCCTCCCTCGACAACTACGACGTCGCCAACCTGGCGCTCGGCCGCAGGATCCGGTACGACGTCAGGGCGAACTGGAAGCTCATCGTCGAGAACTTCATGGAGTGCTACCACTGCGCGACCATCCACCCGGAGCTGACCGAGGTGCTGCCGGAGTTCGCCGGCGGCTACGCGGCGCAGTACTACGTGGGCCACGGCGCGTCGTTCGGCGAGGAGATCCGGGGGTTCACGGTCGACGGCTCCGAGGGGCTCGACCGGATCCCGGGCATCCGGGAGGACCAGGACCGGCGCTACTACGCGATCACCATCAAGCCGCAGGTCTTCGTCAACATGGTGCCCGACCACGTGATCGTGCACCGGATGTTCCCGCTCGCGGCGGACCGGACGGTCGTGGAGTGCGACTGGCTGTACCTACCGGAGGTCGTGGCGGCAGGCAAGGACGTCAGCCGCTCGGTGGAGCTGTTCCACCGGGTCAACGAGCAGGACTTCGAGGCCTGCGAGCGCACGCAGCCGTCGATGAGCTCCCGCACGTACGCCCGGGGCGGGGTGCTGGTGCCGAGCGAGCACCACATCGGCCTGTTCCATGATTGGGTACGCGGCAGGCTGAGTGAGGTCGGAGGAGATGCAGGGTGACGCGTAAGGCGCCTCGGGAGGACGTCGGAGACGAGCGGCTGGAGATCGGCTCGCCCAAGGCATGGGCGGGCGGGGTCCCGGCGGTCGGCCACGCGCTGGGCACGGCGTACCGCCAGATGGGCGCGGGGCGGACGCTGCTCACTCTGCTCCGGGTCAACCAGAAGACCGGTTTCGACTGCCCGGGGTGCGCCTGGCCGGAGGGCGACGGACACCGCAGCCCCGCCGAGTTCTGCGAGAACGGCGCCAAGGCGGTGGCCGAGGAGGCGACGGTCCGCCGGGTCACCCGGGACTTCTTCGCCGAGCATCCGGTGGACGAGCTGGCCCGGCGCAGCGACTACTGGCTGGGCCAGCAGGGCCGGCTCACCGAGCCGATGTACAAGCCGGCCGGTTCGGACCGTTACGAGCCCATCTCGTGGCAGGACGCCTTCGGCGTCGTCGCGCGTGAGCTGCGCGCGCTCGACCACCCCGATCAGGCGATCTTCTACACCTCCGGCCGCACGTCCAACGAGGCCGCCTTCGCCTACCAGCTCCTCGTCCGCCGGTTCGGCACCAACAACCTGCCCGACTGCTCCAACATGTGCCACGAGTCGAGCGGCTCGGCGCTGACCGAGACGCTCGGCATCGGCAAGGGCACGGTGCTGCTCGACGACCTGCACCGGGCCGACCTGATCTTCGTGGTGGGCCAGAACCCGGGCACCAACCATCCGCGCATGCTCACCGCGCTGGAACGGGCGAAGCGGGGCGGCGCGCGGATCGTGTCGGTCAACCCGCTGCCGGAGGCCGGGCTGCTGCGGTTCAAGAACCCGCAGAAGGCCTCCGGCCTCGCCGGGACCGGGACGGCGTTGTCCGACCGGTTCCTGCAGATCCGCCTCGGGGGCGATCTGGCGCTGTTCCAGGCGCTGTCGCTGCTCCTGCTGGAGGCCGAGGACGCCGCGCCCGGCACGGTGGTGGACCGCGAGTTCGTCGAGGCGCACACGCATGGCTTCGAGGACTGGGAGAAGCACCTGCGCGGGCGCGACGGTGCCGGTCCGGACTGGGCCGAGGTGATCGAGGCGACCGGGCTGACCCGCGCCGAGATCGAGGAGACGGCCCGCGACGTGCTCGCCGCCCGCTCGGTCGTGGTCTGCTGGGCGATGGGCCTGACCCAGCACCGCAAATCGGTCCCGACGATCAGGGAGGTCGTCAACTTCCTGCTGCTGCGCGGCAACGTCGGGCGTCCCGGCGCGGGCGTGTGTCCCGTACGCGGGCACTCCAACGTGCAGGGCGACCGGACGATGGGCATCTACGAGAAGCCCAAGCCGGAGTTCCTCGACGCGCTGGAGGAGGAATTCGGCTTCCCGCCGCCGCGCGAGCACGGCCACGACACCGTGGAGGCCATCCGGGCCATGCGGGACGGGGACGCCCGGGTGTTCTTCGCCATGGGCGGCAACTTCGTCTCGGCGACGCCGGACACCGCCGCGACGGAGGCGGCCCTGCGCCGCTGCCGGCTCACCGTGCAGGTGTCGACCAAGCTGAACCGGTCCCACGCCGTGTGCGGCGAGCAGGCGCTGATCCTGCCCACGCTCGGCCGTACCGAGCGGGACGTCCAGGCCGGCGGCGAGCAGTTCGTCACGGTCGAGGACTCGATGGGCATGGTGCACGCCTCGCGCGGCCGGCTCCGCCCCGCGTCGGACGTGCTGCTGTCGGAGGTGGCGATCGTGTGCCGGCTGGCCCGCGAGCTGTTCGGCGACGACCCGCACGTGCCGTGGGCCGAGTTCGAGGCCGGCTACGACGCGATCAGGAAGCGCATCGAGCGGGTCGTGCCCGGGTTCGACGACTTCAACGCGAGGGTGCGCGGGCCGGGCGGCTTCGCGCTGCCGAACGCGCCGCGCGACGAGCGCCGCTTCCCCACGGCCACGGGAAAGGCGAACTTCACGGTGAACGCGCTGGAGGTGCTGCGGGTGCCGCCGGGCCGCCTCCTGCTGCAGACGATCCGCAGCCACGACCAGTACAACACCACGATCTACGGCCTGGACGACCGCTACCGCGGCATCAGGAACGGGCGGCGGGTGATCTTCGTCCACGCCGACGACCTCGCCGAGCGCGGGCTCGCGGACGGCGACATGCTGGACATCGTCAGCGAGTGGGCGGACGGCGAGCGTGTGGCCGAGGGGTTCCGCGCGGTCGCCTATCCGACGGCGCGGGGCTGCTGCGCGGCGTACTTCCCGGAGACGAACGTGCTGGTGCCCCTGGACTCGGTGGCGGAGACGTCGAACACGCCCACCTCCAAGAGCGTCGTCGTACGGCTGCGCCGTGCGGCGGAAGACACGGTGGGAGACGCGGCGGGAGGCCCGGCGGGGGAGACGGCTATCCGCCGAGGCGGTGGCTGATCTCCTCGGCGCCCCGCAGCAGGACGGGGGCCGTCTCACGCATGCGCTCCTCGCTGAAGCGGTAGGCGGGCCCGGACGCGCTGACCGCCGCCACGACCTCGCCCCGGAAGGAGCGCACCGGGGCGGCGATCGCGTTCAGGCCCACCTCCAGCTCCTCCAGCGAAAGGGCGTAGCCGTGCTCGCGCACCCTGGCCAGCTCGCGTTCGAGGTCCTCCACGGAGGTCACCGTGCCGGGCGTGTATCGCTCCAGGCCGGCCGCGCGCAGCAGGTCCTCGCGGTGCCGCCGGTCGAGATGGGCCAGCAGGACCTTCCCGCTCGACGTCGCGTGCAGGGGCGTGAGCTGGCCCACCCAGTTGTGCGCGGTGACGGCGGCGGGCCCGCGCACCTGGTCGAGGTTGACCGCGTAGTGCGACCGCAGGACGGCGATGTTCACCGTCTCGCCGATCTCCTCGGCGAGCCGCCGGCAGACGGGCCTGCTCCGCTGCGTCACGTCCATCCGCATGGAGACGCTCCCGGCGAGGCGGACGAGGCCGAAGCCGAGGCGGTACTTGCCGCGGTCCTCGGCCTGCTCGACCAGCCCGCGTGCCTCCAGCGCGCCCAGCAGCCGGAACGCGGTCGACTTGTGCACCTCGATCTCGGCCGCGAGTTCGGTGACCCCGGCCTCCCCGCGCCTGGCGAGGATCTCCATGATGCTGACCGCCCGGTCCACGGACTGCACGCCGCCACCGGAGGCCTCGGACCTGGCGGCGGAAGCGTCGTTGCTCACAGCCGAGACTGTAGCGCTTCACCCGGAACGGCCAGCGATCATGACGATACGATTTGCACTAAACCTCCCCTTTTAGGCGGTCCCCGTACGGACGCGAGTGAGACGAGGGCAGATTGACCGCTCAGCAGTACGACTTCGTCATCGTCGGTGGCGGTTCCGCGGGCAGCGCGCTGGCGAACCGGCTGTCGGCCGACCCGTCCACCCGGGTGCTGGTCCTGGAGGCGGGCCGTCCCGACTACCTGTGGGACGTGTTCATCCACATGCCGGCCGCGCTGACCTTCCCGATCGGCAGCCGCTTCTACGACTGGAAGTACGAGTCGGAGCCCGAGCCGTTCATGCACGGCCGCCGGATCTACCACGCCAGGGGGAAGGTGCTCGGCGGGTCGAGCAGCATCAACGGGATGATCTTCCAGCGGGGCAACCCGATGGACTACGAGCGCTGGGGCGCCGATCCCGGGATGAAGAACTGGGACTACGCGCACTGCCTGCCGTACTTCAGGCGGATGGAGAACTGCCTGGCGGCGGACCCGGACGATCCCCGGCGCGGGCACGACGGGCCGCTCGTGCTGGAGCGCGGCCCGGCGGCGAGCCCGCTGTTCCCGGCCTTCTTCGAGGCCGTGCAGCAGGCGGGCTACCCGCTCACGGACGACGTGAACGGCTACCGCCAGGAGGGCTTCGCCCGCTTCGACCGCAACATCCGGCGCGGCCGCCGCCTGTCGGCAGCCCGCGCCTACCTCCACCCCGTGCGGAAGCGGCCGAACCTGGAGATCAGGACCAGGGCGTACGTCACGAGGATCGTGTTCGAGGGGAGACGGGCGGTCGGGGTCGAGTGCGACGGGCGGGTCGTCCGCGCGGGCGAGGTCGTCCTGTGCGGCGGCGCGATCAACACCCCGCAACTGCTCCAGCTTTCGGGCGTGGGCAACGCCGCCGAACTGCGGGCCCTCGGCGTGGAGGTGGTCCACGACCTGCCCGGCGTGGGGGAGAACCTCCAGGACCACCTGGAGGTCTACGTCCAGCACGCCTGTAGGCGGCCGGTGTCAATGCAGCCGTACCTCAAGTGGCGGCACCGGCCGTGGATCGGCGCGCAGTGGCTGTTCCTGCGCTCCGGGCCGGGGGCGACCAACCACTTCGAGGCGGGCGGCTTCGTGCGGAGCAACGAGGACGTGGCGTACCCGAACCTGATGTTCCACTTCCTGCCCATCGCGGTGCGCTACGACGGCAGCTCCCCGGCCGGCGGGCACGGCTACCAGGTGCACGTCGGGCCGATGTACTCCGACGCACGCGGCAGCGTGAAGATCAAGAGCGCCGACCCGGGGGTGAAGCCCGCCCTGCGGTTCAACTACCTGTCCACCGAGCAGGACCGGCGGGAGTGGGTCGAGGCCATCAGGGTCACCCGCGCGATCCTGGGCCAGCCTGCCCTCCAGGAGTTCAGCGCCGGCGAGATCTCCC
Organism: Microbispora triticiradicis; assembly: GCF_005864065.1. Lineage (NCBI taxonomy): Bacteria > Bacillati > Actinomycetota > Actinomycetes > Streptosporangiales > Streptosporangiaceae > Microbispora > Microbispora triticiradicis. Next base: position 275,732 of record NZ_VANP01000010.1, on the reverse strand, counting down.
CCGGGCCGTCGGTCGCGACGGACGAGCAGATCCTCGACTGGGTGGCCAGGGACGGCGAGACGGCCCTCCATCCGTCCTGCACCGCCAGGATGGGCGTGGACGAGATGTCGGTGGTGGACCCCGACAGCATGCGCGTGCACGGCCTGGAGGGCCTGCGGGTGGTGGACGCCTCGGTCATGCCATATGTCACGAACGGCAACATCTACGCCCCGGTGATGATGGTCGCCGAGAAGGCGGCCGACCTGATCCTCGGCAACACCCCCCTCCCGCCCGCCGAGGCCGACTTCTACCGTCACACGCCAGGGATCACGCCTTGACGGAGCCCGTGTCTGGGATCGATTCTGTTCCTCGATAAGCAAACAGGTGCGTATTACGCAACGACTGTGATCGGAAGGCGCTGCCCGTGGCGGACCTCTTCATCGGTGGCGCCTGGACCGACGCCGTCGCAGGCGGACGCCGTACGATCCGATGCCCGGCCGACGGCTCGGTCGTCGCGACCGTCGCGGAGGCCACCCGCGCCGATACCGAGGCCGCGATCGCGGCGGCGCGGCACGCGTTCGACACGGGCCCCTGGCCGCGTACGCCCGCGGGTGAACGGGGACGGCTGCTCCTGCGGACGGCCGACCTGATCGAGCGCGACAGGGCGGCGATCGCGCGGGCCGAGTCGCTGGACACGGGCAAGCGGCTCGCCGAGAGCGAGTACGACGTGGACGACGTCGTCCGGTGCTTCCGCTACTTCGGCGGCATCGCCGGCACCGACGCGGGCCGGGTGATCGACACCGGCAGGGCCGACGCGGTCAGCCGGGTGGTCCACGAGCCGCTCGGCGTGTGCGGGCTCATCACCCCCTGGAACTACCCCCTGCTGCAGACCTCCTGGAAGGTCGCGCCCGCGCTCGCGGCGGGCGACACCTTCGTGCTGAAGCCGAGCGAGCTCACCCCCAGTACGGCCGTCCTGCTGATGCGGCTGCTGGAGGAGGCGGGCCTGCCCCCGGGCGTGGCCAACCTCGTGCTCGGCGCGGGCCCGGAGGCCGGGGCGCCGCTCGCCGAGCACCCGGACGTCGACATGGTGTCGTTCACCGGCGGCCTCGCGACCGGGCGGCGCGTGATGGCCTCGGCGGCGGCGACCGTGAAACGGGTCGCGCTGGAGCTCGGCGGCAAGAACCCCAACATCGTCTTCGCCGACGCCGACTTCGAGACCGCGGTCGACTTCGCGCTGACCGCGGTCTTCCTGCACTCGGGCCAGGTCTGCTCGGCCGGCGCCCGCCTGCTGGTGGAGGACCCGATCCACGACGCCTTCGTGGCCGAGGTCGCCCGCCGGGCCGAGGACATCCGGCTGGGCGGGCCGTTCGACCCCGAGGCGGAGACCGGTCCGCTGATCTCCGCCGCGCACCTGGCCAAGGTGGAGGCGTACGTCGAGGCCGGTCTCGCCGAGGGCGCGAAGCTCCGCTGCGGCGGGCGGCGGCCGGACGAGCCGGAGCTGGCCGGCGGGTTCTACTACCGCCCCACGGTGCTCGACGGATGCCACCGCGAGATGCGCGTGGTCAGGGAGGAGTCGTTCGGGCCGGTCCTGACCGTGGAGCGCTTCTCCGGCGAGGACGAGGCGGTCGCCCTGGGCAACGACACCGACTACGGCCTCGCGGGCGCCGTCTGGACGCGGGACGCGGGAAAGGCGCAGCGGGTGGCCGCCCGGCTGCGGCACGGGACGGTGTGGATCAACGACTACCACCCGTACGTGCCGCAGGCGGAGTGGGGCGGCTTCAAGCAGTCCGGGGTGGGCCGCGAGCTCGGCCCCACGGGCCTGGACGAGTACCGCGAGATCAAGCACGTGTGGCAGAACACCGATCCCCGTCCCCAGCACTGGTTCAGGCCGCGCGACGCCGGCCGAGGAGCGTGAACATGGAACACGTGACCACGACGGGCCCGCGCGTCGTCGTCATCGGGGCCGGCGTCGTCGGCGCGGCGCTCGCCGACGAACTGTCGGCCCGCGGCTGGACGGACGTCACGGTGGTCGACCAGGGCCCGGTGCCCGCGACCGGCGGCTCCTCCTCGCACGCGCCCGGCCTGGTCTTCCAGATCAACGGGTCGAAGACCATGACCCGGATGGCGCGCTACACCGTCGAGAAGCTCAGCTCGCTCGACCTCGACGGCGAGCCCTGCTTCCTCCAGGTCGGCGGCCTGGAGGTGGCCACCACCCCCGAGCGGCTCGCCGAGCTGCACCGGCGGCACGGCTGGGCCACCTCCTGGGGTGTCGAATCGCGCCTGCTCACCCCCGCCGAATGCGCGGAGCTCTTTCCCCTGCTCGACCCAGGCGTCGTGCTCGGCGGTCTCCACATCCCCACCGACGGGATCGCCAAGGCCGTACGCGCGGTCGAGGCGCAGCTGCGCCGGGCCAGGTCGCGCGGCGTACGGGTGCTGGAGCGGCGCGAGGTGCTGGACATCCGCACCGAGGACGGCCGGGTGGCCGCGGTCGTGACCGGCCAGGGCGAGATCGCCGCGGACGTCGTGGTGTGCTGCGCCGGCATCTGGGGGCCGAAGGTCGCCGCGATGGCGGGCATGCCGCTGCCGCTCACCCCCCTCGCCCACCAGCTCGCCTGGACCGGGCCGGTGCCCGGGCTGGAAGGACACACCGAGGAGGCGACGCTGCCGATCCTGCGGCACCAGGACGCCGACCTCTACTACCGCCAGCGCTCCGGCGGCGTCGGCGTCGGCTACTACGGCCACCGGCCGATGCCGGTCCGGCCCGAGGACCTGCTGCCGGTGGACGAGGCCGAGGTGATGCCGTCGGTGCTCGCCTTCACTCCCGAGGACTTCGAGGACGCCTGGACCGAGACCCGGCGGCTGCTGCCCGGCACCCGCGCGGTGGAGATCGACGAGGGCATCAACGGGGTGTTCTCCTTCACCCAGGACCACATGCCGCTGCTGGGCGAGTCGCCCGACGTGAAGGGCTTCTGGGTCGCCGAGGCGGTCTGGGTGACCCACTCCGCCGGGGTCGGCAGGGCGATGGCCGAGTGGCTGGTCGACGGCCACTGCTCGTCCTTCGACCTGCACGAGTGCGACGTCAACCGGTTCGAGCCGCACCAGCTCGCGCCCGACTACGTGCTGGCCCGCGGCTGTCGGAACTTCGTCGAGGTCTACGACATCATCCACCCGCTCCAGCCGATGGAGGAGCCGCGGCCGCTGCGCCTCAGCCCCTTCCACGCCCGGCAGCGCGAGCTGGACGCGTACTTCCTCGAGGCGTCCGGCTGGGAACGGCCGCAGTGGTACGGCGCCAACGCCCGCCTGCTGGAGGGCGGGGACATCCCGGCGCCCGGCGACTGGGCCGCCCGCTACTGGTCGCCGATCGTCGGCGCGGAGGCCCGGGCGTCCCGCGAGACCGTCGCGTTGTACGACATGACCGCGCTGAAACGCCTGGAGGTCGCCGGCCCCGGCGCCCTCGCCTTCCTCCAGCGGCTGACGACCGGCCAGATGGACAAGTCGGTCGGCTCGGTGACCTACTGCCTGCTGCTCGACGTGGACGGCGGCATCCGCAGCGACGTCACCGTCGCCCGGCTGGGCCGCGACACGTTCCAGGTCGGCGCGAACGGCAACCTCGACCTGGACTGGCTCCACCGCCACCTGCCGGAGGACGGGTCGGTCGTGGTCCGCGACATCACCGCCGGCACCTGCTGCCTCGGCGTCTGGGGGCCGCGCGCCCGCGACCTCGTGCAGCCGCTGACCGGCGCCGACTTCTCCAACCAGGGCTTCCGCTACTTCCGGGCCAAGAAGGCGTACGTCGGCGCCGTGCCGGTCACCGCGCTGCGGCTGTCGTACATCGGCGAGCTGGGCTGGGAGCTCTACACGACGGCCGACCTCGGCGCGAAGCTGTGGGACACCCTGTGGGAGGCCGGGCAGGAGCACGGGATCATCGCGGGCGGGCGCGGCGCGTTCGCCAGCCTCCGGCTGGAGAAGGGTTACCGGTCCTTCGGCACCGACATGACCTTCGAGCACGACCCGTACGAGGCCGGGCTCGGGTTCGCCGTGAAGATGGACAAGGGCGACTTCGTCGGCCGCGCGGCGCTGGAGCGGCGCAAGGAGAACGTGCGCCGCCGCCTCACCTGCCTGACCATCGACGACCCCGTCCAGGTGGTCATGGGCAGGGAGCCGGTGTACGACGGCGACACGGGCGTCGGCTACGTCACCAGCGCGGCCTTCGGTTACACGATCGGCAAGGGCATCGCCTACGCCTGGCTGCCCGCCGCGCTGGCCACGCCCGGCCGGACGCTGGAGATCGGCTACTTCGACCGCCGGGTGACCGCCGTGGTCGCCGAGGAGCCCCTGTTCGACCCCGTGATGGAACGACTGCGCGGGACCGGGGAGGCCCGATGAACCCTATGCCCGATCCAATGCCGGACCACCCCGACCGGCTGTGGCGCTCCGCCGAGCCCAAGCGGTCGTACGACGTGGTGATCGTCGGCGGCGGCGGCCACGGCCTCGCCACGGCGTACTACCTGGCCAAGAACCACGGGATCACCGACGTCGCGGTGCTGGAGCGCGGCTGGCTCGCGGGCGGCAACATGGCCCGCAACACCACCATCATCCGGTCGAACTACCTGTGGGACGAGAGCGCGGGCATCTACGAGCACGCGCTGAAGCTGTGGGAGGGCCTGGAGGAGGACCTCGGCTATCCGCTGCTGTTCAGCCAGCGCGGCGTGCTCAACCTCGCGCACAGTATGCAGGACGTCCGCGAGAGCGTGCGCCGGGTCAACGCCAACCGGCTGAACGGCGTCGACGCCGAGTGGCTGACGCCGGAGCAGGTCAAGGAGGTCTGCCCGATCGTCGAGATCTCTCCGGACGTGCGCTACCCGGTGCTCGGCGCCACCTTCCAGCCGAGGGCCGGGATCGCCAAGCACGACTACGTGGCCTGGGGCTTCGCCAGAGCGGCGGCGGACCTCGGGGTCGACCTGATCGAGCACTGCGAGGTGACCGGCCTCGACGTGCGCGACGGCCGGGTGACCGGGGTGCGGACCACCCGCGGCCCGATCGCCGCGAAGAAGGTCGCGCTGGCCGCCGCCGGACACTCCTCGATGGTCGCCGGGTTCGCGGGCGTGCCGCTGCCGCTGCAGAGCCACCCGTTGCAGGCGCTGGTGTCGGAACTGCTCGAACCGGTGCACCCCACCGTGGTCATGTCGAACGCCGTCCACGTGTACGTCAGCCAGGCGCACAAGGGCGAACTGGTCATGGGCGCCGGAATCGACACGGCCAACTCCTACCGGCAGCGCGGGGCGTTCCACATCATCGAGCGGCAGATGGCGGCCGCGCTGGAACTGTTCCCGGTCTTCGCCCGCGCGCACGTGCTGCGCACCTGGGGCGGCGTCGTGGACGTCACCCCCGACGCCTCACCCGTCGTCGGGCTCACCCCGGTCGAGGACCTCTACGTGAACTGCGGCTGGGGAACCGGCGGGTTCAAGGCCACCCCGGGCGTCGGCTGGTGCTACGCGCACACCGTGGCGACCGGCGAGCCGCACCCGCTCAACGCCCCCTTCTCACTCGACCGGTTCACCACCGGCAGGCTCGTCGACGAGCACGGCGCCGCCGCCGTCGCCCACTAGTTCTCGGAGCGCAGATGCTGCTGATCGCCTGCCCGTGGTGCGGGCCGCGGGACGAGGCCGAGTTCCACTACGGAGGGCAGGCGCACGTCGCCCATCCGGAGGACCCGGCCGCCCTCTCCGACGAGGAGTGGGCCCGCTACCTGTTCTTCCGCGACAACCCCAAGGGCCTGTTCGCGGAGCGGTGGAGCCACGCGGCCGGGTGCCGCCGCTGGTTCAACGCCGTACGGGACACCGCCACCAACGAGATCCACGCCGTCTACCGGGCCGGCGAGCCGCGGCCGGTGATCACATGAGCGGCCGGCCGTACCGCCGCGAGGGTGTGACCGGGCGGGTCCTGCGCTTCCGGTTCGACGGCCGCGACCTCGAAGGCCTGGCGGGCGACACGCTGGCTTCGGCGCTGCTGGCCAACGGCGTGCGCACGGTCGCGAGCAGCGTCAGGCTCGGCCGCCCGCGCGGCGTCTACGCCGCGGGCTGCGAGGAGCCCAACGCGGTCGTCCAGATCGAGGAGCCGTTCCCCGAGCCGATGCTCACGGCCACGACCGTCGAGTTGTACGACGGCCTGGTCGCCACCGGGCTCCCGGGGCGGGGAAGGCTGGCCGACCGGCCCGACCCGGCGCGGTACGACGCCGTCCACACGCACTGCGACGTGCTCGTGGTCGGCGCGGGACCGGCCGGCATCGCCGCCGCGGGCGTGGCCGCGCGGGCCGGTGCGCGGGTCATTCTCGCCGACGAGCGGCCCGAGCCGGGCGGCGGCCTGCTCGGCACGACCGAGACGGTGGACGGCCGGCCGGGCCGCGCGTGGGCGTCCGCCGAGATCGCCGCGCTGACCGCCCTGCCGGACACGCGCGTGCTGCGCCGCACCACCGTCATCGGCCACTACGACGACAACTACGTCGTCGCGGTCGAGCGGCGGACCAACCACCTCGGCGCGGCGGCCCCGCCCGGCATGGCGCGCGAACGCGTCTGGCGGATCCGCGCGAAGCGCGTGGTGCTGGCCACCGGCGGGCACGAGCGGTTCGTCGCCTTCGCCGGAAACGACCTGCCCGGCGTCATGCTGGCCGGCGCCGCCCGCACCTACGTGAACCAGTACGGCGTGCTGCCCGGCCGCCGGGCGGTCGTGTTCACCACCAACGACACCGCCTACGCGGCGGCGCTCGACCTCGCCGACGCCGGGATCGAGATCGCCGCCGTGGCCGACGTACGGCGGGAACCGGGCAGTGCTTGGGCGGACCGGTGCGCGGAACGCGGCATCGAGGTCCTCACCGGGCACGTGGTGACGGCGGCGAAGGGCGAGGGCGAGGTCACCGGGGCCGAGATCGCCCCCCGCTCCGGCCGCGGGACCAGGGAGGTCGCCGCCGACCTGCTGCTCGTGTCCGGTGGCTGGACGCCGGTGGCCCACCTGTTCAGCCAGGCCGGGGGCACCCTGCGGTACGACGAGGGGCTGGGCGCGTTCGTCCCCGGCGAGACCCGTCAGGCGGCCGAGGCCGCCGGGTTCGCCGCCGGCGTGACGATGCTGCGCGACTGCCTGGCGGACGGCGCCGAGGCGGGCCGCCGCGCGCTGGCCGCCCTCGGGTTCGGTGCGCCTGGGGTTACTGTGCCGGTGGTAAAGGAGGAGCCCGCCGCCGCGCCCGCCGAGCACCTGTGGCTGGTGGAGTCGGGCGACTACGGCACCCACTTCGTGGACCTGCAGCGTGACGTGACGGTGGCGGAGGTGCTGCGCGCGACCGGCGCGGGCCTCACCTCGGTCGAGCACGTCAAGCGCTACACCACCGCGGGCACGGCCCACGACCAGGGCAAGACCTCCGGCCTGCTGACCAGCGGCGTCGTGGCGCACGCCCTCGGCGTCGACGTCGCCGGGCTCGGGACCACGACGTTCCGCGCGCCGTACACACCGGTCTCGTTCGCCGCGCTGGCGGGCCGCGACCGAGGGCCCCTGCACGACCCGGTGCGCGTCACCGCCATGCACGAGTGGCACGTGGCACGCGGCGCGCTGTTCGAGAACGTCGGGCAGTGGAAGCGGCCCTGGTACTACCCCCGGCCCGGCGAGGACATGGGCGCCGCGGTGCTGCGCGAGTGCGCCGCCGTACGGGAGGGCGTGGGCGCGATGGACGCCTCCACACTCGGGAAGATCGACGTGGTCGGCCCTGACGCGGGGGTGTTCCTGGACCGGCTCTACACGAACATGATGAGCACCCTCAAGGTCGGCTCCATCCGCTACGGCGTCATGTGCCGCCCCGACGGCATGGTCTTCGACGACGGCACCGCCATCCGCCTGACGGACGACCACTACCTCGTCACCACGACCACCGGCAACGCGGCGGCGGTGCTCGACTGGATGGAGGAGTGGCTGCAGACCGAGTGGCCGGACCTGCGGGTCCGCTGCACCTCGGTCACCGAGCAGTGGGCGACGGTCGCGCTCGCCGGGCCGCGCTCCCGCGAGGTGCTCGCGGCCCTCGCCCCCGGCCTCGCCGTCGGCAACGCCGACTTCCCCTTCATGACCTGGCGGGACGCCGAGGTCGCCGGGATCGAGGCGCGGGTCTGCCGGATCAGCTTCTCCGGCGAACTTGCCTACGAGATCAACGTCTCGTCCTGGTACGGGCTCGCCCTGTGGGAGGCGGTCATGGCGTCCGGCGAGGTCACGCCGTACGGCACCGAGACCATGCATGTGCTGCGCGCGGAGAAGGGATATCCCATCGTCGGCCAGGACACCGACGGCACGGTCACCCCGCAGGACCTCGGCATGAAGTGGATCGTCTCGAAGAAGAAGGCCGACTTCGTCGGCAGGCGGTCGTACGCGCGGGCGGACACGTCCCGGCCCGACCGCAGGCACCTGGTGGGCCTGCTGCCGGAGGACCCCGGCGTGCTGCTGCCCGAGGGCGCGCACCTTGTTTCCGCCCCTGTGGCGGGCCCTGTGGCGCCCACTGCACGGCCCACTGCACGGCCCACTGCCCTGGCCGCGCCGCCGGTGCGGGCGCTCGGCTTCGTCACCTCCAGCTACCGCAGCGCCGCGCTCGGCCGGACGTTCGCGCTCGCGCTGGTCAGCGGCGGGCGCGGGCGCGTCGGCGAGCGGTTGTACGCGCCGGTCGGGGACGACCTGGTGCCGGTGACCGTGACCTCCCACGTCCTGTACGACCCGGAAGGAGCCCGCCGTGACGGCTGAGTCTGTGGCTGGGTCTGTGGCTGAATCTGTGGCTGAATCTGTGATCGGGCGCAGGAGCCCGGCGGCGGCGTACGCCGCCAGGTTCGCGGCGGCGAGCGCGGGCGGCGCGATCCGCCTGGCGGAGATCCCCTTCCTCACGCACCTGAACGTGCGGGCCGACCCCGGGAGCCCGGCGGCGGAACGGATCGGGGTGGCTCTAGGCGTGCCGCTGCCGGCGGAGCCCGGTGTCGTGACCGAAGGAGGCGGCCTGAGCGTGCTGTGGCTCGGGCCGGACGAGTGGCTGGTCGTCGGCCCGGACGGCGCCGCGCGGGAGCTGACCGAGCGGATCCGGGACGCGGCGGCCGGTGAGCACGTCTCGGTCGTGGACGTGTCGGCGCAGCGCACGACCCTGGTGGTCGCCGGGGAGCGGGCGCGGGACGTGCTGGCGCACGGCTGCGCGCTCGACCTGCACCCCCGGGAGTTCGGCCCCGGCCGGTGCGCGCAGACCCTGCTGGCCAGGACCGGGGTCGTCCTGGTCGCCGTGGAGGACGGCTTTCACGTGCTCGTCCGCTCCTCCTTCGCGGCGTACGCGGCGGAGTGGCTGCTCGACGCGTCCGTCGAGTACAGGGGATGAAAGGCGGCCTCGCGGCGTGACGTACCATCGAGGGCGCTCGTGAGGAGGCCGCTTTCGAACCCCGGTGGGAGACCATGTTCCGCACGCTGATGAAGTCGAAGATCCACCGCGCCACCGTCACGCAGGCCGATCTGCACTACGTCGGCTCGGTGACGATCAGCGCGGACCTCATGGCCGAGGCGAACCTCGTCGAGGGCGAGAAGGTCGACATCGTCGACATCGACAACGGCAACCGCCTGTCGACGTACGTAATCGAGGGCCCTGCGGGCTCCGGGACGATCGGCATCAACGGCGCCGCCGCCCGGCTCATCTCGGTCGGCGACCTCGTGATCATCATCGCGTACGCGCTGGTCGCCGAGGAGGAGGTCAAGGCGCTCAGGCCGCGCGTCGTCTTCGTCGACCGGGACAACAAGCCGGTCCACGTGGGCTCCGACCCCGCCGCGGCGCCGGAGGGCAGCGGCCTCATCCCGGGCGACGTTCCGGCCGACATCCCGGCCGGCGCGTAGACCTCCTGGCGGTGATCTCCCTCCGGCGGTGGGCTTTTCCGGCTCATCGGTAATCCTGGGGTCTCCGGAGGGACTACTGGGTGTGGACGATCCCGAAGAACGATTCACCGCCCTCTACGACCGGCACTACCGGGCCGTGCTGGGCTACGCGTTGCTGCGGGCCGAGCACGGCGTCGCCGAGGACGTGTGCAGCGAGACGTTCCTGGTCGCCTGGCGGCGCCTGGGCGAGCTGCCCGAGCCCGTGCTGCCGTGGTTGCTGGGCGTGGCCCGCAACCTGCTGGCCAAGCAGCGTGACTCACGCGGCCGGCGGCAGGCGCTGGTCGACCGCATCGCCGCGCTGAGCACCGAACGCGACACCGTGGCCTGGGACGTGGCCGACCACGTCGTGGACCGGACGACCGCGCTGGCCGCGCTCGCGACCCTGCCGGAGCAGGACGTGGAGGCGATGGCGCTGGCGAGCTGGCACGGCCTGCCGCCCGAGCAGGCCGCCACCGTGATGGGCTGCTCCACCCGCACCTACAACGTGCGGCTGCACCGTGCCCGCAAACGGTTGAGCCGGGCGCTGCGCGCCGAACCGGCCGGCGGCCCGGCCGGGACTGCCCGGCGCCCGCGAGCGGTCGAACACGGACAGCGGTTCGCGGAGGAGGCGTGATGGACACCGGGCAATCTCGTAGCACTCCCCAGGAGGAGCACATGACCGAGCGCATGTTCGCCCAGCTCAAGCCTGAGCGGCTGGACGAGCTGACCGAGGTGGCCCATCGCCGCCGCCGTACGGACGATCTCGCCCGGGCCTTCCGGACCCCGGCCGCGCCGCCGCGGCGCGTCCCTTCGCTCGGACGCCGCCCGTGGTTCCTGGGGGGTGTGCTGGCCGCGGGGCTGGCCGCCGCCGTGATCGTCGTGCCCGGGGTGACCCCCGATTCGGGCCCGGCCGTCCCCGGCACCGGGGGGCAGCCCGGAGGGAACTCGCACGACATCGCCGCCGCACCCACTACCGGCGCACCCACCACCGAGGTCCTTGACGCGCGTACCGTGCTGCTGGCCGCCGCCGAGAGCGCGTCCAGAGTCGAGGCCGGCACCGGGCACTACTGGTACACACGCGACCGCACCTTCAGCCGCCACGTCGTCGACGACGACGCGTACGCCACGAGACTGAAGGCCCTCGTCGCCGAGCGGGACAAGAGGGCGGCGTCGGGTTCCCGGCAGGCCGCCGACCGGTGGTTCGAGGAAAAGGTGACCGAGCTCAAGAAGAACCCCGCGCCGCTGCCGTACGTCGTCTTCTCGGGGAGCACGGACGAGACCTGGCGGGCCCGCCGGAAGGGGGACGCCAACCGCAACGTCAGCAGGTCGGACGGCAGGCTGACGTTCGGGTCGCCCGAGGACGAGCGGAAGTGGCGCGCGTCCGGTGCGCCCCGGCTCGCCAAGGGCGGCGAGAGGAGTTACGAGGACCGGCTCGACCGGGTCCTCTCGATCGACAACCCCGGCATCACCATCCGCAACGTCGACCGGCTGCCGACGGACGAGAAGGTGCTGGAGCGGCGGCTGCACGAGCTCTACCGGGCACGCCCGGGCGGCGGCGCGAACGAGGAGGACTTCTCCGTCTACCTGTGGCAGACGGCCGTCGACCTGCTGAACGCCCCGATCACGCCGGGCACCCGCGCGGCGCTGTTCCGGGTGCTGGCCGGTGAGCGAGGGCTGACCGCCCTCGGCGATCGCGCCGACGCGCTGGGGCGTACGGGGGCGGCCCTGGCGGCGAAGGGCCCCGGCGACGACGGCGGATCGATCGAGTACCGGATCATCATCGATCCCGACTCGGCCAGGCTCCTGCAGTACGAGGTGGTCGGCGACGGCGAATCCGCGCCGAACCTCCGGGTAACCCTGGAGGAGGCCGGCTGGGTGGACGATCTCCGCGAACGTCCCTGAACGGCATATAAGGGCGGCCGGGGCCAGATCCGTTCTGATCGAATGGGTCGTAAGCCCCGGCCGTTTCCGTCTCTCACGTCGCGATGCGCATGAGGGAAATATCGGTTATTACCTCAAAAAGGGAGCGCACCTGTAACTCCAACAAATGGCTGTCGTGGGCGTGCCTGTGTCGGGTTGGTGTGAAAGAATTAATACAGGAATTCGAATTGGAGGGGGGAAGTGTGATGGATCTGTTCGATAGTGATCCTGTGCCCCTCCCGCACTCGAACGATACCGGTGATGGCGACTGGTGGGATCAGCTCATCGCCGGCTCGCCCCTTTGGTCGTCCGAGGGCGCACTTGCCCGAGAATATGTGCCGATCGTCGATCCCGATACGCGAGAGCCCGCGAGCCGATTCGGCACCCCGGCGACTTTTCCCTTCATTCAAGCATTTACGACTCATGCCGGTACCGCTGCCGTTGACAACTCCAGCACTGACAACTCCAGCACTGACGCCTCCATCGATGACGAAACCGCGAATGGCCCCGCCTCTGATGGTGCTCCTGACCACCATGCCGACATCCCCGGCCCTGGAGTCGGTTCCGCCGCCGCTGCCCCTCACGCAGGAGATGCCGGCAGCGGCGCCCCTGCCGGCGCCCCTGCCGGTGCCGATGCCGCGCGCACTGATGCCGCGCGCACGGATGCAGGGCGCACGGGTGCAGGGCGCACGGGTGCAGGGCGCACGGGTGCAGGGCGCACCGCTGGCGGTGCTGCCGACGGTTCTTTTCTTGACGGTGATTCTCCTGGTTGTGCTTCTCCCGACGCGGCTTGTCAGGATGGCGCTGGGGGTTCCTACAGCGGCGCTTCCGGCGGTGTTTTCGCTGGTGCTTCTGGTGGTGAGTCCAGTGGTGCATCTGGCGGTGCCGAGGGCGCCGGCCGGAGCGATGCGGGCCCGGACCGGGATGCTTCTGGTGGCGGTGGGTCGTCGTCGTGGGTGGCGGTGGCGGCTGTTGGTGAGGCGGCGCGGGTGGTGGCGCTGGTGGCGGTGCCTGAGTCGGCGGAGGTGTGTCTGGCCGAGGCGGAGGAGTTGCTGGCGGCCCGCGACCGCATCACTTCGGCGTTGGCTGCCCGGGTGGGCCGGGTGCATCGGGCCGGGGAGGCGAAGAGCCATGGGCATGCCTCCACCCGGTTGTGGCTGCGCAGCGTCGGGGGGATGACGATTCCGGGTGCGGGCCGGTTGGTGACGATGGGCATGGAGTTGGGTCGTCTGTCGCGGGTGCGTGAGCGGTTCGCGGTGGGCAGCCTGGCGGAGGGGATCGTGGAGGCGATCTGTACCGCCACCGCGGGGTTGACCGACGAGCAGGCGATCACCGCTGAGGCGATTTTGCTGGAGTTGGCAGGTTCGGCGGGTGCGGTTGAGGTGGCAAAGGCGGGGCGGTATCTGCGGGCGGTGCTGGACCCCGACGGCCACGAGCAGGATGAGCAGGCCGACTTCGACCGCCGGTTCTTCCGGGTGTGGCGGCGCCGGAACGGCGGGCTGGAGGGAGAGTTCTACCTCCCGGTCGAGGCCGCCGCGCGGTTGCAGCACCTGCTGGACGTCTACGCCAAGCCCAAGGCCGAGGGCGACGACCGCACCCCGAGTGTGCGGAACGCCGATGCGTTCATCGCGTTCCTGGAGAACAAGATCGCAACCGAGCTCCTGGTGCTGGTCAACGCCGAATCCCTGCCCGACGACCCCCCAGCCGACGAACCCTCAGGCACCACCCCCTCAGGTGATCCCACAGACGACCCCTCAGACGACCCCTCAGACGACCCCACAGCTGACCCCTCTGCCGACCACCCCACCAGCGACCCCTCAGACGCCGACCCGAGCGACGACCCTGGTCCCGACCTCGGCTCCTGCGGCCCTGGCTCCGTCCCCGGCTCTGACACCTGCGTCAGGGAGGGCTTCGGCACGCCTTGCGCCGCCACAACCGAGGCCGACAGCGAGCCCTCTGCTCCCGAGCGCCCGGCCACAGGCGGCCCGGCCGTCGTCTGGCCGCACTTCGACTCGGCCCACGGCGACGAGCGTGCCGACCTCGGCGAGGTCGGTGAGGTCGGCGAGGTCGACGACACCCGGCAGGGGCACGCCTCCTGGACAGGCGAGGCGCGGCATGAGACGCGCCGGACAGGAGCCGACGCTCCGCCGGGGGTGGAACGCGACGATGACGCGTGGCCGGGGGTGGGGGTGAACAGTCCGCCGCCGGGGGTGTGGTTGCGGGGGTTGCCGGGGCTGATCCTGGCGACCGGGTATCTGCTGCCTGTTGCCAGCGTGCATCGGCTGGCCCGTACCAGCACTTTGGTGCGGATCGTGATGGACGCCGGTGGGCAGGTGCTGGACATGGGCCGCAAGGTGCGATTGGCGACTCCGGCGCAGCGGCGGGCGGTCTTCGCCCGGTATGCGACCTGCTGGGTGGACGGCTGCCCGCTGCCCGCGACGATGTGCCAGATCGACCACGCCGAGGACTGGTGCAGCGGCGGGCTGACCGACCTCAAACTGCTGGGACCGGCGTGCCAGTTCCACAACCGCGACCGCTACCGCCACCCCACCCGCTACACCCGCCGCAAGATCGGAGCCGACCGCTGGGCCTTCACCTACCGCAACCCCCGCACCACCCGGCGGGTGAGGACATGAGGGGGTCAGAGAAGGGTCGTCTGACCGGAGCCGGCGAGGGGGTCCCGGTGCTTGCGCAGGTGCCTCCAGCGCGGCAGGTCGTCGAGGTAGGACCAGGACAGCCGGTGGTGCGGGGTCGGGCCGCTTTCGGCGAGAGCGCGTTGGTGGACCGGCGACGGATAGCCCGCGTTCGCGGCGAAGCAATAGGCCGGATGCTCCTCGCCGATCTCGGCCATCAGCCGGTCACGGTGGACCTTGGCCAGCACCGACGCGGCGGCCACAGAGACCGAGCGCTGATCGGCTTTCACCTCGCACCGCACCCGCCACGGGCGTCCGAGGAAGTCGTGCGCGCCGTCGAGGAGCACTACGTCGGGCCGCAGCGGCAGGACCTCCAGGGCCCGGCACACGGCCCGGCGCAGCGCCTCCGTCATCCCGACCTCGTCGATCTCCTGCGCACTGGACTCGCCGTACGCGTGACAGGTGAGCCAGCCCGGCAGGACCTCCGCGAACGCCTCCCGCTGCGCCGGGCCGAGCAGCTTGGAGTCGGTCAGCCGGACCCTGCGCTCCCCGCGCCCCGGCAACTCGGGCGGCGGGCCTAAAGCGCTGACGGCCGCGCAGACCACGACCGGTCCGGC
Organism: Microbispora triticiradicis; assembly: GCF_005864065.1. NCBI lineage: Bacteria > Bacillati > Actinomycetota > Actinomycetes > Streptosporangiales > Streptosporangiaceae > Microbispora > Microbispora triticiradicis. Next base: position 260,677 of record NZ_VANP01000010.1, on the reverse strand, counting down.
CCAGGCGCCGCGGCCGACCTCGTCCACCCCGGCGACATGGACCGCCCCGGCCGCCCGCAACTCGTCCTCGATCTCGTATCCGGCGACGCGTCGGCGCGGGGCGGCAGGCGGGGACCCCCGGCTCGGTTCGGGCTCCAGGCCGGGCAGCGCATCGGTCATCCCGGCATCATCGCACGCACCACCGGCCTCAGGAGCGCACTCGTTACGCGCCGCCGTCGATCCAAAGTAGACGTCGTAGCCGGAGACTCGGGCGTCGTCCGTGGACTTCGTCCAGGTCAGGCCGGCCGCACCGTTGACGTACGCGGTGTACGGCCGCAGATCCTCGGGGCGGGTGGGCGCGGGAGGGCTGCGGCGGCCCGGCGCATCCGGGTGCGCCGGGCCGGGGAGGGTCAGGAACAGGTGGTGCCGTTGAGGGCGAAGGCGGCCGGTTTGGGGTTCTCGCCGGTGTAGGTGCCGTTGAAGCCGAGGTACAGCGACTGGCCCGGCTTGAGCGTCTTGTTCCATGCGTAGTTCTCGGCCGTGACGGCGGTGCCGGTCTGGGTCCAGACGGCCGACCAACCGTTGGTGAGCCGCTGGGAGGCGAGCGGGAAGGAGAAGGCCAGCTTCCACCCGTCGACGATGGCGGTGCCGGTGTTGGTGATCGTGACGGTGGTGGTGAACCCGCCGTCCCAGGTGGTGGCGGCGTATGTCACCCTGCATCCGGAACCGGGCGACGCCGACTGGCTGGGGGACACCGACGGGCTGGGCGAGGACGTTCCCCCAGGCTGCGCGATGGCCGTGTACGGCGCCGAGGGGTTGCTCAGGTTCCCGGCCGTGTCGCGGGCCACGACCTGGAAGGTGTACGGCTTGCCGCCTTCGAGCCCGGTGACGATGTCGCGGGGAGTGCCGTTCTCGCCCTCGTAGGAGTAGCCGTGGTCGGTGCGCCGGAACAGGTCGTAGCGGGGCGGGATGCCACTGTCATCGCTGACGGTGTTCCAGGCGAGGAAGATGCCGCCGGGGATGTCCATCCCGGTCACGGTGGTCATTCCGGTCGGTGTGCCGGGAGGCGTGGTGTCCGTCCCCGGGCTCGGACTGGCGGCGGGCGGCTCGGACATGGCCCGGGCGCGGACCAGGTCGGAGGGCGCGCTGAGGTTGCCCGCGCGGTCCTTGGCCACGACGTAGAACAGGTAGTCGCGTCCTGTCGTGAGGCCGGCGACCACCGCGATGACCCGATCGGCCCGCATGTCGACGGTGGCCTGCTGCGTGCGCAGGAAGGCGCCGCCGGTCCACACATAGACGTCGTAGGCGGAGACGCCGACGTCGTCGGTGGACGGCGTCCATACCAGGCCGACCGCCCCGTTGACGTAGACGCTCTGCGTGACCAGGCCCTCGGGACGGGTGGGCGGGGTTCGGTCGATCGGGCTGGGGCTGGGCGGCGGGCTGGAGGGAGGCATGCCGCTCAGGTAGCCGGCAGTGGCCGTCAGTTCGTTGGACGGCGGGCCCGCGTTCCCCGCCGCGTCCTTGGCGACGATCCGGAACGTGTACGACTGTCCCAGGGTGAGGCCGCTGACGATGGAGCCCGGGCCGGTCGTGGTCCGGATGGCGGTGAAGACGCCGTCCTGCTTGACCTGGACGTCGTAGGTGGTGACGCCGACGTCGTCGGTCGCGGCGCCCCAGCACAGCGACACGCCGATGCCGAGACCCGATCCGGGAGCTGCGGGCAACGGACAGTGCCACAGGGCTCCCGGAGCGCTGGGCGGGGTGGTGTCTCCGGCCGCCGCGGAGGCCGGGAGGCCGGCGGCGCCCACGAGCCCGGCGCTCATGAGTCCGGCGCTCATGAGAACAGCGGCGGTGTGCAGACCTTTGACGGGCAACTGTTCACCTCTTGTTCGGGCGGCCCGGCACGTCAGGAGGGGACGGCCGGGCCGCGGGTCGAAGTCATGAGCAGGTGGTGCCGTTGAGAGTGAAGGCGGTGGGTTTGGCGTTGGAACCGCTGTAGGTGCCGTTGAAGCCGACCTGGACGGACTGTCCGGGGGCGATGGTCCTGTTCCAGTCGAGGTTGACGGCCGTCACGTTCGCGCCGTTCTGGGTCCAGGTGGCCGACCAGCCGGGCGGGCTGATCTTCTGGGTGCCGGGGAATGCGAACCTCAGCGTCCAGCCGTCGACCGCGGTCGTGCCGGTGTTGGCGATCGTGACGGTCGCGGTGAACCCGCCGCCCCAGTCGCTCGTGCCGTACGTCACCCGGCATCCGCCACCCGGCGACGGAGACGGGCTGGGCGAGGGGGACGGCGAAGGGCTGGGCGACGGCGAGGGGCTGGACAGGCCGTGCTGCGCGGTTGCGGTGAGCGTGGCCGAGGGCTGGCTGGAGTTGCCCGCGGCGTCCCGCGCCACGACGTAGAAGGTGTAGCTCGTGCCGGCGACCAGCCTCTCCGCGACGTAGAGGGGGGTGGTCGATGAGCCGATCTTGCTGAAGCCGGTGCCCTGCCTCATGTACACGTCGTAGCCCGTGACCCCGGTGTCGTCGGTCGAGGCCGTCCAGCACATCGGCACCGCGTTGGTGAAGTCCGCGCCGCAGACCCGCAGTCCGGTGGGCGCGCTCGGCGGCGTGGTGTCCACCGGAGACGGCGAGGCGGACGGAGAGACGGACGGCGAAGGGCTGGGGGACGGCGACGGACTGGGGGAAGGTGAGGGGCTGGGGGAGGGTGAAGGGCTGGGGGACGGCGACGGGCTCACCGTGCCCTCCGGCGGGGTGCCCCACACCAGCGTGTTCCCGTCGTACACCGGCACGTGGGAGGCGGCCGAGGCCGACCAGTCGTTGGCCGGGTCCCAGGTCGCGCCGTTCGGCACGGAGATGCGCAGCTGGGTGCTGCGGCGGTAGAGCTGGGCGTCGCCGGGGTAGATCGGCTTGCCGGTGCAGTCCACCTCCGCGTAGTAGGTGCGGTCCCGGGCGAGGACGGGCCCGCTCACGGCGCAGCCGCTGCTGTCGCCGCCGGTCACCTTCACCTGCGAGGCCGAGGTGGAGCCGTCGAGCGTGAAGTAGTAACGCGCCTTCCCCGACTGGAGGACCCGCGGAGGCCAGTTCGACGTGTTGGTGATGGTGACGGCCAGCGAAGTGCCGTCCACACCGCTGTAGACGTTGTCGACACCCGCGGTGATCTCGTCGTACTTCCTCTCCGGCGCGGGGAAGTCCGCCAGGGGCGTGCCGCCGTACTCCTTGGCGAACCGCGCGAGCACGTTGGTGATGCCGGAGTTGTAGTCGATCGCCACCTCGTTGCGGACATAGTCCGTACGGCTGTCGGTGTAGGCGTCGGCGGCGTCCGGTCCTCCGGCGAGCGCGCCGTACAGGACGTGCAGGTTCGGGCCGGTGGTGTCGCTCATGTATCCGAGGTACTGGCCGCTGGCCGCCCGATGGTGGACGTGCGTGGGCGGGTTGGTCCCGAACCCGACCATGTAGCTGGAGTGGCGGGGATTGTCGCCGAGTGCGTAGTCGACCTGCCGCTTGGCGAAGTCGTGGTAGCGGGAGTAGAGCGGGTCGCCGGGCCCGAGGTGGTCGGCGTAGACGAGGGCCACCCACGCGGTGTTCAGGGCCATGCGCAGGGAGGCCCAGTTGAAGACGTACGCCAGGCCGCCGGGGGTGATCGTGCCCTTCTTGCCCTTGTATCCGGTGGTCCAGTAGTCGAGGTAGCGCTGGACGTCGTCGATGTACTTCTGCTCGCCGGTCAGCGTGGCCATCAGCGCGTAGACGCCGTATTCCTTGTCGTTCCACCCCAGGCCGAAGGTGTAGGCGGGCACCGTGGTCCCGCCCGCGCCCTGGCCCACGTCGGGCTCGCTGCCCATCTTCGGGTAGAACTCGCGGGCCTTGTCCAGGTAGCTCCCCGTGCCCGTGGCCCGGTAGAGCCACACGGCCGCCCAGGCCAGCTCGTCCCAGTACATCTTGGTCGCGCCGGGGTGGTCGGAGCCGCCCTCCCAGGTCGAGTTGTAGTAGCCGGAGATGCCCGGCACACAGCTCGTGTACGCGGTGTCCTGGCCGTTCGTCCCCTTGGTCGTGTCGGCGAACGTGAACAGCTGCCTGGCGTGCGTCAGCAGCGTGTCGGCGTAAGACGGGTCGCTCTGGCGGAAGGCCATCGAGGAGGCCGCCATGGCCGCGGCCGTCTCGGCGACGACGTCGGTGCCCTTGCACGTCGGGGTGATCTTGTAGACCGGCCGCGACATGCCCTTGATGTCGATCACCTCGGGCGGACCCCAGTACGCGTGGTCCACGCTGCCGTCGCCCACCTGGACGTACAACGTCTCCGGCTCGGGGTGGGCGGCGATCAGGTAGTCGGTGGCCCATTTGAGGTTGTTCAGCATCGGCGTGAGCTGGGTCCCGTAGCCGGACCGGTTCTCGACCAGCCCCCAGGCCAGCATCGTGGTGGTGAACGCCATCGGGAAGCCGAACTTGACGTGGTCGCCCGCGTCGTACCAGCCGCCGGACAGGTCCACCCCCGCCGGCTTGCCGTCGTTCAGCGTGCGGTCGCCGCGCCACTCCACCCGGCTCCAGGCGGGCTTCCTACCCGACTGCTGCGCCTCGTAGAAGTAGATCGACTTCTGCAGGGCCTCGGTGTAGTTGTACGACGCCGCGGCCTGGGCCCGCGTCGGCCCGGGGACGAGCGGGGCGGCCAGCACGGCAGCCAGCGCGGTGACCAGCACAGTGGCCAGCAGGACGGCCGGCCGGCCCAGCGACAGGAGTCTCATCGATGCCTCGTCTCAGGAGCAGGTGGTGCCGTTGAGGGTGAAGGCGGTGGGTTTGGCGTTGGCGCCGGTGTAGGTGCCCTGGAAGCCGATCTGGACGGACTGGCCGGCACCGATGGTCTTGTTCCAGTCGAGGTTCGCCGCGGTGACGGCGGTCCCGGTCTGCGTCCAGGTGGCCGACCAGCCGGGCGGGGAGATCTTCTGGTTGCCGGGGAAGGCGAACTTCAGGGTCCAGCCGTTGATCGTCGTGGTCCCGGCGTTGGTGATCGTGACGGTCGCGGTGAACCCGCCTCCCCAGTCGTTGGTCGCGTACGCGACCTTGCACGTGCCCCCGGACGAAGGCGACACAGAAGGCGACACAGAAGGCGACACAGAAGGGGACGCAGAAGGCGACGCTGAGGGAGATGCAGAGGGCGACGCAGAGGGGGACGCGGAGGGGGACGCAGAGGGCGACGCCGACGGTGATGCGGACGGGGACGCAGAGGGCGAGGCCGACGGGGATACCGACGGGGAGGGTCCGGTTCCCGGCGGGGTGCCCCAGAGCAGCCTGCCGTCGTTGCCGTACAGCGTCATGCGGTCGGCGCCCTTCGCCGACCAGTCGTTGGACGGGTCCCAGGTCGCGCCGTCGGCCACGCCGATCCTGAGCTGCACCTCGCGGCGGAACTCCGACTGGCCGCCGGGGAAGATGAGCGTGCCGGTGCAGTCGACCTCGGCGTAGTACGTCCGGCCCTCCAGCAGGTGCGGCCCGGTGGGCTGCTTGCACTGGGTGTAGGACGTGCTCACGGTGACCTGGCTCGCCGTCGTCGAGCCGTCGAGCGTGAAGTAGTAGCGGAACTTCGCCCGGTCGAGCACGGTCGCGGGCCAGGCCGACTTGTTGATGACGAAGGTCTTGGCCGCCGTCTCCCGGGTGGTGTGGGTGATCGTCGGCTCCAGGGAGAACTCCGGGCCGTCGGGCGTCTCGCGTGGCAGCGTCGCGAGGGGCGACCCGCCGTACGCGCCGTAGAGGACGGCGAGCGAGCTGGTGATGCCGGAGTTGAAGTCGAGCGCGACCTCGTTCTTGACGTAGTCGCCCCGGCTGTCGGTGTAGGCGTCGGCGCCGTCCGGGCCGCCGACCAGCGCGCCGTACAGGATGTGCCTGCTCACGGTGGGTTCGCCGTCGGGACCGGCGTTGGTCCAGGAGCCGTGCGCGCCGCGGTGGTGGGGGTTGCGCGGCGGGTTGGTCCCGAACCCGATCATGTAGCTGGAGTGGCGCGGGTTGTCGCCGAGCGCGTAGTCGATCTGGCGCTTGCCGAAGTCGTGGTAGCGGGCGCGGAGCGAGCTGGACGAGCCGAGATAGTCCGCGTACCTCAGCGCGACGAACGCGGTGTTGGCCGCCATGCGCAGCGAGGCCCAGTAGAAGATGTACGCGAGGCCGCCGGGGGTGATCGTGCCCTTCTTGCCCTTGTAGCCCACGGTCCAGTAGTCGAGGTAGCGCTGGACGTCGTCCTTGTACTTCTGCTCGCCGGTCAGCTCGGCCATCTGCTCGTAGACGGCGTACTGCTTGTCGTTCCAGCCGAAGCCGAAGTTGAAGACGGGCACCTGGACGCCGTTGCTCCCGGGGTCTTCCTGGGTGCCCATCTTGGGATAGAACTCGCGGGCCCGGTCGAGGTAGCTCGCGGTGCCCGTGGCCCGGTAGAGCCAGACGGACGCCCAGGCCAGCTCGTCCCAGTACATCTTCGTGGCGCCCTCGACCTGGCCGCCCTCGCCGGTGGAGTTGTAGAAGCCCTGCGCGGCGCTGACGCAGTTCACGTACGCCGTGTCGCGGCCGTTCGTCCCCTTGGTCGTGTCGGCGAACGTGAACAGCTGCCTGGCGTGCGTCAGCAGCGTGTCGGCGTACGACGGGTCGGTCGGCCGGAAGACGATCGACGACGCGGCCATCGCGGCGGCGGTCTCGGCCGCCACGTCGGTGCCGGGGCACGATGCGGTGATCTTGTAGACCGGCCGCTTGTGGCCCTTGGCCTCGACGGTCTCGGGCGCACCCCAGTAGGAGTGGTCCTCGCCGCCGTCGCCGACCTGGACGTAGAGGACGTTCGGCTCGGGATGGGCGTTGATGAAGTAGTCGCCCGACTGCCGGAGCGTGTTCAGCAGGTACGGCAGCTGGCCCGACCTCTCGTAGGCCGACCGGTAGTCGACGCCGCCCCAGGCCAGGGTGGTGGTCATGGAGGCCATCGGGAAGCCGAACTTCACATGGTCACCGGCGTCGTAGAAGCCGCCCGACAGGTCGACTCCGGCGGACTTCCCGTCGTTCACGGTCGAGTCGGCCCGCCAGGCCACCCGGTTCGTGGACGGCAGATGGCCCGACTCCTGCGCCTCGTAGAACAGGAACGACTTCTGCAGCGCCTCGCCGTAGGCGAACGTGGCGGCGGAGGCGGGAGCCCCGCCGGAAATGCCGGACAACACGGCGCCGGTCGACACTGTCACGGCCAGTGCCGTCGCGGTGCTCGCGCTCAGCAGCCGTCGCGGTAGTCGCATGAAAATGCCCCCAGGGATGACGTACGGGCGGGACGACCGGAAAGGGATCCCGCCCGGATCGTGCGTACGGGACCTGGCGCGCTCCAAGCGCGGCCCCGGACGCAGGGCCGTCCGTACAGGTCAGGGGCGTCGCAGCGAGCCGGGGGGGTGAAACTTTCAGCACGGGCCCGGCCGCTGTGAAGGCATGGCGACCGCGAATTAACCGTGCCGGACATTTCGAGAAACGCCGCGTACCTAGCGTCCGAGTCGTGGATGCAGGGCTGTATACAACACCGGACACGGGCCCGGCCGGGAGGACGAAACTCCGGCGGGAGCAGGTCTACGGCGAGTTGCGCCGGCGGCTGATGCTCGGCGAGTTCGCGATCCGGTCCCGGCTGGTGGAGGAGCGGATCGCCGCGCTGCTGGAGGTCTCCAGGACCCCGGTACGCGAGGCGCTGGTCCGCCTCCTCGCCGACGGCCTGGTGGAGCGGGGCCAGGACGGCGGTTACTACGTCGCCCAGCCCGACCTGCACGACCTCAGAGACCTCTACGAACTGCGGGTGACTCTGGAACTGCGCGGGATCAGCCGCGCGCTGGAGCCGGCCGTACGCGGGCACGACCCGGCGGTGTTGGAACCCCTGCGCGACCAGTGGCGCGCGCTGCGGGACGACCAGCCGGAGCCCGACCCGCAGTTCGTGGTGATGGACGAGGACTTCCACGTCACGATGAGCCGCGCCTCGGGGAACGCGGCGCTCACGAGCACCCTCGCGTCCGTCAACGCGCGGATCAGAGCGGTGCGCATGTACGACTTCCTGACCGCCGACCGCATCACCCTCACGATCCTGCAGCACCTGGAGATCGTCGAGGAGGTCCTCGCCGGGCGTCTCGAGGACGCCCTGACCGCGATGCGCCGGCACGTCGGGGAGTCGATGGACGTCGTCGAGCGCAGGGCCGCTCGCGCGATCACCCAGATGGCCCTCAACCGAGGCAGGCGCCATGACGTTGACCGAGGCTCCCACTGACCATCCCCTGCTCGCGGCTCGCGGCCTGACCCGGGCGTTCGGCGACGTCGTCGCCAACGACGGGGTCGACTTCGACGTACGGCCCGGCGAGGTGCACGCCCTCGTCGGGGAGAACGGCGCGGGCAAGAGCACCCTTCTCAAGCTCATCTACGGCGTGCACCGGCCCGACGCGGGCGACCTGGTGGTGGACGGCACGCCCGTGCGGGTCGGCAGCCCGGCCGCCGCCCGGTCCCTCGGGATCGGCATGGTCTTCCAGGACCTGCGGCTGGTCCCCGCGCTGACCGTGACGGAGAACGTCGCGCTCGCGATGCCCGGCAGGCTCAGGCCCGCCGCGCTCGCGCGGCGCATCGCGGCCGCCGCCGAGGAGTACGGCCTCGCCGTGGACCCGCACGCGAAGGTCGCCCACCTGTCCATCGGCGAGCGCCAGCGCGCCGAGATCCTGAAGGTCCTCCTCACGGGCAGCCGGGTGATCATCCTGGACGAGCCGACCAGCGTGCTGGCCCCCCAGGAGGTCTCCGCCCTCTTCCAGGTCGTCCGGCGGCTGCGCGGCCTCGGGTACGGCGTCGTCATCGTCACCCACAAGCTGGGTGAGGTCAGGGCCGTCGCCGACCGGGTCACCGTGCTGCGCGGCGGCCGGGTGATCACCGGCGGGGCGGACCCCGGGGCGTACGACGACGCCGAGCTGGTGGAGGCGATGGTGGGCCGGGCGGTGCCGCCGCTGCCCGCCGACCGCCCCGCGCCGCCGCCCGGCCGTACGGCCGCGCTCTCCCTCACGGGGGTGAGCGCGTACGGCGACAACGGGGTGCTCCGGCTGCGCGACGTCACGCTCGACGTGCTGCCCGGCGAGGTCGTCGGGGTCGCGGGCGTGGCGGGCAGCGGCCAGCGGGAGCTGTGCGAGGTCGCCTGCGGCCTGCGCCCGGCCGCGACGGGTGTGGTCGCGGTCGCGGGCGAGGCGCTCACCGGCCCGTCCGGGCGGGTCGCCGAGGTGCCGGAGGACCCGCTGGCCGACGCCGTCGTCCCCGGGCTCACGGTCGTCGAGCACGTCGCGCTCGGCCTGCCGCGCAGGCCGCGGCGGCGGCTGAACGTCGACTGGCGGCGGGTGGCCGAGATCTCCCGCGACCTGGAAGGCCGCGCCGGGCTCGGCATGGCCGCGGCCCGCCGCAGGGTCGCCGAACTGTCCGGCGGCAACGTCCAGCGGGTCATGCTCACCCGGGCACTCGCCCGTGACGACGCCGCGCTGGTCGTCGCGGCCTACCCCAGCCGGGGTCTCGACATCGCGACCACCCGGCGTACGCAGGAACTGCTCCTGGAGCGGGCGGCGGCGGGCGCGGGCGTGCTCGTCGTCTCCGAGGACCTCGACGAGCTCATCGCGATCAGCGACCGCATCGCCGTCCTGCACGACGGCCACCTCGCGGGCGTCGTGGCGGCGCGCGGCGCCGACCGGCAGGAAGTCGGACGCCTCATGCTCGGCGGTGCGATCGGTGGTGCGGCATGACGGCCACGCTCACGCGGCCCGCGGTAGCCGACCGGACCGCCTCCCCGGTCAGGACGGCGCTGAGGACGGCGGCGCGGTGGATCGGGGCGCTCGCCGGGGCCGTGGCGCTGTTCGCCGTTCTCCTGCTGGCCAAGGGGGTCGACCCGGTCGCGGCGCTGACCGGCATGGTCGCGCAGGCGTTCACCGGGCCGAGCCTGGAGCAGATCGTCATCAAGGCGACCCCACTGGTCCTCGGCGCGATGGCGGTCGTGCTGCCCGCCCGGGCCGGACTCACCAACGTCGGCGGCGAGGGGCAGATCCTCATCGGGGCCGTCGCGGGCGCGGGTGTGGGCCTGTCCGTCCCCGGGCCGGCCGCGCTGCCGCTCATGCTGCTCGCCGGGGCGGCCGGCGGCGCCCTGTGGGCGGGCGTGGCGGCGGCGATGCGGCTGGTGGTGGGGGTCAACGAGGCCGTCACCACGCTGCTGCTCAACTACGTGGCGCTCGACGTCATGCTCTACCTCATCTACGAGCCGTGGAAGGACCCGCACGGCTCCGGGCAGCCGGCCACCCGCCCACTGGAGATCGTCCAGCGGATGCCGCTGGTCAGCGGCACCGCCGTCCACATGGGGATCGTCGTCGCCCTGCTCGTCGCCGTCGCCGTGTGGCTGGTGCTGCGCGGCACGTCGTTCGGCTTCCACCTGTCGGTCGTCGGCGGCAACCCCGAGGCGGCCCGCCGCGCCGGGCTGCCGGTGGCGCGGCTGATCCTCGCGGCCATGCTGCTCGGCGGGGCGTTCGCGGGGCTGGCCGGCGCCGTCCACCTCGCCGGGGTCGAGTTCAAGCTCAGGCCCGGGCTCACCACGAACATCGGCTACATCGCGTTCCTCGCCGCCTGGCTCGCCCGGCACCGGCCGCTGCCGGCCGTGGGGGCGGCGCTGCTGCTCGCCGCGGTCACGGTGGCCGGCGACAGCCTCCAGCTCGACAGCGGGCTGCCGGCCGCGACCGTGAACGTCCTGATGGGCCTCGTCCTGCTCGCCGTACTCGGATGGAGTCGCCATGCTCGTCGTTGACGTGCTCGCCGGAGGGGTCAGGGGCGGGACCGCGATCATGTTCGCCGCGCTCGGCGAGACGCTGGCCGAGCGGGCCGGGGTGGTCAACCTCGGCACCGAGGGCTGCATGCTGGTCGGCGCGCTCGGCGGCTACGCCGTCGCGGCGGAGACCGGGAGCCCTTGGCTCGGCCTGCTGGCCGGGGCGCTCGCGGGCGCGCTGCTCGGGCTGGTGCACGCCGCCGCCGTCCTGTGGCGGGGCGCCGACCAGTTCGCCACCGGCCTCACGCTCATGTTCCTCGGGCTCGGCCTGACCTCGCTGTTCGGCGCGGCGTACGTCGGCAGTCCCGCCCCCGGTTTCGACCCGGTGCCGGTGCCGGTGCTCGGCGATCTCCCGATCGTGGGTGAGATCCTGTTCCGGCACGACCCGGTGACCTACCTGTCGTTCGCCGTCGCGCCCCTGCTGTGGTTCCTCCTCGGCCGCACCAGGACCGGCCTGCTGGTCCGTACGGCCGGGGAGCGCGCCGACGTGCTGCACGCGCACGGGCACTCGCCCGCCCTGGTCCGCGCCGCCGCCGTGGTGACCGGCGCCGGGCTGGCCGGGCTCGGCGGGGCCCAGCTCTCCACGGCGTACGCCCACGCCTGGTTCGAGGGCATGACGGCGGGCCGGGGCTTCATCGCGGTCGCGCTCGTCATCTTCGCCGCCTGGCGTCCCCTGTGGGTGATGGCCGGGTCGTACCTGTTCGGCGCCGCGCTCGCCGTGGCGCCGGCGCTGCAGGCCCGCGGGCAGGCGCTCAACCAGTTCGCCCTCGACGCCCTGCCCTTCGTCATCACCCTCGTCATCCTCGCGATCCTCGGCAGGCGCACGCTGCGCGCCGCCCCCGAGGAACTCCGCCGCGTCTTCGCTCGCTAGCCGGGAGACCCCATGCGCACGATCATCGCCGGGGCGGCCCTCACCGCCCTCGCCGTCCTCTCCACCCTCACGACCGCCTGCTCCGCCAACACCGCCGGGACCGCCGCGCCCGCCGCCCCGGGCGGCGCCGCGCCCGGCAAGGACTCGCCCGCCGTCGGGTTCGTCTTCGTCGGCCCGAAGGACGACTACGGCTACAACCAGGCCGCCTACCAGGGCAGCCAGGAGGTGGCCAAGGTGTTCCCGCAGCTGAAGGTGATCACCGCGGAGAACGTGCCCGAGGACGACAACGCCGCCCGCGTCATGAACAGCATGATCGCCAAGGGCGCCCGGATCATCTTCGCCACGTCGTACGGACACCTGGACGCCGCGCTCAAGGTGGCCGCCGAGCACCCCGACGTCGTGGTCGTCCAGCAGGGCAACCTCATCACCGGGACCACCCCGCCGAACGCGGGCACGTTCTTCGGCACCGTGTACGAGCCCGTGTACCTCGCGGGCATCGCGGCGGGCAAGGCGACGAAGACCGGCAAACTCGGATACGTCTACGCGTTCCCGATCAGCCAGACCATCGACAACATCGACGCCTTCGAACTCGGCGCCCGGTCGGTGAACCCCACCGTGAAGACGTACGCGGTGAGCACGTCGAGCTGGTGCGACCCGGCGAAGCAGGCCGAGGCGGCGGCGAACCTCCTCAAGCAGGGCGTCGACGTGATCACCCAGCACCAGGACTGCACCGCGACCGTCATCAAGGCGACGGAGGCGGCCGGCGCGATGACCGTCGGCTACCACGCCGACGCCTCCGGCATCGCCCCGAAGGGCTGGCTGACCGGGTCGCAGTGGAACTGGGGACCGCTCTACTCCGACATCGTCCGCACGGCCCTGGCCGGCACGTTCACCGGCTCGAAGTACAACGCGAACTTCCGGGTCGGCTACAAGACCGGCGACAACCCCTTCGTGCAGTCGCCGTACGGGCCGGGCGTGGACGAGGAGACGAAGAAGCTGGTCGACGCCGCGAAGGAGAGGCTCAGGAACTCCTCGCCCTTCGCCGGGCCGGTGCGCGACCAGGAGGGCAAGGTCCGCGTCCCCGAGGGCACCGTGCCTGACTACGAGACCATCGAGAAGATCGACTACTTCGTGGAGGGCGTCGTCGGAAGCCTGCCGAAGTCGTGAGGTCCTCAGTCATGACCACCACCCCGTATCCCTGGCCCTGGCACGGGCGTCTGGACCCGTCCCGGCTCGCTCTGCTCGCCGTGGCCTGCCCGGACCGCGCCGCCAGAGGGGGGATGGCTGGGGGGACGCCCAGCCTGGAGGAGACGGTGCGCGGCGCGGGCGGCCTGGTGGTCCGGGTGGGGGTCCGCCCGCCGCTGCGCCCCGCCGGGCCTCCGGTGGCACTACCGATTAAGGCTCCGGACTGCGACGTCGCGGCGGCGGGGTGGGACGGGTTCCACGGCAGCGGCCTCGACGACCTGCTCAGGGCGGCCGGGCGCGACCTGCTGGCGCTCACCGGCTGCTGCCTGGAACTCGGCGTCCACTCGACGATGCGGTCGGCCAACGACCGGGGGTACGAGTGCCTGCTGGTGGCGGACGCCTGCGCCGCCGCCGACCCCACGCTGGCCGGGGCCGCCCTCTCCATGATCGAAATGTCCGGCGGGATCTTCGGCGCGGTCGGATCGAGCGCCGCCCTCATCAGGGAGCTGTCATGATATTTCCGGTTGTCGAGGCGGAGCCGTACGCCTGGCCGTACGACGGTGGGCTCGATCCCGCCACCACCGCCCTGATCTGCGTCGACTGGCAGGTGGACTTCTGCGGGCCGGGCGGCTACGTGGACATGATGGGCTACGACCTGTCGCTCACCAGGGCCGGCCTGGAGCCCACGGCGCGGGTGCTCGACGCCTGTCGCGAACGCGGCCTCCTGGTCGTGCACACCCGCGAGGGACACCGGCCCGACCTCGCCGACTGCCCGCCCAACAAGCTGTGGCGGTCGCGGCGGATCGGCGCGGGGATCGGCACGGCGGGGCCCTGCGGGCGGATCCTCGTGCGCGGCGAGCCCGGCTGGGAGATCGTCCCCGAGGTCGCGCCCGTCGAGGGCGAACTCGTGGTGGACAAGCCGGGGAAGGGCGCGTTCTACGCCACCGACCTCGACCTGCTGCTGCGGACGCGCGGGATCACCCATCTCGTGCTGACCGGGATCACCACCGACGTCTGCGTGCACACGACCATGCGCGAGGCCAACGACCGGGGCTACGAGTGCCTGCTGCTGTCCGACTGCACGGGCGCGACCGACAAGGGCAACTACGAGGCGGCCCTGAAGATGGTCACCATGCAGGGCGGCGTCTTCGGCGCGGTCGCCCCGTCCGCCGCGCTCCTCGCGTCGCTCCTCGTCTCGCCTGCCGAGGCTCTGTGACCCCCGCCGAGATCGTCGCGGGCACGTACCGGAGGATCCGCGAACGCGGGGACGACGGCGTCTGGATCAGCCTCCGCCGGGAGGCCGACGTGCTGCGCGACCTGGACGGGCTCGATCCCGCGCTCCCGCTGTACGGCGTGCCGTTCGCCGTCAAGGACAACGTCGACGTGGCCGGGTTGCCGACGACGGCGGCCTGCCCGGCCTTCGCCTACCGGCCCGCGCGCAGCGCCCCGCTCGTGGACCGCCTGGTGGCGGCGGGGGCGCTGCTCGTCGGCAAGACGAACCTCGACCAGTTCGCCACCGGCCTGTCCGGGACGCGCACGCCCTACGGCGCCTGTGAGTCGCCGCTGGTGCCGGGGCTCATCTCGGGCGGCTCGTCGTCCGGGTCGGCCGTGGCGGTCGCGGCGGGGCTCGTGCCGTTCGCGATCGGCACCGACACGGCGGGGTCGGGCCGGGTGCCGGCCGCGCTCACCGGGACGGTGGGGCTCAAGCCGTCCCGCGGCCTGGTGCCCACCCTCGGCGTCGTGCCCGCCTGCAGGTCGCTCGACTGCCCCAGCGTGTTCGCGCGCACGGTCGCGGACGCGACGGCGGTCCTGCGGGTGATCGCCGGGCCGCACCCCGGCGACCCGTGGTCGCGCACGCCGACACCCCGAAGGCCCGGCGGCGGCCCGTCCGCCCGGATCGGCGTCCCGCGTTCGCCGGAGTTCTTCGGGGACGGTGCCGCGGCGGAGGCGTTCACGGCGGTGACCGAGCGGCTGGCGGGCCTGGGTCACGAGATCGTGCCGGTCGACCTGACGCCGTTCCTCGCGGCGGGGAGACTGCTCTACGAAGGGCCGTGGGTGGCCGAGCGGCTCGCGGGCGTGGGCGACTTCGCCGCCCGGCACGCGCGCGACCTGCACCCGGTGACCCGGCGGGTGCTGGAGAGCGGCCGCGCGATCAGCGGGGCCGAGGTGTTCGGGGGGCTGCACCGCCTGCGGGAGCTGCGGTCCGTCACCGCGCCCGTGTGGACCCGGATCGACGCGCTGGCCGTGCCGACCGTGCCCACGACGTTCACGCTGGCGGAGATGGCCGAGGACCCCGTCGGCCGCAACACGATCCTCGGCCACTACACCACGTTCGCGAACCTGCTGGACCTCGCCGCGGTCGCCGTGCCCGCCGGGCTCACCCTGGCGGGCCGGCCGCACGGCGTCACCTTCCTGGCTCCGGCGGGGTCCGACGACTTCCTGGCCGCCCTGGGCGCGGACTTCCTGGGTGAGAAGGACGAGATGGCCGAGAAGGCCGAGGCGGACCCGGCGCCGGCGGGCCGGACCGTCCCGCTGGCGGTGGTCGGAGCCCATCGGGTGGGCCAGCCGCTGCACCCGCACCTGGTGGCGCTCGGCGCGAGGTTCGCCGCCGTCGCCCGGACGGCCCCCTGCTACCGGCTCTACGACCTCGGCGACAGGCCCGGCCTGGTCAGGGAGGAGGGCGGCTCCTCCGTCGAGGTCGAGTTGCACGAGATCACCCCGGCCGCACTGGGGGAGTTGCTCGTGACCGTCCCCAGTCCGCTGGGCCTCGGCACGGTGGAGCTCTCCGACGGCCGCCGGGTCCAGGGCTTCCTGTGCGAGTCGTACGCGGTGGGGTCGGCCAGGGACATCACCGGGCTGGGCAGCTGGCCCGCCTACCTCGCGGCCGGACGCGCGTAGCGCCCGGCCGCGAGGCGGTCACGCCTACGCCGCCGCGGGCGCGTACGCCTCGACATCGCGGCGCCGCATCCGGTGGATCAACGTGTCCAGCGCCCAGGAGCCGGGGCCGAAGACGGCGATGAGGAAGAACGACCAGCAGAACATGGCCGCGGCCTCGCCGCCGTTGAGAAGCGGGAAGAGATCCTGCGGGGCGTGGACGGTGAAGTAGGCGTAGGCCATCGAGCCGGAGCAGAGCACCGCGCTGACGCGGGTGAACAGCCCGAGGAGGACGAGCGTGCCGAAGACCAGCTGGATGGCCGCCCCCCACCAGCCCGGCCACGAGCCGGTCGGCAGGACCTGACCCTTCCCGTCGATGCCGCCCAGGACCCCGAAGATCGACGACACGCCGTGGCAGACGAACAGCAGCCCGGTCACGACCCGGAAGAGCGAGAGCACCGGCCCGCTGATCTGACCGATTTTCACGGAGACCACCTTCTTTGTGGTGAAAAATAAGAATGAGAGCACCGGCCGACGAAAGTTTGGCTCAGGACTGTATAAACCGTGCAGAATTACGGCGTTCCGAGCTTCACATTGTCGGCGGATTCGACGCCCGGCTGTGGGAAGCCGCGCGCAGGTAGGGGTGCAGACCCCGAAAGTGCAGGTCAACACCTTTATCCCAGCAGCGTCGCTGGTGGTGTCGCTCATGCGTCCATGGACTGCGACGAGCCCGATGTCACTGTTCGGCGCCGAACGGACAGCGGACCGCGCTGGTCTTAGATTGCTGGTGCGGAGGCCGGTAGTCAAGTGTTCAAGTAATGCTTAGGGGTGCCGTGGCGGCGCTATGCGGGATAATGCCTGGTAGTGCTCCGTCCACCCATCGGATTTTGGTTTCAGTGACCATTCGGGCCGCGTGAAACTTTCCGATCGGGTCGTGCGCTATCGCGTCCAGAGACACTCCTGCACGGTCTGCACCAGTGCCATCAGGCCCGCCGACACTCGTTCGCCCCGCCATGCGAGGGCGTACGTCAGCCGTAGATCGCCCGCGTCGAGCGGGACGAAGGCGACGTCGTCCCTGCGGACGGACGCGACGAGCAGAGAGGGAGTCGGGAGCAGGCCGACGCCCGCCGCGACCAGGTCGAGCGCGGCGGCGAAGTCGTCGATCTCGCCGGCCACCACGTGCTGCCGGTGGGGCCCGACGCGAGCGGCGAGCCGCGCCCAGACGCCGCCGGGAGGGCGTTCACGGGGGACGAGCACCCGGTGCCGGGCGAGCCGTTCGGGCTGCAGCCGGGGCAGGGCCGCGAGCGGGTCCCCGGCGGGCACGGCCAGGTGACTGACGGGCACATGGAACCGGGCGGCCGTGGTCAGGTCACGGGGAAAGGGGCTCGCCAGGATCGCGGCGGTCACCTCACCGGCGGAGACGGCCGCGAGGGAGGCGGCGCGCCCGGCGGGACGCAGTTCCACCTCGGCCGGGGGATCGCGGCGGGCCATCCGGAGGGCCACTCGCGCCGCGAGACCACCCACCAGCGGGGGATAGGCCAGCCGGACGCCGGCGCCCGCCGGTGCGGCCAGCCGCCGCGCCTCGGCCGAGAAGGCCGCCGCGGACTCCAGCAACGTCTCGGCGTACGGCAGCAGCGTCTTCCCGGCGGGGGTCAGCCGCACCTCGCGGCTGGTCCGCTCGAACAGGCGGACCCCGAGCACACGCTCCAGCCGCCCGACGGCCTGACTCGCGGCGGGCTGGGAGACGCCCATCTCGGCGGCGGCGCGGGAGAAGCTGAGATGCCGGGCGACGAGGGCGAAGCAGCCGATGTCACGCAGTGGCGGGCCGGGGTCCACGGGTCAGGGCTTGCGGCCGACCCCGCACATCGCGTCGACCTCCGGCGCCTCGCCGAACTGGCTGGGCCCGGGCCGCCATCGGGACACCGACACCACCCCCGGCTCCAGCAGCGTGAGACCGTCGAAGAAACGGGTGATCTGCTCGGGCGTGCGCAGACGATAGGGGTCGCCCGCCTCGGCGCGGATGCGCTCGGCCTCGTCCGCCGCCTCGGGCGCGACGACCTTCGTGCCGTCCTCGAACACGAGGTGACTGCCGGACGGGAGGGCGTCCATCAGATAGCGCACGAGCCCGTACGCCTCCTCGTCGTCGAGGACCTGACCCATGACCCCGAGCAGCATGAGCCCCACCGGCTCGGCCAGGTCGAGCGTCTTCGCCGCCGCCTCCAGGATCGTGCCGGGGTCGCGCACGTCGGCCTCGATGTAGGCGGTCATCCCGGGCGGAGTGCTGGTCAGCAGGGCGTGGGCGTGCACCAGCACCAGCGGGTCGTTGTCGACGTACACGATCCGCGACTCCGGCGCCACCCGCTGGGCGACCTCGTGGGTGTTGGCGGCGGTCGGCAGGCCGGTGCCGATGTCGAGGAACTGCCGGACGCCCACCTCGCCCGCGAGATACCGCACGGCCCGGCCGAGGAAACTCCGCGACTGCCGGGCGATGTCCTCGATGCCGGGATACGCCCGCATGAGCTGGTCGCCGAGTTCCCGGTCCGCCGGGAAGTGGTCCTTGCCCCCGAGGAAGTAGTTCCAGACGCGTGCCGCGTGCGGCACGCTCGTGTCGAGCCTGGGACGGCCCTCGTCGCCGGGACCGTCCACCAAGCCTGCGCTCATCCGACCTCCCGTGCACAACCCTAGTGCCGGTCCACGGCGAACCCGAGAGACGGACGGCTTGAGTTTCCAGCCGCTGTCAGGGTGACACTCGTCGCCATGGACGATGAAGGGCTGTTCACCGTCGGACGGCTCTCCCGCCGCACCGGCATGCCGGCGCGGACGATCCGCTACTGGTCGGACGTGGGAGTGCTGCCGCCGGCGGGACGGAGCGAGGGAGGCTACCGGCTCTACGACGCCGGCGCCGTGGCACGGCTGGAGCTCGTCCGGACCCTGCGGGACCTCGGCCTCGGCCTCGGCGACATTCGGCGGGTGCTGGAGCGGAAGGTCACCCTGGCGGATGTCGCCGCCGTCCATGTGGACGCACTGGACGCGCAGATCCGCACCCTGCGGATCCGGCGCGCGGTGCTCAGCACCGTCGCGAGACGACGGTCCGGCACGGAAGAGATGAACACGGAGGAGATGAAACTGTTGAACGACATGGCACGGCTGTCCGCGGAGGAGCGGCGGAGCATCGTCGAGGACTTCGTGGACGAGGTCTTCGGCGGCCTGGACGCCGATCCGGAACTCAGGAACCGGATGGGGCACACCCGGGTCGACCTCCCCGACGACCCCACGCCCGAGCAGGTGGACGCCTGGGTGGAACTGGCCGAGCTCGTACGCGACCCGGACTTCCGGCGGCGCATGCGCGACATGGTGGAGCACAACAGCCGAGGGCGGGCCGGACAGGAGCCGGGGGCCTTCGCCTGGTTCGCCAAGAAGGTCGTCTGGCTCGCGGGGCAGGCCCGGGAGGACGGTGTGAGCCCCGATTCACCGGAGGCCGCGGAGGTCGTCACCCGCCTGCTCGGCGACATGGACGCCGCCGGCCGGGCGGCCGTGCGGGAGCGGATCGAGGCCGGCCTGTACGCCGAGGCCGATCGGTACCGGCGCCTGATGGCGGTGATCAACGGCCGGGAGCCCAAGCCGTCCCACGCGGACGACTTCGCCTGGCTTCTGGACGCACTCCGCGCGCACCCGGGGGCCTGACCATGATGTGAGCGCAAACATTACCGACAAAGTGGACGTCGGGGAGCCTTGACAGGACATGTTAGCGCAAACAATATTAACGGGCGCGTCATATCCATGACTGGAGACCCCCCATGTCCGTATCCCCCCGCCCCTCACCGCGCAGAACCGCGATCGCGACGGCCGGCGCGCTCCTCTGCGCCGGCCTCGTGTCCACGGGTGGCGTGGCCGCCGCCGACAACGCGTGGTCGCCCAAGCCGTCGTACACCTCGACCGACAAGGGCGACGGCACCTACACCGTGCCGATCCTCAACTCGGACGTGCCGGACATCAGCGTGGAGCGCGTCCCGGCCGCCGAGAACAAGGAGCACCGGGACGTCTACTACATGATCAGCACCACGATGCACCTGAGCCCGGGCGCGCCCGTCATGAAGTCGTACGATCTCGTGAACTGGGAGATCGTCAACTACGTGTTCGACCGGGCCGACATCGGCGACGCGTTCTCGCTGCGCAACGGGCAGAACTCGTACGGCCAGGGCCAGTGGGCGTCGTCCCTCCGCTACCACGACGGCAGGTTCTACGCCGTCTTCAACACCAACAACCTCGGCGGCGCCTACCTCTACAGCACCGACGACGTCGAGAACGGCAAGTGGAAGCGCACGCCCCTCGGCCGCGGGCTGCACGACCCCTCGCTGTTCTTCGACGACGACGGCACGGCGTACATCTTCTACGGCTCCGGCAGCACGAGTGCCGTGCGCCTCAAGTCCGACATGTCGGGCATTGACAAGGATTTTCCGAGCATCTTCGCGGCGAGCGACTACGCCGGCAAGCCGTTCATCGGCGGCCTGTTCGAGGGCGCCCAGGTCTTCCACATCAACGGCTACTACTACGTGGTGATCATCACCTGGCCGTCCGGCCAGGGACGCCAGGTCGTCATGTTCCGCTCCAAGGACCTGCTCGGGCGCTACACCTCGGTGGACGGCACGAACACCTACGAGGCCCGCGGCGTGCTCAACTCCAACGGCTTCGCCCAGGGCAGCCTCGTGCCGATCTCGCGCGACGGAGGCGGCACCGACTGGTACGGCATGTTCTTCCGCGACAACTTCCCGATCGGGCGCACCCCGGCGCTCATCCCGGCGACGTGGCAGGACGGCTGGCCGGTCTTCGGGAACAACGGGGTCGTGCCGGTGGGCGGCGCGTTCGCCAAGCCGATCACGCTGAGCCCGGAGGAGGAGCGGCTCGAGCAGCAGAAGAGCATCGTCGCCTCCGACGACTTCGCCAACGACGCCCCGCACAAGGCGTACATGGACGAGGACTGGACGATCCCGCAGCCGCCCGCGTACGACCCCTCGCTCATCGGCGTCGAGCTGCTGCAGAACCCCGGGTTCGAGTCCGACGCGGTCTCGCCGTGGGGCACGCAGTACGGCGCGACGATCAGCCGCGACACGACCGGCCCGGCGGCGGGCTCGGCGGCGCTGAAGGTGAGCACCCGCACGCTCAACGGCTCCGGTCCGAACCAGTACCTGAACGGGAAGGTGCAGCGCGGTGTGACCTACACCGTGTCGGCGAAGGTCAGGTACACGTCGGGGCCGAGCAGCATCCGGTTCAACCTCGTGGCCGACTGGGGCACCGGCGTCCAGACGATGGCGTCCGGGAACGTTCCGATGGGCCAGTGGACGACGGTGACGGGCCAGTACACCGTTCCCACGACGGCGAACGTGGACAACTTCAAGTTCGCGGTGGAGACGCCGTGGGGCAACCCGCAGCCGGCGTCGTCGAGCGTGGAGTACCTGATCGACGACGTCTCCGTCGTCGGGCAGCCGGTGACGACCGAGTACCCCGCCAAGGAGGAGATCACCCCCAACGGGTCGCGCCTGGCCCCGGTGTGGGAGTGGAACCACGCCCCCGACAACCGGTACTGGTCGCTCACCGATCGCGACGGATGGCTGCGGCTGACGACCGGCAAAGTGGTCACCGGCAAGTACGTCTACACCAAGCTCTCCAACCGGGACGAGCTGACCTGGTTCGAGGAGGCGCGGAACACGCTCTCGCAGCGGACGTTCGGGCCCCGGCAGTCCGTCGAGACCAGGATGGACGTCTCCGCCATGAAGAACGGCGACGTCGCGGGCCTGGCCGCCTACAACCGCGGGTTCTCCTACATCGCGGTCAAGCGCGCCGACGGCCAGAACACGCTCGGCGTCGTCAACCGGGGGCAGCCGTTCGCGGTCGACATCGACCAGGCGGCGATCGAGAACTTCGTGCCGGGCACGACGGTTCCGCTCGGAGACGCGAGCCAGGTGTACGTGAAGGCGGACCTCGACTTCGCCTCACCGGCCGGACAGCTGTGGACGACGTTCTACTACAGCCTGGACGGGCTGAAGTGGACCCAGCTGGGCGGCCGCGTCGGCCCGCAGGCGCTGGACGGCAGCCTCTCGCACTTCATGGGGCACCGGGTCGGCCTGTTCGACTACGCGACGAAGGAGACCGGCGGCCACGTCGACTTCGACTACTACAAGCTCAGCGACACGCTGACCGCGCAGAACAAGCCGCTCGACACGAGCGCCCTCGACGCGGCCGTCGCGTACGCGGAGACGCTCGACAAGCGCGACTACCCCGCGGACGCCTGGTCCGCGACGCAGGCCGCGCTCGCCGACGCCAAGGCGGCGCGGGCCGGGCAGTTCGGCACCCAGAACCAGATCGACGCGCCCGAGCGGGCGCTCAGCTACCAGCTCGCCCGGCTCGGCACGCTCAAGGCCGCCTCGCCGGAGGTCAAGCTGACCGTCACCGCCGCCTCCCGCTGCATCGGCACCTCGGTGTACCTGGCGGTCACGGCCGTCAACGACTCCGATGTGCCGGCGACGGTGACGCTGACCACCCCGTACGGCTCCAAGACCGTGGCCGACGTGGCCCCGGGCAAGCAGGCCTACCAGTCCTTCAACACCCGGGCCGGGCAGATCGGCGCCGGCAAGGCGACCGTGGCCGGGACCGCGACGATCGGTGGCAGGCAGGTCACGACGTCCTACGACGCCGCCTACCCCGCGGCCGACTGCCGCTGACCCCACATCTCCCCGCAAAGTCCGAGGTCAAGGAGAATATTCGTGTTGAAGCGCGTCAGAAAGTCGGCCCTGCGACGGGTCGCCGCCGCGGCCGTGACCGGCGCCCTGCTGGCGACGGCGGTCGCCGCGACGACAGGGCCGGTGCAGGCCGCAGGCCAGAACATCATCGTGAACGGCGGGTTCGAGGACGGCCTCAGCAGCTGGTTCGTCAACAACGGGAACTCGACGGACGGCGCCACGCTGTCGCCCACGACGGACGCCTACGCCGGTTCGGGCGCTGTGCTCGTCACGAACCGGAAGACGACCGGATCCGGCCCGATGCAGGACCTGTCCGGCAAGGTGCAGGCCGGGAAGACGTACGCGATCACGGCCCGGGTGAAGTACGAGAACCCCAACAGCCCGGCGACCAAGCAGTTCTTCGCCACCATGCACTACGGCGGCTCGACGTACACGAACGTCGGCACGGTGACCGTGGCCCGCGGGCAGTGGGGGCTCATCCAGGGCACGTTCACGATCCCGGCGGGGCAGAGCGTCACGACCGCGCGGCTCTTCCTCGAGACGCCCTGGACGTCGAATCCCTCGTCCGCTCCGGACACGCACCTCATGGACTTCAAGGTCGACGACGTGTCGGTCTCGGAGTTCACCCCCTCGACGACCATCGAGGCGCTCGGCAAGAACCCGGGCGAGGGCAACCCGCTCATCTCGCACAAGTTCGGGGCGGACGGCAACGCCTTCGTCCACGACGGCCGCGTGTACATCTACATGACCAACGACACGCAGGAGTACAAGCCGGGCCCCACCGGGGTCTCTTCGACGAACACCTACGCCAGCATCAACACGATCACGGTCATCTCGTCCGACGACCTCATGAACTGGGTCGACCACGGCGAGATCCCCGTCGCCGGCCCTAACGGGGTCGCCCGCTACGCGAACAACTCGTGGGCCCCGGCCATGGAGAGCAAGGTCGTCGGCGGCAAGGAGAAGTTCTTCCTCTACTTCGCCAACAACGGCGGCGGCTCCGGCGTCATCGTCGGCGACTCGCCGGTGGGTCCGTGGCACGACGAGCGTGGCAACCTGCTCATCACGAGCGCGACGCCGGGCGCGTCCAACGGCATCAACTGGCTGTTCGACCCCGGCGTGTTCATCGACGACGACGGCCAGGGCTACCTCGTCTTCGGCGGTGGCGGCGACGACGGGACGCGCAGCGCCGAGAACACCAACCACCCGAAGTCCACGCGTGTGATCAAGCTCGGCGACGACATGATCAGCACGAAGGGCTCGGCGGAGGTCATCGACGCGCCGCTCGTGTTCGAGGCCGGCCACCTGTTCAAGCGCGCCGGCAAGTACTACTACTCGTACTCGTCGAACTTCGGGTTCGGCGGCACGGTCGACCCCAACGGCCCGCCGACCGGGGCGATCGCCTATCTCATGGCCGACAGCCCGATGGGCCCCTGGACCCCCGAGACGTACAAGGGGATCATCTTCAAGAACCCCGGCACCTACTTCGGCGCCGGTGGCAACAACCACCAGTCGGTGTTCCAGCTCAACGGCCAGTACTACTTCACCTACCACGCCCAGACGCTCAACAGCCGCATCACGGGCGGCGCCACCCAGGGCTTCCGCAGCCCGCACCTCGCCAAGCTCGACTTCAACGCCGACGGCACGATCAAGGAGGTGAGGGGCGACTACAAGGGCGTCGAGCAGATCCGCAACCTCGATCCGTACCGGGTCGTCGAGGCCGAGACGATCGCGTGGCAGCAGGGCATCGCGACCAAGAAGATCGACGGCGGGTCGGAGGAGTTCGGCGCGCAGGCGCCGAACCTCGCGGTGTACGACGTCGACAACGGCGACTGGACGTCGCTCGCCAAGGTCGACTTCGGCACGGCCGGCGCCACCGGCGTCACCGCGAAGGTGCGGCCGCTGGCCGCGGGCGGCAGGATCGAGGTCCGTCTCGACGGCCGCAACTCGCCCGTGGTGGCGACCATCCCCGTCGACGCTCCGCTCGGCGAGTGGACGAGGCTCTCCGCCAAGCTCGACGGGGTCAAGGGCGTGCACGACGTGTACTTCACCTACGCCGGGCCCGAGGGCGCGGACCTCTTCGAGATCGACTCCTGGGCCTTCGAGGCGGAGCAGTCCTCGCCGGAGGTCAAGCTCACCGTCACCGCCTCCTCCCGCTGCATCGGCACCTCGGTGTACCTGGCGGTCACGGCCGTGAACGACGGCGACGCGCCGGCGACGGTGACGCTGACCACCCCGTACGGCTCCAAGACCGTGGCCGACGTGGCCCCGGGCAAGCAGGCCTACCAGTCCTTCAACACTCGGGCCGGGCAGATCGGCGCGGGCAAGGCGACCGTGGCCGGGACCGCGACGATCGGCGGCAAGCAGGTCACGACGTCCTACGACGCCGCCTACACCGCGGCCGACTGCCGCTGACCGCCCCGGCCCCGCCCCCTCATAAATCGGAGTGATCACCCCATGCGAATGACCCGCACCACCCAGATACTCGCCGCCTCCGTGCTCGGCCTCACCCTCACCGGCATCGGCGTCTCCCCCGCCCTCGCCGACGACCCCGGCGCCGGCATCGACGTCTCGGTCACCATCACCCCCACCACCACCCCCGGCCAGATCTCCATGACCGTCGCCGACAACAACGGCGTCTCCCTCCAGGAGAACGGCTCCGACGCCACCGCCCGCCAGTTCGTCGGCACCCTGCCCACCGTCACCGTCACCGACACCCGCACACCCGCCGAGATCCCCGACGGCGAGTTCTGGGCCGTCGTCGGCCAGGCCAGCCAGTTCACCGCCACCGGCACCGGCATCGCCCCCATCGGCCCCGAATACCTCGGCTGGAAGCCCCGCCTGCTGTCCGACACCACCACCGGCGCCGTCGCCGCCGGCGAACCCGTCTCCAGCGTCATCTCCGACGGCTCCGGAGCCCCCACCGTCGGTCTGGAAGGCCAGGAACTCCTCGTCTCCACCGCCGACTCCGCCACCGAGATCGGTACCTCGAAGGTCAACGCCGACCTCGCCCTGCGCACCCCCGTCGACGTCGCCGCCGGCGAATACCACTCCACCCTCACCCTCTCCCTCTTCAACCAGTCCTGACCCAGCTCCTGACCGCAGGGTGCCCCGCGACGCGTGTCGCGGGGCACCTCGCTGCCGGGCGGCCGGAATGTCGGTGGCGGCGGCTACCTTCGTCGGCGACGGAAGGAGAGCGTCCGATGGTCACAGCCGACGACGTCCGGCAGGTCGCGCGGGCACTGCCGCGCACCGAGGAGGCACTGGTCCGCGACCACGTGAAGTTCCGGGTCAGGGGCATCGTGTACGCCTCCGTGTCCCCGGACGAGACCCTGATGGGCTTCGGGTTCCCCAAGGAGGAACGGGCGGCCCTCGTGGCCGCCGAGCCGGAGAAGTTCCTCATGCCCCTGCCCTCGGACGAGCGCTACCAGTGGGTCCGGGTCCGGCTGGCGGCCATCGACGTGGCCGAGATGCGGGAGCTCGTCACCGACGCCTGGCGGATGGTCGTCCCCAAGAAGGTGGCCGCCGCGTACGACTCGCTCTGACCCCCGCTCCGACCCCCGGGCTCCGCTCAGAGCCGGGCGCCGCCGTCGACCCGGAGCACGGCGCCGGTCACGAAGGAGGAGCGGTCGCTCAGCAGCCAGGCGGCGGCCTCGGCGATCTCGGCCGGGTCGGCCCCGCGGCGAAGCGGCGTCATCGCCGTGAGCCGCTCCTGGAGTCCGGGGGACTCGGCCTCCCAGGCGCGGATCATCTCGGTGAGCGTGTTGCCGGGAGCGATCGCGTTGACCCGGATGCCCTCGGGGCCGTAGGTGACGGCGGCCGACTCGGTGAGGCTGTTGACCGCCCGCTTCATCGCGGCGTAGGCCGGGAGTTCGGGGTTGCCTCCCCAGCTCCCGACGGACGAGTTGTTGACGATGGCGCCCGGGCCGGCCGTGGCCCGGATTGCCTCCACCTCGGCGGTCATGGCCAGCCAGACGCTCTTCAGGTTCACGGTGTAGACGTGGTCGAAGTCGGCCTCCGGCATCCGGTCCATCGGGCCGGGCTGCTGGATGGTCGCCCCGTTGTTGAAGGCGACGTCGAGCCGGCCGTACAGGTCCACCGCGCGGTTCACGGCGGCGCGCACGCTGGCGGCGTCGGCCAGGTCGCACACCACGTGGTCCGCGGTCCCGCCCGCCGCCCGGATCTCCTCGGTCACCGTCTTGAGCTGGGCCTCCGTCCGGGCCGCGAGCAGCACGCGGGCGCCCTCCCGGGCGAACATCCGCGCCGCCGCGGCTCCGATTCCGCGTCCGCCGCCGCTGACGAAGGCGACCTTGCCGGCCAGCAGGCCCGCACCGGTACGTGTGTTGTCCATGGCGACGAGCCTGCGCCGGTGGGCGCGGCCCATCCAGGCACCGGCGGTACCTGGATCGCCTCCGCGCGCCCGGCACACTGGAGGTATGGACCGACGAGAACTGGCCGCCTTCCTGCGCAGCAGGCGCGAGCGGATCAGCCCGGCCGACGTGGGACTGCCCGCCGGGACCAGGCGGCGCACCCCGGGCCTGCGCCGTGAGGAGGCGGCGCAACTGGCGTTCATCTCGACCGAGTACTACACCCGGCTGGAGCAGGCCCGCGGTCCGCGCCCGTCCCGTGAGGTGCTGGCCGGGCTGGCCCGGGCCCTGCGCCTGTCGGACGCCGAACGCGCCCACCTCCACCACCTCGCCGGCGCCCCGGCCGCCCCGCCGCCGGGGCCCCCGCGGGAGGTGCGGCAGAGCATCCTGGACCTGCTCCGGAGGCTGCCGCAGTCCGCCGCGTTCGTGACGTCCGCGACGCTCGAGGTGCTCGCGTGGAACGAGCTGGCGGCCGCCCTCATGGAGGACTTCTCGGCTCTGCCGAGGCGCGACCGCAACCTGGTGCGCCGCGTGTTCCTTGGGCCGGACCAAGGGGGACGGCGCCTGTACGGAGTCTCCGACGCCGACGCGTTCGCCCGCCACGCGGCCCGGCGGCTGCGCGCCGCCGCCGCCCGCTACCCCGGCGCGCCGGAGGTGACCGGGCTGGTGGACGAGCTCCTCGCGGGAAGCCCGGAGTTCGCCCGCCTGTGGGCGTCCCACGAGGTGGAGGGCCCGCCGACGCTGTGCAAGACCTTCCGGCACCCGATGGTCGGCCCGGTCACCGTCAGCTGCGACGCCCTCGACATCGCCGACCGCGACCAGCAGATGGTGATCTACACCGCCGTCCCCGGCTCGCCGTCCGAGGAGGCGCTGCGGCTGCTGTCGGTCATCGGCACCCAGCGGATGGACGCCCCTCGCTGAGCCGCGCATGTCGTTCACGCCGGCTTATCGATGCCCGCGGTCGTTCAGGGCGACGTCGGGGTGATCCATAAGCGTGGGTGATGAATCCGGCGCGGCGGAACCGGGCGAGGGGAGGATGCGGGGCGTCCTGTTCGACGGAGCGAGGAGCCGTGATGACGTCGTCTTTTCCAGCATCGCCTTTTCCAGAATCGACCGTGCTGGGGTATCCGAGGATCGGACCCGATCGGGAGTTGAAGCGGGCGCTGGAGGCGTACTGGGAGGGCCGTTCGGACCGCGCGGCCCTGGAGGAGGTGGCGCGGCGGCTGCGGGAGGACACCTGGCGGCGGCTGGCGGAGCTGGGTCTGGGCGGGTCGCCGTCGAACACCTTCTCCTACTACGACCACGTCCTCGACACGGCCGTGCTGCTGGGCGCGGTGCCCGAGCGCTACCGGCACGACGACGACCTGACCGCCTACTTCGCGATGGCCCGCGGCGCCGAGGGGCTGCCCCCGCTGCGGATGACCAAGTGGTTCGACACCAACTACCACTACATCGTCCCCGAGATCGGCCCGGAGACAATCTTCTCCCTCGACGCCGCCAAGCCGCTCTCGGAGGTCCGCGAGGCTCGCGCGCTGGGCCTCGAGACGCGGCCGGTGCTGGTCGGGCCGGTGACGTTCCTCCTGCTGTCGCAGGCCGCGGCGGGAAGCCCGGACGGCTTCGCGCCGCTCGACCGGCTGGACGACGCGGTCGAGGTGTACGGACGCCTGCTGGGCGCGCTCGCCGCGGAGGGCGTCGGCTGGGTGCAGCTCGACGAGCCCGCGCTGGTCGCCGACCGGACTCCCGCCGAACTCGCCGCGGTCGAGGCGGCGTACGGCCGGCTCGGCGGACTGGCGGAACGGCCCGCGCTTCTGGTCGCCGCCTACTTCGGGGACCTCGGCGAGGCGCTGCCCGTGCTGGCGCGGACGCCGGTCGAGGCCGTGGCCCTGGATCTCGTCCGGGGCACGCCCGGTGACGTGGGTCTCCTGGCCGGCAAGACGGTCGTCGCCGGTGTCGTGTCGGGCCGGGACGTGTGGCGCACCGACCGGGACCGGGCACTGGCCACGCTGCGCACCGCACGGGAGCGGGCGGGACGGGTCGCGGTCGCCACCTCGTGCTCGCTCCTGCACGTGCCGTACGACGTGGAGCGGGAGACCGGCCTCGATCCCGCCCTGCGGGGCCGGCTGGCGTTCGCCGAGCAGAAGGTCGCCGAGGTGGTCGAGCTGGCGCACCTGCTCGTCGAGGGCCCCGGCGCCGACGTCCCCCGCCTCTCCGCGCCGCAGGCGCGGCCCTCCACGTCCGGGGCCCGGGTGACAGAGACCCGGGCGCCGGAGGGGGGCCGGGCGCCCTACGCCGTACGGGCGGCGGCGCAGGCCGAGCGCCTGAAGCTGCCGCTCCTCCCGGTCACCACGATCGGCTCGTTCCCGCAGACGGGGCAACTGCGCCGGGCCAGGGCTGCGCTGGCGGCCGGGGAGATCGGCGAGGCGGCGTACGAGGACATGGTCCGCGCCGAGATCGAGCACGTCATCGCGGTGCAGGAGCGGCTGGGGCTGGACGTCCTCGTGCACGGAGAGCCCGAACGCAACGACATGGTGCAGTACTTCGCCGAGCATCTCGACGGCTTCGCGGTCACCCGGCACGGCTGGGTCCAGTCGTACGGCTCGCGCTGCACCCGGCCGCCCATCCTGCACGGCGACGTGCGGCGGCCGGAGCCGATGACCGTGCGCTGGGCGCGGTACGCGCAGTCGCTGACGAGCAGGCCGGTCAAGGGCATGCTCACCGGCCCGGTCACGATCGTGGCGTGGTCGTTCGTCCGCGACGACCTGCCGCTGCGCGACGTGGTCCTCCAGGTCGCCGACGCCGTCCGCGAGGAGGTGCGCGACCTGGAGGAGGCGGGCATCGGGGTGATCCAGGTCGACGAGCCGGCCCTGCGCGAACTGCTGCCGCTGCGCCGGGCCGGGCAGGCCGCCTACCTGGAGTGGGCCGTCGCGGCCTACCGCTGGGCGACCTCCGGCGCCGGCGATCACACCCAGATCCACACGCACCTGTGCTATTCGGACGCCGACCAGATCCTCGCCGCGATCGACGCCCTCGACGCGGACGTGACCAGCGTCGAGTCGGCCCGCTCACGTGGCCGGGTGCTCGCTGTGATGGCCAGTGGGGTCGCCGGTGGGGACGGCCGCGGCTTCGGCCGGGGGCTCGGCCCCGGGGTCTACGACATCCACTCGCCGCGCGTGCCCGGCGCCGACGAGGTGGAGCGGCTCCTGGAGGAGGCCCTGCGGGTGGTGCCCGCCGACCGGCTGTGGGTCAACCCCGACTGCGGCCTGAAGACCCGGTCGCACGAGCAGGTCGAGGCCGCGCTCGCCAACGTGGCCGAGGCCGCGGCCCGCCTCCGCGAGCGGCACACTTCTCGGTAGCGGCACACCCCTCGGTAGCGGCACGGCCGAGGCCGCTCACCGCGGTGAGGCGGGACGCCGGGGCGAGACCAGGCCGGACTCGTAGGCGAAGACGACGAGCTGGGCGCGGTCGCGCGCGCCCAGCTTGGTCATCGCCCTGCTCACGTGGGTCTTCGCGGTGAAGGGGCTGATCACCATGTGGGCGGCGATCTCCTCGTTGGTGAGGCCGCGGGCGACCAGGGCGACGACCTCCCGCTCCCGGTTGGTGAGCGCGTCCAGGGTGGCCGCCGGCGCGGCGTCCGGCGGGCGGGAGACGTACTCGCTGATCAGCGTCCGGGTGACGGCGGGGGAGAGCAGGGCGTCACCCCGCGCGGCGACCCTGAGGGCCTGGAGAAGCTCCACCGGATCGGTGTCCTTGAGCAGGAACCCGCTCGCGCCCGCCCGCAGCGCGTCGAAGACGTACCGGTCGAGGCCGTAGTTCGTGAGGATCACGACCCGGGTGGGGGCCAGCCGGGGATCGGCGGCGATCCGCCGGGTCGTCTCGATGCCGTCCATCACGGGCATCTGGATGTCGACGAGGGCGACGTCGGGCACGTGCCGCTCGGCCAGGGCCAGGCCCTGGGCGCCGTCGCCCGCCTCGCCGACCACCTCCACGCCGTCCTCGGCGTCGAGCAGCGCCCGGAAGCCCGCCCGGATGAGCGCCTGGTCGTCCACCAGCAGCACCCTGATCACGCCGCTCCCTCCCGCAGGGGAAGCTCGGCGTGGACGCGGAAGCCGCCCCCCGCTCCCGGGCCGGCCTGGATGTGCCCGCCGAGCGCGGACACCCGCTCGCGCATGCCGGTGAGTCCCACCCCCGGCTCATGTGCCGCGTCCGCGGCGCCGGTCCCGCCCCGGCCGTCGTCCTCGACGCGTACGACGAGGGCGTCCGGCTGGTAACCGACGTGTACGGAGGCCGACGCGGGCCCCGCGTGGCGGGCGACGTTGGTGAGCGCCTCCTGCACGATCCGATAGGCCGCGAGATCCACCTCCGGCGGCAGGCGGCGGGGCGTGCCGGTGACCGCCAGCGTGGCCGGCACGCCCGCCGACCGGGCCCGCTCGACCAGCTCGCCGATCCGCCCGGCGCGGTCCTCCTCGCCGCCGCCCTCCTCGCCGGGCTCGCGCAGCACCTCCAGCGTCGCGCGCAGCTCCCGCATGGCGTCCGCGCTCGCGTCCTGGATCGCCAGCAGCGCGGCCGGCACCTCCTCGCCCCGCTTGCGCGCCAGGTGGACGGCCACGCCCGCCTGCACCTTGATGATCGAAATGCTGTGGGTGAGCGAGTCGTGCAACTCCCTGGCGATGCGCAGCCGCTCCTCGCCCGCCCGGCGCAGCGCGACCTCCTCGCGGGTGCGCTCCGCCTCGGCGGCCCGCTGCTCGGCCTGGCGCAGGTACGCCCGGCGCTGCCGCGACACGATGCCCGCTACGTTGGCCGCGACGAACCAGCCGACCAGCAGACCGGTCCGGTCCAGGACCTCGCGCGGGGTCCGCGTGCCGAGGTCGGCCAGCTCCGCCAGCAGGGCGCCGCCGAGGTAGACCGCGCTCGCCGACAGCGCCCACACACGCCGCCCGGCACTCGCCGCCGAGTAGACGGTGATCAGGACGGGCAACGTGGGCGCGGTCTCCGGATACACCACCTGGGCGTAGCCGAACATGCAGGCCGTCGCGACGGCCATCGCCGCGACCGGCGCGGCCCGCCGCGCGGTCACGGCGGCGCACCCGCCCACCAGGAGCAGATAACCGATCACCCCCACCCGCGCCGGGCTGTTCGGGGCGCCGGGGATCAGGGTGCCGGCCACGAGCAGCGCCGCCAGGACGGCCGCCGCCGCCCCGTCCTCGGCGTACGGCCGCAGGCCGCGATCACGCTCCATGTCCCGAAGCGTAAACCGCGTCCGGTTCGTCCGCCTCCTCCCGGCGGACCCTTCGGGCGCTACTCCCGCTGGAGTACGCCGGGCCGCGTTCACTTGCCGGGGGAGCGGCCCGCGGACTCTCCCGCCGTACGACGACTCGGCGGGCCGTGACCGGCAGGATCGGCGCCGGACAGTTCAATCCCAGGGAGGCCGATATGCCGACGCCGTACCGCTATGTGACCCCCGTGCCCGTGGAGGCGGCCACCGGGCGGGTGGCGGAGGTCTACCACCAGATCGCCCGCGACTTCGGTATGACCCGGATGCCGCTCTTCCTGACGTTGTCGCCGGCGCCGGACGTGCTGGCCGCCACCTGGGCGCTGCTGCGCGAGTCGCTGCTCGTGGGCGAGGCGCCCAGGGCGGCCAAGGAGGTCGTCGCTGCCGGGGTGTCGCTGGCCAACGAATGTCCGTTCTGCGTGGACGCGCACACCATGCTCCTGCACGCGACCGGCGAGCACCGGCTGGCCGAGACGCTCGCGCGAGGCGAACGGCCGCCGGATCCGGAGCACGCGCGGCTGTTCGACTGGGCCACCGGCACAACCGGCGGCGGGCGGACGCCGCCGTGCCCTCCGGAGCAGGCCAACGAGCACATCGGCACCGCGCTCGCGTTCCACTTCATCAACCGCATGGTGTCGTCCCTGCTCACCGCCGACCTCCTGCCGGCCGGTCTGCAGCGGTCCCGGCTGGTGCGCCGCCTGGGCGGCGGAGCCCTGTCCAGAGCGGTGCGCCGGAGGCTGCCGCGTGGGGAGGCGCTGCCCCTGTTGCGCGGGCTGCCGGCGTACCGGGACCCCGGCTGGGCCGCGGGCGCCCCGATGGGCGCCGCGTTCGCGGCACTGCTGGCCTGCGCGGGAGAAGGGGCCGCCCTGCTGGACGACGAGGCGGTGGAGGCGGTCCTGGAGGCCGTCGCCGTCTGGGACGGCGGGCATCCTCCGCTGTCCGGGTGGCCGGCCGGGCCGCTCGCGGACGTCGCCCCCGCGCGGCGCCCGGCCGCCAGGCTCGCGCTGCTCGCCGCCCTCGCGCCGTACCGGGTGACCGACGCGGACGTCGCCGCGTGGCGGGAGGCCGGGCGCGGCCGGTCCGACGCCGACCTCGTACGGCTGCTGGCGTTCGGGGCGATCTCCGCGGTCGAGCGGGTCGAGGCGGGGGTCGCCGCCACCGCCTAGACACGGCTCAGACCCGGCCTGGACCCGCCTAGACCTCCAGTTCGCCCGACCAGATGGTCACGGCGTGGCCGGCGAGTTCGACGCGGTCACCCTGCGGGGTCGTGCGCACGGTGGTGCGCACGGTCCCGCCGCGCTCCGACACCTGCTCGCCGACGAGCGCGTCCCGGCCCAGCCTGGCCGACCAGTACGGCGCGAGCACGCAGTGGGCCGAGC
Organism: Microbispora triticiradicis; assembly: GCF_005864065.1. Classification (NCBI taxonomy): domain Bacteria; kingdom Bacillati; phylum Actinomycetota; class Actinomycetes; order Streptosporangiales; family Streptosporangiaceae; genus Microbispora; species Microbispora triticiradicis. The sequence continues at coordinate 227,214 of NZ_VANP01000010.1, read as the reverse complement.
CGGTGACGGGGTCCTCCGGCACGCCCGCCCGCGGGGCGAAGAACCGTGACACGTAGTCGGCGGAGGTGCCCTCGCCGGAGGCCGTCACGATGACGCCGCGGGCCTCCACCCCGATCAGTCGCTCCATGTCCGGGTGCACGGCCCGCACGTCAGCGACGGACCCGACCTCGACCAGGAGGTCGAACTCGCTGCGCCCGGTCCACACCGGAGTGACGCCGAGAGCCTCGACGAGGCCGTCCGGCGGCGGGCCGGGTGTGGCCGGCTTCGCCGGGAAGTCCATCGCGATCAGGCCGTCACCGGTCTGCTCGGTGGCGAGCACCCCGCTCCTCGTGGCGAACTCCAGTCGCCCGGACTCGCCAATGGAATACAGGACGTGTGCGGCCGCCAGGGTCGCGTGCCCGCACAGCGCGACCTCGACGGCCGGGGTGAACCAGCGCAGCGAGCGCGGCCCGTCGTCCTGCGGCAGCACGAAGGCCGTCTCCGAGTGGCGCATCTCGGCGGCGACGGCCTGCATCCACTCGTCCGGCACGGTGTCGTCGAGGAGGCAGACCGCCGCCGGGTTGCCCCGGAACGGCCGGTCGGTGAAGGAGTCAACGGTGAAGACGCGCATGCCGGCTGATTCTACGGTCGCCCCGCGCGATCAGGCGGTCAGGTGGGGTGGCCGAGGGCGGCGAGGGTCTCCCGGGCGACCTGAAGCTCCTCGCGCGGCCGTACGACGAGGACCGGCACCCGGGCGCCCTCCGGGCTGACGACGCCGTCCCGGTCCACGGCGCCGACGGCGGGAGGCGCCACGCCGAGCGGCGACAGCCTCCGGCACACCGCCTCACGCACCTCGGGCTGGTCCCAGCCGATCTCGCCGGTGAACACGAGCGCGTCGAGCCGGTCCAGGGCGGCGGTCGAGGCGGCGATCTCGCGGCTCACCCGGTGGGCGAACACGTCGAGCGCCAGCGCGGCGGCCGGAGCGCCCGAAGCGACGAGGTCGCGGGTGTCCCCGGACAGGCCGTCGGAGAGTCCGAGCAGCCCGGACGAGTGCTCCAGCCCGTCGCGCAGCTCCTCCAGTGTGAGCCGCGATCCGGACAGCAGCCACAGGAGCATGCCGGGATCGACGCTGCCCGACCGTTTGCTCATGGGCACCCCCTCCAGGGGCGTGAACCCCATGGAGGTGTCCACGCTCCGCCCGGCCCGTACGGCGGACACCGAGCATCCGCCGCCGAGATGCGTGACGACGAGCCGCATGTCCTCGCGCCCGAGCAGCTCCGCCGCCCGCCGGGTCGCCCAGGCGTACGACAGCCCGTGGAAGCCGTACCGGCGCAGGCCCCAGCGACGCCGCCACTCGGCGGGCAGCGCGTAGGTGGCGGCGGCGTCGGGCAGTTCCGCGTGGAAGGCGGTGTCGGGGCAGAGCACGTGGGGCACGGACGGCAGCACCCGCCGGGCCGCCTCGGCCAGGGCGAGCGCGGGCGGCACGTGCAGCGGCGCGAGGTCGGCGTAGCCGCGCACCGCCTCCACCACCGCGTCGTCGGCGATCGTGGGCGCGCGCACGGCCTCCCCGCCGTGCACGAGCCGATGACCGACCGCGGTGACCTCCGCACCGGTGCCGGACAGGGCGCCGGACAGGAAGTCCGACAGCGTGCGCTCCGCGGCGGCGGGGTCGGGACTCTGTTCGCTGTGCTCGCCGCGCAGCACCCGGCCCTCCCGCACGAGGTGCAGCTGGAGGCTGGAGGAGCCGGCGTTGACCGTGAGCACGACCGGTGTCATGGCGATCCGTCTCCCCGGCGTCCCGCCCCGCAAACACGTCAGGCCGGCCGGCAGGTGACCGTGGGCCAGGTCCGGTTTCCGTTGTGCCTGATCGACACGCCCCACGTGTCGCCGTGACCGTCGGGCCGGGCCGTCATGACGCTCCGGGCGGAGTTCACGGTGGTGGCGGCGTTCCAGGCCGAGATGAACCTCTCCGGGTACGGCAGGGTCATGGTCACGATCCAGTCGTCCGAACCTGTGACGGTGACGACGAGGTCGTACCGGTCGAACCACTTCGGACCCGCCTTGAGGGTCGCGGTGCAACTCCCGGCGGGCGGCGTGGGGCTCGGGCTCACCGGCGGGGTGGGGCTCGGCGAGGGGTCGGTGCCGGCGGCGTTGAGGGCGTCCAGCACGGCGGTGTACGCGGGCTTCTTGCCGCCGTTGCCGTCGAAGAGCAGCGGGGTGTCACTCGACCGCCAGGAGTCGGGGTCGCGGACGCCCCACACGGTGATGCCGTTGCACCGCGGCACCGCCAGGCAGTCGTTCACCACGTTGGCGTACGTCGTGGCCGGGGCGCCCTGGATGTCCAGCTCGGTGATCTGGACGTCGACGCCGAGCGCGGCGAAGTTCCGCAGCGTGGTGCGGAAGTCGGCGCTGTACGGGGTGAGGCTGTTGAAGTGGGCCTGGAAGCCGACGCAGTCGATGGGCACGCCGCGGGACGTGAAGTCCTTGACCATGTTGTAGACGCCCTGCGTCTTCGCCCAGGACCAGTTCTCGATGTTGTAGTCGTTGTAGCAGAGCTTGGCGGCCGGGTCGGCGGCCCGCGCGGTGCGGAACGCCACCTCGATCCAGTCGTCGCCGGTCCGCTGCCAGTTGGAGTCGCGCCGCCCGCCGGTGCTGTCGGAGAAGGCCTCGTTGACCACGTCCCAGGCGTAGATCTTGCCCTTGTAGTGGGACATCACTCCGTTGATGTGGTCGATCATCGCCTGGCGGAGCGCGCTGCCGGTGAGGCTCTGCAACCACGAGGGCTCCGCCGCGTGCCACACCAGGGTGTGGCCGCGGACCCGCTTGCCGTTCTGCACGGCCCAGTCGAAGATCCGGTCGGCGGCGGTGAAGACGAACTGGCCCTGCCGGGGCTCGGTGGCGTCGAGCTTCATCTCGTTCTCGGGCGTCACCATGTCGAACTCGCGGCCGGCGATCGTGGTGTACGCCGAATCGCCGAGCTTGCTCGCACTGATCGCGGTGCCGAAGTAACGCCCACTGCGGGCCGCCGCCGTGCCCAGGGTCGTACCGGGGGGCGGAGCCGTGCTGGTGCTCGCGACGGGTGCCGAACCGGCGGCGTCCGCGCCGGTCGTCCCCGCGACCGCGATACCCAAGGAGAGCGCCGCGACCACGCCCGCGACGAGCGCGCGGCGCACGCCGGGGGCGGCTGACGGTGCCAGGACACTGGGACGTTTCACGGTGGTACGTCCTTCCTCTGGGATCCTGAGCCATGACCAGGTGCGGCGACGCCGCGAGCCGAAGGCCGAATGTTTCGGATTTTTATCGAAATATTGCGATCGGACAAGCCGTGGACCGTGCCGGGTTATCTGTAACTGTCATGTAGGATTTCGCCAGTCACGTACTGGAATGCGAAGGCGTAACCGTGAACTTCAACAGTCACACCGACGCCGTGGTGGTCATCGCCGTCGGTCTGGTGAACGCGCTGACGGCGGGCGAGGCGCGAGGGCGTCCGTACGAGCCGCCCGCGGACGGGGCGCGGGCCGAGGTCGTCGCCGAGATCCTCGACGCCGGCCGCGGCGGGGCACTCAAGATCGGCGAGGCGGAGGCCGGCGCGCTGGCGGAGACCGCGCGGGCGCTGCGCGGCGTGTTCGAGGCGGTGTCACGCGGGGACGTCGACACGGCGGCGCTCACGGTCAACCGCCTGCTGGCCGAGACCGACGCCCGGCCGCACCTCGACCGGCACGACGGCGAGCCCTGGCACCTGCACTTCCACGGCGCGGGCGGCACTCTCGCGGGCAACTACGCGGCCGGCTGCGCGACGGGCCTCGCCGTCGTGCTGGGCAGCGAGCTGCACGACCGGCTGGGGGTGTGCACCGCGCCGCACTGCGACCGGGTGTACGTGGACACCTCCCGCAACGGCACCCGGCGCTTCTGCTCGACCGCCTGCCAGAACCGGGTCAAGACCGCCGCCTTCCGCGCCCGGGGCGCCTGACGCCCTGGTGACGGGCCCGAGTGACAGGTCCGATCGCCGCCGGACCCGCCCGCCGCCCTTCCGGCAGGCTCGACGCCATGAACGAGACGAACGACATCAACGACATGCACGGCAGGGCGGCCCTGGTCACCGGGGGTGGCCGGGGTATCGGCGCGGCGGTCGTGCTGAAGCTGGCCGAGCGCGGCGCCGACGTGGCGCTGACCTATGAGCGGGACGAGGACAGCGCGGCGCGGGTGGCCGAGAAGGTCAGGGGGATGGGCCGGCGGGCGCTGGCCATCAGGGCCGACGGCGGTGACGCGGCGGCGGCCGGGGCGGCCGTGGACGAGGCCGCCGCGGCGTTCGGCAGGCTCGACGTCCTCGTCAACAACGCGGCGGTCTTCCCCGTCGCGCCGATCGAGGACCTCGGGCCGGAGGAGGTCGACCGTACGCTCGCGGTCAACGTGCGGGGGCCGTTCCTGGCCGCGCGGGCGGCGGCGGGCCACATGACCGAGGGCGGCCGTATCGTCAGCATCGGGAGCAACGTCGCCGAGCGGACGCCCTTCCCCGGGTTCGCCCTGTATGCGCTGAGCAAGACGGCGCTGATCGGGATGACCAAGGGGCTCGCGCGCGACCTCGGGCCGCGGGGCATCACGGTCAACCTCGTCAACCCTGGTCCGACGGACACCGCCCTGAACCCGGCGGACGGCCCGATGGCGGACACGATCCGGGGACTGACGGCCCTCGGCCGCTACGCGGCGCCGGCGGAGATCGCCGAGATGGTCGCCCACCTCGCGGGCGACGGCGGCCGGTACGTCACCGGAGCGACGATCGACGTCGACGGCGGCTGGACCGTCTGACGGACGTCGCGAGCGGTGTCCGGACGGCCTCAGGCCTCGGCGGGCTCGACGTCGGCGACCACGCAGGAGATGTTGTCGGGGCCGCCGCCCTCGTTGGCCAGTTCGATCAGCCGGTCGACCGCCTCACGGGGGTCGGCGACCGTGCTGAGGACGTTGTGCAGCGCCTCCGCTTCGAGGACGGCGGTCAGGCCGTCGGAGCACAGCAGGTAACGGTCGCCCGGATACGCCTCCCGCAGCGACAGGTCGGGCTCGGCCAGGCCGCTCGTCTCCAGCGCCCGCAGCAGCAGGGACCGCCGGGGGTGACGGGCGGCCTGGTCGGGGCTCATCCGGCCGTCGTCCACCAGCGACTGCACCAGGGTGTGGTCCCGCGTGATCTGGTAGAGGGCGCCGTCCCGCAGCATGTACGCCCGGGAGTCGCCGACGTGGGCCAGTGCGAACCTCCCCTCGCCGTCCCACAGCATGGCCGTGACGGTCGTGCCCATCCGTTCAAGCGTGGGGTCCTGCGCGGCGAGATCGCCCAGGCGCTGCCCGGCCTCGCGCACGGCGTCCGCCAGGGCGGCGACCGGGTCGCCGGGGGCGGGATCGTCCTCCAGGCGGGCCAGTTCGGAGATGACGGCGGCGCTGGCGACCTCACCGTGTCCGTGACCGCCCATTCCGTCGGCGATGGCGAGCAGGCGCTCGCCCGCGTGCACCGAGTCCTCGTTCTTGGCACGCGAGCGTCCCACGTCCGACCCCGCGGCATACCGAATGCGGCTGTGCGTCATGGTTTTGAGTAAACCATTGGTTGAGTCACTTCACAAGCATGGTGCTAGGCTCATGTTCATGGATCACGAGGCCCCGGCGGACGCCGGCGTCGAAGCGACCGTGAACGCGGGTGACATCGCCCGGCTGGCCGACGTGGGCAGGGCCGCGGTCAGCAACTGGCGACGCAGGTACGACGACTTCCCCCAGCCCGTCGGCGGAACCGCGTCCAGCCCGCTCTTCTCGCTGCCCGAGGTCGAGGCGTGGCTGCGCAGGAACGGCAAGTCGTTCGAGGTGTCCCAGGGCGACCGCGTCTGGCAGCGGCTGCGCGCCTCGGCCGACGACCTGCGGCTGGGCGAGGTGATCCGCGAGGCGGGCGCCTTCCTGCTCTACGTCCAGCGCGACCCCGGCGGCTGGAAGCGGCTCGCCAGGTCCGCCGACCTCGCCGTACGGCTCCCGCGTGCCGTGGCCGAGGCGACCGGCGACCTGTTCCCGGGGGCCGCGTCGAGTGTGGAACCGGGGCTGCTCCGCCTGGTCGCGGCCATGGCCGAGCGGCACGGCGCGGCCGCGACGTTCGAGTTCCTGTGCGAGCGGTACGCCGAGGCGCACAGCCGCAGGCTCGCCCTGACCCGGCCCGACGTGGCCGCCCTCATGACCCGGCTGGCCTGCGCGGAGGCGCGGACCGTGCTCGACCCCGCCTGCGGCATGGGAACGCTCCTGCTCGGCGCCGCCGAGATCATGACCGGCCCGGCAGGGGAGGCGGACGGCGTACGGCTCCTCGGCCAGGACGTCAACGAGACGGCGGCGGCGCTGGCCGCGCTGCGGTTGCTGCTGCGCGGGCGGGACGCGCGGATCGTGCCCGGGGACGCGCTGCGCCACGACGCCTTCCCGCCGGAGCGGCCGGTCGACGCGGTCGTGTGCGACCCGCCGTTCAACGAGCGGGCCTGGGGACACGAGGACCTCGTCGGCGACCCCCGCTGGCAGCACGGCATGCCGCCCCGGGGCGAGTCGGAGCTGGCCTGGGTGCAGCACTGCCTCGCCCACGTGCGGCCCGGCGGGCTGGTGGCGATCCTGATGCCGGCCGCCGCGGCGAGCCGCCGCCCGGGCCGGCGGATCCGCGCGAACCTGCTGCGGGCGGGCGCGCTGCGCGCCGTCTTCACGCTGGCCGCCGGAGGGCCCGACCTGTGGCTGCTGCGCAGGCCGGAGCCGGGCGAGCGGGGGCCCGCCACGATCGTCGTGGGCGACGCGGGCGACGACCCGGAGTCCGTCGAGCGGTGCTGGCGGGCCCACCTCGCCGAGACCGAACCGCCGCGCGGCGGCCGCGTCGTCCGGATCATCGACATCCTCGACGACGAGGTGGACGTGAGCCCGGCGCGGCACCTGTCCCCGCGCGTCGACACCCGGGGCTTCCCCGCCGCGCGGGACCGCTTCCGGGAGGTGTCGGCGGCCCTGGCCGACGGTCTGCCGGACCTGGAGGTGCTCACCGGGGGTGGGGCGGGCTGGGACGTCTCCTGGTCGACCGTGGCGGAGATGGCCAGGTCCGGGCTGGTCACCATCCGGCATTCGCCGCTGAGAGCCCTCCCGGACGGCGACGCCCCCGAGGACGGCGAGGACGGCGTGCCCGTGCTGACGGCCGACGACCTGGCGGCCGGGGCGACGGGGGCCGCTGGGGTGACGGGGGCCGCGCCGGCGCGGCGGATTCCCCCCGCCCCCGGCCTGGTCGCCGTACGGCCCGGGGACGTCGTGGCGTCCGCGCTGACCGCGCGGGTGGTCACGGCGGACGGTGCGGTGCTCGGCCCGTACCTCAGCCTGTTCCGGGTCGATCCCGGCAAGGTGGACCCCGAGTTCCTCGCCGGGTTCCTGCGGTACGCGGCAGGCGGGGGCCGTCCGCACCCCGGCAGCGGCCGGGTGGAGGCCCGCCGGGCCCGGGTCCCTCAGCTTCCCCTGACCGTCCAGCGGGAGTACGGCGCGGCCTTCCGGCGGCTGCTCGCGCTGGAGGACGGCCTGCGGGAGGTGGCCGCCGCCGGGGAGGCGCTCGCCCGCCTCGGCGTCGAAGGGCTGGTCGGCGGACGTCTTCGCCCGCGCGGGTAACGGTGTAGCTTTTTCCCCGAAAGGTCGACGGGAGGGGCGCATGGTCATCGGCGACCGGTATGAGCTGGACGACCTTCCCCTGGGCCAGGGAGGAATGGGCGCCGTGTACGGCGGCCACGACCGGCGGCTCGACCGCAAGGTGGCGGTGAAGTTCCTGCGCCTGCCCGACGGCCCCGACGAGGAGCTGCAGCGCCGGTTCATCCGCGAGGCGCGCATCCTGGCGAAGCTCGACCATCCCGGGGCGCCCGTCCTGTACGACTTCGGCACCTACGAGCAGCGGCTCTTCCAGGTCATGCAGTTCATCGAGGGCGTGACCGTGGCCGACCTGCTGAGCGAGCACGGCCCGCTGCCGGTGCCCTGGGCGGCGGCCGTCGCCGCCCAGGCCTGCGCCGTGCTGACCGCCGCGCACAAGCTGTCGATCTGCCACCGGGACCTCAAGCCGACCAACCTCATGCTCTGCCCGGACGGCAGCGTGAAACTGCTCGACTTCGGGCTCGCGATGCTCCGCGAGCCGGACCGCGCGGGGGTGGCGGCCCAGTTCACCCGGATCGGGCAGATCCTCGGCACCCCGGCGTACATGTCGCCCGAGCAGATCCAGCGCGGGGTGGCCGGGCCGAAGAGCGACCTGTACTCCCTCGGCTGCGTGCTGCACGAGATGCTGACGGGCAACCAGCTGTTCACCGGGCCCACCGAGTACGCCGTGTTCGACAAGCAGGTGAAGGAGCGGCCGCCCCGCGTGCCGGGGGTCCCCGCCGCGCTCGACCACCTGATCGCCGAACTGCTGGAGAAGGACCCGGACCGGCGCCCGTCCGACGCGTACACCCTGTTCGAGCGGCTGCAGCCGTTCGCGGTGGACCTGCCCCCGCTGCCCGGCTTCCTCAACCCGTCGTCGGTGCCCAGCCCGGGGCGCATGTACGCCCAGATGATCGGCCGCGTCCGCTGACGCACCGAGAGCCGCTCAGGCCCGCCAGGCGGTGAGCACCTCGTCGACGCGGGAGCGGATCCGCTCGCGGGCGGCCATCCGCGGCACCCCCGACATGAGCAGCACGTCGTAGTCGGTGTCCAGGTGACGCACGCTCGCGACCACGGCGAGCGTGACGGCGCCCTCGTCCAGCGCGCGGGCGGCGGCGGTGCGGCCGACCCGCCCGCTGCCGCGTACGGCGGCGTGCCCGGCGATGGCCTCGGCCCGCCCGGCGGGACAGCCGGGGAACAGCCGGCGGATCTCCGCGGCCATCCGGTCCCGGAACCCGGCGTCCTCGTCCGCCCGGCGCTCGCGGTCGCGCTCCCGGCGGCGCAGCCGCACCTCCTCGTCGGCCAGGCACTGCTCCTCGGCCCGCGCCAGCGCCTCCTCCTCCACGAGGACGCCGAGCCGCTCGTACCTCTTGCGCCGCCGGTTGAAGCGGACCACGACGGCCGACAGCCCGCTCTCCTTCTTGGCGCGGCGGCTCAGCGCGGCGTTCCCCGCGGGCAGCAGGCACAGATGGTCCATGTCGGCGCACGTCAGGCAGTGCGGCGCATCGTCCTCCATGATCAGGTACGGCCCGCTCTCCGCGCAGCCGGCGCAGGTCCACGCCTCCGACGGTGCGACGACCACGAGGTCGGGGGCCCGGCCCTGCCGGTCCTCGATCTGCCGCCGCCGGGCCTCGCTCAGGTCGGGCGACAGCCAGTGGATCCGGAAGGCGCGCTCCGTCTCCTCGCCGCCCACGGCGGTGAAGCGCAGGGGCCGCCGGTCGCGGGTCCCGGCCGTGTACGCCGCCTCGCTCTCCAGGAGGTTCCGCGACCGGGCCCACTCCCGCAGATGCGACAGGGCCTCCTCCATCCGGTCCGCGTCCACGGCGGCCAGCCGTTCCAGGCTGTCCACGCGGCCCTGCCGCCAAGTCTGCACATGGCGGTCGTGCAGCCAGCGCAGGCCGGTGAGGACGTCGATGGGGGTCACGTATCTGCGGTTGGCCAGGGCGATCTCCGCCGCCTGGGCCACCCGTCCGCCGAGCTTGCTACGCACTCCTCCTAGATTGCCGTATGCGGGGCGTGCGGGTGCGGCGGTTCACGGCGGCGAGCAGCCCCACGGCCGCCAGGCTGGAGATCGTGGCCGACCCGCCGTACGAGACGAACGGCAGCGGCAGCCCGGCGATGGGCAGCAGGCCCATCGTCATCCCCACGTTGACGAACGTCTGGAACGCCAGCCAGCACACCACCCCGCCGGCCAGGACCGTGCCGAACGGGGAGGGGCTCCTGGCCGCGATCCACAGACCCCGCCACAGCAGCGCGAGCATCAGCAGGATCACGCAGGCGCCGCCGAGGAAGCCGAGTTCCTCGCCGGCCACCGTGAAGATGAAGTCGGTGTGCTGTTCGGGCACGAAGTGGCCGGCCGTCTGCTCGCCGTGGAACAGGCCCTTGCCGAGCAGCCCGCCCGAGCCGATCGCGATCCTCGCCTGCGTGGCGTTGTAGCCGACGCCCATCGGATCGGCGTCGGGGTCGGCCAGCACCATCAGCCGCTGGAGCTGGTAGGGCCGGATGAGGTCGAGCCGCCACACCAGCAGCACCCCGGCGGCGCCGGCTGCGGCGAACGCCGCGAACCACCTCTTGGGCGCGCCGGAGACGGCGATCATCCCGAAGGTGAGGACCAGGAAGACCAGGGCGGTGCCGTGGTCGGGCTGCAGCGCGATCAGGCCGACCGGCACCGCGGCCACTCCCAGCGCGAGCAGCACCGCCCCCGCGCCCGGCCTCCGCTCCCCGTCGCGCAGCTCGCCGAGGATCGTCGCGAGCGCGAGCAGCGTGGCCGCCTTGGCGAACTCGGACGGCTGGAACTGGAGGCCGTTCCCGAGGACGATCCAGGCGTGCGAGCCGTTGATCGTGCGGCCGAGCGGGGTCAGCACGGCGACCAGCCCGGCGAGCCCGAGCAGGTAGAGCAGCGGCACGTAGGCCCGCAGCAGCCGCAGGTCGATCCGCGAGACGGCCCACATCAGCGCGAAGCCGATGCCCACGCTGATGGCCTGCCGTTCCGGCAGCGTGGAGCCCGGCCGGCCGCGGGTGGCCGACCACACCAGCAGCAGCCCGATCGCCGACAGCGCGGCGGCGGGCAGCACCAGCCCCAGGGCGGGGAGGGTGACGCCCGCCGAGGCCCGCCGGCGGGTCGCGCGGGCCGGCGGCAGCCGTACGGACAGGGGACCCAGCGTCGTCATCGCCCACCACCCTTCTTGTGCTTCTTGGGGTGCTTCTTGTGGTGGGTGAGCGCGTCGATGCCCTCCCAGATCTCCCTGGCCGCGGGGGCCGCCGTGGTCCCGCCCGTGCCGCCCTGCGACACCACGACCACCACGACGTACTTGGGGTCCTTGGCGGGGGCGAAGGAGGCGAACCACGAGGTGTCCTGCCTGCCGTACGCCTCGGCGGTGCCGGTCTTGCCGGCCACCGGGAAGCGCTTGAGCGGGAACCCCGCGAACGCGGCGGCGGCGGTTCCCTCGCGCGGCACGCCGGCCAGCGAGTCGCGGATGAAGCGCAACGTCTTGCGGGAGACGTCGATCCTGCCCACGACGGGCGGGGCGATGGTGCGGACCACCGTGCCGTCAGGGCGCTCGATCCGCTTGCCGATCCTCGGGCTGAAGACCGTGCCGCCGTTGGCGAGCGCGGCGTAGCCCCGGGCGAGCTGGAGCGGCGTCACCAGCACGTCGCCCTGGCCGATGGAGAAGTTGGCCGCGTCGCCGGCCCACCAGACCCCGCCGGAGCGGCAGTTGTCGGCCGCGAGCGCCTTGAGGTAGGCCGCCCGCCCGCGGTCGGACTCCTCCGGGTAGCCGCTCTTGGCGCGGCGGCAGGCGTCGGCCCGGGTCCGCTCCCAGTTGGCCTTCTTCCAGGCCCGGTCGGGCACCCTTCCGGCCGCCTCGTGCGGCAGGTCGATCCCGGTGGGCGTGCCGAACCCGAACTCCTTCGCCATCTTCTGCATCGGGTCCTTGGGCCGCTTCACGGGCGTCAGCCCGCCGTCGCGCTTCCACATCCGCTCCGCGAAGCGGTAGAAGATCGTGTCGCAGGAGACCACCAGGGCCCGCCGCATGTCCATCCGGCCCAGTTCGGCGCTCTCGAAGTTGTGGAACACCCGGCCACCGATCTTGTAGCCGCCCGGGCAGTCGTAGGAGTCCCGCAGCCCGTAGCCCGCCTTCGCCGCCGCGGCCGTCGAGGTGACCTTCCACGTCGACCCCGGGGCCCACTGCCCCTGCACGGCGGCGCTGATCAGCGGCAGGTCCTCGTAGGCGCGCTGGGAGATGCCGCCGGTCCACACGCCGGGGTCGTAGCTGGGATAGTCGGCGATCGCCGTCACCCGCCCGGTCCTCGCCTCCAGCACGACCGCCGCGCCGCTGTCGGCGGGCTCGCCGCGCCGGCGCGCGCCGGTCACCGCCCGGGCCAGCGCCCGCTCGGCGACCTCCTGGACGCGCGCGTCGATGCTGGTCACCAGCGTCTCGCCGGGTACGGCGGCCTCCTCGCGGATCAGGCCGGTGACCTTGCCGGTGCTGTCCACCGCCACCTCCCTGATCCCGGTCCGGCCGGCCAGGTCGCGGTCGTACCGCGCTTCGAGGCCGTCGCGGCCGATCAGCTCCGGACCCCCTTCGGGGTCGTCGGGGGAGGGCGGCTGCAGGTAGCCGAGGACGTGCGCCGCGGCCGGGCCGAGCGGATAGGTCCGGACCGGCCGCAGCGCCGTGCTGACGCCGGGGAACTCGTTCTGCCGCTCCGCGATCCACAGCGCCGTGCGCACGCTGACGTCGTCGGCGACGACGATCGGCTGGTACGGCGAGCCGGGCCAGCACGGCCGCGGCACGTCCCTGCCGCACAGCCGGGCCCGGTCGGCGAGCTCCTGGTACGGCCGGCCCAGGGCCCGCGCCAGCCTGGTCAGCACGTCCGTCCCGCCGTCGGGCTGGTGGAGGAGGGCCATGTAGTCCACCGACACCTGCGGCCGGGTCTCGTTGGCCACGAGCGGCCGGCCGCGCACGTCGAGGATCTGCCCGCGCACGGGCGGCAGGACCACCGAGCGCACCCGCGACTCCGTCGCGGCCCTCGAATACGACGAGCCGGTGACGACCTGCAGGTACCACAGGCGGCCGAGCAGGGTCAGCATGAGCGTGGTGACCACGACGAACACCACCGTGAGGCGCCCCCGGTTGGCGTTTCCCCGGATGCCGCCGGGGGCGCCGCTACGCACGCCGTCCCCCGCGCGGGTACAGGGGGCGGGAGGCCGGCACCCGTCCGAAGGACCGGCGCCGGGGGAGGAGGGCGAGCCCGGCCGTCACGAGTGCGGCGCCGCCGGTGGTCCAGGCGATCGCGCCGGGGGCGAGCGCGGAGGCCCAGGGGGTCCCGTCCAGCAGGGCCGCGAGCACGCCCTCGGCGAGTGACGCGCCGAGGGCCACGAGGGCGGCGCCCGCGACACGGCGCGCGGCCCCGTCGTCGGCGGGGATCCGCATGGCCGCCCAGCCGGCCAGGCACAGCACCAGCGCGAGCCGTCCGATGGTGTGGTCGGCGGGCGGGGCGACGTCGGCGGCCAGGCCCGCGGCGAACCCCAGGAGCGCCCCGGCCCCGGTGCCCGGCCCCGCGCCCGCGACAGCCCTGGTCCGCAGCAGCGGCACGAGTGCGATGACGCAGATCAGCACGAGGTCGGGCACTCCCCCGGGAAGCGCCCACCCGTTGACCACGGTGACCTGGAGAACCGGCGCGGCGAGGACGAGCAGCACGGAGAGGATGACCGCCCTCATCGCGCCCCCTCCGTGGGCCCGGACGTGTCCTTCTTCTTCGCTTTCTTCTTTTTCTTCGACTTCTTGGACTTATTGGTCTTCTCGGACTTCTTCTCGGGCTCCTTCGTGGAGGTGTCCGTGACGGCCGGGGCGTCCGGCAGCGGCCCGAGGACCACCGTGACGTTCTCCAGCGCGGTGAACCGTGCGAAGGGGCGCACGAGCGCGGTCCTGGTCAGGGCGTCCGCCGCCGGCTCGACCGTGACGACGGTGCCGATCGGCACGTCCGGCACGAAGGGCCGCAGGTCGCGCGAGCCCAGCGTCACCACCCGGTCGCCCGGCTTCACGTCGGCCGAAGGATTGAGCAGGCCCAGCCGCAGCAGGCCGTGCTCGGGGACGCCGGTCACCAGGCCGACCTCCCGCGAGCCCTCCAGGCGGGCGCCGACGGAGGCGCCGGAGGCGGTGGCGAGTTGCACCGTCGCCGTCCCCGGGCCGGTCCGCAGGACCCGGCCGACCAGCCCGTCGGCGTCGAAGACCGTCATGTCGGGGGTCACCCCGGCGTCGGCGCCGGCGTCGATCGTGACGGTGCCGTCCCGGCCGAAGCCGACGGCGTGGGCCGAGACGACCTGATAGCCGTTCCCCTCGGCCGGGGGCGGGGTGGCCCGGCGGGCGGCGAGCAGTTCGGCGCGCAGCCGGGTGTTCTCCCGTTCGAGGTCCTCCAGGCGGCCCGCGCCCGACGCCCAGCGGACGCTGGAGGACGCCGCGTCCTCCAGCCCGCCGTAGACGGCCGACCCGAACGCCCGCAGGGGGTCCAGCGGGATCACCGTGTCTGCCGCGATCAGCGCGACGGCGGCGAGCGCCAGCAGCACGGGCACCCGGCGTCCGGGGCGACCTGGGTGACCTGCCGTCCTCATCTGCGGGTTTCGGGGAGGAACACGTCCCGCATGTCGTCGAACCGCTCGGTGCAGCGGCCCGCGCCCAGCACGACCGACTGGAGCGGCTGGTCGACGAGGTGGATCGGCATGCCGACCGCCTCTTCGAGCCGCCCGGCGAGGCCTTCGAGCAGCGCCCCGCCCCCGGTCAGCACGATCCCGTTGTCGAGCAGGTCGCCCGCGAGCTCGGCCGGGCACTGGTCCAGCGTGGTCTGGACGGCGTCGACGATCGTCTGGACCTGGTCCTCGATGGCCTCCCTGACCTGGCCCCTGGTGATCGTCGCCGTCTTGGGCAGACCGGTGACCAGGTCGCGGCCCCGGATCGGCTGCGTCGTCGTGTCGTCGCCGCCCGGCCGCGCGCTGCCCATGGTGATCTTGATGTGCTCGGCCGTGCGCTCGCCGAGCAGGAGAGAGTGTTCCTTCTTGACGTAGTTGACGATCGCCTCGTCGAGTTCGTCGCCGCCGACCCGCACCGACTTCGACACGACCACCCCGCCGAGCGAGACGATCGCGACCTCGGTGGTCCCGCCGCCGATGTCCACGACCATGTTGCCGGTCGTGTCGCCCACGTTGAGGCCCGCGCCGATCGCGGCCGCCATGGGCTCCTCGATGATGTGGACGCGCCGGGCGCCCGCCTCGTACGCCGCCTCGCGGACCGCGCGCTGCTCGACGCTGGTGGTGCCGCTCGGCACGGCGACGACGACGCGGGGCTTGGCCAGGTAGCGGTTCCGGTGCGCGAGCTGGATGAAGTGCCGCAGCATGCGCTCGGCGGCGTCGAGGTCGGCGATCACGCCGTCCTTGAGCGGGCGCAGAGTCGCGATGTGGGGCGGGGTCCGCCCGATCATCTCCTTCGCGGCGGTCCCGACGGCCACGATCCGGTCGCTGTGCAGGTTGATCGCCACGACCGAGGGCTCGTCCAGGACGACGCCCTTCTTGCGCACGTACACCAGCGTGTTGGCCGTACCGAGGTCGACCGCCATGTCCCGGCCGAGCAATCCCCACGGGAAACCCATCGGCGACCAGCTTTCAGAGAGGAGGGAGAGCACGCGTGATCGCTGCCCGCCGCCCCCGCCTCTGAAACAGAACACATCCGCACGAAAGCGGGCCGCTAGGTGACGCTGAGATAGAGGTCTCTCGCCAGCTTCGTCACCCGTTCGGCCGACTTCGCGAAGGACGCCCCCGAGGGCTGCAGGGTGAGCACGACCATGATCAGCCGGTCGCTGATCACGCCTGTAGTGTGGAGCACCGGACGGCCGAAATCAACCGGTTCGCGGCCCATCGTGACCGGCCCGATACGGTATGACGCGGTCTTCGCGCGGGCGCACCGGACCGGGGGCGCCGAGCCGTACCCGGACCATCCCTGCTTGATCGCCCAGGGCCGGGGGACGGCGCGGGGAATGCCGAAGTACTGGTCGAAGCCGTCGCTCGCGCACCGCCAGGCCTGGCGCAGGTTGCCCAGGACGAAGTCGCGGACGCGGGGTTCGGCCCGCTTCAGCAGATATCGGTAGACGAGCGCGATGTCGGCCGCGCTGATGGCGGTGTAGCCCCAGAAGCCGGGTTTGGCCGCGGGCGGCGGGGAGGTTTCGGACAGGCCGATCCGGCGCGCCATCCGCCGGACGATCTCGCCCTGACCCCCGCGCCGCCACAGGGTGGTGGCGGCGTCGTCGTCGCTGCCGCGGAGCATGGGCGTCAGCAGCGCCCTGTCCCGGGCGGGGATCGCGCCCCGGTGCCGCTCCAGGTAGTCGGTCGCGATGAGGATCTTGACCACCGACGCCGACCGGAACCGGTGGTGCGCCAGATGCTGCGCGACGGTCCTGCCGGTCGCCAGGTCCACCATCGAGTATCCCGCCGTGACCCCGGCCGGCACCCGCACCGGTTTCGCCGGCGACCGCACTGACGACCGCGCGGCTGCTCGCGCGGCCGCCTGGGGCGCCGGCTTCGCGGTGGTCGCGGTGGTCGCGGTGGTGGCGGCCGCGGGGGTGCCGTTCGCCGAGCAGGCCGTCAGGAGCGCCGTGAGCACGACGGCCAAGGCAGTCGATGCGGCCGTGGGTGCGGCGGTTCTCGATCGCGTCACCCGGCCATGACTATCAGATGGAGCGGGTCAGCGTCCGTCGAGGAGGGGACGCCTGGGGTCCCAGCGGGTGCCCTCGGCGGCGTCCCTGCGGCGCCGGGCGATGGCCGACAGCGCCTCCAGGACGACCCGGTTGCCGAGGTAGGCCGTGATGTCCGCGTGGTCGTACGGCGGGGCCACCTCGACGATCTCCAGCCCGACGACCGGCAGTTCGTAACAGGTCCTGCGGACGGCGTCGAGAAGCTGGCGGGCCGACAGGCCGCCCGGCTCGGGCGTGCCGGTGCCCGGCGCGTGGCCGGGGTCGCAGACGTCCACATCGACCGACAGGTAGACCCCGTCGCAGTCGTCGAGCGCGATCGCGTACGCCTCGGTGAGGCACTCGTCGAGCCCTCTGGCGACGATCTCCGTCATCTCGTACGACCGCATCCGCTGACCGGCCATCCAGTCGAGGATCTCGGGGCCGGGCCAGTAGCCGCGCAGGCCGATCTGCAGGAAGCGGTCGCCCCGGATCGCGCCCGACTCGATCAGCCGCCGCATCGGCTGCCCGTGGCCGTGCAGGTGGCCGAACTCGATGTCGCCGGTGTCCGCGTGCGCGTCGAAGTGGATCATGGAGACGCGGCCGAAGCCGTGGTGCCGCGCCACGCCGGTCGCGTCGGGCAGGGCGATCGTGTGGTCGCCGCCGAGGACGACGGGAACGGCCCCGGAGGCCGCGATACGGGCGACGGCGTCCTCGATCGCGCGCAGGCTGCCCTCGATGTCGCCGGCGTAGGTCTCCACGTCCCCGGCGTCCAGCACGCGCAGGTCCCTGAGGGCGTCCACGCGCAGCGCCAGGCTCGGCCGGGAGCCGTCGTGGGGGAGATAGCACGTCTGGCGGATGGCGTTCGGGCCGAAGCGGGCCCCCGGGCGGTGCGAGGTGCCGCCGTCGAAGGGCGCGCCCAGGATCACGACGTCGGCTCCCGCGTAACCGGCCGGGTCGTCGAGGTCGCAGCGCTCGACCCCGAGGAAGGTGATGTCGGGGCCGAACATCTGGCCGTAGCGGCTCATCCCACTCCTGGCAGTCAATCGGTCTTATCGGACATCACATGCTATTGGCTGACAGAACCGGCACGTTGCAGGAACGGGTCGAGCAGGCCGGGGGTGCCCGCGGTGGCCAGGCGCAGCGCCTCGGCGAGTTCGACGTCGCGCACCTGGTAGCTCTGCCCGCCCGCCGCGGTGGTCGCCGTCAGCGTGGCGAGGCCCGCCCGCCGCTGGAAGAACGACCGCTCGACGGTCCAGCCGATGACGCCGTCGCACCGCAGCACGACCCGGCGGCGGACGAGCGAGCCCCACCGGGTCACCAGATATCCCGAGGTCAGGGCGTGTCCGAGGGATCGGTAGCGGTCGGCGGCGAGCAGCGCCGTCACCGGTAGCAGGGCGGCGGCGGTGAGCCAGGGCCACAGGGGCGGCTCGCCCAGCGCCCACAACAGGAGCAGCGCGACCAGGATCGGCACGTGCACGCCGAACGCGCGGGTGAACCGGCGGCGCAGCGCTGCGGGCCCGTGCGGGATGAGGGGCGCGGTCAGGGGCTCGGGGAAGGGCGCGGTGAGGGGTGCCGGGCCGGTGGCGCCGGGCGCGTGGGACAGCACGAGCCGGGCCACCGCGGCGGCCTCCGCGCGGGGCGCGGGCGGCAGCAGCATCGAGCCGCCGCGCTGGCCGCCCTGCCCCGAGCGCAGACCGGTCGTCACCGCGGACAACCGGGCTCCGCGTACGGCCCGCAGCAGCAGGGGCTCGTCGACCTCGACCCCCCGCAGCCGCCGTTCCTCGATGGTGGTGGCCCGCCTGGTCAGCAGGCCCCGGGTCACGTGCAGGGTGCCCTCGGCGTGCCGGGTCAGCCGGAAGTTCCCGTACGCCAGGACGTAGCCGAGCGTGGACGCGACGCCCACGAACACCACGAGCACGAGCACCACCGTCGCGATCTCCAGCGCGAGCGACATCGCGCTGAACCACCGCCAGGTCTCCCGGACCGGCCCCACCCGGTCGAGGTCGATGTTCCCCTCCGAGACCAGGCGGGACACGAAGCCGCCGACGACGCCCACGGTGACCAGACCGGACATGGTGAACGGCCCGAACCTGACCCACCCGGGACGCATCCGCGCGAGTTCGGTCTCCCCGGCTAGCGTGCTCCCGGCGGGCGGCGGCACCGGCGACGCCGGGGACTGGGCCGCGGAGGACTGGGCCACCGTCGATTGGGCGGCGGGGGAGCGGTGCAGCAGTTCCACGCGCAGGTTGGCGGCCTCGGCGGCGCTCAGCGCGTCGAGCTTGAGCCGGCTATCGTGCCTGCGGTCGGAGGTGCCCGTCCCCACCTCCACCCGGGCCAGGCCGAGCACGCGGTGCAGCACGTGGGAGGTGACGTCGACGGTGCGGACCCGGTCGCGGGGCACGGTCAGCACCTTCCGGTTCAGCAGCCCGCGCCTGACCTGCACGTGCTCGGGGGAGATCCGGTACGTCGTGGTGAACCAGCGGAGCATGCCGAACAGGACCGTCAGGCCGACGCCCGCGAGGGTCCACAGGTGGCCCTTCCCGCCGCTGCTCGTTCCCGCCACCAGCAGGCCGAGCAGCGCCGGGGCGGCCCGCACGACCTCCTGGACCGGATGGACCAGCAGCATCCGCGGGCTGAGCCGCCGCCAGTCGGTCGGGGCCGGGCCGCTTACGGGACCGGTCATCGAGCCGCTCACCGAGCCGCTCATGTCGCGTCGCCCGCCGTCGCCTGCGCGTTGGCGGTGAGCTCGGCGACCAGGCGCTGGGCTGTGTCCCGGTCGAGACCGCCGACCTTGATGGGACCGGCGGCCGAGGCCGTGGTGACGGTGACGTTGGCGAGGCGGAAGAGCTGCTCCAGCGGGCCGCGCTCGCTGTCCACCGTCTGGATGCGGGAGACGGGGGCGATGCGCCACTCCTGCCGGAACCAGCCCGACTGCGTGAACACCGCCGCCGGGGTGGCCTCCCAGCGGTGCACCCGGTAACGCCACAGCGGCATGAGCGTGACGTGCGCCGCCGCGACGACGGCGGTCGCGGCGAGGCCGATGACGTGCGCGGAGAGCGGCACGCCCGCGTCGTCGGCCACCAGCCAGATCACCTGGGCCGCCAGGAGGATGAGCCAGCCCAGAGCGGCCCGCGCGGCCCAGTACCAGATGGCGGTGCGGCTCACGCGGTGCCGAGGGGGTCGGAGGGTCGGGACGTCCACGCCTCAACTCTGCCCGATCCGCCGACCTCCCGGGCATCCGCCCATGCCGCCCGTGCGGAGCCGCGCGTGAGGGGGTCGCTCCCGGGTCAGAGGGCCGACAGGAGCTCGCGGACGTGGGAGAGCGGGTCGGCGCCCACGGGGCGGACGGCGACCGTGGTCACGCCCGCCTGCCACAACGCCCTGACGTGCGCGGACGCCTCCTGCGGGGAACCCACCGCCATGGCGACCTCCTCCGGCGCGACCCGCAGGAACGCCGCCTGCTGCTCCGCCGCGGGCCGCATGACCTCGCGTGCGTCGTCGCCGACGCAGAGGTAGACGAACGCCACCACTTCGTGATCACCGGTCGCGCCGACGTGCTCGATGACCGAACGCAGCCGCTCGGGGCCCAGCCCCTCGGGGAGGATCGTGCCCTCGGCCACCCGGCCCGACAGGGCCAGGGAGCGGGGGCTCACCACTCCGGCGAGGACGGGCGGCGGCTCGGCCGGCGGGTGGACGAGGCGGACGCCGTCCAGGCGCACCTCGCGTCCGTGCAGGGTGACGGTCTCGCCGCGCAGCAGCGCCCGTACGGACGTGATCGTCTCCTCCAGCAACGACATAGGTGACGAGGCGGCGGCGCCTGCCTGACGCATCCACGCCTGCACTCCGTGCCCGATCCCGGCGGCCAGCCGCCCGGGATGGAGGCGGGCCAGGTTGGCCAGCTCCATCGCCAGCAGCATGGGATTGCGCAGGGGCGCCGGGGTGATGCCGATGCCCACGCGCAGGCGTGCGGTCGCGGCCAGCGCCGTGGCCGCCGAGGAGATCGCGCCCGTCCAGCCGAGGTCCTCCACCACCCACAGGTCGGAGACCGCGGTGCCGTCGAGTTCCCGGGCGAACCGGGGGAGCGACTCCGGCGGGAGGTCGCGGTCGAAGACGACTCCAAGCCTCACGGGCGGCCCTCCAGTGTGCGAGATCGGCTCCACGGCCTTCCAAGTATCCAGGACGGAGGGAGGCGAGGACGGCACAGGCACCTGCCGTGAGACAGGTGCCTGTGCCGGAGAGCCGGAGCGTGCCTCCGGCGGACCCGAACCCGCACGCCTCTGCGCCGGTCGGGCGGTCAGGCCATCTGGTGCTGCTCGGCGCTGAGGGGGGCGGCGATGTCCTCCAGCGAGCGCCGGGCGGCCTCCACGCCCATGAACCACTGCACCAGCCCCGCCGCGATCATCAGCACGGCGCCGATGACGTAGCCGACGACGACGTTGCCCACGCTCTCGCTCTCCACCAGGCGGCCGAACAGCACCGGCCCGATGATGCCGCCGAGCCCGGTGCCGACCGCGTAGAACAGGGCGATGGCGAGGGCCCGGGTCTCCATCGGGAAGATCTCCGAGACCGTCAGGTAGGCGCTGCTCGCCCCGGCGGAGGCGAAGAAGAACACCACCATCCAGCAGATCGTGAGGGTCACCGGCGAGAGCACCTGCGCGTTGAACAGCGCGGCGGTGCCGAGCAGGAGCAGGCCGGACAGCGCGTAGCTGCCCGCGATCATCGTGCGGCGGCCGATCGTGTCGAAGAACCGGCCGAGCAGGACGGGGCCGAGGAAGTTCCCGATCGCGATCGGGATGAGGTACCACGGCGTGCTGCCGTCCGGCACCTTGAAGAAGGTCGACAGCACCAGCGCGTACGTGAAGAAGATCGAGTTGTAGAGGAACGCCTGGCCGACGAACAGCGACAGGCCGACGACGGTGCGCTTGGGGTAGCGCCGCAGCAGTGTCGCCGCCACCTCCGTCAGCGGGGTGTGCTCCCGCTGGGTGATCCTGATCTCCCCGTGCGCGGGTTCGAGCGTCTTGCCGCTCTCGTCGCGGACCTTCGTCTCGATCTCGCGGACGATCTCCTCGGCCTCCCGTTCCCGGCCGTGGATGAACAGCCAGCGTGGACTCTCCGGCACCGTACGGCGGACCAGCAGGATGGCCACGCCCAGGATGGCGCCCAGCCCGAACAGCAGACGCCAGCCGAGGTCCGCCGGCAGCAGGCCCGTGTCGAGCGCCGGGATCGCGATGAGGGCGCCGAGCGCCGTGCCCAGCCAGAAGGAGCCGTTCACCACCAGGTCGACCGTGCCGCGCACGCGCGCCGGGATGAGTTCGTCGATCGCCGAGTTGATCGCGGCGTACTCGCCTCCGATGCCGGCGCCGGTGAAGAACCGGCACAGGTAGAAGTACCAGGCGTCGTGGGCGAACGCGGTGGCCACGGTGGCGGCGAGGTAGACGGCGAGCGTCACCAGGAAGAGCTTCTTGCGCCCGAACCGGTCCGTCAGGTGGCCGAAGAAGAGAGCGCCCAGGCAGGCTCCCGCGACGTACACGCCGGCGGCGACGCCGACCTCGCTGTCGCTGAGCCCCAGCCCGCTGCTCGGGTCGGTGATGCGCGGGCCGATGACCCCGACGATGGTCACTTCGAGCCCGTCGAGAATCCAGACGGTGCCGAGGCCGATGAGCACCAGCCAGTGCCAGCGAGCCCAGGGGAGCCGATCCAGCCGCGCGGGAATGTCGGTACTAATCTGCGCCATATCATCCCCTTCTTCGGAAGATATGGCGGCCGACTACCCGATATCGGGCCGGAAATTCACGTCAGACCGTCCGGGCGCCTTCACTCCCCACGCCTCCGGGCGGAGGGACCACGCCGTCGTGCCCGAGTTCGAACCACACGCAGACTCCGGCGCGGCTGGCCGACACGCCCCAGTGCCTGGTGAACAGGTCCACCAGGTGGACGCCGCGCCCCGGCGTGAGGTTGGGAGACGTCCAGCAGCCGCAGCCCTGGGTGGACAGCGTGACCCGGGCGGCTCCGGGAGTGGCCAGGACGGACACGCCGTAGCCCGGCGGCCGGCCGCACGAGTCGGCGTGCCGCAGGGACTCGGCGATCAGCTCGCCGATCAGCTGCACCGCGTCGTCCCGGCAGGGGTGGCCGTCGCCGAGGCGGGCGGCCACGAACCGCCGGGCGGCCCGCACCTGGGACGGGTCTCCCGAGAAGGGGCGTGAGATCGCGATTCTCCCCGAGAGGTTGAGAATTGTCATCCCGTGATAGCTCCCTGTGCACCCGCCTGCCGTCGGGGAATCGAGGCCGATGTAAGACTGCGTTCATCCTGCACTTTGCAATTCGGCTCCGCAATATGGCGAATGCGATTGCATGGTCTCCTTTCGTGAGATAAGGGGGAGCGCGGCGCAGGGGAAGAGGGGCGGATGCGGCCGGAGACGTCCATGGAGATCATCATCCCGGTCGCGGCCTTTGCGGGCGGGCCGGTATGGGGCTCGTCTCACCGGGCAGGAGACCTGGCATGCGAAGAGAAGACGGTCGCTATATCGATATCGACGCGGACGAGCCGGACATCGCAGGCGAGTGGATGCCGTCGGAGACGGATCCGCCGAACGCCAAGCCGGACGACGGAAAGCCCGACGAGCGCTGGGACAAACCGACAGAGGTGTGAGGAGAACGCTGATGACGATGGGTGTCGACCCCCGGGACCTGGGCGACGAGGATCTGCTCCGCGAGCTGCGCCATCTGCACGAGACCCGCAGCGAGACGTTCTTCCACGGGTCGGACGACGCGCTGGAGCGCCACACCTCCCGGACGCAGGAGCTGGAGGGTGAGTACCTCGAACGCTACCCGGACCGGCAGGTCGATCCGGAGCGGCTGCGGGAGGGGGCGAGGCAGCGCAGTGCGTGAGGACGAGGAGAGCCTGGGCGACGCCCAGGAGATGTCGGGGACCGAGCTGACGGTCTACGAGGCCGTCGCCGCGCTGAACGTGGACGAGCGTTCGGCGACCATCTCGGCGGTCGCCGAGATGACCGCGCTCGGCGAGGACGACGTACGGCGGTGCCTCGGCACCCTGGTCGAGGGCGGCAGGCTGGTCCCCAAGGGGGACGCCTACCTCCTCGGCGCGCACGACTGGGGACTCGAATACTGACACTGACAGATGGGGCCCGGCCGGCCCGCGGCGACGGGGAGGGCGGCGGTGGTGCGCCACACCGCGCGCGCCTCGCCCCGGATCGCCGGGACCGGCCGGGAGTTCGTGGGTGACCCCGTGAGCCGGGGTCAGGAGCAGGCGCTCGCCAGTTCCTGGGTCGCCTGGGTGGCCTTCTGCCCGAACTCGCTCAGCTTGGCCGCGGCCGCCGGGTCCTTGAGGTCGATCTTGAAGGAGCCCCACGAGTCGGCCATGCCGGCGAGCGCCACCTTCAGGTCGCCGTCGGCCTTGCCGGACAGGTCCTTGAGCTGGGCGGCCAGGTCGCCGGTCGCGGTGTTGAGGCCCTTGATGTCCCCGGCCGCGGCGGCGGCCTTGGTGCTGTAGTCGGTGAACGCCTTGGTCGCCTCCTCGCAGACGGCCGTCTGGCCGCCGCCGCAGGCGGCGGTCAGGCTGAGAAGGGCGGACGCCGCGATGACGGCGAGGCTGTTCCTGAGGATGTTCATGACGCCTTCCTGAGTGATCTGCAACGCCCCGGACACTACGGACGCCCCCTTTCGCTCCGCTTTCAAGCCGCTTGCAGCGCAGGTGCGCGTCGTATGCTTGCCGCCATGACGCGGCGGCTTGCGGAGGTTGCGAAGAAGGTCGGGGTCAGCGAGGCCACGGTGAGTCGCGTCCTGAACGGCAAGGCCGGGGTGTCGGAGGCCACCCGGGAGGCGGTGCTGACGGCCCTCGACGTGCTGGGATACGAGCGGCCGACGCAGTTGCGCGGGGAGCGCGGCCGGTTGGTCGGCCTGGTCCTGCCCGAGCTGCAGAACCCCATCTTCCCGGCGTTCGCCGAGGTCGTCGGGGGTGCGCTGGCCCAGCAGGGGTTCACCCCGGTGCTGTGCACCAGAACCGTCGGCGGGATCTCCGAGGCCGACTATGTCGACCTGCTGCTGCAACAGCACGTGTCGGGGGTCGTGTTCGCCGGAGGCCTCTACACGCAGACCGGCGTCGTCCATGAGCACTACCTGCGGCTCGTCGAACGCCGGCTGCCCACCGTGCTGGTCAACGCCGCCGCCGAGCACTGGGACTTCCCCCGCGTCTCCTGCGACGACGCGATCGCGGTGGAGCAGGCGCTCGGTCACCTGCGCGCCCTCGGCCACCGCCGCATCGGCCTGATCGTCGGCCCCGCCGACCACATGCCGTCCGCGCGCAAGCTGGAGGCGTACCGCGCCCTGGGCGGCGAGTTGGTCGAGCACACGATGCACTCGCTGGAGGGCGGCCACGCGGCGGCCCTGAAGCTGGTGCGGCAGGAGGTCACCGGCATCGTCTGCGGCAGCGACCCGCTGGCTCTCGGCGCGATCCGCGCCGCCCGGCGCTCGGGCAGGCGCGTGCCGGAGGACGTGTCCGTCGTCGGATACGACGACTCCGCGCTGATGACCTGCGTCGACCCGCCGCTGACGACGGTGCGTCAGCCGATCGAGGCGATGGGCCGGGCGGCGGTGGAGCTGCTGGTGAGCCAGATCGAGGGCACCGCCGTCGCGACCGGAGAGCTGTTGTTCGAGCCGGAGCTGGTCGTCCGCTCCTCCACCGGACGCGTCGGCGTCCCCGTCACCTGACGGCCTGCCGGGGGTCATGCTGTGGGGGAGCCCGGAGGAGGAGGCGTCCACTCCTCCTCCGGGCGTCCCGTTCCGGGTTACGAGGCGTACGCCTCGAACTCGGAGATCTGCGCGGCCGGCCAGCCGGTGTTACCGGTGACGCTCAGCCGCAGGTAGCGCCGGGCGGCGGCGGGCACGGCGACGGTGACGGTGTTGCCGGTCACCGGGTCGAAGGTGTGGCCCGCCGGTCCGGCGATCGTGGTGTAGTTCGTGCCGTCCGTGCTGCCGAGGATCGCCAGCGTCTGGGTGCGGGAGCCCCAGGCGGCGCTCGGCGGCAGCTTGAGCACCACCCTGCCGACCGTGACGGACGCGCCGAGGTCCACGGTCAGGGTCTGCGGAAAGGCGTTGTTGACCGACTCCCAGTAGGTGTTCGCGTCGCCGTCCACGGCGTTGGCCGGGACGTACGTCTGGGTGTTGCTCGTCGCCGTGACCGTCTTGCCCCGGGCGAGGTTCCCCGTGGGCGGCGGGCTGGGCGACTGGCTGGGGGAGGCACTGGGCGACGGGCTGGGGGTGGCGCCGGTGCCGTACACCTCGAAGGCCGACAGCTGCCCTGCGGGCCAGCCGGTGTTGCCGATGACCGTCACCCGGACGTAGCGGACGTTTGCGGTCGTGAAGGGGATGTTCGCCGTGTTCCCGGTGGCCGGGTCGAACGTGCGGCCCGCCGAGGGGGACAAGGTGGTGTAGTTCGTGCCGTCCGTGCTGCCCAGGACCGCGAGGGTCTGGGTGCGGGTGGCCCAGGCGGCGCTCGGCGGCAGCTTGAGCACCACCCGCTGGACCGGGGTCACCGCGCACAGGTCCACGGTGATCGACTGCGGGAAGGCGTTGTTGGCCGACTCCCAGTAGGTGTTGGCGTCGCCGTCCACGGCGTTGGCCGGGACGTACGCCTGCGTGCTGCTCGTCGCCGTGACCGTCTTGCCCCGGGCGAGGTCGCCGCTGCCGGGAGCGCACGCCGTGGGGCTGGGCGAAGGCGAAGGCGAGGGGGAGGCGGAGGGAGAGGTGGAGGGAGAGGTGGACGGCGACGGGCTCGGGCTCGGGCCGCTGCCGTCGTAGATGTAGTTCGGCGCGGGCCACTGGCCGGTGCAGACGGTGGAGCTCAGGCTCCAGCCGGAGTTGCCCGTGCCGTACGTGGGAGCGAATCCGGTGCCGACGCAGTTGTGGATCGCGACGCCCGCGCCGATGTGGGCCGCCCGGACGTTGGTGAAGCTCGTCTTCGCCGCCGCCTGCGCCTGGATCATGTACGTCCCGGTGCCGTCGATGTTCACGTTCGAGAAGTTGACGGTCTGGGTGCTGCCCTCGATGAACTGGATGGCCTCGTAGGAACTGTCGATGATGTCGGTGTCGGTCACGTTGATCGTCGCGTTGATCGGCTCGTTGAGGCCGTCGAACCAGATCGCGCCGACGCCGAAGTTCCAGTTGTAGTCGCTGTTGCCGGCCCGGATGAGGGTGTTGCGGGCGGCGGTGATCGTGCCGGCCACCGCCGTGCCCTGGCCGGAGTTCACCCCCGGGTAGCGGTTGGCGACGTGGATGCCGCCGCCGTTGGTGAGCGTGTCGCTGACCACGTTGTCGGTGATCTTTATGTCCCGGCCGCCGTACGTCACGATGTTGTTGGCCAGGACCGGCGCGACCACGGTGTTGAACGTGAAGGCGTTGTTCACGTTGGCTATCCGGTCGGGCCACATCGCCAGGCCGTCGTCACCCGTGTTGCGGACGAAGGTGTTGGTCACAGTGGAGTTGGTGACCCCGGTGTGGAAGTTCACGCCGTCGGCCGTCTGGTCGAGGATGCGGCTGTTCTTCAACGTGAAGTTGTCCATCGGGCCGTCCATCCAGGCCCCGACCTTGGTGTGCTGGATCCACAGGTTGTCGACCACCGAATTGGTCATCGCGCCCCCGAGGGCGTTGACCTGGTCATCGTCCACCCGTTCCGTGATGTCGCCGATGATCGCGAAGTCCCGCAGGGTGACGCTGCGGCTCGGCCCGCCCGCCTCGTGCGGCCGGATCCCGCCGGTGTAGCCGCCGCCGCTGACGTACTTGCCGTAGACGCCGACGGCCCGGTTGCGCTGGGTGGGATGGCGGCCGGTGAGCACGCTGTACCAGGGCCCGGCCCCGCGCAGCGTGACCCCGTCAACGACCACATGGTCCCACAGGGTGTACGTCCCGGCCGGGACGTAGACCTCCTTGCCCTGGGCCTTTCCGGCGTCGACTGCGGCCTGGAAGGCGGCGGTGGAGTCGCTCGTGCCGTTGCGGTCGGCGCCGAAGTCGTCGACCGACAGCGACCCGGCGGGCCGGGGGATCGCGTCCGGCACGAGTTCGAAGTCGGCGAGGTCCACGACGACCCACGGCGCGACCGAGGTGGAGGCCACCTGGATCCTGACCTTGGTCCCCGCCGCCAGGGTGGACCCGAACATCGTCCGGGTTTCGTCGTAGAAGTGGTGCGGCTTGTCGCCGGGTGTGTTGCCGAACGGGTAGCCGCCGTAGAACCAGCCGTACCGGGAGGTGAACTGCAGGTCCTTGAGCTTGGTCCCGTTGATCCTCAGGTCCACCGGCGCCGTGATGCCCGTTCCGGCCGCGTTGTCCGGCACGCTGTAGCGCACGGTCATGGCGTTGGCGGACTTGGGCAGGGTGAACTCGACGTACTCTCCCGGCGCGTCGAGCCGTACGGCCCGGCGGCCCGACGCCTCGGACGGCAGATGGGTGTAGACGCGGTCCGGGCCGATCTGCTCGCCGTTGGTCGCGGCGGCCTCGGCCTCGATCTCCGTGAACGGCACGGCCGCGCCTCTTCCCGGCACGGAGAAGGGCGACGGCGAGGTCGCGGCCGACGACGTGCCGGGGAACGCCACCATGCTCCCCACAGCGATCAGCGCCCCCGCCACCGTGATGGCGGCTCCGGATCTTCTCATGAGGTTCCTTTCTGCATGCGAGACCCGGGAGATGCGGCGTGGACGCTGGACCGCCACATCTCCGAAGAAGGTGAGTGGCCCACACGATAAGTTGGCGGACAACCTTCTGCAATATTCCGACGAGAAGTCGCAAGATGACATGTACGTTACGACATCACGTCATCCCAGCCCCGAGCCTTCTGGAACGCTCCGCATGTCGGCCGGAGGAGTGCGCGGGGCGGCGCCCAGGGGATCGCGATCGGCGCGGCCCCCGCCCGCGCAGCGAGACAGTGGCCTGACGTGCTGTTCACGATCACATACGCAAGCGGATGAAAGCATTTGCGCTCGCTGTCGTATAGTTGCGTCCATGACACGACGGCTTGCGGAAGTGGCCAAGAAGGTGGGCGTGAGCGAGGCGACGGTGAGTCGCGTGCTCAATGGCAAGCCGGGGGTCTCCGACGCCACCAGAGAGGCGGTGCTCACCGCGCTCGACGTGCTGGGATACGAGCGGCCCACCCAGTTGCGCGGCGACCGCGGCCGGCTCGTCGGCCTGGTCCTCCCCGAGCTGCAGAACCCGATCTTCCCGGCCTTCGCCGAGGTCGTGGGGGGCGCGCTGGCCCAGCAGGGGTTCACGTCCGTGCTGTGCACCCGGACCGTGGGCGGCGTCTCCGAGTCCGACTACGTGGACCTGCTCCTCCAGCAGCACGTGTCCGGCATGGTCTTCGCCGGCGGCCTGTACGCCCAGGGGGACGCCTCCCACAGCCACTACCGCAGGGTCCTCGAACGCAAGCTGCCGACCGTGCTCGTCAACGCCGCGGTCGAGCATCTCGGGTTTCCGCAGGTGTCGTGCGACGACATCGCCGCGGCCGAGATCGCGCTCGCCCATCTCATGGCGCTCGGGCACCGCCAGGTCGCGATGCTGCTCGGCCCGCCCGACCACGTGCCGTCCCAGCGCAAGCTCGCCGCGTTCCGGGCGTATGCGGCCGCCAACGGCCTGGAACTCGACCCCGGCCACGTCGAGCACACGATGTTCTCGCTGGAAGGCGGGCACGCCGCCGCCACGCGCATGGTCGCCAGGGGCGTGACCGGCATCATCTGCGCCAGCGACGTGCTCGCCCTCGGCGCGATCAGGGCGGCCCGCCGGGCGGGGTTGTCGGTGCCCGAGGACGTCTCCGTCATCGGCTATGACGACTCGGCGCTGATGAACTGCGTGGACCCGCCGCTGACCACAGTCCGCCAGCCCATCGACGCGATGGGCAGGGCGGCCGTCGAGCTGCTGGTGGCGCAGATCGACGCGGCCGTGGTGTCGGGGGACGAGCTGCTGTTCGAGCCCGAGCTGGTCGTACGCGCCTCGACCGCCCCCGCGCCCCGCTCTTAGCGGGGGCGGGCGGGTGCGGAGGCCGGCGTAAGACCGTGCCCTGTACCACCGCGCCCGCGATGGCCGCTCCCGCGGCTCACCGGACCGCCACTGTCACGGCCGGCCGGAGCACCCGCCCACTCTTGAGCGCGTCCCTCCTCAACCGCTTCCGGGCCGTCGTGCCTGGCCACGCCGACGCGCCCGGCTCCCGAAAAGCCGCCTCTTCATGGCATGCCAGCGACAGACCAATCACTGTCACTTTTTTGCAGAGTTAATGACGAACTATTGCTCATTCCTGCATGCCTCTGTATGTTTCTCGCAACCGAGCGGATCGGGGCGCTCCAGTCGGCCCCGAGCCGTGTGCTTCGACGGGTCGTGGTGCGCGGTTCCAGAAGGGAACGAGGATGAAATCCCACAAGCTCTCGATACTGCTGGTCTCGGGACTTGCCATTGCAGCGGCCGCGGCGTGCGGCACCGACGACAGCGGTAACAGCGGCGACAAGGCCAGCGCGGCGCCCGGCAGCGCCGGGCCGGTGTCGATCTCGGTCAACTGTGAGCCGCCGAAGACGAACAAGGCGGAGCGTGCGACCTTCGAGGAGGACCTGGCGGCCTTCCAGAAGCTGAACCCCACCATCAAGGTCTCGAAGGTCACGGACGCCTTCCCCTGCTACGACCCGCGCACCTTCGAGCCCAAGCTGGCCAGCGGCGAACTCGAGACGGTCTTCTACGTCAACTTCCCCAACGTGGGCCGCCTCATCGAGAGCGGGCAGGCCGCCGACCTCACGCCGTACGTCAACGAGCTGAAGACGTTCGCGGACTACAACAGCTCGATCGACCTCTTCAAGAAGGACGGCAAGATCTACGGCCTGCCGACCGACGGCTACGGCATGGGCCTCGTCTACAACAAGGAGGTCTTCACCAAGGCCGGGCTCGACCCGAACAACCCGCCCAAGACGTGGGCCGACGTGCAGGCCGCCGCGAAGAAGATCGCCGGGCTCGGCCCCGGCTACGTCGGGTACGGCGAGTACAGCGGCAACAACGTCGGCGGCTGGCACTTCACCGCCTCCATCTACGGCCGCGGCGGATCGGTCATCACCGACGACGGCAAGAAGGCTGCCTTCAACACCCCTGAGGGCAAGGCCGTGCTGGAGAACCTCCACCAGATGCGGTGGGCCGACAACAGCATGGGCTCCCAGCTCTACATCGACTGGCCGGCCCTGATGAAGGCCATGGCCGGCGGCAAGATGGGCATGATGCTGGGCGCGCCCGACGTGCTCATCTCGCTGCGCAACGACTTCGGCGGCAAGTTCGAGAACTACTCCATCACGGCCCAGCCCGAGGCCAAGGCCCTGTTCAACGGCGGCGCCGGCTACATGATCAACCCGAAGGCCACGCCTGAGCAGATCAAGGCCGGCCTCAAGTGGATCGAGTACAAGTTCCTCACCCCCGGCAAGGGACAGTTCGACTACGTGCGGGCCAAGGGCGCGAACCTCACCGTCGGCCAGCCGTACCCCGACCTGTACGGCGCGGACACGCCGTCCGGCCAGGCCGTGAACGACCTGCGCAAGGCGAACGCCAACATCGACGCCGCGCAGTTCGCCGGATGGGTGGAGGGCTCCAAGGGCATCCCGCCCAAGGCCGAGCCCGGGCCGTACGCCCAGGAGATCTACAAGATTCTCGACACTCCGATGTCGGCCGTGCTGACCCGCAAGGACGCGAACATCGACCAGCTCCTTTCCGACGCCGAGTCGAAGGTCAACTCCCTGCTGGCCTCGAAGGGCTGAGCGCCCTGATAATCCGGGCCTAACCCGGGGCGCCGCCCGCGGCCGTCACCGTCGCGGTCGGCGCCCCGGCAATCACGTCGAGATCGGATTCACAACGATGACCACAGCGAGCATCCCGGCAGCGGGCGGCAGCCGGCGGCAGCCGACGAAACTGCGGCGCGCCGTGCGGCGCAACGTGACCGCCTACGGCTTCCTGTGCGGCGCTCTGATCTGTTTCGCGTTCTTCTCCTGGTATCCGATGGTCCGGGAGGTCATCCTCAGCTTCCAGAAGACCAACTTCGTGGATCCACCCAAATGGGTGGGGCTAGAGAACTTCCGCACCATCGTCAACGATCCGGCGTTCGGACCGGCCTGGGTCAACACCGCGCTCTTCACGGTGCTCGCCCTGATCTGCGGCTACGGAATCCCCTTCGTCGCCGCGATCGTCCTGAACGAGCTACGGCACGCCCGCGCCTACCTGCGCTTCGTGGTCTACCTGCCGGTCATGCTGCCGCCCGCGGTGAGCGTCCTGCTGTTCCAGTGGTTCTACAACCCCGACTACGGGCTGTTCAACCAGGTTCTGGACCTGTTCCACCTGCCCGGCCTGCAGTGGCTCAACTCGACGAGCACCGCGCTGATCTCGCTGGTCATCGTCTCCACCTGGATGAACATGGGCAGCGGCACGCTGATCTACCTCGCCGCCCTGCAGACCATCCCGAGCGAGCTGTACGAGGCCGCGGAACTCGACGGCGCCGGCCTGTTCAAGCGGATCCGGCACGTCACGATCCCGCAGACCAAGCTGATCCTGCTGGTGATGCTGTTGCTGCAGATCGTGGCGACCATGCAGGTCTTCATCGAGCCCTACCTGCTCACCGGCGGCGGCCCCGAGAACGCCACGGTCAGCGTCGTCTACCTCATGTATCAGTACGCCTTCAACTTCGGCAATCTCAACGCGGGCAACGCGCTCGGCCTGATGCTCATGATCGTGCTCATGGTGTTCTCCGCGATCTACCTGCGCGTCTCGCGCGACAACACGGTGTGAGGGGAGCGACCATGTCCAACATCACGGTCATGCCCGACCGCTCGGCCGGGACGCCGGCCACCTCCGCCCGGCACGAGCGCCGCGGGCAGCGGCGGCCCCGAAAGCCGATCAACACGCAGTTCCGCACCGCCGTCTCGCCGCACCAGCTCAACACGACGCGTGGCCGGATCATCTACTGGATCGTGCTGGTGATCGTGGTGGTGAGCTTCACCGCCGCGTTCGTCTTCCCGCTCTACTGGATGATCACCGGTGCGATGAAGTCCACCGAGGAACTCAACGCGATCCCGCCGACCTTCCTGCCGTCGCACTTCTCCCTGGACGGCTACCTGGAGGCGTGGGATCTGCTTGGCCTCGGCACGCTGCTCGGCAACACGGCCCTGTACGCCGGCGGCGCCTGGCTGCTGACGCTCGCGGTGGACGTCTCGGCGGCCTACGCCCTGTCGAAGCTCCGCCCGGCGCTCGGCAAGGTCGTCCTGGCCCTGATGCTGTCGACGCTGATGATCCCGCCCATGGTCATCATGCTCCCGGCGTACCTCACGGTGAAAGAAGTGCCGATCTTCGGCTGGAACCTGCTCAACACGCCGTGGGCGATCTGGCTGCCGGCCGCGGCCAACGGCTTCAACGTCTTCCTGCTCAAGCGGTTCTTCGACTCGATCCCGAGGGAACTGCTCGAAGCCGCCGAGATCGACGGCGCGTCGCCGGGCCGCATCCTGTGGTCGGTGGTGATACCGATCTCCCGGCCCATCCTCGGCGTGGTCTCCATCCTCACCGTCGTCAACGTCTGGCGCGACTTCGTCTGGCCGCTGCTGGTCCTGCCGGACAGCGACAAGATGTCGGTGAGCATCGGTATCGCCTCGCTCTCCTCGCAGATGCCGCAGAACGTGCTGGTCGCCTCCCTGGTGATCGCGAGCATCCCGACCATCGTCGTGTTCTTCCTGTTCCAGCGGCACATCATGGCCGGTCTCACCGCTGGCAGCCTCAAGGGCTGACGCCCCAATCTGTCGCCTTTCACACCGTCGTCGCTTCACCCGTAAGGAGTTGGATTCAGCATGCCCGGCAACACCTCGACCCCCGATTGGTGGCGCGGGGCCGCGATCTACCAGGTCTACCTGCGCAGCTTCGCCGACGGGAACGGCGACGGGACGGGTGACCTGGCGGGGCTGCGGTCACGCCTGCCCTACCTGGCGGATCTCGGCGTCGACGCGATCTGGCTGAACCCGTGGTACCCCTCTCCCATGGCCGACGGCGGCTACGACGTCGCCGACTACCGCAGCATCGAGCCGGTCTTCGGCACCCTGGCCGAGGCGGAGAAGCTGATCGAGGAAGCCCACGACCTGCGCATCCGTACGATCGTCGACGTCGTCCCCAACCACACGTCCGACCAGAACGCCTGGTTCCAGGAGGCGCTGGCGGCCGGTCCCGGTTCGGAGGCCCGGGAGCGGTTCTGGTTCCGCCCCGGCGTCGGCGACGGCCCGCCCAACGGCTGGCAGTCGATCTTCGGTGGCCCGGCGTGGACGCAGGTGCCGGACGGCGAGTGGTACCTGCACCTGTTCGCCCCCGAACAGCCCGACTTCAACTGGAACAACCCGGCCGTACGCCAGGAGTTCCTGGACGTGCTGCGGTTCTGGTTCGACCGGGGCGTGGACGGTGTACGCATCGACTCCGCGGCCGTCCTTGTCAAGGACCTCGACAGCGTGGAGGAGTCCTACACCGACCACGACGGGGTCCACGAGATCTACCGCGAGTGGCGGCGGGTGTCCGACTCCTACGGCGGGCGGATCCTCATCGGCGAGGTGTGGCTGCCCGACCAGGAGCGGTTCGCCAACTACCTGCGCCCCGACGAGCTCCACACCGCGTTCAACTTCGACTTCCTGTCGAGTGCGTGGGAGCCGGCCGCCCTGCGCGCCAGCATTGACCTGACCCTCGCCACCCACGTGCCGATCGGCGCGCCCGCGACCTGGGTGCTGTCCAACCACGACGTCGCCCGTCCGGTCACCCGCTATGGCCGGGCCGTCACGTCCTGGGACAACGCAGAACGCCGGGACGGCATGCCGTCCGACCTGGAGCTCGGCCGTCGCCGGGCGCGGGCGGCCGCGCTGCTCGCGATGGCGCTGCCCGGGAGCGTCTACGTCTACCAGGGGGAGGAGCTCGGCCTGAACGAGGTCGAGGACATCCCCGAGGAGCTCATCGACGACCCGATGTGGGAGCGCTCCGGCCACACGGTCCGCGGTCGCGACGGCTGCCGGGTGCCGCTGCCGTGGTCGGGCACCGAGCCGCCCTTCGGATACAGCACCGGCGAGCCCTGGCTGCCGCAGCCGACCGGCTGGCGCGACCTCACGGTGGAGGCTCAGGAGGCCGATCCGGGCTCGATGCTCTGCCTCTACCGTTCGGCCCTGCGCCTGCGCCGCGAACTGCTCGGTGACGGCACGCTGACCTGGCTGCCGTACGGGGACGAGGTGATCGCGTTCCGCCGCGACTCCGGCCTGGTCTGCCTGGTCAACCTCGGCGCCGAGCCGGTCGCGCTCCCGGAGACGGGTTCTGTGCTGCTGGCCAGCGGCCCTCTCGACGGCGACCTGCTTCCGTCCGACACCGCGGTTTGGATCAAGGAGGACCGATGAGAATTCTGCTGGCAGCGGCCCTGGCCACCACCGGGCTCGCGGTCTTACAGACGCCCGTGTCCGCCTCGGCGAAGGCCCCCGTCGTGACGCGGGCCGCCCTCGACCCGGCACTCGTGTCCGGGCGCGGCGCCGATGTCGACTTCGCCGAGCAGGAGGCGGAGAACGCCGCCACGAACGGCACGGTCATCGGCCCCGGCCGCGACGCGTACACGCTGCCCGCGGAGGCGTCCGGCCGCAAGGCGGTCAAACTGGCCCCAGGGCAGTACGTCGAGTTCACGCTGCCCAAGGCGGCCAACGCGATCACCGTGCGGTACAGCATCCCGGACGCCCCCGGGGGCGGCGGCATCACCGCGCCGCTCGACGTCGCGGTCAACGGCCACAAGCGGGCCACCATGACCCTCACGTCGCAGTACGCCTGGCTGTACAACCAGTATCCGTTCTCGAACGATCCGAACGCCGGGCTGCTGCACCCCGACTGGTGGATCACCGAGTGCTCCTGCGTGCCGAACGCCACCACGCCGGCCCCGGAGATCGCCAAGCCTTTCCGCCCGAACCACTTCTACGACGAGCAGCGCCTCCTGCTCGGCCGTTCGTACCGAGCGGGCGACATCGTACGGCTGACGGTCCCAGCCGGGAGCGACGCGGCATGGACGGCCGTCGACCTGCTCGACTCGCACCTCGTCGGCCCGCCGCGCGTCGAGGTCGTCGCGGCGAACGTGCTGGCCTTCGGCGCCGACCCCACGGGCAGGCGCGACTCGGCCGGGGCGATCGACAAGGCCATCGCCTTCGCCAAACGGGCGCACCTGAAGGTCTACATCCCGCCGGGCACCTACCAGGTGAACCGCCACATCGTCGTGGACGACGTGACGATCACGGGCGCCGGTAGCTGGTACACGACCATCAAGGGCCGCCAGGTCGACCTGGACACCCCGGCCCCGGACGGCTCGGTGCACACCGGTGTCGGCTTCTACGGCAAGGACGCCTCGGCGGGCGGCAGCCGCAACGTCCACCTGTCCGGCTTCGCCATCGAGGGCGACGTCCGCGAGCGGATCGACACCGACCAGGTCAACGGGGTCGGCGGCGCGATGAGCGACGCGACCATCGACGGGCTCTACATCCGCCACACCAAAGTCGGCATGTGGTTCGACGGCCCGATGCGCAACATCAAGATCACCAATAACGTGATCGTCGACCAGATCGCGGACGGGCTCAACTTCCACACCGGCGTGACGGGCTCCGTCGTGTCGAACAACTTCTTCCGCAACACCGGGGACGACGCGCTCGCCATGTGGTCCGACAAGACCGCCGACGCGGGCAACACGTTCGACCACAACACGATCCAGACGCCCGTGCTGGCCAACGGCATCGCGATCTACGGCGGCACGGACAACACGGTCTCGAACAACCTGATCGCCGACCCGATCAGGGAGGGCAGCGCCATCCAGGTCGGCTCCCGGTTCGGCGCCGAGCCGTTCGCCGGCAAGCTCCGCATCGCCGGCAACACGACCGTACGGGCCGGCACGTTCGAGCTGAACTGGAAGATCGGCCTGGGAGCCATCTGGTTCTACGCCCTGGAGAAGGACATCGACGCCGACATCGAGGTCAGCGGCGACCACTACCTGGACAGCACGTACAACGCGATCATGCTGGTCAGCGAGTGGGCGGTGAAGGACCTGTACGCGATTCCGAAGGTCCGCTTCACGGACATCCGGGCCGACGGCACGGGCACCTCCGTGGTCAGCGCCCGCGTGAAGGGCTCGGCGTCCTTCGAGAACGTGGACGCTCGTAACGTCGGCGCGGTGGGCGTCAACAACTGCGGGTCCTTCAACTTCCCGCCCACCGGGTCGGAGTTCTCCCTGACCGACCTCGGTGGCAACGACGGCGGCTGGCTCGCTCCCTGGATGCTGCCCAAGACCATCACCTGCGACGACCGCCCCCCGGTCGTCCCCCCACCCGCCCCGTCCCCCTGGTAACCACCCTGGTCAAAGCGATCCGGTCTGAACCCGGTGCGAATTGGACTCCCAGCCTCAATAGGGACTGAGAGTCCTTTTGCTATACGTGCCACCCAGTGGGTCTGTATTCCGGCTGGGAGAGGAGGCCGCCTACCCGCAGACCTTGGTGTCCGGGGCGCACAGCTCGGCCTCGGGGTAGCGGGACGAGGGCTTGTCCAGGAGAGGCCGCGGCTCGCCGCGCAGGTGCAGGTCGAGGAAGGCGCGGACGTACGCGCGGGTGATCTCGGCGCCGCGGGCCGCGGACACTGTCCCCGGGACGCCGAGGCCGAGAGCGCCCGCCAGGAGCGGCACGTCGGTGAAGGACTGGTGATCCGCGCCGGGGAGCACGACCCAGCGCTTCCATCCGGTCAAAAGTCTCCAGTCGCGGTCCCAGGAGTTGTCGCGGCCTCCGGGCGCGTGGCCCGCCGACCCCATGAACATGAACGGCCGCGACAGGCCGCGCTTCGGGATCCGGGCGTACGTGGTGCCGTCCATGTCGATCCCGCCGCGTATACGGGGGTCCTTCAGCATGGCCGCCACGGCGCTCGCCCCACCGATGGAGTGGCCCACCATCGCGATCCTGGACGCGTCGATCAGCGTGGAGCCCTCCCACTTGGCGCCCCGCCCGGTGAGCCGGTCGAGCACGAAGGACACGTCGGCCGCTCTGACCCCGACCACTTTCGTGCCGAAACCGGGGTCGCTGTCGCTGTCGCAGGCGACGCACTCGGCGACCCGCCCGTCCGGGAAGGTCGTCGCGTAGTTCTCGTAGGCATGGTCGACGCCGGCCACCACGTACCCACCGGCGGCCAACTCCTCGGCGAGCGCCGTGAGCGTGCCGCGGGGCATGGTGAAACCCGGGGAGAGCACCACCAGGGGCAGGCCGGCCCTGCGCCCCGCCGGTTTCGCGTCCTGGTAGGCGTTGGTGCGCGTCCTGCTCAGCAGGTCGTACGGCACGCCGGTCACCTTCTTGCCCCTCAGCGTGAGCTCCGACTCCTTCGCGGTCATGTACGAGGCCCGCCGGCCCCCGCTCACCCGCGCCGGGTACCACAGGGTGACCATGAGCTCCCTGGCCTCCGCCTCCGGCACCCACGGGTCGGGGCGGGAGGCGTCCTTCAGATACAGGGTGGTGGTCCCGACGGGCCGCCCGCCGGCGGTCGGCGCGGGAATGACCGGGACGCCGGTGGCCGACGGGCGGGCGGACGCGGCGGCCGGGACGGACCGGGGGAGGGCGGGCGTGGAGCAGCCGGTCAGGGACAAGGCGGTCAGGGAGAGAGCGGTCATGGAGAAGGCGACCAGTCCGGAGGCGGCCGGCAGGCCACCGCGCGGGACCGGCGCCGATCCGACGGCATGACTCATGAAGCATCCGTCCTTTCGGGGCACGGCGGGAGATGGGCGCGTCACCCGTGCAGCAGGGCCAGGGCCTTGTCCAGAGCGGGGTCGCGCCCGGCGGCGGCGTCCTCGGGGGTCGGCGGCACGTGGTAGTCGGGTGCGACGCCGACCCGGTCGATCACCTCGCGGCCGGGGGCCAGGTGATGCCTCGACGGGAACGCCAGAAGGGTGTTGTCGCCGAGGAGGTACGGCTGCGCCGGGCCGGAGACGGCGCCCGCGGTCCGCGTCCCCACCAGCCGGCCGAGACGGAGGTCCTTGACGGCGGAGCTGAAGTGCTCGCAGGCCGACGCGCAGCCGCGGTCGGTGAGCACGACCAGCGGCAGGCCGAGCAGCGCGACGCTGTCGTCGGTCCTCATGGCTTCGCACCCGCCGTCCGCGGCGCACTGGTACGCGGTGACCTTGTCGTGGGCGAACGCGCCGAGCAACCTGTTCACCTCGTCGGGGCTGCCGCCGCCGTTGCCGCGCAGGTCCAGGACGACACCGGTCAGAGTGCGGCCGCCGCCCATCCTGGAGATCGCTCTGAGCGTCCGGTCCGCGACGTCGGGCGCGAAGCCGCTCAGCCGTACGTAGGCGACGCCGTGTTCCAGCGGTTTCGACGTCACCACCTGCACGGCGGCCGGATCGGGCTGGTACAGGCCCGGCTTGAGCGTCACCGTCCAGCGCCGGCCGCTGCTCTGCCGCAGCAACCGGAGCCGGACCGGCCGGTCTTCCGGGTACTGCGGGTACAGCGCGGTGACGGCGGCAGGGGTGACCGTTCCGTCGACGAAGGGCGCCGACCCGTCGATGGATTCGACGACGTCGCCCGGGCGCAGCCCCGCGGCCTTCGCCGGTCCGCCCAGGACGGCGGTGACGAACAGCGGGGGCAGGGCGGTCCCGGGGTTGACGTTCACCTGGGGACCGGCGCTGGCCCGCAGGCCCAGGCCGTACTGGTCGTCGTCATAGGAGTCCGGCGGACGCCGGCGGCCGTGGTTCCAGCGGGCGTGGTCGTCGTCCAGGGCGGCCACGACGGCCTCCAGCGTGGCGGCGGCGAGCTTCTCCCGGAGCCCGGCGTCGGCCGGCAGGCGGTCGACGACTCGCCGGTAGACCGTCTCGAACGCGGCCCAGTCGCGTTTCCGGTCACCGGTGAACGCCGGCATCGTGGCCTCGGGCACGTCGCGCCCGCCGCGGTTTAGCTCCTGCGTGAACGCGACGAATCCCGCGCTCAGCAGCGAACGCGCGTCCAGTGTGGCCCCGCCGTAGTAGTCGGCGAGGATGCAGAAGTACGCCTGCTCGACCACGTCGATCGTGGTGGGCGTCTCCGGCGCGGGAGCGCCCCGGGGCGGCGCGCACACGGCCGACCCACCGGCGGTCGTCGGGCCGGGCTCCGCGCGGGGCGGCGTCTGTGCCGTACAGGCGACCGTGAGCAGGAGGACGAGCCCGGCCGCCACGGACCTGACGGTCACGACAGCCGCCTCCGGAGCCACAGGAAGCAGAAGGCGGTGAGGCCGAGGGTGAGGAGCGCGTAGACCCCGGTCTCGATCCACTGGAACGCCCAGAAACGCTCGAACGGCTGGTAGGTCGCCCGCTGCCGGTAGCCGAGCCGGTTGATCTCGGCGAGGCAGCCGTCCATGCCCCGTCCCTCCTCCTGAGCCTGCTGCGACGGCGCGCACGGCCCCGACGTCACCGACACGCGAACGGTGACTGGGGCGCCGTCGCCGCCCACCACGTGCCCGGACGGATCGACGAGGCGGCTGGACAGCACCCAGGCGCCCGTGTGACCCGGTATCGCCGAATCGAGGATCACCTCGGGAAACTCCCTGTCGCTGGACTTGCCGAACGAGTCCACGTTCTCCGGGCCGAGCTCGAAGGCGGAGCTGACCGGAGGGAGGAGATGGGGCCGGACCGTCAACGGCATGACGATCTGGATCGCCGCGAAGACGGCCAGGGTGACGGCCATGGCGGGCAGGGTTCGCCTGACGACCAGCCCGGCGGTCACGCCGAGAACGAACGCGAATGCCGCGTAGGCCATGGGGACGATGCCGCGCGCGCCGAACACCAGGGGGTCCATGAGCGTGAAGCCCGGGGCGGCGGACTTGTCCAGAGGGGCGGACCACCAGGTCACCGCGAGACTGAACAGCCCGGCCGCGGCCACGGCGGCGCCGCCGACGACGGTGAGTTTGACGGCCAGCCAGCGGGTGCGGGTGATGCTCTGGTTCCACACCAGCAGGTGGGTGCCGGCCTCCAGCTCACGGCTGACCAGTGGCGCGCCCCAGAAGAGACCGGCCAGGGCCGGCAGGAGCAGCACGATGACGGTGGCGGCCTGGAAGGGGGCCTGGTAGTCGTCGAAGAACCGGTCGAAGAACTGCCCGCAGCCGCCGTCCCGGGCGCAGGCGGTGATCCCGGCGGAGTAGTCGGAGGCCAGTTCCGGCCCGGTCAGCGCCAGGGCGACGGCGAGCACGACGAGTGCGGCGCCCGTGGTCGCGGCCGCGCCGCGGAACTGGCGCCAGGTCAGCCAGATCATCGCCGCACCTCCAGAACCGGGCGCCCCTGGGCGGGAGCCGGCCCCTCCATGTAGGCCAGGACGAGGTCTTCCAGGGTGAGTCGGCTGACGGTCCAGGCGGGGTCGTGGATCGGGTCCTCGGTGCGGACGACGAACGTGCTCTGCCGGTCGGTGTGGCTGGCGGAGACGACGTGCTGGCCGGCCGGGAGCCGGTCGGGGTCGCGTCGCGGGCCGGTGAGCCGGTGGTGCGTGGCCAGCAGGTCGTCCACCTGTCCCGCGAGCCGGACGCGCGAGTCGACCAGCACGATCAGGTAGTCACATGTCCGTTCCAGGTCGGAGACGAGGTGTGAGGACAGCACCACGCTGAACTCGTGCTCGGCGACGGCCTCCATCAGGCCCTGGAGGAACTCGCGGCGGGCCAGGGGGTCCAGCGCGGCGACCGGCTCGTCCAGGATCAGCAGTTCGGGCCGCTTGGCCAGGCCCAGGGTGAGGGCGAGCTGGGCCCGCTGGCCCCCCGACAGCCTGCCCGCCCGGTGCGCGGGATCGAGGCCGAGCCGTTCGACGCGTTCTCGGGCGAGAGCGGCGTCCCAGCCGGGGTTGAGCCCGGCTCCCAGCCGCAGGTGGTCGGCGACGCTCAGTCCCGCGTAGACGGGGGTGTCCTGGGCGACGAACCCGATCCTGGCCTGCTGCGCCGCGCCGCCCGCCGGATGGCCGCCGAGCACGGTGATGCTTCCCTCGGTCGGCGCGAGCTGGCCGCCCGCCAGCTTCAGCAGCGTGGTCTTGCCGGCCCCGTTGGGGCCCACCAGGCCGACGACGTGCCCGCCCGGGATGTCGAGGGTGCAGTCTCTCAGCGCCCACCGCCTGCCGTACCTCCTGCCGAGTCCCCGGGCCCGCAGGACGGGGGTCATCGGCTCTCCCGAGGCCGGACCGGCCGATCGCCCGATCATGCGATGTCCTCCTGGGAGGAGGTCCTGAAGGCGCTCATGAACAGGGCCTCGATGCTCTCGTCGTCGAGGCCGGCCAGGCGGGCCGCGGCCAGCCAGCGCAGCAGGTCCTTGCGCAGCCGGCCGTGCGCGGCCAGGGAGGCGTCGGTCAGCGTCCTGGTGACGAACGTCCCGATCCCCGGCCGTGCGGCCACCAGGCCCTCGTGTTCGAGCTCCCGGTACGCCTTGAGCACGGTGTTGGGGTTGAGCGCCAGCCGCGCCACGACGTCCTTGACGGTCGGCAGCCGGTCGCCTTCGCGTAGCAGGCCCAGCCGCAGCGCGTGCCGTACCTGCTGGACCAGCTGCAGGTAGGGCGAGACACCGGACCGGCCGTCCAAGTAGAACTCGATCACCATAGCTCCATTTATCTAGGTGCCTAGTACTTTAGTCATCTAGATGTTAAAGCGAGGATAAGGATCGAGAGATCTCCTGCCGTGGA
Organism: Microbispora triticiradicis; assembly: GCF_005864065.1. Classification (NCBI taxonomy): domain Bacteria; kingdom Bacillati; phylum Actinomycetota; class Actinomycetes; order Streptosporangiales; family Streptosporangiaceae; genus Microbispora; species Microbispora triticiradicis. The sequence continues at coordinate 185,164 of NZ_VANP01000010.1, read as the reverse complement.
GACGCGCCGGCCCCCGACGGAGGGTCCATCGAGGGCCGGTGAGGGCGGCGAAGGTCAGGCGGGGGGCCTGTCCGCCGCGGCGACCGTGGACAGCTCGACCGTGCAGAAGGCGCAACGCCGGGCGTCGAGGGGGATGTCCGACAGGCACTCGGGGCACTGCTTCTCGGTGGCCTCCTTCTTGGTCTCGAAGAGCGCCAGGAAGCGGGTCATCGGCAGGACGACCAGCCAGTAGACCACCGCGGCGACGATCAGGAACGACAGCAGGCTGTTGATGAAGTCGCCGTACTTGAACTCCGCGCCGTTGACGGTGAACGTGTAGCCGGAGAAGTCGGGCTCCTTGCCTCCGGTTATCGCCGCGATCAGGGGCGTGATGAGGTCCTTGACGAGAGCCTGGATCAGCCCGCTGAACGTCGCGCCCACGACCACGGCGACGGCGAGCTCCACCAGGTTGCCCCGCATCAGGAACTTCTTGAATCCGCTCATGAGGAAACGAGGTATCCGGTTTTGCCGCCGCTATTCAAGGACTTGACGCGGATCGGGGAGGGTGATAGACCCTGTCGTCGCAGGGCCGGGCGGAGCGGTGGGCTCGCCCGGCGGGCGAACAGACGAATATTTCGGTCCGAGCCGGGGTGTTTTTCGGACGCGATCCGACTACCGGGTCTGACAGAAAACAACAGAAAGTTGTTCTGGGAGCGCTCCCAAATCAGGTACCAGTAGAACGGGCGAGGGCCGCCTCGACGCCGTCCAGCGCGTGGTGCAGCTCCTGCTTCAGGAGGAGCGGCAGCCGTCCCTCGCCGTAGCGGACCTCCAGTTTGGTCCGCACCTCGGTGACTCCCTGTCCCGCCGCCACCGCGTTGCGCAGCACCTGCTTGAGGTCGAGCGCCACGTCGTCGTCGATGTCGTGGGTGGCCTCGGCGCCGTCCACGAGCAGCGCGAAGCGGCGGACCGCGGTCTCGACCGCCAGGTAGGGGGCGGGAGTGGCCAGGGGAAGCGTGGTCACGCCGGGTTTGCGGGTGACCGTCGCGCGCGGCTGGGCGGAGTCGCCGCCGTGCCGGCTCTTGACCCTGGTCTTCGTCGCGGAGGGGGAGGGAGTGGGCCCGTGCCGGCGCCCGGGGTCGGCCACCGGCTTCGCGGTGTGCCGGGCGACCGGCCCCGCTGTATGGCGGGCCTCGGTCATGGGTTCGGTCACGGGTTCAGCCTGCGCGGCCGACGGCGTGGCGGTGGCCTGCGCCGGCTGCGCGATCGCCGGGTTGAGCACGGCGGCGGCGCCGAGGCCCTGGCCGCCCGACTGCGAGACCCACAGGATGCCGCCGAGAGCGGCGGCTCCGACGGCGGCGGCGCCCCAGCCCGCGCCTCGCGGCCCCGGCGGCTTCCGCACCGAGGCCAGGGCGGCGGCGACCGCCCGTGCGCTCGGCCGGTCGACGGGATCGCCGGACAGGCAGCGCCGGCACAGGTCGGCGACCTCCTGCGGCAGGCCGGGCACCCCTTCGGGGACCGGCGGCGGGCCCTCCCGCCGCGCCGCCTCGATCGCCTCCCAGGTCTTCTCGGGATACGGCAGGTGACCGGTCAGCATCTCGAACAGCAGCACGCCGAGCGCGTAGACGTCCACTGCCGGATCGGCGGTCGTCCCTCTCAGCCGCTCGGGCGCGACGTAGGGCGGCGTGCCGAAGTCGGCCACCAGCTGGTCGTCGGCCTCGCCGATGAACGCGGCGATCCCGAAGTCGAGCAGCTTGGGCCCGTCGGCGGCGAGCAGCACGTTCTCCGGGGTGACGTCACGGTGGACGATGCCCCGGTCGTGCGCCGCCGCCAGCACCTGCGCCAGCCCGGCGGCGATCTGCGTCGCCTCGGCCCAGGGCAGGGGACCCTCCATGATCCGGTCGGCCAGCGACCGGCCCTCCAGCAACCGCATGACCACGAAGGACGCGAGCCTGCCGCCGTTCGTGACCGTCTCCCCGTAGTCGTAGACCTCGATCGCGTCGGGATGGATCAGCCGGGCGGTGGCCCTGGCCTCCCTGCGCATGAGTTCCCGGCCGGGGTTTTCGTCGTCGAGCGAGCCGTCCAGCACCTTGATCGCGACCATGCGCTGCAGTGACTGGTCGAAGGCACGCCAGATGACCGACATCCCGCCCGTCGCCAACCGCTCCTGGAGCAGGTAACGACGGGTCAGGATGTCGCCTTCTCGAAGCTCAGGCCGATTCACGAACCACCAGTTCCGTGGGGAGCACCGGATTGCCCTTGGGATTCTCCCCGTCCCCGAGTGTCATGAGAAGCAGTCGTGCGGCGAGCGTGGCCATTTCCTCGACGGGCTGCCGGACAGTGGTCAGAGTCGGCGACGTGTGCCGGGCCACCGGCGCGTCGTCGTACCCGATCACGGCCACGTCGTCGGGCACCTTGCGGCCGGCACGGCGCAGTGTCTGCATGGCCCCGGCCGCCATCACGTCCGACGCCGCGAAGACGGCGTCGAGGTGCGGCGCCCGTTGCAGCAGCCACTGCATGGCGTGCGCGCCCGAGGCGTGGGTGAAGTCGCCGTACGCCACGGGCATGTCGAGCACCCCCGCGTCGCGCAGCGTCTGCCGGAAGCCCTCCAGCCGGTCGCGGGCGGCCGGCAGGGTCGGCGGCCCGGCGATCGTGGCGATGTGCTTGCGGTTGTTGAGCAGCAGGTGCTCGGCCGCCTGCCGTCCGCCGTCACGGTTGTCCATGTCGACGAACGGGAGGTCGATCCCGTCTGGCGGCCGCCCGGCACAGCGCACCGGGACGCCAGACGCCGCCAGCGTTACCGCGAGGGGGTGCCGCGCTCGCGCTCCGATGAGGAGCACGCCGTCGACGGCGCCCGCGACCAGCGGTGGCGCGGCGATGGAGGCGGTCGCGGGGGTCGCGGTCATCACGACCATCGGCACCCCGTGGGTCGCCAGCACCTCCTCGCACGCGGACAGGAGCCTGGCATAGAACGGCTCGGTGAATAGGCGTGGACTGTGCTCGCAGACGACCGCGGCGATGATCTGCTCGGCCCGCCTGCCCGCCGAACCCCGAGGGGCACGGCGGCGGACATAGCCCAGACGCGACATCGCGTCATGGACCTGCCGACGGGTCGATGTGGTCACGCGTACCGAGCCGGTCAAGACCCGGGAAGCTGTTGCCGGGGAGACGCCGGCTGCGGCGGCTACCTCTGCGAGGGTGGGAAGATCGGCCATCCGGTCTCCTCGGCCCGAAGGTTCACACGGCTTGGGAGCGCTCCCAAGCGAAAGTATCACTGTTTCGCTCGTGTCAACAGAGGTTTCCTCGGTGTGAAACCTTTCGTAGAGTTTCGCTCCTGTTTGACATAGTTGGAGGCTAGAGCACAGGGGTTGCTTGGGGTAGTCAAAGTTCGCTTTGACCCCGTATGTCCACCTTGTCCTTAAATCTGAGTAAATGTGCCGTAAAGCGGACGGCTCAGCGGGTGGTGGACGCCCGTAACAGCATGGTGACGGTGGCGGTATGGCGGTAGGGTCCTCCGCCAGGAACCAGGGCCGGCGCGGCGCAGGGTCGGCGGCGACCCGAGCCGGAAGCCCACGCCCGGTCCCGGTGGCCGTGCCCGCCGTCCCCCAGCCCCAACCCGAAAGGCTCCCCAGTGACGACCGCCCCCCGCCGTCCGCTCCCTGTAAACCCCGGCCTGACGGGCACGATGACCGCCGTGCTCGCGATGGCACTCCTCGCCGGTTGCGGAGGGGCCGACGGCGCCTCCCCCTCTCCGGCCCCCGCCCCGGCCTCGGCGGCCGCCGCCGTGCCCTCGAACGACGCGACCGTCACCGCCACGCCGGCCGAGCCGGGCGCCACGGACGCGCCGGCCGATCACAACGCCGCCGACGTGGCGTTCGCCGGCCGGATCATCCCGCACCACCTCCAGGCCGTCGATCTGGCCACGCTCGCCCAGTCGCGGGCCGGCGACCCCTGGGTCAGGGACATGGCGTCGCGGATCCTCTCGGCCCGCGACACCGACATCCGCACGCTGAAGGGCTGGCTCGACATGTGGGGCGCCGAGCCGCTGCCGCGCGACCACAAGATGCCCGGCATGCAGACGCGGGCCGAGATCGACGCCCTCGCCAAGCTCAGCGGCCCCGCCTTCGACAAGCGGTTCACGACCCTCATGATCAAGCATGACGGCGGGGCGATCGCGATCGCCGGAGTCGAGCAGAAGAAGGGCGCGTTCGACGGCGGGAAGGCGCTGGCCACGGCCATCTCCACGGCCCTGTCCGCCGAGGTCAAGGAGCTGAAGGAGTACCTCGCCAAGCTGAAGTGACCCCCGGCCGCCCGGCCGGGCCCCGCTCAGCGCTCGTACGTGTCGAGCCTGGGCGGCAGGGCGTTCCACGCGCAGAACGCCGACGACTCGTGCACCTCACGGAGGAACGCGACGCGCAGCCACTGCTCCTCCTCCCAGACCTTGACCTGGTAGCCGTCGTTCGGCGTCGCCGTGACGACCCGGCAGTCCCGTGAGGTGACGGCGATCGTCGCCCGCCCGCCCTTCAGGGTGAACGTGTGCAGGGTCTCCTCCGCCGGGTCGCGGCGCGGCCGGGGGCTCGGCGGAGGAGGGGCCGATCCCGCCGGATCCTCCGGACGGCCGGCGCGGGCCGTGGGAGAGGGCCGGGCCGTCCGCGACGGGGTGGCGGTCGCGTTCCGCCGCGCCGGACGCGGCGTCGGTGACAGCGACCGTGACAGGGACGGGGACGGAGAGGGCGGGCCGGGTGTGGAGGCCGCGTCCGGATCGGTCCCCGGATCGGCGGACGGAAGCGCCGCGTAGGCGGTGACCGGGGCGGCGACGGCCACCACCGGGGCGAGGGGGGCGTCGTCCAGGACCGCGCTGCGCAGCACGTCGCGCACGCCCAGCCAGGACACGCCGACGGCCAGTGCGGTGGCCCCGCACCAGGCGATCGTGTAACCGGTGGCCCGTCTCATGTGGCCGCTCACTCTATCTCGTGTCCTGAGCCCATACCTTGACTGATTTCGGATGATCTCAATGGACATAAGGGCGGGGCATATCTCCCTTGATCCGCATCTTCCGCATCGCTCTTCGGCGGACGCGACAGGGGTGAAGAGTGTACGTTTCTGCCCCATGGCGACCGTTCTGGTGGTGGAGGACGACGAGTTCGTCCGCTCCGCGATCATCCGCGACCTGACGGGGCGCAGCCACGCCGTCCGCAGCGCGGGCCGGGCGCTCGACGCCCTGCGGGAGATCGCCCACGTCGCCCCCGACGTGGTGATCCTCGACCTGGGGCTGCCCGACCTCGACGGCGCCGAGGCCCTGAAGATGCTCCGGGCGATCTCCGACGTGCCGGTCATCGTCGCCACCGCGCGCGACGACGAGGCGCAGATCGTCCGCCTGCTGCGCGACGGCGCGGACGACTACCTGGTCAAACCGTTCTCCGGCGACCACCTCAACGCCCGGCTCGAGGCCGTGCTGCGGCGGGCCAGGCCGGGGGCGCCGGCGTCGGTCGTCAAGGTCGGCGGCCTGGTGGTCGACGCCGACCGCCGGGAGGCGCGGCTCGACGGGGTGCCGCTCGACCTCACCCGCAGGGAGTTCGACCTGCTGGCCTACCTCGCCGCCCGCCCGGACCGCGTGATCTCGCGCAGGCAGCTGCTGGCCGAGGTGTGGCGGCAGTCGTACGGGGACGACCAGACGATCGACGTGCATCTGTCGTGGCTGCGCCGCAAGCTCGGCGAGAGCGCCTCGCGGCCCCGCTACCTGCACACCGTGCGGGGTGTCGGCGTGCGTCTCAGTCCTCCCGCAGAGGCCTGAGGGCCGGCGGCGGGAGAGGCGGTGCGACGGAGCCTGGCCCTGGTGGCGGTCGCCGTGACGGCGATGGTCGCGCTGGCCTTCCTCATCCCGCTGGCCGTGGGGGTCATGGAGATCGCGGAGAGCCGGGCGCTGGCGGACGCCGAACGGCAGGCCGCCACGATCGTGCCCGCCCTGGTGATCACCGACGACGTGGCCGCGCTCGAACGCGCGCTGGCCAGCACGCCGGCCGGGGTCTCGCGCCTGGCCGTCCACCTGTCCGGCGGGCGGACCGTCGGCCGCTCCCGGGTCGGCCCCGCCGACGTGGCGAACGCGGCGGAACGGGCCAGAACGGTGCCGGTCGCCAAGGGATACGTCCTGCTCAGGCCGGTCGCACTGGGCGGCGGCCGGAGCGCCGTCATCGAGGCGTACGCTCCCGAGGCGGACGCCAGGAAGGGGGTCTCCACCTCGTGGGCCGTGCTGACCGGCGTCGCCGTCGCGCTGGTGGTGGGGTCGGTGGTGGTGGCCGACCGGCTCGGGGCCCGGGTGGTCCGGGCCGCCCGGCGGCTCGGGCAGGCCGCCGCCGCGCTCGGCGCGGGCGACCTCTCGGTCCGGATCATCCCCGACGGCCCGCCCGAGCTGGTGGCCGCCGGGCACGCCTTCAACACGATGGCCGACCAGGTGGCGGTGCTGCTCGCGGCCGAGCGTGAGCTCGCCGCCGACCTGTCGCACCGGCTGCGCACCCCGCTCACCGCGCTGCGGCTCAACCTCGGCGGCAGCGGCCCGGAGGCCGAGCAGCAGCGCAAGCTGGCGATCGACCGGCTCGAACACGCGATCGACGAGATCATCGAGGCGTCCCGGCGGCCCTCCCGCCGGGCGGTGCCCGCGGGCTGCGACGCCGCGCTCGTGCTGTGCGAACGGCTCGCCTTCTGGTCGGCACTCGCCGAGGACCAGGGGCGGCCGTGGCAGCTCGTCGGCGCCGACGAGACCACCCCCGTGCCGGTCGCCGCCGCCGACCTCGGCGCGGTGGTCGACGCGCTGCTCGGCAACGTCTTCCGGCACACCCCGCAGGGCACCGCCTTCCGCGTCACCCTGCACCGGGGGAGCGGGATCGTGGGCGTCCTCGTCGCGGACGCGGGCCCGGGCATCCCCGATCCGGAGAAGGCGCTGCGGCGGGGCAACAGCGGGGCGGGCTCCACCGGCCTGGGGCTCGACATCGCCCGCCGCCTCGCCGAGTCGACGGGCGGCGGGGTACGCGTCGAGCCCTCGGCGCTCGGCGGCACCGGCGTCAACCTGTGGCTGCGCACCGACGGCCGCGCTCCCCGCCGCGGCCTGCTGCGCCGCGCCCGAGGGGGCGCGGCCGCCTCGCCGGTCCGATGACCAGCCGGTTTCCGGTGTCCGTAACCCCGCCCGAGGGAAGACACATCGGGAAGGACCGTTAATCAGCGGGTCGATCCAGGGCCGGTCCGGGCCCCCGCGACTGCGGTGGGTGACCGGCCGGGAGACTCCGTACGGACGGCGGACGGGTGAGGTGTCCCACATTCGGCGAGTACGGCCAGCTAGCGGCGTTGGCGTCCGGAACGGGCGGCGCTTTGCTCGCCGATGGCCGGTTCACCCCTTTGCCATACACGCAGTTAACGTGGCGCGACTGTCGGAGCCTTTTGCGGGCAGGCACGATGTCTTGTGAACGACACTCAGCATCACGATCGGGTGAGCGGCCGTCCCGGACGGGACCGGACCGGGAACGATCGCGACCACAGAGCCGGTGGACTCCGGGGGCTTCCCGGCAGGACCGCCGAGCCGGACGGCGAGGAGGTCCAGTGAGGGAGATCTGGCCGGGGGATTCCTATCCTCTCGGGGCGACGTACGACGGCGCGGGGACCAACTTCGCACTCTTCAGCGAGGTGGCCGAGCGGGTCGAGCTGTGCCTGTTCGACGACGAGGGCAACGAGGAGCGCGTGTCGCTGGCCGAGGTCGACGGCTTCGTCTGGCACTGCTACCTGCCGGGCGTCGGCCCGGGCCAGCGGTACGGCTACCGCGTCCACGGGCCCTACTCGCCCGCCGAGGGCCTGCGGTGCAACCCCAACAAGCTGCTGATCGACCCGTACGCCAAGGCGGTGGAGGGCTCGGTCAACTGGGACCAGGCGGTGTACGGCTACCGCTTCGGCGAGCCGGACAGCCGGGACGACAGCGACTCGGCGGCGTACGTGCCGCGGTCGGTGGTCGTCAACCCGTTCTTCGGGTGGGGGCACGACCGTCCCCCGGCCACGCCGTACCACGACACGGTGCTGTACGAGGCGCACGTGCGCGGCCTGACGATCACCCACCCCAAGATCCCGGACCGCATCCGCGGTACGTACGCGGCGCTCGGCCACCCGGAGATCATCGACCACCTGACCGCGCTCGGGGTCACGGCGATCGAGCTGATGCCGGTCCACCAGTTCGTGACCGATCACATGCTGGAGAAGCGGGGGCTGGCCAACTACTGGGGCTACAACACGATCGGCTTCTTCGCGCCGCACAACGCGTACTCGAGCTCGGGCCAGCGCGGCGGGCAGGTGCTGGAGTTCAAGGCGATGGTGAAGGCCCTGCACGAGGCCGGCATCGAGGTGATCCTCGACGTCGTCTACAACCACACCGCCGAGGGCAACCACCTGGGCCCGACCCTGTCCATGCGGGGCATCGACAACGCCAACTACTACCGGCTGGTCGAGGACGACCGCCGCTACTACATGGACACCACCGGCACCGGCAACAGCCTGCTCATGCGCAGCCCGCACGCGCTCCAGCTGATCATGGACTCGCTGCGCTACTGGGTGCGGGACATGCACGTGGACGGGTTCCGCTTCGACCTCGCGGCGTCGCTGGCCCGTGAGCTGCACGAGGTCGACCGGCTGAGCGCGTTCTTCGACCTCGTCCAGCAGGACCCGGTGCTGTCGCAGGTCAAGCTCATCGCCGAGCCGTGGGACGTCGGCCCGGGGGGCTACCAGGTCGGCAACTTCCCGGCCCGCTGGACCGAGTGGAACGGCCGCTACCGCGACACGATCCGCGACCTGTGGCGGGGCGAGCCGGCCGCGCTGCCCGAGTTCGCGAGCCGCCTGACCGGGTCGAGCGACCTCTACCAGGACGACAGCCGCCGCCCCGCCGCGTCGATCAACTTCGTCACCTGCCACGACGGCTTCCCCCTGCAGGACCTGGTGTCCTACAACGGCAAGCACAACGAGGCCAACGGCGAGGACAACCGCGACGGCGCGGATGACAACAGGTCCTGGAACTGCGGCGTCGAGGGCCCGGCGACCGGCCCGGTCGCGCAGCTGCGCGAGCGGCAGAAGCGCAACTTCCTGGCCACGCTGTTCCTGTCGCAGGGCGTGCCGATGCTGTCGCACGGCGACGAGATCGGCCGCACCCAGCAGGGCAACAACAACGCCTACTGCCAGGACAACGAGATCAGCTGGGTCGACTGGGGCGCCGTGCTGGAGGCCGGGGCCACCGCCGAGGAGGACGCGGGGACGGTCGAGAGGCGGCAGCTTCTCGAGTTCACCCGGCGCCTCGCCCGGCTGCGCCGCGACCACCCCGTCTTCCGGCGCCGCCGCTTCTTCTACGGCCGTCCCGTGCGCGGCTCCCACGACGAGCTCAGCGACATCGCCTGGCTCACCCCGTCGGGCACCGAGATGGCCGACGCCGACTGGACGAACGGCTACGCCAAGGCGCTGGCGGTCTTCCTCAACGGCGACGCGATCACCGAGCCCGACAGCAGGGGCAGGCGGATCGCCGACGACTCGTTCCTCCTGCTGTTCAACGCCCACCACGAGATGCTCAAGTTCACCGTGCCGAAGAACTACGGCGAGCTGTGGTGCACCGAGCTGGACACGGCGATGCCCGGGCAGAGCGAGTCGCGGATGTGCCGGGCCGGTGAGGCGGTGCCGGTCACCGGCCGGTCGGTGCGGGTCCTCCGCCGCGTCCGCCGTACGTCGTGACGGCCTGGACGAGAACGGCCTGACCAGCGAGGACGGCCGATTAGAGTGCCGTTGGTGTGAGCCGCCGGGCAGGCGGGCAAAAAGGGTCACTGCCCGGCGGTTCTCCACGCCGGGAACGTGTTTCGAAGGGCGGTCCAGTGAGTTCTACCTACCGCGTGCAACTGACGCCTGACTTCGGTTTCGCGCAGGCCGCCGGCCTCGTCGGATATCTCCGGGAGCTGGGCGCCGGCCACCTCTATCTGTCGCCGATCCTGCAGGCGTGCCGCGAGTCCCTGCACGGCTACGACGTGACCGACCACACCCGCGTACGCGAGGAGTTCGGCGGCGAGGAGGGCCTGCGGGCGCTGGCGGCCGAGGGCATGCCGCTGGTGTCCGACATCGTGCCCAACCACATGACCGTGCCGGTGCCGGAGTCGGACAACGCGCGGCTGTGGGCGGCGCTGCGGGACGGCCCGGGGTCACCGGCCTCCCGGTGGTTCGACTTCCAGTGGCCGGTCACCCTGCCGCTGCTCGGCGACGACGCCGACGAGGCGCTCAGAGTCGACAGCGGTGTCGAAAGCGGCGTGGACGGGGACGTGCTGCGCTACCACGACCACGTGTTCCCGATCAGGCCCGGCACAGGGCACCTGCCGCTGCCGGACCTGCTGGAGGCCCAGCACTACCGGCTGGCCCACTGGCGGGAGAGCCCCGGCTACCGGCGGTTCTTCGACGTGTCGTCGCTGATGGGCCTGCGGGTGGAGGACCCCGAGGTCTTCCGGGAGACCCACGCCGTGACCTTCCGCCTCATCGAGGAAGGCGTGATCCACGGGCTGCGCGTCGACCACCCCGACGGCCTGGCCGACCCCCGCGGCTACCTCCGGTGGCTGCGCCCGCACGTGCCGGGCCCGCTGTGGGTGGAGAAGATCCTGATCGACGGCGAGCGGCTGCCCGCCGACTGGCCGTGCGACGGCACCACCGGCTACGACGCGCTCAACATGATCACCCGGCTGTTCGTGGACCCGGCGGGGCGCGACGCGCTGGTCGAGACCTTCGGCCGCCACACCGGCGTGCGCGACGACTACGAGACCGTGCGTCACGACGCCAAGAAGCACGTCATCGACCTGTTCTTCCGCGGGGAGGTCGACCGGCTGACCACCGACCTCGGCGACCCGGCGCTGCGCGAGGCCGTCGTGGAGCTGCTGGCCGCGATGCCCGTCTACCGGGCGTACGTGAACCCGGGTGAGCGGCCGTCCGCCGACGCGCAGGCGATCGTCGCGGAGGCGGCCCGGCTCGCGGCCGGCCGCGCCGACCCCGACGCGGTGGCCAAGGCCGCCGACCTGGTCCTGTACGGCCCGCCGGACGCGGTCACCCGCTTCCAGCAGACCTGCGGGCCCGTCATGGCCAAGGGCGTGGAGGACACCGCGCTCTACCGGTGGTATCCGCTGGCCTGCCTCAACGAGGTAGGCGGGGAGCCCGACCGGTTCGGGGTCTCGCCGGCCGAGTTCCACGAGTTCTGCGCCGGGCTGCCGCCGCGCACGATGACCACGCTGTCCACCCACGACACCAAGCGGTCGGAGGACGTGCGCGCCCGTCTCGCGGTGCTCTCGGAGCTGCCCGAGGAGTGGACGATGGCCGTCGACTCCTGGTCGGCGGCCGTGTCGTTCGACCCCCGGCTCGACTACCTCGCCTGGCAGTCGCTGATGGCGGCCTGGCCGATCAGCCTGGACCGTTTCACCGACTACCTGCTCAAGGCGGCCAGGGAGGCCAAGACCGCCATCTCCTGGGTCGACCCGGACCCGGCGTACGAGGAGGGGATCAGGGACTTCGCCCGGCGGGCGATCGACGCCTGCGGTTACTCGGTCGCCTCGTTCACCGAGGTCGTCGACCGGTACGCCCGGGTCAACTCGCTCGGGCAGAAGGCCGTCCAGCTCCTGATGCCGGGCATCCCGGACGTCTACCAGGGCAACGAGATCACCGACTTCTCGCTGGTGGACCCGGACAACCGGCGGCCGGTGGACTTCGAGCGCCGCCGCCGCCTGCTCGCCGAGCCCGACGACAGCTGGGACGGCCAGAAGATCCGGGTCACCGCCGCCGCGCTCGGCCTGCGGGGACGGCTCGACCCCGAGGCGCCGTACGCGCCGATCGAGGCGGGGGAGCACGCGGTCGCGTTCATCAGGGGCGTTCCCGGGCAGGGAACGGCCGCGGCCGTGGTCGCGACCCGGCTGCCGGCCGGGCTGGAGCGCCGGGGCGGCTGGGGGAGTGAGAAGATCACGTTGCCGCCGGGACGCTGGCGCGACCTGCTCACCGGGGCGGAGCACACCGGGGAGGTGCGGATGGCCGACCTGCTGTCCGTTCATCCGGTCGCGATTCTCGAAGCGTGATCAGTAGGGGCTTGGTCGGTAAGGGGAGAAGAGGCATGTTCGAGGTCTGGGCGCCGGGGGCGGCGCGGGTCGAGGTCGAGTACGAGGGCGCCCGGCACGCGATGTCGCCGGGCGAGGGCGGCTGGTGGACCGCGCCCGGTGACGAGCACGACCGCGACTACGCCTTCCACGTGGACGGCGAGGGTCCCTTCCCCGACCCCAGGACCCGGCGGCAGCCGTACGGCGTGAACGGCCCGAGCCGGGTCTACCACCAGGACAGGTTCGCCTGGACCGACCAGGACTGGCGCGGTCGGGACCTGCGCGGCGGGGTGATCTACGAGCTGCACGTCGGCACGTTCTCGCCCGAGGGCACCTTCCAGGGGGTGGCCGACCGGCTCGGCCACCTCGTGGACCTCGGCGTCGACTTCGTCGAGCTCATGCCGGTCCCGCCCGTCCCGGGCACCCGCAACTGGGGCTACGACGGCGTGGAGCTGTACGCGGTCTTCGAGGAGTACGGCGGGCCGGACGGGTTGAAGAGCCTGGTGAACGCCTGTCACCGGGCCGGTCTCGGCGTGATCCTCGACGTCGTCTACAACCACCTCGGGCCGTCGGGCAACTACCTGGCCAAGTTCGGGCCGTACTTCCACGACGCGAAGGGGTCCTACTGGGGCGACGCGGTCAACCTGGACGGATACGGCTCGGACGGGGTGCGGCGCTACTTCATCGAGAACGCCCTGCAGTGGCTGCGCGACTACCACGTCGACGGGCTGCGCGTCGACGCCGTGCACGCGCTGCACGACAAGCGTGCCGTCCACTTCCTGGAGGAGCTGTCGGTGGAGGTCGACGCGCTGTCCACCGCGGTGGGCCGTCCGCTCACGCTCGTCGCCGAGTCGGACCTCAACGACCCCCGCATGGTCACCCCGCGCGAGGCGGGCGGCCTCGGCATGCACGCGAGCTGGAACGACGACGTCCACCACGCCATCCACGCGAACGTCACCGGGGAGACGAACGCCTACTACGGCGACTTCGGCACGCTGTCGTCCCTGGCCAAGGTGCTCACCTCCGGATATTTCCATGACGGCACCTATTCGTCCTTCCGGGGCCGCTCGCACGGCCGTCCGGCCGCCGGGATCCCGGGGCACCGGTTCGTCTGCTGCGCGCAGAACCACGACCAGATCGGCAACCGGCCCGAGGGCGACCGCATGCGGCCCGACCAGCTCCGCCTGGCCTCCGGTCTGCTGCTGACCTCGCCGTTCACGCCGATGCTGTTCATGGGCGAGGAGTGGGGCGCCACGACGCCGTTCTACTTCTTCACCGACCACTTCGAGCGGCACCTCGCCGAGGGCGAGGGCGAGCGGCGCAGGAAGGAGTTCGAGGGCTTCGGCTACGACTGGAAGGCCCCCGAGCCGGGCGAGGAGGACACCTTCCTGCGGTCCAAGCTCGACTGGGAGGAGCTGTCGAAGGACGAGCACGCCTCCCTGCTGGGCTGGTACCGCGCCCTGATCGCCCTGCGCAGGTCACATCCCGACCTCACCGACCCCCGGATGGACCGGGTGCGGGTCGACGTGGACGAGGAGCGCCGGGTCGTGGTGATCGAGCGCGGCTCGCTGCGGGTCGCCGCCAACCTCGCCTTCGACCCGGTCTCCGTACGGCTCGCCGCGTCGCGCCTCCTGCTCGCCTCCGACGAGTCGGCCCGCCTGACCGATCACGTCCTCGACCTGCCGGCGCGGTCCCTGGCCGTGGCCGAGATCTGAGAGCCGGGCCGGGGTGGGGATCAGGACGAGCGGGGGCGTCCGCGGACCGGCGACGCCCGTGATCGCCACACCCCGCCCCGGCTCCGGGACACCACCGACCGGTGTGCGTAGACGTCGTCGCAGCCCAGCTCGGCGACGCGCAGATAGCCGTGCCGCGCCAGCAGGTCGTGGATGGGGCAGCGCTGGGGCCCCCAGTTGTGCTCCACCGTCAGCATCCGCACCAGGTATCGGCCGAAGGGGAACGTGCGGAGGATCGCCAGCTCGGAACCCTCGGTGTCCAGGCTCCAGTAGTCGATCACACGGGGAGCGTCGAAGTGCCGCAACAGCGAGCCGACCGTCCGGCACGGCATGACCGTCGCGGGCATCGGCGCGTCGTCCGGCAGGTCCAGGGCCCGGCGCACGTACGGGATCAGCTGCGGGGAGTACTCGCCGAGGATCCCGCCGATGGTGCCCGCCTCCACGAACTCCACCGTGCCGTCGTGGTCGTACAGGCAGCAGTTCACGCAGAGGCAGCGGCGGTTCGCCGTCAGCTCCGCGTAGTAGTGCGGATTGGGCTCGACGCAGATTCCCGTCCAGCCGTATTCCTGCTCCAGCAGCCTGGTGTTGCTGCATCGGACCCCATTCGAGGCGCCCGAATCCAGGAAGTATCCCGCCCGCTTGTGCCCGAGGGCGGCGAGCACGTAGGCGTCCTGGCCATGTTGTGACGTCACCTTGCGACGTCAACGTCCCGCTCGCCGCCGGGCCAGCGCGTTGGAGCGCCACGCCGGACGGTAGGGGAGCTGGTTCGGCGTCGCCTGCCGCGACAGGCTGGGGTGGTGGACGTCGTCGGCCCGCTCGCCGTAGAGCATGGTGATGTTCACTCTGCGGTTCTCGTAACCGGGTCGGAAGCGCACCTCGGCGGTCGCGTGGAACAGGTCGGAGTTGAAGATGATCGCCCGGTTGGCGCGGTACGGAATCCGCACCGCCTCCGCCTTCCGCTGGGCCAGGAAGGGCTTGATCAGGTCCTGGCGGCCGTTGTACATGTGGAAGTTCCAGTCGGGCGGCGCGTCGACCCCGTACACGATCAGGCCCCCGCTGCTCTCGTCCAGGTTGGCCTCCGACGGTGTGATCCAGAAGTTCACGTTGACCGCGGCGAAGTCGGCGTGCGTCGTGGTGTCACCGGGCAGGTAGTCCTTGTTCTTGAATCCCCACAGCTGGCGGAGCGGATAGGGGCCGAGCACCTGCGGCAGCGTGCCGCGGAGCTCCTCCGCGACCTGCAGGAGCAGCGGGCAGTTGAAGCCGTCGTGGAAGAACGCCCCGAGCCGGCCGTTCGCGTAGCGGTTGCCGAACCAGACCGTCGACCCGAGGCAGAAGCGCCGGACGGCGTCCAGCGCGGCCGGGGAGAGGAAGTCGTCCACGACGACCAGCCCGGCACGACTGGCCAGGTAGCGTTCGGTGACCTCCCGACCGTTCCACGAAGCCGACAGCGCCCGCGGTAGGCGCGGGGCCGGCTGCAGCGTGACGATGCGGTTGAAGACGTCCCCTATCGCCGCCTCCGCCTGCTCGTCGAACGGCACGTGCTGGTCGGGATCGACGCCGGCCTCCAGCAGGCGGTCGGCCGTGTCCGCGTAGGCCTGGACGACCGCCCCGAACTCGCCGCCCAGGATCCCCGACTCCAGCAGGTAGGTGAACTGCTCGATGTCGTGCCGCAACTTGTGGATCGTGATGAAACGGTTGACCGGGCGCGTGGCGCCGTCCGCGCTCTGGACGGGGAACCACCGGCTGCCCCGGCGGATGGACGCCAGCAGGTGCGCGAACTCGCCCGCGAGCGTGAGATCCGTGGACCGCATCAGCTCGCCGGTCTGTTCGGACAGCCAGCCCAGATCGTCGTCGGAGAAGTCCGCGCCTGACCACAGCGCGAAGGCCTCGCTCTGGTGGCCGGCCTCCAGCAGCGCCCGGGTCGTCTGTCGCAGGGAGCCGGTGTCGGTGGTGGTCATCCGCCGCCCCCGATCTCGTCGAGCACGCCGGAATCGCGGAGTTGAGCGGCGAATTCACGGAGGGTTTCCAGGGTGACCTGCGCCGCGCCCGAGTCGAGGGCGTTGATGTTGAAGTGCCCGAACGTTCCGCCGAAGGTGCCACCGAATGTCCCGCCAAATGTGCCGAACGTTCCCGGGGACGTTCCGCCGAATGTCCCGGGGGACGTGCCCGGCGGCGTCAGCGTGGTGATTTGGGTGATTGACGTGATTTCGGTTGTATGGGTAATTGGGGGGAATGTGTGCTCTTCAGTGCTTCCGAAGGTGAATGTCACATCGGTGCCCGGAATCGTGGCCGGGGGGCCCGTCTCGGTGCCGGTGCCTGTTCCCGTCCCGGTACCTGTTCCCGTTCCCGTTCCCGTCCCTGTGCCTGTTCCGGTTTCCGTCCCTGGCTCGGTGCCCGTTCCGGTTCCCGTGCCGGTGCTCATCTCTGTGCCGGTGCCGGTGCCGGTGCCGGTTCCGGTGCTCATCTCCGTTCCAGTGCCGGTGCCTGTCCCGGTGCTCATCTCCGTGCCGGTTCCAGTGCCGGTGCTCATCTCCGTGCCGGTTCCCGTGTTGGTCTCGGCGGTGACGGTGCCGGTGCCTTCCGCGGTTCCGGTGAGCTGGATTCCGGTCCCGCCCTGGCCGATCCCGACGCCACCGAAGATCAGATCCTTGATCGACCTGTCCAGCGGGAAGATCGGCTGCTGCTCGGTCGCCGCTCGCATCAGGGCGAGCGCCACGTGGTGCGCGTTCGTGTCGACCACCGCCCGGGCGAACTGTGTCGCGAGCTCACCGTCCGACGGCGCGACGCCGTTGCGCTCGCCGCGATAACGGATGATCCACTGCATCAGCTCGTCGCTGGCCAGCACGGCGTAGACGAACTGGTTGATGACGTCCGCCCGATGCCGATCGAGGGGCGCGCTCTGGACGTACTCCGAATAAATCTGCGCCGGATCGGTCACGAACTGTTCGCGGAAGAGATGGTCGCCCGACATCGCGTCGAACAACGCCTGGGTGCGTCGCAGGGCCGACGCGGCTCTGAGAGACGATTGGGGGGAGGTGCCGGATGGCTCGACGTTCATGCGTCATCTCGCATTCCGTGCCCGAAGCTCTGCCGTACTCGGCTGGCCCGGCAATATTCCCAGATTCGCCCCGACCGTGGAACTCCCTTTGCGTATCCGCCGCCGAAATGTCTCCCGGGCGGACCGGCCGATGAATTCCCTCGAAATCGAAACGCGGTCAGGCGGCCTGGGGAACGGGAAGCGAGAAGGTGACGGTGTCGGGGACCGCCGTGTAGAGCCGCCAGCTCAGGCGGTCGCGCTGGGAGGCGACGGTGACGTGCAGGCCGCGTCCCGCCAGCCACCCGGCCAGGTCGGCGAAGTAGCCGTCGCCCGACCCGATCACGACCCGCTCGAAGCGCAGGTCGACCCGGTCCGTACGGGCGGCCTCGTCGAGGGCCTGGTCGGCGCCGTCGGGACCCGAGCGGACCAGCAGTTGCACGCCGCCGAGCGCGAGCCCCATGGCGACCCCGACCGGCACCAGCGCGCTGTGGTTGACCGCCACGATGAACTGGTCGAGCGGCCCGATCGGCACCGCGTGCCGGTAGGCGCCCATCGTCTGCCGCACGTCGTACGTCGTGGGCCGGGGGGACCCGGCGAGGTTCTCGATGTCCAGGAGATGGATCGCGCGTCCGCGGCGCAGCGACCTGAGGCGCGTGATGGGAGAGGTCACGATCCCTGGTCCCTTCTGTGACGGGGCTTGCCGTCCATTGAAGCATGTGTTGACGCCATCAACCAGACTTTGGCGCGACGTTGCCTGTGTCTCGGGTGTGGGTTATCGTCCCCTCTGTTCGTAGAACGGGGGGGAAGGACGGTGGACGTGCGCCGAGACGTACACGTCACCGCGGCCGACATCGCCCGCATGGCCGGTGTGGGCCGTGCGGCGGTGAGCAACTGGCGACGCCGCCACGACGACTTCCCCCAGCCCGTGGGCGGCACGTCCACCAGCCCGGCGTTCTCGCTCGCCGAAGTCCGGGACTGGCTGCGCGGGCACGCGGAGGGCAGGGAACTGCCCCCGGACGAGTGGCTCTGGCAGGAACTGCGCACGACGGCCGACGACGACGAACTCGCCGACCTGATCGCCGACCTCGGGGCCTTCCTCGTCTACCTGCAGCACGAGGCGGACGACTGGGAGAGACTCTCGTCCGGAGACGACGAGACGGTCGCGCGTGAGATCCCGGACAGGGTCAGGGCCGCCTGCGCCAAGACCATCAGCGACCGGGCGTTCCCGGAGGCGCTCGCGCCGGCCCGGATGCCGCTGGTCAGGTCGATCGCCTCGCTGGCGGCGGAGCGCGGCGCGTCCGCCACCTTCGAGTTCCTGCGCGAGCGGTACTTCGAGGTGCACACCCGGCGCGTCTACTCCACCCCGGTCGAGATCGTCCTGCTCGCGCTCGACCTCGTGGGCGACCGCGTCGGCTCGGTGCTCGACCCGGCCTGTGGTTCCGGGCGCATCCTCGGCCGCGCGCTGGAGCGCTCGCCCGGGGCCCGCCTGCTCGGCCAGGACGTCGACCCGGCGTCGGCCCGGCTCACCGCCGTACGGCTCGCGCTGCGCAGCGACAACGTCCAGATCAGGGCGGGCGACTCCCTGCGCGCGGACGCCTTTCCCGGCGAACTGGTGGACGCCGTGGTGTGCAACCCGCCGTTCAACGACCGCAACTGGGGCTATGAGGAGCTGACCGCCGACCCCCGATGGGAGTACGGCCTGCCGCCGCGCGTGGAACCCGAACTCGCCTGGGTGCAGCACGCGCTCGCCCACCTCGCGCCCGAGGGCGTGGCGGTGCTGCTGATGCCGCCGGCCGTCGCCGCCCGCAGGTCCGGGCGGCGGATCAGGGCCCAGCTCCTGCGACGCGGCGCGCTGCGCGCGGTTATCGCGCTCCCGCAGGGCGTCGTGCCCAACGTCGCGGTCGGGCTGGCGCTGTGGATCCTCCGCCAGCCCGCGGAGGGGGGCACGCCGAGCCACGTCCTGATGGTCGACACCTCGGGCAGGCAGGACGACTACGCCAGGGTGGCCGTCGAGGCGTGGCGGGAGTTCGGCGAGGGGCACGAGCTGGACGAGCCGGAGGTGAGCCGGTCGGTCCCGCTCGTCGACCTGCTCGACGAGGACGTGGACCTCACCCCGGCCCGCTATCTGTCCACGGCGGCCGACGACGTGTCACCGGAACGCATCACCGGGGCGCGTGACCGGCTGGGCGGGCTGATCGACCGGGTCTCCGGCCTCATGCCGGGCGCCGGGGGGCGGCCGCCGGAGGACCTCGTGCTGGTCCCGCTGCCCGAGCTGGTGCGGCGGGGCATGCTCGCCCTGGGGCCCGCGGGTGTGCCGGAGGGACCGGAGCCGCCGTACGGGCTGCCCGTCCTCACCGCCGAGGACGTGATGGAGGGACGTGCGGCCACCGGGGCGCAGCGGGCCGTGGAGAAGGCGATCGTCACGCGGCCTGGTGACGTCGTGGTGCCGCAGGTCGTCGCCGCCCCGGTCGCCCGGGTCCTGACGACCGGCGACGCCCTGCTCGGCCCGTACCTCTCCCTGCTGCGGCCGGACCCGGAGGCGCTCGACCCCTACTTCCTCGCCGGGTTCGTGTGCGCGTCCATGAACGTGCGTCATTACAGCACCATGTCCTCCCGCTACCGGGTGGACGTGCGACGCGCGGAGGTGCCGTTGCTGCCGATGGCCGAGCAGCGCCGGTACGGCGAGGCGTTCCGGCGCCTGGCGGACTTCCGCGCGGCCCTGCGCGAGGCCGCGGCGCTCGGTGAGGACCTGGCCCGCCTGGTGGCCGACGGCCTCACCCACGGAGTCGTCCGGCCGGGCGAGCCCGCAGGGTTCACGCCCGAAGTTGCGGTGCGGTCCTCAGGGATTACCCGGTAAATCGAAAACTCACCAGCATCGAACGTAGTGGATATGGGTGAGGTGAATCCAGCCGCTGGTGTACCAGACGGGGCCCGGGTCGGTGTAGAAGTTGCCGCCGCGCCAGTCGCCGTCGAACTGCGTGATGTTCACGAATCCATTCGAGCGCGTGTAGTCCTTGACCCCGGTACCCGTCCCTGCGCCGTTGTAGATGGGCATGCCGGAATCGGTGATGTACTGCCAGGTCGAGCATGCGGCGCGAGCCGGTTGTGCGGGTCCTGCCTTCGCAGCTGCAGCCGCCGGGGGCACCGTGGACACCGTGAGGCAGGCGGCGAGAACACCCAACAGGTGTTTTGACTTCCACACAGGCGTCAACCTCTCCTTTTCTTGGAGTCATGTTCTACTGTCAATCTATAAATCACATGATCGCCGTCTGTCAACGCCTCGGCTCGCACGGTGATTCAGCCGGGCGGGATGCGTCCGGGGTTGCTCGGAGGGTGCGTCATCACGACTCTGGCCGGCACGGCTGCTCGGCTGGGTTCTGGGCGGAAAACGTTCAGGCCGGCCCGAGTGGGGCCGGCCTGAACGGTCGTGATCAGCGCAGGTCGAACCGGTCGAGGTTCATGACCTTGTCCCACGCCTTGACGAAGTCGGTCACGAACTTCTCCTTGGCGTCGTCGCTCGCGTAGACCTCCGCGACCGCGCGCAGCTCGGAGTTGGCGCCGAAGACGAGGTCGGCGCGGGTGCCGGTCCACTTGACCTCGCCCGTGGCGGCGTCGCGGCCCTCGAACGCGGTCTGGTCCTCGGACGTCGACTTCCACTCCGTGCCCAGGTCGAGCAGGTTGACGAAGAAGTCGTTGGTCAGCACGCCGGGGGTCTCGGTGAGGACGCCCAGCTTCGACTGCTGGTGGTTGGCGCCCAGGACGCGCAGGCCGCCGACGAGGACCGTCATCTCGGGGGCGCTGAGGTTCAGCAGGTTCGCCCGGTCGATCAGAAGGTACTCGGCGGGCAGCCGGTTGCCCTTCCCGTAGTAGTTGCGGAAGCCGTCCGCGCTCGGCTCGATCGCGGCGAACGACTCGACGTCCGTCTGCTCCTGCGACGCGTCCACGCGGCCCGGCGCGAAGGGCACCTCGACGTCGAAACCGGCGTCCTTGGCGGCCTTCTCGACGGCGGCGCATCCGGCCAGCACGATCAGGTCGGCCAGCGAGACCTGCTTGTCACCACTCTGGGCGTTGAACTCCTGCTGGACGCCCTCCAGGGCGCTCAGCACGGTCGCGAGCTGGTCGGGGTCGTTGACCTCCCACCCGCTCTGCGGCTGGAGGCGGATGCGGCCGCCGTTGGCGCCGCCGCGCTTGTCACTGCCGCGGAAGGACGCGGCCGCCGCCCAGGCGGTGGACACCAGCTGCGACACCGGCAGGCCGGTGGCGAGGATCCGCTCCTTGAGGGAGGCGATGTCCGCGGCCTCGACCAGCTCGTACGTCCGCTCGGGGAGCGGGTCCTGCCACAGCAGCACCTCGGACGGGACCTCCGGGCCGAGGTAACGCACGACCGGGCCCATGTCGCGGTGGGTCAGCTTGTACCACGCCCGGGCGAAGGCGTCCGCGAACTCGTCGGGGTTCTCCAGGAAGCGCCGCGAGATCTGCTCGTAGATCGGGTCGAACCGGAGCGCGAGGTCGGTCGTGAGCATCTTCGGCGCCTGGCGCTTCGACGGGTCGTGGGCGTCGGGGACGGTGCCCTCGCCGGCGCCGTCCTTCGGCTTCCACTGGTTGGCGCCGGCGGGGCTCTTGGTCAGCTCCCACTCGTAGCCGAACAGGACCTCGAAGAAGCTGTTGTCCCACGTGGTCGGGGTGGGCGTCCAGGTGACCTCGAGGCCGCTGGTGATCGTGTCGCCGCCCTTGCCGGTGCCGTACGTGTTCCTCCAGCCGAGACCCTGCTGCTCGATCGGGGCGGCCTCGGGGTCGGCCTCCACGTGGTCGGCCGGGCCGGCGCCGTGGGTCTTGCCGAAGGTGTGGCCTCCCGCGATCAGCGCGACCGTCTCCTCGTCGTTCATCGCCATCCGGCGGAACGTCTCACGGATGTCGCGGGCCGCGGCGAGCGGGTCGGGGTTGCCGTTCGGGCCCTCCGGGTTGACGTAGATGAGGCCCATCTGCACCGCGGCGAGGGGGTTCTCCAGCTCCCGGTCGCCGGTGTAGCGCTCGTCGCCGAGCCAGGTGGTCTCGGGACCCCAGTAGACGTCCTCCTCGGACTCCCACACGTCCGCACGGCCGCCCGCGTAGCCGAAGGTCTTGAAGCCCATCGACTCCAGCGCGACGTTGCCGGCGAGGATCATGAGGTCGGCCCACGAGATGTTCTTGCCGTACTTCTTCTTGACCGGCCACAGCAGGCGGCGGGCCTTGTCGAGGTTGGCGTTGTCCGGCCAGCTGTTGAGCGGGGCGAAACGCTGCTGACCCGCGCCGGCGCCGCCGCGGCCGTCGCTGATGCGGTAGGTGCCCGCGCTGTGCCAGGCCATCCGGATGATGAGCGGGCCGTAGTGGCCGAAGTCGGCCGGCCACCAGTCCTGCGAGGTGGTCAGCACCTCGGCGATGTCCCGCTTCACGGCCGGGAGGTCGAGGGAGTTGAACGCCGCGGCGTAGTCGAACTCCTCGCCGAGGGGGTTGGCCACGGCGGGGTTCTTGGCGAGGATCCTCAGGTTGAGCCGCTCCGGCCACCACTGGCGGTTGCCGCCGCCCTGGGTGGGGTGCAGGGCGCGCCCGTGCGCGACCGGGCAGCCGCCGCCCTCGCCCTCCGTCTTCGGGTCGACAACGATCGCGTCATGGTTCTCAGTCATGGAAATCCTTCTGAATCAGCGGATCATGGGGCTCAGGAGCTGCGGGCGCTGGAACAGCCGGGGCACAGGCCCCAGTAGATGACCTCGGCCTCGTCGATGGCGAAGCCGTGGTCGTCGGAAGAGGTCAGGCAGGGGGCCTCGCCGACCGCGCAGTCGACGTCCGCGACGACACCGCAGGACCGGCACACGAGGTGGTGATGGTTGTCCCCGACGCGCCCCTCGAATCTGGCCGGGCTGCCGGCCGGTTCGATGCGACGGATGAGGCCCGCCGAGGTGAGCGCGTGGAGGGCCTCGTAGACGGCCTGGAGAGAGATGTGGCCGACGCGGTCGCGGACCCCTGACGCGATCGTCTCGACGTCGAGATGGTCACCGTGCCGGACCGTCTCCAGCAGTGCGACGCGCGCGGCCGTCACCCGCAGGCCGGCACCGCGCAGCTCCTCGGCGGCGGTCGGAGTCCTGGGTGCGGTCATGACGCCAACCTATCTCCCTAAACATGAACAGTTCAAGTCATCGAATCGTCCAAGTTTGTGACATTAAGGGTAACGTTTGCGTCAAGGGGCGCGGCGTGAAGCCATACGTGCTGCTCAGGGATCTCTGTGCCGAGTAGCGGACGTCCCTGTGACGAGTCACGCCGCTGATCTATGGACCAATCCGGCCATACGGGCGGCCACGATCGGCTCGATGGATCGGTTATCCACAGAGCGGCGTTCGGGTGGGACGCGTGCCGCGGAAATGGCGCAGGCTGTGCACGCGGCGATCGGAGGAGCGGCCGGCGCGGTGTGCGGCCGTTCCTCCGGCACTTCCCGCGGCAGATCGCGGCCGTTCAGCGGTCCGCGTACGCAGCACCCTTCGAGGAGGAGCCATGCGTCTCACCTACCCCGTGCCCGCGCAGACCTCGTCGGTCTTCGTCGTGGTCACCGACCGTACGCCGGCCGACCTTTCGTCGGTCGTGCCCTGGCGGATGGGCCCGGCCCATCGGCGGAGCGCGAGGGAGGCGCTCGGAACCGCCCGGCTGGAGCTGGCGGAGTTCCGCTCGGCACGGTCTCCCTGGCGGCGGATGGACGTGGGCCGCGACGACCTGAAACGGGTACGGCGTGCTCGTCACCACGTGGTGGTGACGAGCACGGCCCCCGTCGGGGAACAACCCGAGGCCGCGCAGGTCGCCCGGGCGGCCGCGCGCGGAATCGCGGAGGCCTGCCACGGCACGCTGTACGACCCGCTCGTCGGCGGGGCGGTCTACCACTGCGCCGAGTGCCCGGGGGAGCGCGAGGACTTCGATCTCGGTGACGACTGGCTGGGCTGGAGGTTGTCGTGCGCGGAATCCGCGGCCGGATGCGCGCTCGACGCCGGTGGCGCTGCCGATCCCGGCGACGGCACGGATCAGGGCACAGGCGACGGCGTCTGTCCTGGTGCCGATGGTGACGCGGGCGCGGGCGGATGCGCCTGTCTCGTCGCCGTGTCGCGGGGACTGCGGCGCTTCGGGCTTCCGGAGATCGCGCTGACCGGGCTCGCCTGCGTGCACAGCCTCTGCGCGGTCACCGCGCTGCGGACCGCCGCCGAAGCGCTGCTGGAGGGCCACCTCACCTGGCTCTCGACGAGTCCTGCGGCGCCCTTCCGGAGCATCGATCAACGCCTGCGCGTGGCCGGGGCCGAATACGCGGTCGTTTCGGCCGGGTGGGACGAGGCAGGTCCACGTGTGGCGAGGGAGGAGTACGCGGTCGTCTCGGCCGGGTGGGAGGAGGCAGATGAGCGGTTGCCCGGTCGCGCACGGGCGGGCTCTGCACCGCACCCAGGGCGGCGGCAACCGCCAGTGGTGGCCGGGGCCGAGTCCGACGCCTCGCTCGGCGGGCCGGGCCACGGCGACCTTCTGCGTGTGCGGCTCACCCCGGAGGCCGCGGCCTGTTCCTGCCTCAGGCCCGGCCGGTCGGGCGGTCAGGACAGCGGTCGGGACAAGGGGAACCGCCATCCGCACCACACGCCCGGTCTGCTGGTGGCCTGACAGGTGGAGCGCGCCGGGCCGGCCGGGGTATGCGACCACCGTGTGGGCGCGGTCAGCCGGGCCGGACCGGTTGCGGTTCCTCCGCGGCCCGGCTGTCGAAGGCCGCCCGCGCGGCCTCGATCTCGCCGACGTGCGTCTCCGACCACACCCGGATGCCCTCCATCAGCACGACCAGGCTGTGCCCGAGATCGCTCAGTTCGTACTCCACCCGGGGAGGAATCGTGGGATACATGGTCCGGATGACCATCCCGTCGCGCTCCATGGCGCGCAGCGTCTGGGTGAGGCTCTTCTGGGTGATCCCGTCGAGCCTGCGCCGCAGCGCCCCGAATCTGACTGGGCCGTCGCGCAGGGCGTCCACGAGCAGGCAGGTCCACTTGTTCGCGATGCTGTCCAGGACCTTCCGGGAGGCGCAGTCGCGCAGGTACGCGTCTGCCGCGCCCCGGGGAAGCAGTCGTGACATGGTTTCCACGAGGTACCTATATACCGGAAAGGTGCCTTCTTTCCATGGGATACTGGTTCGTCCACGCTTGATCGCGATGAGGGCGGCGGCCACGCCGGTCGGCCCCCGACTGATGCGGCAGTGAGGAGAAGAGGATGAGAGCAGTCACGCAGTCGGCCTTCGGGGAGCCGTCCGTCCTGCGGGTGACCGAGGTGGACCGGCCCGAGCCGGGCCCGGGGCAGGTCCTGGTCAGAGTGGAGGCGGCGGCGTACAACCCCGTCGACGCCGCGGTCCGGGCGGGAGCCTTCCCCCTGCTCGGCGACCCGCCGTTCACCGTGGGCTGGGACGTGGCGGGAGTGGTCGAGGAGGCCGGGCCGGGTGTGTCCGCCTACGCTCCGGGAGACGAGGTGCTCGGGCTGCTCGGCTTCCCCGCGGCCGGCAACGCGTACGCGGAGTTCGTGCTCGCCTCGCCCAACGAGATCGTCCGCAGGCCGGCCGGGCTGACGGCCCCGGAGGCGGCGGGGCTGCCGCTGGCCGGTCTGACCGCGTGGCAGGCGCTGGTCGGCATCGCCCGGATCAAGGAGGGCGACCGGGTGCTCGTCCACCGCGCCGCCGGGGGAGTGGGTCACCTCGCGGTCCAGATCGCCAAGGCGCGCGGGGCGTACGTCCTCGGCACCGCCCGGGCGGACAAGCACGAGTTCCTGCGTGGTCTGGGCGCCGACGCCTTGATCGATTACACCGCGGAGGACTTCGTGACGGCAGCCCGGCCGGTGGACGTGGTCTTCGATCTGGTGGGCGGTGAGTACGGACAGCGCTCCGCGGCCACCCTGAAGCCCGGGGGTCTGCTGGTCTCGGCGCTGGGCGGAAACCCGGGCATCACCCCGCAGGAGGCGGCCGCGCTCGGCGTCCGGCTTCAGATCGTCTCCGTGCGTCCCTCGGCGCCCGATCTGGCGGAGCTGACCGCACTCGTCGAGGCGGGCCGGCTCACTGTCCACGTGGATCTGACCGTGCCCCTGGCCGAGGCGGCGAAGGCTCACGAGCAGGGACAGGCCGGCAGGACCACGGGAAAGATCGTGTTGGTTCCCTGACGCCTGGTGACCGGCGCGGTGTCGGGGTGGGAACATCAGGGCGGTTTTCGTACGTCTGTGAGATGTGATTCCTTTTGGTGCCATCGACGACGAGATCCGTGACGCGAGGGACCGCGCCCGCCGCCGGGACCAGCTCATGCGGCAGCGTGCGACTCTCCTGACCCAGATCGATGAGGTCAGTGGCGTCCTGGCCGACCTGGAACGGCAGCTCGCCAAGGAGGACCGGGACGTCGCCAAGCTGGAGCAGGGCGGCTTCGCCGGCTTCCTGGCCGGTCTGACCGGGAACAAGGAGGAGCGCCTCGCCCGGGAACGGGCCGAGGCGGTGGCGGCCCGCCAGCGGGTCGGCGGCCAGCGGTCCCGCCTGGAGTGGCTCAGCGGTGACCTGCGCACCACCGACCAGTCGCTCGGGGAGCTCGGCAACCCCCACCACGAGCTGGAGGTGCTGCTCGCGCGGAAGGAACGGATGCTGGTCGAGTCGGGCGACCCGCGCGGGCGGGAGCTCTCCGACGTCGCCGCGCGGCTCGCGAACGTGGCCGCCGACCTGCGCGAGCACGAGGAGGCGCGGCAGGCGGGGGTGGCCGCGGGCCAGGCGGTCGGCTACGTCCTGCGGCATCTCGGGGGCGCGCGAGGCGCCTCGACCTGGGACATGTTCAGCGGCGGCGGCTTCGCCGACATGGTCGAGCACGGGCACCTGCGTCAGGCCGACGAGGCGGCCTGGCACGCGCAGGGCGCGCTCGACCGGTTCTCGCGGGAGCTCGCCGACATCGGCGTCGCCGCCGCGCCCCAGTTGCCGAAGGTCGACACCCGCTGGTTCGCCGACGTCTTCTTCGACAACATCATCACCGACGCCATCAAGCACCAGCGGATCGCCCGTACGGGGGAGGCGGTGCGGGAGGTCGCCGAATGGGTGGGGGGAATGGTCAGCGAACTGTCCGCCCGATGCGGTCACCTGGCCCGGGAGCAGGAGTCACTCGCCCGCCGCCGCGAGGAGCTGCTGAGCTCCTGACGCCCGCGCTCCCGACCACTGCGCGCCCGGTCGTGGCGCGCCGTGCGGAGCCGGGACGACCGGCGCACACCGGTGAACGGGTGCGTGGCGGGGAGCGGCGGTCCGACCGGCTTCCCAGGCCCGCACACGGATGCGAGCATGCTCGGGTGAGCGAAGGAGGAACGGAGATGACCGGCAGCGTCACGGCGGTGAGCCGCAGCGCGACCCACACCTTCAGCAAGGCGCCTATGGACTCGGTCAGGCTGCTGGCCGGCCTGGGCGTCGAGGGGGACGCCCACTCCGGGACCACGGTCAAGCACCGGTCGAGGGTGGCCCGCGATCCGGACCAGCCGAACCTCCGCCAGGTGCATCTCGTCCACGCCGAACTGCACGACGAGTTGCGTGACGCGGGCTTCGCCGTACGGGCGGGGGACATGGGGGAGAACGTCACGACCAGGGGCGTGGACCTGCTCGGGCTGCCCACCGGGACGCGGCTGCACCTCGGCGAGTCGGCCGTCGTGGAGGTGACCGGCCTGCGCAACCCCTGCGGCCAGCTCAACGGCTTCCAGGACGGGCTGATGAAGGCCGTGCTGGACCGGGACGAGGAAGGCAACCTGGTGCGCAAGGCCGGGATCATGGCCGTCGTCGTGACGGGCGGCGAGGTCCGGCCGGGCGACCCGATCCGCGTCGAGCTGCCCGCCGGTCCCCACCACCCGCTCCAGCCGGTCTGACGCCTCCAGCTCGCCGGCCTAAGCGGGTGCGACACCCTGCGGCATCGCGGGGCCCCGCCATCACCGGCGCCGCCCGGCGGAGGCCGGCCGGTCAGAGGATGTCGGCGAAGCGGCCGACCTGGTCCGGGTCGCGCCCGTGGCAGTACAGCATGACCTCGTCGGCGCCGAGGTCCTCGAACCGCGCGATCGCCTCGCGGATCTCGGCCGGGGTGGTTCGCATTCCGGCGACCATGTGGTCGGCCGCCTCCGTGAACCGGTAGTAGACGGCCATGGCCCGGCGCGCCTCGTCGATCACGTCCTGGGGCCCGAGCGCGGCGTTGATCTGGGCGACCATGCGCGGGGCGCCGTCCCGCCCGTGCTCCTGCCACGCCGTACGGACGGTCTCGAACAGCGGGCCGGCCCAGGAGGGCGCGGCGGCGCAGAGGAAGCCGTCACCCCAGCGGCCGACCCGCCGGAGGGCGGCGGGCTTGAACCCGCCGAAAAGGATCTCCGGGCCGCCCGGACGGGCGGGCGCGGGGCCGATGGGACCGGCCCCCTCCCCGTACGGCTCACCGGCCCAGACGCGGCGCAGGACGGCCATCTGCGCGTCGAGACGGCGGCCCCGGGTGCGGATGTCGGTGCCCGCGGCGAAGTGGTCGTCCTCGCGGCCGCCGACGCCCAGCCCGAGGACCAGGCGCCCGCCGGTGAGGCGGTCGAGGGTCGCGGCCTGCTTGGCGAGCAGGGCGGTCTCGCGCAGCGGCGCGAGGAGCACCTCGGTCTGCACGCGCACGCGGGAGGTGGCGCCGGCGAGGACGGCGAGGGCGACCAGCGGCTCGGGATTGTCGAAGACCAGACGGTCCAGCAGCCCGAGGGTGGTGAAGGGACCGGCGTCGGCGCGCCGGGCCCAGTCGAGCAGGGATTCGGGATCGGTGACGGGCAGGCCGAGACCCACGTTCATGAGGTGCCTCCGAAAGGGCGTGCGGACAGAACGTGCCGCCCTCTCAGGGCCTTCGCGATACGCTCCCCGTTCTGCGGCGTACTTCTGGGGAGTGCCCGGTTCAGAGTGGCCCGACCTTACGACGTACGCGGTCCGCCGGGCAACCGCATTCCCCCTGACGCCCGTCGTCGTCCTTCACCGCGCCGTGGCCGCGCCGGGGGATGGGCGCGGCCCGCGCCGTGAGCCGTACGGCTGATCAGTGGCCGGGCTCGTCGTGGTCGTGGTCGTGATCGTGGTCGTCTTCGTCTTCCAGCATGCCGTCCGACGGCTCGACCCCGAGCATCGCCTCCCGCGGTTCGACCTCGGTGACGTGCTCGACCAGGCCGAGCACGTGATCGGGCTCGATCAGCCACTGCAGGGCCGCCGCGCCCGTCTCGTCGGAGTTGACCAGTTCGATCTGCTCCTGCCGCTCGGCGTCGTCCAGTTCGGCCTGGGGGTCGCGGATCTCGGCGAGCGCCGCCGCCTGCAGCGCGTCCACGTCGAGGACCTCGACCACCAGGTCGACGGTGAGCCGCAGATAGCGACCGGTGTCCGTTCCATCGCTCATGGTGGTGATCCTATCGGTGGGCCGTCACGGCAGCTTCCAGTCGACCGGTGTTCCGCCCTGCTGCTCCAGAAGGGCGTTGGCCCGGCTGAACGGACGGGAGCCGAAGAAGCCGCTACGGGCCGACAGCGGGCTCGGGTGGGCCGACTCGACGCACGGCACCTGACCGAGCAGGGGGCGCAGATTGCGGGCGTCACGGCCCCACAGGATCGCGACGAGCGGGCCGCCGCGCTCGACGAGGGCGGTGATCGCCCGCTCGGTCACCTCTTCCCAGCCCTTGCCGCGGTGCGAGGCGGGCTTGCCCGGCATCACGGTCAGCACCCTGTTGAGCAGGAGCACGCCCTGCTCGGTCCAGGGGGTGAGGTCGCCGTTCGACGGCAGGGGATGACCGAGGTCGGCCGTGTACTCCTTGTAGATGTTGACCAGGCTGCCCGGCAGCGGCCGCACGTCAGGGGCCACGGAGAAGCTCAGGCCGACGGGGTGGCCGGGGGTGGGGTAGGGGTCCTGGCCGACGATCAGCACCCGGACCTCGCTCAGCGGCTGCCGGAAGGCGCGGAGCACGTTGTCCCCCGCCGGGAGGTACTGCCTGCCTTCCGCGATCTCCTGCCGGAGGAAGTCGCCCATGGCGGCGATGCGCCCGGCCACGGGTTCGAGGGCCTCGGCCCATCCGGTTTCCACGAGTTCCTGCAACGGACGTCCTGACATGTCCGCGGACTCTATCGGCTTTTCCGGCCCCGTACGGCCCGGCGGCGGAAAGATCGGATGCCCGCCTACCCCCGTGAAGCGGGCATCCGACGTTCTTCTCGTACAGCCTGCCACAGATGGGACGTTTCCCCGGTATGCCGATCTGATGCGGGCGTTCCGGAGGCCCCGGAAGGGGCCTCCGGCCGGCCTTATTTGACCGAGCCCGCGAGCATGCCCTGCACGAAGTACCTCTGGAAGGCGAAGAACAGCACCAGCGGGACGAGGAGCGACAGGAACGCACCCGGCGCCAGGATGTCCACGTTTGTGCCGAACTGCCGCATCTGGGATTGCAGTGCCTTCGTCATCGGCTGGTTGTCGGTGTCGGCGAAGACCAAGGCGACGAGCAGGTCGTTCCACACCCACAGGAACTGGAAGATGCCGAGCGACGCGATCGCGGGCTTGGCCAGCGGGAACACCACGGTGACGAAGATCCGCCACTCCGGCGCGCCGTCCATCCGCGCCGCCTCCAGCAGTTCCCGCGGGATGCCCGCGAAGAAGTTGCGCAGCAGGAAGATGGCGAACGGCAGGCCGAACGCCACGTGGAACAGCACCACCCCGAGGATCGAGCCGAAGATCCCCAGGAGGCCGTACAACTTGGCGATGGGGATCAGCGCGATCTGCACGGGCACGACCAGCAGGGCGATGACCACGAGGAACACCGTGTCCCTGCCGGGGAACTCGATCCAGGCGAAGGCGTACGCCGCCATGGCGGCGATGCCGATCACCAGCAGGGTCGCGGGCACCGTGATCAGCACGGTGTTCCAGAACGACGAGCCGAAGCCCGACGCGAGCAGGTTGGAGTAGTTCTCGACGGTGAGCTGGGCCGGCTTGGTGAACAGCGTCCACCAGCCCGACGAGTTGTTGTCGGTCTCGCCGCGCAGCGACACGACGAGCAGGCCCAGGGTCGGGAGCAGCCAGAACAGCGCGACCAGGATCAGGAAGACCTGGACCAGGCCGCCGCCCAGGCGGTCGGCGACGCGTGACACCACCCCGCGCCGGATCGAGGAGGCGGGGTTCGGCTCGATGGCCGGCTCGGCCAGGGTCGTCATCGCTCGTCCCTCCTGAACCGGCGGATGTTGAAGATCATGAAGGGCACCACCAGCAGGAGCAGGAAGATCGACAGCGCGCTTCCCATGCCCTGGTTGCCGCCGCCGCCGAACGAGACCCGCCACATCTCCAGCGCGATCACGTTGGCCTGCGGCTGCACCGAGCCGGGCGCGATGATGAACACCAGGTCGAAGACCTTCAGGACGTTGATGATCATCGTGACGAAGACGACCAGCAGGACCGGCGCGAGCAGGGGGACGGTGATCCTGCGGAACACCTGCCACTCGGTGGCGCCGTCGATGCGGGCCGCCTCCAGGGCGTCGCGCGGGATCGCCGAAAGGCCCGCGGCGATGAGCACCATCGCGAAACCGGCCCACACCCAGATGTACGCGCCGATGATCGCGGGAGTGATCAGCGACGGGCCCAGCCAGGTGATGCCGTTGAAGGGCGCGGTGAAGTTCGACTGCGGCAGCCGTACGTCGTAGGACCCGGCGGGCAGTCCGGCGAAGCGGAACGTGCCGTCGGCGGCCGTCTCGGTCGTCGCCTTGACCACCCCGCCGGAGACCGCCTCGACCGTCACGCCGGCCAGGCCCTTCTCCTGCGGGTCGACCTGGTTGAGCGTGCCTCCGCCGCCGCGTACGACGTCGAGCCACACGGTGCCGCTCAGGCCGTCCCCGCCGGTGGCGGCCTTGGCGGGCGCGGCGTCCTTGACCACGTCCTGGGTCAGGCCGACGAGCGGGATCAGCACCGGGGTCCCCGGCCGCGCCGACTGCCGGGTCACCACCGCGCCGCCCCGCGCGACCGCGGGCGCCTGGTCGTTGTCCCGGGGCCGGGCGCCGGGATAGCCGGCGCTCGCGGAGAACGTGTCGTGGACGGTGGTGATGATGGCGTTGGCGACGCCCTTGTCCGGGTCCTGCTCGTAGACGAGGCGGAAGATGACGCCCGCGGCGAGCAGGGAGACGGCCATCGGCATGAACAGCACGAGCTTGAACGCCGTCGACCACCGGATGCGCTCGGTGAGCACCGCGAAGATCAGGCCGAGCGCGGTGACGATGACGGGGGCCACCACGACCCAGATGACGTTGTTCCTGATCGTGGTGAGCGTCCCGGAGTCGGTGAAGATCGAGATGTAGTTGCGCAGCCCGACGAAGGTGCCGCCGGTCGCGTCGTACAGGCTGCGCCAGATCGAGTAGATCAGCGGATAGATCATCCACGCGGCGAGCAGCAGCACCGCGGGCAGCAGGAACATCACCGCCAGCCGCGGCGACGGTCCCAGCCGCGCGGGCGGGGACGTCGCCGTGCCCGCCGTGGCGACGGCGCCGGGCGGGGCGGCGGTCGGGAAGCCCGCCGCCGCGGGGCCGGCGGGCGGCTCGTCCGGCGCGGCCTCGGCCGTCCCAGGCGCGCGGACGGCTCCGCCGGGGCCGGGTCGGCGGAGCCCTGGACGGGCTCCGCGGGGGTGTCGTGCGGTCCGGAGGAGGCCCCGGCGGCGGAGTCGTCGCCGCCGGAGGCCTGCGGGCCGTCCAACCGTTCGGTCACGGCCGTCCCCCCTCTACTTCTTGAAGGCCTTGGCGGCGTCGGCCTCGAGCTTCTCCTGCGCGCCCTTCACGTCGGAGGGGTTGCGGAGGAAGTCCTGCAGGTCCTTCCACTCGCCCTTGCCGTCGGTGCCGCCGAAGGCGCTGGGGGCGAGGTCGGACATGTCGTACCGCACCGCCTCACCGGCCGAGATGATCGTCTGGGCGAGCTGCTTGGTGAGGTCGTCGGGGTAGTTGTCGGGGGAGACGTTGCGGTTGGGGGAGAGGTAACCGGGCTGCTTGGCCCAGACCTCGCCGCCCTCCTTGCTGGCCAGGAACTCGAGCAGCGCCATCGCGCCCTTGGTGTCCTTCATCGCCACACCGACGTCGCCGCCGAGGACGACGGGTGCGGTGTCGCCCGCCTTGGGGAACGGCATGATCTTGGCGTCCTCGCCGACCTTCGCGCCCGACTGCCCGACGGAGGCGGCGACGAAGTCGGCCTCGATGACCATCGCGGCCTTCTTCTGGCCGTACACCTGGGTGACGCAGGTCGGGAAGTCGGTCTGCAGCGCGCCGGACGAGCCGCCGAGCATGAACTCCTTCTTGCCGAAGATCTGCGCCATCTTCTCCAGGGCCGTCTTGACCGAGGCGTCGGTCCACGGGATCTCGTGCTTGGCCAGCTTGTCGTAGTTCTCCGGGCCGGCGGAGGAGAGGTAGACGTTCTCGAACAGGTCGGTGAGCGTCCAGCCGGAGGCGGCGCACAGGGCGAACGGCGCGACGCCCGAGTCGCTCAGCGTCTGCGCGTTCTTGATGAGGTCGTCCCAGGTGGACGCGGGCTGCGCCCCGGCGTCGTCGAACGCGCCCTGGCGGTACCAGATGAGCGACTTGTGCGCCGCCTTGACGAGCACGCCGTAGACCTGCCCCTTGGCCGAGCCAAGATCCTTCCAGTACGGCGTGTAGTTCTGGTCGATCTGCGCCTGCACCTCGGGGCTCAGCGGCTTCAGCGCGTTCTCGTCGGCGTACTGCTGCACCAGGCCCGGCTGGGGCAGGATCGCGACGTCCGGAGGGTTGCCGCCCTCGATGCGGGGGCCGAGGTAGGCGCCGGTGTCCTCGCCGGTGGAGGCGTAGGTGACGGTGGCGCCCGTCTTCTCCTCGAACGCCTTCAGCACCTTCTCGAAGTTGGCCTGCTCGTCGCCGGTCCACTTCGCGGCGATCTCGATCTTCTCTCCCGCCAGGGGCTTGTCGCCTCCGGCGGCCGAGGGGGCGCCCGAGGCCGCCGGCGCGCTGCCGGAGCCGGTGTCGCCGCCGGAGTCGCTGCCGCACGCCGCGGCGGCGGCGAGAGCGAGGCACGCGACCATGATGGGGGGAAGTTTCCGCATATCTATCCTCCGGGCTGGATGACCTCGCCGAGCCCCTGTTTCAGGTCGGCGACGGTCTCGTCTACGGGTTTGGCGAGTGCGAGCGCGCCGGACACGGCGCTGGAGATGACCAGGCTGACCTGGTTGTAGCCGGCGGTGACCGGCCTGGGCCGCGCAGAGAGGATGGCCTCCTTGAGCACGGGCAGGTAGGGGAACCGCCTGATGAGCTCCGGGTCGTCGTACAGGTCCGCCCAGACCGGGGGGAACGACCCCTCGGTGAGGACGAGCCGTTCGTTGTCCCGGCCGGTGAAGTAGCGGATGAAGTCGAGGGCCGACTTCTGCCGCTTGGAGAACGCGCTGACGGCGAGGTTGTAGCCGCCGAGCGAGCTGGACCCGGGCCCGTTCAGGCCGGGCAGGCGGGTGACCGCGAACTTCCCGGCGAGCGGGGAGTGGGTGGCCGGTCCGTACGCGTGGGGCCAGTTGCGGGCGAACAGCAGCCGCCCCTCCTGGAAGGCGAGCCGCGACTCCTCCTCCTTGTACGTCAGCGCCTCGCGGGGGATCCACCCCTCCTTGACGCCGCCGACCAGGAAGCCGAGCGCGGCCCGCGCGCTGCCGAGGTCCATCGTGACCGTGCGGGCGTCCGGGCTGAGGATGGACCCGCCCGCCGACTGGACGGCCTCGGCGAAGTTGACGGTCAGCCCTTCGTACGGCAGGAACTGCCCGGCGTACCCCCCGATGTGATACTTCGCGCCCAGGCGCCTGGCCTGGTCGCGCAGCTCCGCCCAGGTCCTGGGCGGCTTGAGGTGCTCCTTCTTCAGGATGTCGGACCGGTAGTAGAGCAACCCGGCGTTGCTCGTGTACGGCGCCGCCCACAGCCGGTCGCGGTGGATCGCGGTGTCCGCGACCCCTCCGAGCAGTTTGTCGAGGGGGAACAGGCTGCGGTCGAGTGGCACGATCCACCCGGCGTCGGCGAACTCGGCGGTCCACATCACGTCGAGCGCGAGCACGTCGTACACGTCGTTGCGGGCCTGCAGGTTCGCCACCATCTGGGCGCGCTGCTCGTCGGACGCCTCGGGCAGTTCGAGCAGCGTGACCCGCTCGTCCGGGTGGCCCTGGTTCCACCGGTCCAGCAGCGGGCGGAGGTAGGCGGTGGTGTCGCGGCCGATCGCGAGTGTGATCGGCCCGGTGCCCCCGGTGCCGGTCGTGGGGCCGGCTCCGGTGTCCGTGAGCCCCGCGCATCCGGCCACCAGGAAGGCGGCCAGGACGGCGACGGCTCGGCGAACCATATGGCCTCCGCGTGAAAAACCGGTTACATACGTGTTAGGTAGGTGCATGCATGTTATGCATAGCGATAATGTGACCGTCAACGGATGGGCGGGTAACGCTCCGGTAACTGCTGACGGTCTGGGGGTGGGCGCGTGCGGCAGGCGCTGCTGGCGCTCCTGGCGAAGGAACCTGCCCATGGGTACGAGCTCAAACAGGCACTTGAGACGATTTTCGGCATCGCCTATCCCTCGCCCAACATCGGCCAGATCTACGTGACGCTGGGCCGGCTGGAGAAGGACGGGTACGTCCGCGCGGTCGACGTGGAGCAGGCCAACCGGCCGAACAAGAAGGTCTACTACATCACCGCGGCCGGGCGGGAGGCGCTGGAGACCTGGGTGGACGAGCCCACCGAGGGCCCTCGGGTCCGCGACGAGTTCTTCATGAAGCTCGTGCTCGCCCCGCTGACGGGACTGGCCGACCGCATGGCCCTGGTGAACCGGCAGCGCCGGCACTACCTTTCGCTCATGAGAGACCTGGGCGAGCTGGCCGAGCTGGCCGAGCGGACCGATCCGGCCAACCGCGCGGCCCTCCTGCTCATCGAGGGCGCGATGCTCCACCTGCAGGCCGACCTCGACTGGCTGGAGCGCTGCCAGGAGGAGCTGCAGTGATCCCGCGGCCGGGCGCGCCCGATCACGATCCGGTGCGGCGCGACGCGGGCGAGGCGGCGGCGCGACGCGGTTAGGGTGGGCGGTATGTCGGACACACCCGTCGTCCGGGTGGTCAACCTGGTCAAGATTTACCAGACCGGCGGGCTGCCCGTGCCGGCCGTACGCGGGGTCGACCTGACGGTGGAGGCGGGGGAGTTCGTCGCGGTCACCGGGCCGTCGGGATCGGGCAAGTCCACCCTGATCCACATGATCGGCGGCCTGGACACGCGGACCAGCGGCGAGATCTGGCTGGACGGCAGGCGGGCGGACACGCTGTCGGAGAGCGGCTGGGCGGTGCTGCGCCGGGAGCAGATCGGGTTCGTCTTCCAGTTCTTCAACCTCGTCGGCAACATGACCGTGGCCGACAACGTCGAGCTTCCCGCGCTGCTCGGCGGCGCCTCGCCCCGGCACGCCCGCGAGCGGCGCGAGTACCTCCTCGGTGAGCTGGGCCTGGCCGACCGGGCGGACGCCGCGCCCGCGCAGCTCAGCGGGGGCGAGCAGCAGCGGGTGGCGCTGGCCCGCGCGCTCGCCAACCAGCCCCGGCTGCTGCTCGCGGACGAGCCCACCGGCAACCTCGACAGCCGCAACACCCGCGACGTGCTGCGCCTGCTCGGGCGCGTGCACCGCCAGGGGCAGACGATCGTGCTGGTCACCCATGACGCCC
Source organism: Microbispora triticiradicis (assembly GCF_005864065.1). Taxonomy (NCBI): domain Bacteria; kingdom Bacillati; phylum Actinomycetota; class Actinomycetes; order Streptosporangiales; family Streptosporangiaceae; genus Microbispora; species Microbispora triticiradicis. The sequence goes on along the minus strand of NZ_VANP01000010.1, from coordinate 148,571 downwards.
GCGTCGCGAGCATGGCCGACCGCGTCGTCAGCCTGCTCGACGGCCAGATCGTCGACGACGGCGCCATCCCCCGCGTGCGCCGGCGGCCGCCCGGCGGGGCCGGGGACGTCGTCGAACTCCGGAGCTGAACCGGATGCGCTCCGGGCAGCCACGAGACGACCGCGAAGGGGTGACCTGACCGTGCCGAGGAGCGCGGAGCTGCGCTGGATCCGCGCGGACCTGCGGGCCCGCCGGGGCCAGGCGGCGCTCACGGTGCTCGCGGTCGCGGGCATCGTCACCGCCCTGATCGTCGCGGCCACGCTGCTGGAGGGCGGCACCAACCCCTGGCGGGGCCTGTTCGAGCGCGGCCACGGCGCGCACATCTGGATCCACAGCAAGGACGTCCCCGACGTGTCCGCCCTGCGCGGCCTGCCCGGCGTGACCGACGTGGCCGGGCCGTACCGCAGCGCGCCCGCGACGCTCGCCACCGGCGGGCGGCGGGTGCCGATCACCCTGCGGGAGACGCCGGCCGCCTTCACCTCCGTGGCGCGCCCGCTGCCGCGCGAGGGCCGCTGGCTCGACGCGCGCAGCCCGGACGGCGTGGTCGTCGAGCGGTCGTTCGCCCGCGCCCTCGGCCTGCGGCCCGGCAGCCCGTTCACCGTCACCGGCCTGAACGGCGCGACCCACCGGCTGACCGTCGCCGGGCTGGCCGAGAGCGGCGACCAGGGCTTCTACCCCGAGTGGACCCCCGGCCTGGCCTGGACGCTCGGCCAGACCCTCGACGTCGTGGAGCCCGCGCCCGGCCGTACGGAGGCCGTGACCGGGCTGCGGCTGGCCGATCCCGCCGACACCGACCTCGTCGTCCAGCGGGCCGTCTTCACACTGCGCAACCAGGTGCAGCGGGTGACGACCTGGCGCGAGGTGCGCGCCTCCATGGAGCTGGACGACCGGCTGCTCGGCCTGCTGCTCGCGCTGTTCGGCGCCGCCGGCCTGGTCGCCGCCGCGCTCGCGCTCGCCAACGCCGCCGGCGGCCGGGTGCTGACCCAGTTACGCGACATCGCCACGCTCAAGTCGCTCGGGTTCACCCGGGGCCAGGTCGTCCGGATGCTCCTCGCCGAGCACGGCACGCTGGGGCTGCTCGGCATCGCCCTCGGCGTGCTCGCCGCCCGGCTGGTCACGGCGTACGCGATGGGGGAGACGGTCGCGGTGCCGCTGTCGGCCGGGCCCCTCGCGGCGATCGTCGCGGGGACGGCGCTGGCGGTGCTGGTGGCGGTCCTGGTCCCGGCCTGGCGAGGCGGGCGCGTCCCGCCGCTCCCGGCCGCCCCCGCCGCGCCGCCGCGCGGGCGCCTGTCCCGGCTGGCCAGGGTCGCCCTGCTCGTACGGCTGCCGCCCGCGCTCGTCCTCGGCGCGAGGGACGCCTTCACCCGCAGGACGCCCGCCGCGCTCACGGCCTGCGGGGTGGCCCTGCCGATGATGCTGATCACCATCGGGCTCGGCTGCTGGGCGACGCTGGACGACTTCGGCCGCCACCCGGAGAGGGTGGGACAGGCCGCGGCGCTGAGCATCCGGCCGGGCGACATGACCGCGGAGGAGGCCCGGCAGCGGGTGATGGCCGACCCGGACGTGGTCGCGGCGTATCCGGGGGCCGAACTCGACGCGCTCGTGCCCTGGCAGACGAGGACCGTGCGGACCCGGGCCCTCGGCCTCTCCTCCGACCCGTACCCCTTCCCGGTCGTGGAGGGCCGCATGTTCGCCGACCGGGGCGAGGCGGTGGCCGGGCAGGGACTGCTCGACCTGCTCGGCGTGCGGGTCGGCGACCGGGTCCGGATGACGATCGGCGGCACGCCGCTGATCGTGCGGATCGTGGGCCGGGTGATCGAGCCCGAGCAGGACGGCGAGGTGCTGTCGTTCGGGCTGGACAGCCTGGCGGCGAAGGACGCGCTGCCGCCCGGGTTCTACGCCCTGGTGCTGCGGCCGGGCGCCGACGCGGCGCAGGTGCGCGCCCGCCTGCAGGAGCAGGGGCTGGAGGTCTCCCGGGCGGTGAACCCGGCCGAGCGGCTGGCGGTCGTCCGGGTGATCATCGTCGCGCTGGTCGTCGTGCTGGCCCTGATCGGGCTGGCCAACCTGCTCACGGCCAGCGCCCTCGGCCTGCGCGACCACCTTCTCGACCTGGCGGTGCTCAAGGCGATGGGCCTCACCCCCCGCCAGGTCACCGCCACCCTGGTCACCGCCGCCGGCCTGCCGGCCGCGGTGGGGGTCGTGGCCGGGGCCGCGGCGGGGGCGTTCTGGTCGCGGGCGCTGATCGACCTGGAGGGCCGGGGCAGCGGCGTCGGGGCGGGCATCGGCCGCGCGCCGACGCCCGGGATGCTCGCCGCCGCCCTCCTGATCGCGATCGGCGCCGCGTCGCTGGTGGCGCTGATCCCCGCCCGCCGGGCGGCGCGGGCCCAGGTGCCCGTCACCGCCTCGCTGAGCGTACGGCTCAGGCGTCCGGGGCGTGGTCGCCCGGGGCCCGGCGCAGCGACAGCCAGTAGAAGCCGTACCCCGGCAGCGTGAGCAGGTAGGGCAGGTCGCCGATCGTGGGGAAGGCGACCCCGCCGCGGCACTCGACCGGGGTGACCCCCGCGAAACGCCGCATGTCGAGCTCGACCGGCTGGGCGAAGCGCGACAGGTTGTTCACGCACAGGACCACGTCGTCGCCCTCCTCCCGCAGGAAGGCGAGCACGCTCGGGTTCGGCGACCACAGCTCGGTGTAGGCGCCGGTGCCGAAGATCGGGTGCTCGCGCCGGATCTGCAGCATCCGCCGGGTGAAGTGGAGGAGCGACGACTCGCTCTTGATCTGGGCCTCCACGTTGACCGCCTGGTAGCCGTACACCGGGTCCATGACCACGGGCAGGTACAGCCGTCCGGGGTCGGCCTCGGAGAACCCGGCGTTGCGGTCGGGGGTCCACTGCATCGGCGTGCGGACCGCGTCGCGGTCCTCCAGCCAGATGTTGTCGCCCATGCCGATCTCGTCGCCGTAGTACATGACCGGCGAGCCCGGCATGCTGAGCAGCAGCGCGGTGAACAGCTCGATCTGGTCCCTGTCGTTGTCCAGCAGGGGGGCCAGGCGCCGCCGGATTCCGAGGTACGCGCGCATGCGCGGGTCCTTGGCGTACTCGGCGTGCATGTAGTCGCGCTCCTCCTCCGTCACGGTTTCGAGCGTCAGCTCGTCGTGGTTGCGGAGGAAGATGCCCCACTGGGCGCTTTCCGGCAGCTTGGGGGTCCGCGACATGATCTCGGAGATCGGCTCGCGGCTCTGCCGGCGCACGGCCATGAAGATCCGCGGCATCAGCGGGAAGTGGAAGGCCATGTGGCACTCGTCGCCGCCCCGGGTGGGGTCGCCGAAGTACTCGACCACGTCCTCCGGCCAGCCGTTGGCCTCCGCCAGCAGCACCCGGTCGGGGTAGATCCGGTCCACCTCGGCGCGGATGCTCCTGAGGTAGGCGTGCGTCTCGGGCAGCCCGGCGCAGGAGGTGCCCTCACGCTCGAACAGGTACGGCACCGCGTCCAGCCGGAACCCGTCGACGCCGAGGTCGAGCCAGAAGCGGATGACCTCCATCATCGCCGCCTGGACGTCCGGGTTGTCGTAGTTCAGGTCAGGCTGGTGGTGGAAGAACCGGTGCCAGTAGTACTGCTTGCGCACGGGGTCGTACGTCCAGTTCGACTCCTCGGTGCCCACGAAGACGATGGGGACGCCGGAGTACTTCGTGGGGTCGTCCGACCACACGTAGAAGTCGCCGTACGGGCCGTCGGGGTCGGTGCGGGACGCCTGGAACCACGGGTGCTGGTCGCTGGTGTGGTTCATGACGAGGTCGGTGATGACCCGCAGGCCCCGCTCGTGGGCCGCCTCGATCAGCTTCACGAAGTCGCCGAGGTCGCCGAACTCCGGAAGGATCTTGAGGTAGTCGGCGATGTCGTACCCGCCGTCCCTGAGCGGGGACTGGTAGAGCGGCAGCAGCCAGAGGCAGTCGACGCCCAGCCAGGAGAGGTAGTCGAGCTTCTCGGTCAGCCCGCGCAGGTCGCCGGTGCCGTCGCCGTTGGAGTCCTTGAAGCCGCGTACGAGCACCTCGTAGAAGACCGCGCGCTTGTACCAGCGGGGGTCCTGCGAGGCGAAGTCGGTGATCTCCGGGAGATCGCCGGACGACCCGGGAACCGGGTCAGGGCAGGGCGCAGCAGCGTTCATTCGGTTCTCGCTTGAGGAAAGAAGGGGCGCGTGGTCAGGTCACACCCGAGCTTTGAAGCTCACGCCGTGTTGTTTGGCTCTATTTGGCCAAAAGTACCATCGGGATAGGCCTGACTGGAAAGCCTGACACCCCCCTAACATGCGGTTTTTACCTGCTTACAGGTGATCACGTACGGCGATCACAACCCGCGTATCCGAACTGTGCAGGGCCGTAACCCCTATAGGGGTGAGCTTCTACGACGGGGTGGGTACGGCGGCCGCGGGACGGAGGCTCCAGGGTGGGGTGAGGTCGCCGAGCAGGTCTTCGTAGTCGGTGAGCCACGCCCCGAACGCCACCAGCGCCCGCAGCCAGAACCGCGAGTTCCACGAGCCGAAGGCGGTCAGCGCGTCCGGTCCGGCGGCGACCGCCTCCAGCATCTGGGGCGACATCAGGCCCGGGATTTCCGTGGCTTTGACCAGCATTCTGTGGTTCCACTCGCGGGCGGCCGGGCCGTTCGAGCGCAGCGGCACCCGGCGGTTGGGCAGCAGCGGCGTGTTCGTGGACGGCAGCGCGGCCACCCGGGGGTTGGCGGCCCGCAGGACCTCCCGGTAGAACTTCCCGCCCTCCTTCGCCGCGACCGGCACCGACAGCGCCGCGTCGAAGAACTCCGGGTGCAGGAACGGGAAGACCGGGGTGGCCTCGGGGCCGACGAGGTTGACCGGGGAGCGGGCGATGCCCCGCACGGTCCGGGTGTGGAGCACGCTCAGCGGCAGTTCGGCCCGGTGGCCGTGCAGCATCGAGGTCGCCCGCGTGAAGGCCGCGCCCACCCGGTCGTCCATCCACGCGGCGGCCCGCTCGCCCAGCACGGGGATGTGGGCGTCGCCGGTCGCCAGCGCCTTCAGCAGCGCCGCGCGGCGGGACGCGCCCGTCCCCGCGCCGACGGCGTCCGCCGTGATCAGGAAGTTCTTCATCAGCGGACCGCCCGCGAGGCCGTCCACCAGCGCCCGGCCCGCCCCGTGCACCTCCCTGGCGAAGGGGGAGTACCAGGCATGGTGGCTGGTGAGGTACTCCAGGCGGCGGGCCGCCCACAGCGCCTCGTCGGGGTACCTCTCCGGGTACTGCGGGACGATCCGGTGGGGGATGCCGAGCTCACGGGTGATGTAACGGGCGAAGTCGATGTCGTGGTCCAGGCCGTCGTCGGGGCTGGTGGTCCACGACTCGACGTCCATCTTCCGCGCCATCGCGACACTGGCCAGCAGCCGCGAGTCGTACCCGCCGCTCACCGGCACCAGCACCCGCTCGTACGGCGCGAGGGCGTCGTGCAGCAGCGTGACCAGGTCGCCGGCCGTCACGCCGCGGTCGACCGGCTCCTCCCGCACCCAGCGCGGCGCGCGCCGGTCGACGCGGAGCGTGCGCTCCCGCCGGGACCAGGTCAGCGCGGTCGCGCCCGGCAGGCGCCGGATCTGGCGGTACGGCGTGTCCTCCAGCAGCGGGTAGGTCAGCCGCAGGATCGCCGCCCACGCGTCCCAGTTCACCTCGTACGGCCGCCGGGCCAGCGCGAGGAGCGGCTCGATGAGCGAGGAGAAGTAGACCGCGTCCCCGTCGGCGAGGTAGTAGACGTCGATCAGGCCCAGGCCGCCGGTGTGCAGGACCACCGTCTCCGGACCGTCCACCAGCCCCGGGGTCTCGTACGTCTCCGCGACCCGCAGCCACGCGTTCGCGCCCGGCGCGGCCTCCGGCCGCCGGCCCTCCCAGGCGTACGCCGTCGCCTCGGGACCCGACGCGTACGGCGCCAGGGGGGCGGAGGCGAGCAGCGCGGCCTCCGGTGCGGTGTGCGCGGCCTGGACGGCGGGCCCCGAGCGTGCCAGCAGGTCGAGCCTGGCCTGCTCGTAGGGGCCGACGGCCCCGCAGACGTACGGCCTGGCCTGGAATCGCGGCCACTCACCCTTGCGCACGGTTTGCCCTCCCTTGAACCGCAGCCGAGTCTACGGACCTCCCGGCCCCGGGGCACCGCCTTCGGTGGCGTGGGTCAGCCGGTCCTGGGCCCGGACCGGCCGTCAGACCTGCCAGAGGGCGCTGACCGGCACCGCGCGCATGCGTGGGCCGAAGGGAAGGGTCTGCGTGCCGGTGTAGAGGACGACGCCGGCCACGAAGTCGTCGCCCAGGCGGTCGGCGAGGTGCCGCAGGCCACGGAAGTCGTCGGCGCGTACGGTCGAGGACGCCTTGACCTCGACGCCGACGACGCGGCCCTGCCGGTTCTCCAGCACCGCGTCGACCTCGACCTTGTCCTTGGTCCGGTAGTGGAAGAGCTCCACCCGCTCGTCCGACCAGGTGAGCTGGCGGGCGAGCTCCATGAGAACGAAACCCTCCAGCAGCGGCCCGAACTGACCGTCGGGTCGTACCAGGCTCCTGGCGTCGGTGCCCAGCAGGTTCGCGGCCACGCCGGAGTCGACGAAGGCCACCTTGGGGGTGCCGACCGCTCGGTTGCTCAGATTGCGTGACCAGGCGGGGACGCGCTTGATCAGGAACACTTCTTCGAGCAGGCCGAGATAGCGGTTGACGGTCGCGGTGGACAGCCCCACGGCCCCACCGAGAGAGCTGCCGACGAGCAACTGTCCCGACCGGGCGGCCACCGACCGCACCAGGGCGCGCATCTCGGCCGTCCGCTCGATCTCCGACAACTGACTGACGTCTCGGGCGATGAGGTCCGAGACATACGAGTCGAAGAAGCGCTCGCGCCTGCGCGCATTCTCACGTGCCACCGCCTCGGGGAAGCCGCCCCGCACGACCCGTTCGGCGTAATCGGCGCGTGACAGCGTGGACGTGTGACGCAGGTTCTCGCCTTCGGCGAAGACGACGTCCACGAACCCGTCCGGGGTGCCGTCGATCTCGCCCTGGGAGAACGGCCACAGCTCGATGGTCTCCATACGCCCGGGCAAGGTGTCGGGAAGCGCCCGCAACCCCAGCACTCGGGCGGATCCGGTGAGCAGGAAGCGTCCCGGCCGGGGATCGCTGTCCACCTGCTCCTTGATGGCCAGCAACAGCTCGGGCACCCGCTGGATCTCGTCGATCACCATAAGGTCGGGAAACGCCACGAAACCCGCCGGGTCCTCCTGCGCCGCCTGTCGTGCGACGAGGGTGTCCAGGTTGCGCCATTCCGCGGTCCTCCCCTTCGCCAGGAGGCGTACGAGCGTGCTCTTGCCGCTCTGGCGGGCGCCGTTGATCAGCACCACACGCGTGTCGCTCAGCGCGTCCGCGGCGGGCTTTTCCGCATGCCGGGGGACGACGCGGCCGAGAGGGGTCTGCGAGGTGCTTCTCACCATCTCAGGATGACACGTGAGGGCGGTCACGTGAAACGTTGGTCGCATGATCGGTGAAAGATTGGTCGCAGATGTCGTGGTCGCCTGGTCGCATAGCACCTGAACCGCTGGCCGGGAGTTACCTGAACAATCGGCCGCATGATCGCTGAAAGATCGGTCGCGGGTTCGCTGGCGGAGTGGTCGCGGGGTGTGCGGTCGTCCGGTCGCCGGTGAAGATGATTCGCCGAGGGACGAGGCGTCGCCTCCGGCTGAGAATGATCAGGGGGTTCTGCGAATATTGTGACTTGCGTCCTGATGGCCTACCGCGGAGTCACCCCTTATGAGCGAGCTGAGCGAATCGGCAGCCGGACAGCCTGAGCGGAGCGACCCGGCGGCGCTGCGGCGGGCGCTGGCGGAGGCGGTGGAGCGGGCGGCCGGAGCGGCGGAGCTCACCCGGCTGATCGCCGACTACCAGCGGCGGCTGGAGGAGGTGGCGCGCGCGGAGGCCGAGGCCGTGACGAAGACGCGCGAGGCCGAGGCGCGGCTCAAGACGGCGGAGCGGCAGAACAGGCAGCTCGCCAAGCAACTCGCCGAGCAGCGCTACCAGACCGAGGTGGCCAACTGGAAGCTCGCCTCGCTCCAGGACAGCCGGTGGAGCAAGCTCGGCGACGCGATCCACAGCAAGAACCCCGGTTCGGTGGCCAAGACGCTGAAGGCGCCGACCAGGAAGCGCCCGGCGCCCAGACGCTCGGACTTCAAGCCGGAGATCCCCGTCGTCGACGAGGCGAAGGCCATTCCGGCCGCGCCCCAGCCGAAGCCCCCGCAGGTCTCCGCGCCGCTCGCCGAGCACTTCGTCGTGCCCAAGGGCCCGACGGCGCGGCCGTACATGACGGTCGCCGCGATCGTCGACCGGCAGACCGAGGCGCTGCTGCGGTACGAGTGGCGGCTGGTGACCAACTTCGGCCCGGACAACTGGGAGGCCATGCTCGACCAGCAGCGGCCGCACGTGCTGTTCGTCGAGTCCGTACGGCCCGGCCCGCGCCAGGGGAACGGCGGACGCTGGCTGGAGGCGCTGGCCGGGGAGACGCGGGCGCTGCGTCACCTGGTGGCGGCCTGCCGCAAGCGCGGGATCAAGACGGTCTTCTGGCACTCAGGAGGCGCGGTGTCGCGGGGGGTCCCGGCGGCCGAGCACTTCGAGTGGGTGCTGACCACCACCGAGGCCCGGGCCCGTGAGTGGCGCTCGGCGCTGCGGCACGACCGGATCGGCGTGCTCCCGCACGCGATCCAGCCCCGGGTGCACAACCCCATCCCGGCGGAGGGCGGCCGTACGGGGGAGATCGTGACCCTCGGCACCGTCACCCCTCCCGGCGACGGATCGGCCGCCTGGAGGCCTCTGGCCGGTCAGGGCGACGACGACACGCCGTACGACGACGTGCTGACGGCCTACCGGCAGCCGGCCCTGGTGATCGCGGGCGCCGACGCCGAGCCGAGGACGATAGGAGAGGTCACGGCCTGCGGCACCCCGGTGCTTCAGGTGCGGGCCGGGGCCAAGGGTGAGGAGATCGTCGCGGCGGCCGAGATGTTCATGGCGGACGCCGAACGGCTGGCCAGGGAGGCCCATCTGGCCTGGCGGGCCGGCGCCGGCGTGACGCCGCTGCTCGACCCGATCCTCGACACGCTGGGCGTGCCCAGCGTGCGGGGCAGCGGCGTGATCACGGCGGTCGCCGCGGTCGCCGGTCAGGCCGAGCTCGACCACCTGCTCGCCCAGGTGTCCCGCCAGATCGACCGGCCCGGCCAGCTCGTGATCGTCGCGGAGGGCCTGGACGCCGGGCTGGTGGACAAGACCGTCCGCCAGGCGTGCCCCGGCCTCGACGTCGTGGTCCGCGTCACCGAGGAGCCGATCACCCGGGGCGCCGCCCTCGACCGCGCCGTCCGGCTGGCCGACGGCGACCACGTGGCGGTGCTCGACCCCAGGGACCTGTACGGCGAGCACTACCTGGCCGACCTCGTCCGGCACTTCGCCTCCACCGACGCCGAGGTGCTGGGAAAGGCGTCCTTCTACGCGCACCTGCCCGGAACCGGGGCCACGCTGCTCCGCCAGCCGGGGGCCGAGCACCGGTTCCTGCCGGAGGTCGCCGGGGGCACCGTCCTGGCCCGCCGCCAGACCCTCACCGACCTCGGCCTCGCCGACGTCTCGGAGGAGTGGGGCGAGGTCCTGATGCGGCAGTGCCGTACGGACGGGGTGCGGGTCTACTCGGCCGACCGCTACTCCTACGTCTGCGTCCGCGACTCGGCGGAGGGCGCGCTGCTCTCCTCGGCGCGCCTGGAGGGGTACGTCCCGGCCGAGCCCCTCGCCCTCCTGCTCTGACCGCCCCCGGCTCCGGCGTTAGGCTGGCGGCGATGACCACCGCCGGCCATGCCGAACGAGACCACGGGAGCCGGACGCCGCCCGTGGAGGCCGGCGAATGATCGTCGGGGCGCTGGCCGCCGTCCTCGGCTCGCCGCCCGTGCCCCAGGGGTCGTGGGAACGGGAGGCGACGTTCGCCTCGGCGGCGGCGCTGCGGGGGAGCGGCGCGCCCGCGAAGGAGACGGCGGAGCGGCTGGCCGGACGGCTGCGGGCCGTCCCGGGGGTCGGACGGGTGGATGTCCGGCCGAACGGCTTCCTCGTCATCGCCGTCACCGGACCGGAAGACGTGCTCGACGACGTCCCGCCCGCCGCACCCGTGGAGACGGCCCCGTCCCGCCCGGCGGACGGCGCGGGGCCGTGGCCGGACTTCCCCCGCACGTGGGACAACCCCGGCTTCGCCGTCAGGTACGCGTACGCGCGGGCGGAGGCCGTACGGCGCTGGGCACGCGATCTCGGTGTCACGACCGGGGCCGCCGTGCGCCCCGGACGGCTGACCGGCCCGTACGACCGGGCGGTGCTGCGGGTCCTGGCGGAGCTGCCGAGCAGGCGGGAGAGCCGTGATCCGGGCTGGCCGGCGTATCTCGAACGGCTGGCCGCGGCCTACCACGACGCCTTCGAGCACGCCTCGCCGATCCCCCGCGGCGACGAGGAGCCGTCGGACGTCCACGCCGCGCGGGTGCGCATGGGGGACGCGGTGCGCGCGGTGCTCGCCACGGGCCTGCGGGAACTCGGCCTCACCCCGCCTCGCCAAATCTAGGGCTGCAAAATGTGAGCAAAACCAGAAGACGGCCGGAAACAGTACGCACGATGACCTGGGATGCAGAATATCTTCCACACGTTGTCTCGCAGGGTGAGCAGCGGGCGCGGGAGAATCGCCGGGTCGGCTAGCCTCGTGCGGGTGAGTCGATTCGCCCACCCAGCCGGCGACCTGCACGCCGCCTCCACGATCGTCGCCGTGACCGCCGGACCGCCCGAGGAGCGTCCGCCGCACACGCCCGCCGACCTCAACGCGCTCGAACCGGCCATCTGGCCGCGAACGTCGGGCCGCACCGGCGGAGCCGTCACCATCGGCGGCATCGACGTACGCGACCTGGCGAAGGAGTTCGGCACACCGCTGTACGTCGTCGACGAGGAGGACTTCCGCTCCCGCTGCCGCGAGTACCGGTCGGCCTTCCACGACGGAGAGGTCCACTACGCGGCCAAGGCCTTCCTGTGCCGGGAGGTCGCCCGCTGGATCGACCAGGAGGGGCTCGGCCTCGACGTGTGCAGCGCGGGCGAGCTCGCCGTCGCGCTCAGCGTGGGCTTCCCGCCCGAGCGGATCACCCTGCACGGTAACAACAAGTCGCTCGCGGAGCTGGAGCGGGCCGTCCAGACCGGCGTCGGCCACATCGTGGTCGACTCGTACGAGGAGATCGCCCGCCTCGGCTTCCTCGCCGAGAAGCACGGCGTACGGCCCAAGGTCATGATCCGGGTGACCGTCGGGGTCGAGGCGCACACCCACGAGTTCATCGCGACCGCCCACGACGACCAGAAGTTCGGCCTGTCGCTGAGCGGCGGCGCCGCCGCGGAGGCGGTGCGCCGCATCCTCGCGCTCCCGCAGCTCGAACTGGTCGGCCTGCACTCGCACATCGGCTCGCAGATCACCGACGTCGGCGGCTTCGAGGTCGCCGCCCGCCGTCTCGCCACCCTGCTCGTCGACATCAAGGAGGAGCACGGCGTCGTGCTCCCCGAGCTGGACCTCGGCGGCGGATACGGCATCCCGTACGTCACGGGCGACGAGTCCCTGGACGTCAAGGTCATCGCGGACGGCCTGCGGGAGATCGTCACCAAGGTCTGCGAGGCGGCCGGGCTCCCGGTGCCGCGCCTCACGGTCGAGCCGGGCCGCTCGATCGCGGGCCTTTCCGGCGTGACCCTGTACGAGGCCGGTACCGTCAAGAACGTGGAGGGCCTGCGCACCTACGTGAGCGTCGACGGCGGCATGAGCGACAACGTCCGCACCGCGCTGTACGGCGCGGAGTACACGGCGGTGCTCGCCTCCCGCGAGAGTCAGGCGGCGCCGATGCTGTCGCGCCTGGTCGGCAAGCACTGCGAGAGCGGCGACATGGTCGTGCGCGACCTGCACCTGCCGGGCGACCTGGCCCCCGGCGACCTGATCGCCGTCGCCGGCACCGGCGCCTACTGCCGGTCCCTGGCCAGCAACTACAACTATCTGCCCAAGCCCGCCGTCGTCGCGGTGTCCAACGGCCAGGCCCGGGTGATCATCCGCCGGGAGACCGAGGACGACCTGCTCAGGGGGCAGCTGTGACCAGCCGCCGCCGGCGGTCCGGCGGCGGAGCGAGGAGGGGTCGTGAGTAACGCCAAACCGGCGCTCGGGGTCGCGCTGCTGGGCTGCGGCGTCGTCGGGTCGCAGGTCGTGCGCCTGCTCGGCGAGCAGGCCGACGACCTCGCCGCCCGCGTCGGAGCGCCGCTGAGGCTGGCCGGCGTCGCCGTGCGCAGGCTGGGACGCAAGCGGGACGCCGACGTCGACCCCGCGCTGCTCACGACCGACGCCGAGGCCCTCGTCACACGTGACGACGTCGACATCGTCGTCGAGGTGATCGGCGGAATCGAGCCCGCCCGCTCGCTGATCCTCGCCGCCATGGCGCGGGGCAAGTCGGTGGTCAGCGCCAACAAGGCGCTGCTGGCCGAGGACGGCGCGACGATCCACCGGGCCGCCCGGGAGAACGGCGCCGACCTGTACTTCGAGGCGAGCGTGGCCGGGGCCATCCCGCTGCTGCGGCCGCTGCGCGAGTCGATGGCCGGTGACCGGGTGCGCCGGGTGCTGGGCATCGTCAACGGCACGACCAACTACATCCTCGACAAGATGGACTCCACCGGCGCCTCGTTCACCGACGCCCTGGAGGAGGCCCAGGCGCTGGGGTACGCCGAGGCGGACCCGACGGCCGACGTCGAGGGCTTCGACGCCGCGGCCAAGGCCGCGATCCTCGCGGGCATCGCCTTCCACAGCCGGGTGACGGCGGCCGACGTCTACCGTGAGGGCATCACGGACATCACCGCGGCCGACGTCGCCTCCGCCAAGGGCATGGGGTACGTCATCAAGCTGCTGGCCATCTGCGCCCGCTCCGACGACGGCCGGTCGGCCGGCGTCCGCGTGCACCCCGCCATGATCCCGAGGTCCCACCCCCTTGCCGGGGTCCGGGAGGCGTACAACGCCGTCTTCGTGGAGGCCGAGTCGGCCGGGCGGCTGATGTTCTACGGCGCGGGCGCGGGCGGCGCGCCGACCGCCAGCGCCGTGCTGGGCGACATCGTCGCGGTGGCCCGCAACCGCCTCGCCGGCACCCGCGGCCCCGAGGAGTCGACGTACGCCGACCTCAAGGTCCACCCGATGGGCGACAGCGTCACCCGCTACCACGTGTCGCTGGACGTGGCGGACAAGCCCGGCGTGCTCGCCCGGGTGGCCGACATCTTCGCCCGGCGCGACGTGTCGATCCAGACGGTGCGGCAGGAGGGGCGGGGCGACGACGCCAGGCTCGTGCTGGTCACCCACCGGGCCAGCGACGCGGCCCTGTCCGGCACGATCGAGGATCTGCGCGAACTGAACACCGTCCGGGCGGTCGCCAGCGTGATGCGCGTGGAGGGCGACGAGGCGCCCTGAGCGGTCGTACGACCGCGGAGGCCGCCGCCGCTCCCGGCGGCGGCCCGTCGGGGACCGGGTCGGCCGGTCAGAGGGTCACCTTGGCGATCTGGTCGACGTAGTCCTCGGCGAACCACAGCGCGTCGTCCGGACCCGAGGTGATGCCGACAGGGCCCGAGGTGCCGGTCGGGATGTTCAACTCGGTCACGGTCGGAACCCGCGTGGTGTCGCCGGACCGGAACGGCCGGACGGGCGGGGGTGGCCGCTGGACGGGACACCGCATGTGCCGGTGCTCCGGCATCCGCTTCAGCTTCTTGCAGATCAGCACCCACGGGGGCAGCGGCTTGGGTCGCTGGCCCGGAGCGGCGGCGGTGGCGGGCGGGCCGCTGAATAACGGCGCGGCCGTCACAGAGCCAGCGCCATCGCCGCGAGTGGACGGCGGAGGTGTCGTGAGAAGCGGGGCATGGCATCCCTTCGGCTGAGCGGAGATATCGGCCTCGTGGACGGCGGGTCAGCGGTCCGCCAGGGCTCGGCGGACCGCGTCGAGGGCCTCCTCCTCGGAGGCCCCGAGCTGCCGCACGGCGCCGGCGAACTCTTCGGCGGCCTCGCGCAGGTGCAGGCGACCTCCCTGTGCGGCGAGTTCCGTGATCGTCGCAGCACGGCCCCGGCGCAGCTCGACCAGGCCCTCGTCGCGCAGTTGCTGGTAGCCGCGCAGCACGGTGTGCAGGTTGATGCCGAGCGCGGCGGCGACGGCCCGCGCCGAGGGCAGCTTGTCGCCGGGGACCGCCTCGCCCCTGGCGACCGCCCCGCGCACCGAGGCCGCCACCTGGTCGGCCAGGGGCTGGACAGAGGACGGGTCGACGACGATCAGCATCCGGTGCCTGCCCGCATGCGGGTAGGGGTCCCGTTTACCAGAGCCGCGGCGGCCTCGGCGTCCCGGGCCGAGTAGAGGAACTCCCGGCCGTCGGTGAGCCGCAGCGCCAGCACCGGACCCCCGCCGCCGACGTAACCCCATCCTCTGCTGCCGCCGAGCATGCCGCCGAGCCCACTGCCGGACGTCTTCTTCCGCACCGAGGCGAAGACCACCGCTTCGTACGGCACGGCCCGCCGCAGCCCTCCGAGCCAGGGCAGGCTCACCTCCACGCCCCGTCCGTCGATCCGGAGCCGGCTGCGGGCCTGCAGGATCAGGAAGATCCCCAGGAGCGCGGCTATCGTGGTCGCCTGCCAGCGCTCCGCGAAGTCGGGCGCGGAGAACCAGGCGAGGGCGAGGAACACCGCCCCCTGGAACAGGGTGAGACGGTTCCAGCCGGACACCGCGTAGACGGCCCGCTGGCCCGGCGCCAGCGAGAGGAGCGGGACGTCCGGAGGCGGCGTGCCGTACGCGGGCGCGGCAGGGGGCAGCGGCCCCGACAGACGCCAGGCGGCGATTCCCGCGAGAACCGCCAGCACTATCTCCGTGGGAATCGCCCAGGACGGCTGGGAAGCCGGGCCGTCCGCGTCGATGAGCGCCGCCACCGCAACGCCGTTCCCCGCCGCCGCCAGGACGCTCTGGCTGAAGCCGAAGACGGCCAGCAGGCGCTGTAGCTCCGGCCAGCGCTGATAGTGCGTGAACATGGCGACGAACACCACCTCGGCGAACACTATGGGGAACAGCGCCATTCGCAGCCATCGGCCCCATTCGGAGCCGTGCTCTCCTGTGGCACCCGGAACGTACGTCAGGTGGGGCAGCCGGTCCCGGAAGACCGCGAAGAGCAGCAGCGGAACGAGAAGGATCAGGGGCGGCGACGCCAGGGTCAGGATCAACCGACGGAGCCAACCGGCGTCGCGGTGCGGGTAGCCGTTCATGGGACCACCTCCGACTGTTTGCATATGACTATAACAATCAAACAGTTTGTGTCCCATCCCGCCTTCGGAATCCGTCCGGCGGATGCCCTCGGGGGACCGGCCTCTGAGGCACGACTCGATCCGGTAACGACCGGTTGGATCTTCGCGGCGGTGGAAACGGGATGACCCTAGTCTCGTAGAAATGATCGCTGCCTCGGGGGAGAGCGCGGTTACGGGCGAGGCGGCCCGTACTGCCGACGACGGCGCGGCCCAGGCCGCGACAGGATGGTCCGGACGGCCCCGGCGAACGCGGTGGACAGGGCGAACGCGGTGGACGCCGCTCGTCGCGGGCGTCGTGACCACCGGCGTCGCCGTGTCCGGCGGTACGGCGTCGCTGTCGGGCGACGAGGTGGCGACCTACAGCGCCGCGGTGGCCCGGCCGCTGAGCGGCCTGCTGGTGCTCGTCCAGCACGTCGACGGCCACTTCCTGCCCTACTACCTGCTCATCCACCTCTGGTCCTTCCTGGGCGAGGCCGAGTGGTGGCTGCGCCTGCCGTCGGCCCTGGCGGCGGGCGTCGCGGCCGGTTTCCTGGCCGACCTCGGCCGCAGGCTCGCCGGTCCGCGGGCCGGGATCGTGGCCGCCGCGTTGTTCGCGGTGCTGCCGTCGGTGTCCTTCCACGGAGCGAACGCCCGGCCGTACGCGTTCGCCGCGGCGGCGGCCGTCGTCTCGGCCTGGGCGCTGCACCGGGTCGCCGAGTCGCCCACCTGGGGCCGGGTGGGCGGGTACGCGGCGGCGGTGGCCCTGCTCGGCTGCACGCACCTGTTCTCGGTCCTGGTGCTCCCGGCCCAGTTCCTGGCCGCCCTGCTCGCGCTGCCAGGCCGTATGGCGTGGACCAGGGTCGTCCCCGCGATGGCGGCGGGGTGCGTCCCCGTCGTGGTTCTCGGGCTGGTGGGATGGGGTGAGCGGGCCGCGATCAGCTGGATTCAGCCGCACGGGCCGGAGGTGCTGCTGAAGGTGCCCAAGCACGTCGCGGGCTCCGACCTCGCCGGTCCGGCGCTGTTCGCCCTGGCCGTCGCGGGGGTGCTGATCCTGCTGCGCGCGTCCGTCCCCTGGGGTGTGCTCGTCGGCGGATGGCTCGTCCTCCCGCCGCTGCTGCTGCTCGTGGTCGACGCGCTGGTGACCCCCGCCTACGTGGACCGCTACGTGTTCGTCGCGGCGCCCGCCCTGGCGCTGTCGGCCGGCGTGGCCCTGGCCTCCGTGCGCCCGGCCGCCCTCCCCGCCGCGCTGGTGGCCGTGCCCTCCGTACTGGCCGTCGCGTCGCTGGGGCTGCCCGCGCAGGCCGACTACCGGCGGCAGAACGGCCACTACGAGGACTTCCCCGGAGCGGTGGAGGTGATCAGGGCGGAGCTGCGCCCCGGCGACGCCGTCGTGTACGGCCAGAGCAGGCTGCGCACCGGCTTCCGCTACTACGGCCGTGACGGGCTCCCTGACGACGTGCTCCTCGCGGGGCCCGGCCCGGCCTTCGAGTACGCGGAGAAGCCCGGCCTCGCGGACGCCCTGGCCGGGCGCCGCCGGGTCTGGGTCGTCTGGCGGGGGACGAAACAGGCCGGCCTGGAGGGTACGAAGATCCGGCGGGTGGCGGCCGTACGCGCGGCGGGATATCGCCTGTCCACCGCCTGGCACTCCGCCGAACTCCCCGGTCTCACCGTCGCGCTGTTCGAGCGGGGCCGGGGCGGAGACTGACCGCCGGGGCGATACCCGATCGTCAGGGTGACGGCAAAGTAATTGCCCGATGCAAGTAAAGTCTTCGCCTATGCGACTTACGGTGAAGAGACTCGTACCGGTCTGTCTCGTCGCCGCGGCGTCGGTCGCGGGGCTTCAGCAGGCCCCCGCCGGGGCGGCCGGCGTTCCCTCCTCGGGGCAGGCGGCCGCGCACGCCGCCCGGCAGGCGGCCGCCCCCGCTCACGGCACGCGGAAGGCGGCCAGGAGCGCGGTGCCCATCGTGGCGCTCACGTTCGACGACGGGACGGCCGACCACCTGGCCGTGGCGAAGATGCTGAGCAAACGCGGCCTGAAGGGCACCTTCTACGTCAACAGCGCGCGCCTCGGCACCTCCGGCAGATACCTGAGTGTGGGGGCGCTGCGTGCCATCGCGCGGGCAGGGCACGAGATCGGCGGCCACACCCTCCGTCATCCGCACCTGTCGGACGAGTCCGAGGCCGTGCAGCAGAGCGAGATCTGCGATGACAGGCGGGCGCTGCTGAAGCTGGGCTTCGCCCCCCGCTCGTTCGCCTATCCCTTCGGCGACTACGACGAGATCACCAAGCAGCTCGCCATGCGGTGCGGCTACACCACCGCACGCGGCATCAACGGCCTGTACCGGCCCGACAGCTGCCAATCGTGCCCGATCGCCGAGAAGCTGCCGCCGGTGGACCTCGCCGCCGTGCGTGCCACGAGCCAGACCCGCCTGCCGCGTACGGCCCGCACGCTGGAGAGCTTCGTCACCCGGGCGCAGCAGGAGGGCGGCCGCGGCCTGGTCACCTTCGTCTTCCACGAGATCAAGAACAACCCGAGGGACCAGTACGCGACCTCGCCGAAGGAGTTCGCCGCCTTCGTCGACTGGGTGGCACGGCAGCGGAAGGCCGGGAAGATCCAGGTGAGGGCGCTGGGTGACCTCGTCGGAGGAAAGGTCTGGCCGGTCCCCGACGACATGTGAGAGACGGTCCGAGTACTCAAAGCCACAGGTTCTTACCAGCTTCTGATGATATAAGTCCACAAACCTCGTAAAGAGACGAGCGGGAGGGACACGTGACGGTCGCGACGGAGATGTGCTCGCCGTACGGCTTCACCCGCAGTCCCACCCAGGAGCCCGCCACGCTGTCCTGGAGCGGTGGCGGCTGGATGGTGGGAGATCGCCCGCTGCCCGGCCCGCCGCGGCCCGCCGACGTCGAGGAACTGCGGCCGCTGCGCGGGCTGACGGTGGAGTGGCCCGCGCAGCCCGTCGCCGCGGCCCTGGAGCCGGTGATCGCGCTCGCCGCCGCGGGAGTGCCGCTGACCTGCCCGGACCCGCCCGCCTGGGTGCGCGAGGCCGATCCGGTCCTCGCCGGGCTCGCCGCGGCTTGGACGCCCGAGCCCGGGGACGGCACCCCGGCGTCGGTCGCCGACCTGCGCCGGGAGGAGCACAGCGTGCGCCTGCGCAGGCACGCGCTGCGCGCCGGGGGAGTGGCCGTGAGCCCGGCGCCGGTCACCGTCGTCATGGCCACGCGGCGGCCCCAGTACGTCGGCGACGCGCTGCGGCAGATGGCCCGCCAGCGCGGGGTGGACTTCGAGGTGGTCGTCGCGCTGCACGGCTTCCCCGCGGCGCGGGTGCGGTCCTCGATCGAGGAGTTCCCCCGCCCCGTCACCGTGGTCGAGGCCGCCGAGGAGACGCCGCTCGGAACGGTCCTCAACGAGGCCGCCGCGCGGGCGTCCACCGGCATCGTCGCCAAATGGGACGACGACGACTGGTACGGCCCCGAGCACCTGTCGGACCTGCTGCTGGCCATGACCTACTCGGGCGCCGACCTGGTCGGGACCGCTCCCGAGTTCTTCTACCTCCAGCCTCTGGACGTCACGATCCGCCGCACCGACTACAGCAGCGAGGTGTGGACCGACCACGTCGCGGGAGGCACGATCCTGCTCGGCCGCGCCCTGCTGGAGGAGGTCGGCGGCTTCGGTCCGCAGGACCGGGGAGAGGACGCCCACCTGCGGCGCTCCGTCGAGGAGGCGGGCGGGCGGATCTACCGCACGCACGGCCTCGGCTACGTCCTGCGGCGGTCCCTCAGCGCCGACCACACCTGGAACCTTCCCCTTGCCCACTTCCTGCGAGTCGCGACGAACCAATGGCGCGGCTTTCGCCCGAGTCTGCTGCTGGACACGCCATGACGCCACGTATCAGGGGAAACGACTACACCGTGCTGGAGCCGCCCGCGCTCGGATCGGCGTGGACGCCGAGCCTGCGGGCGAGCGTCGTCATCCCGGCGTACGGCGCCCAGGAGAAGCTCGACCTCACGCTCGCCGGGCTGGCCGCGCAGACGTACCCGGCCGACCTGCTCGAAGTGATCGTCGTCGACAACGGCAGCGACCCGCCGCTGCGCCTCCCGGAGATCCGGCCGCGCGGCACGCGGCTGCTGGTGTGCCAGGCGCCGGGCCGGGCCAGGGCGCGCAACGCCGGCCTGGCCGCCGCGACGGGGGACGTCATCCACTGGATGGACTCCGACGTGGTGCCGGAGCGTGAGGAGGTGGAGGCCCACATGCGCTGGCACCACCTCGCGCCGTACCTGTCGGTCACCTCCTATCTGCGTTTCAGCACCGCGGCGCTGCCCGCTCCCGAGGAGGTCGCGGGCACGGACGATCTGGCCAAGCTGTTCGAGCCCGCCGAGCCGCACGCCTGGATCGAGGACCTGGTCGCGCGGTCGCAGGGGCTGACCCGCTCGCCACGGCCGTTCAGCATCCACATCGGCGGTGCGTCGTCGGCGAACGTCAGGCTGTTCGAGCGGGCCGGGGCGATGGACCCCGAGATGATCCTCGGCCAGGACACCGAGATGGGCTACCGGCTGGCGCAGGCGGGGGCGGTCTTCATCCCGGACCCCCAGGCCAGGGCGTACCACCTCGGGCCGTCCATGCGCATGCGCGACAGCGAGCGGATCAACCGGGTCAGCCACGCCCTGGTGACCGACCGCGTCCCCGGCTACCGGTGGCTGCGCACCCATCCCTCCCGGCAGTGGAAGGTCCCGCAGGTCGAGGTCGTCGTCGACGCGACGGCGGGATCGTACGACGAGGTCCGGGCGACCGTGGACGGCGTGCTGGCCGGCACCGTGACCGACCTCGCCGTGGTCATGACCGGACCATGGGACGAACTCGCGCCCGAGCAGCGCGCGCCGCTCAAGGATCCGCGCCTGGATCTGGTGCTGCTGCGCGCGCACTACGCGCACGAGGGCCGCGTACGGCTCGCCACGACGCCGCCCGACACCACCTCGCCGTACCGCCTGCGCGTCCCGCCCGGCTGGTCGCCGGGAGAGGACACCCTGGGCCGGCTGCTCGAAGTGCTGCGCGGGCGGGAGCGCGGGCTGGTCAGCGTGCTCCTGGCCGAGGACGCGGAGGGGATCGTCGCCGCCCGCCTGGAGCGCACCGAGGCCTTCGCCCGCGCCGCTCTGATCGCGACCGAGGGAGAGGACGCCGACGACCTCGTGGACGAGATGTTCGGCACCTACTGGGTCGACGGTGAGAGCTTCGGCTTCAGCGCCTTCGGAGAGGCCGCGCCGTACCTGAACCCCCGTGCGGCCTACCGGGCCAGGGTGTCGGCGCAGGCCGAGGTCGAGCGACTCAACAAGGAGGTCGAGCGGCTGCGCGGTCAGGTCGCCAAGTGGCGCGAGGAGGCGGGGCGGTGGCGCAAGTCGGCCGTCGAGTTCCGCCGGGAGATCGGCGCCCTGCGCAAGCAGATCTCGGCGCTGCGCCGCGCCCAGGGCCAGAGCCAGGGCCAGGGCCTGCGCGGCATCGCCCGGGGCCTGAGCCGGCCCTTCACCTTCAAGAAGTCCTGACCGCGGCCCCCACCGCGCTGACCGCCGCCCACTGATCCGCCTCCTGGACCGCCGCCCGCTGAACCGCCGTGCGCCGGGCCGCCGCGCCCGCTTGGCTGCCGCCCGCTGAACCGCCGCCCGCCGGAACGGGGCAGGACGCGCGGTGGCCAGGAGAGGTCAGGAGCGGCGGAACAGACCGCGGCGCGGCCGCGGCGCCCGGTCCTCCGGCCGCGCCGCGCCGTTCCCGCCCGGGCCGTCGCTCCCGCCCGGCGTGCCGTTCCCCGCCCGCGCCGCCACGGCGGGTTGCGCGGACTGCGTGGACTGTGTGGATTGCGTGGGCTGGGCGGGCTGCGCGGATCGGGCGGCTGGTCGCGCGGCCGGTTCGCGGCCGGTCGTCGAGGCCTCGTCGAACTCGCCCGGCGCGGCGTGCCGTACGCCGTGGGTCTGCGCGATCACGTCGGCGATCGCCTCTCCGGGCGCGGCGAGGAGGCGGGCGCGGGCCGCGGCCTCGGTGCGCTCCAGCGTGGCCGTACGGCCGCCGGGCGCCTCCAGCACCAGCAGGCCGATGCGTTCCTCCAGCATCGCCTTGACCGCACGCTCCAGCAGCGCCGGGGCGGGCGGCGCGTCGATCGGCGCGGTGTAGCGGAAGGGAACGGGCGCGGCCGTCGGCGCCGCGCTCTCGGCGAACCGCACCCGCGCGTCGTGCCCGAACGCCGCCCGCACCAGGGCGAGGTCGAACGCCTCCGTCCCCGGCGCCCACCTGCGGCCCCCGTCGAGCAGCGTCCAGGGGCCGGTCAGGGTAACCGCGACGTCCGTGAGCGTGCCGCGCAGCACGGCGTCGACCGCCGCGACGATCCGCGGCTCGTCCGCCCCGGTCACGTCGAAGACGACCTCGACGTACGGCACGCGCCACCGCCGGCCGGGCTCCTTGCGCAGATCGCGGCGGAGCGGCACCCGGTGCGCCAGGTGAACCTCGACCAGCCGGACGATCGCCCTGCCGTGCTCGCCGCGCTGCGCGGGCAGGCCGAGGTGGACGGCACGGGCCTCCGGGTCGGGGACGAAGACGGCCCCCGCCTGGGCGAGCCGGTAGGCGAACTCGGTGTCCTGGCCGCGCACGACCTCGGGATCGAAGCCCCGGACCTCGTCCAGCAGGGCCCGCCGCAGGGAGACCGTCGGCCCGGTGCAGACCTGGTAGGGGTTCTTGCTGGCCCGCAGGCCGTCGAGGCGGCGGATGGTCTCCTCGGTCGAACTGGACACCAGCGCGGACGGGTCGAACAGGTCCTCCGGCGAGCCGTGCCGTACGGCGTCGTGGACCCGGCCGGGTGTGAGCGCCGGCTCCTCGGCGAACCTCTTGCCGCCGATGGTGACGAGGTAGTCGGTGAGGTGGTGCCAGCGGAACAGCGCCTCCAGGTGCTCGCGCGAGATCACCATGTCGGCGTCGAGACGCTGCACGATCTCCCCCTCGGCCGCCGCGATGCCGGCGTTCATCGCGTGCCCGGCGCCCCACCCGCCGTCCGGCACGGAGACGATCCTGGTGTTCTCGGGCCGCAGTTCGGGCAGGCGCAGCGGGGGATCGCTGCGGTCGTCCACCACGATCACCTCGGTGAGGTGCGCGGGATAGGTCTGCGCGGCCAGCGCGGCCAGCGTCAGATCGAGGCGGTGCTGCCCGCCGTGCGCGGGGATCACGACACTCGCGCCGAGCGTGGGGCTCCAACCGCCGAGGGGCGGCGGCGTGAGCGGAGAGTAGTCGTTGTGGCGAATCCTCGGCCGGGGCTCGACGCCCGTCAGGTGGGCCACTCCTCATCCTTCACAGCGATGGTCAAAGGGCTCGCCCACACTAGCGAAAGCCACTGACGGTTCCCTAAGGTGACGCCCAATATGTCCAGTCGGTGGACAACGGAGTCCGCACGTCAAACGGTTGGCCGTAGACTCGGTGACCGATACCCCTGGTGACACGCGTACACACGCGTGGGAGGAGCAACCATGTTCAGGGCTTGGCGTGGCCTTATCGAGGAGTACCGCGACCGTCTGCCGGTCTCCGCGACGACGCCCGTGGTGACCCTGCTCGAAGGCGGTACGCCGCTCGTCCCCGCCAGGCGGGTGTCCGAGATCACGGGATGTGACGTCCATCTGAAGGTCGAGGGGCTCAACCCCACCGGCAGCTTCAAGGACCGCGGCATGACCCTCGCGATCAGCAAGGCCGTCGAGGAGGGCGCCCAGGCGGTCATCTGCGCCTCGACCGGCAACACCAGCGCCTCGGCCGCCGCGTACGCCGTACGGGCCGGGCTGACCTGCGCCGTCCTCGTCCCGCGCGGGAAGATCGCGATGGGCAAGCTGGCCCAGGCGCTGGTCCACGGCGCGAAGCTGCTCCAGGTGGAGGGCTCCTTCGACGACTGTCTGGAGATGACCAGGAAGCTCGCGGAGACCTACCCCATCGCGCTGGTCAACTCCGTCAACCCGCACCGCCTGCAGGGGCAGAAGACGGCGGCCTTCGAGATCGTCGACGCGCTCGGCGACGCGCCGGACGTCCACTGCATCCCGGTCGGCAACGCCGGCAACATCTCGGCGTACTGGATGGGCTACAAGGAGTACGCCGAGGACGGCGTGGCCACCAAGCGGCCCCGCATGCTGGGCTTCCAGGCCAGCGGCGCGGCGCCGATCGTCGGCGGCTCGCCGGTCACCCACCCACAGACGATCGCCACGGCGATCAGGATCGGCAACCCCGCCTCGTGGCGGCTCGCCGAGGCCGCCCGCGACGAGTCCGGGGGCGACATCCAGGCCGTGACCGACCGCCAGATCGCCGCGGCGTACAAGCTGCTCGCGCAGGAGGAGGGCGTCTTCGTCGAGCTCGCCTCGGCCGCGAGCGTCGCCGGCCTGCTGCAGGCCCACGAGCAGGGCCTGCTCACGCCGGGACAGCGGGTCGTGTGCACCGTGACCGGCAACGGCCTGAAGGACCCGGACTGGGCCATCTCCGGCGCTCCCGCTCCGGTGACGATCCCGACCGACGCCTACGCGGCCGCGGCGGCGCTGGGACTCGCCTGACCCGCCCTCTGACACTCAGCACATCTCCAGGTGACGAATTGACCGACAGTCACGGCGTCGTCGTACGCGTGCCCGCGACGAGCGCCAACCTCGGCCCGGGCTTCGACAGCCTCGGCCTCGCCCTCGACCTGTACGACGAGGTTGAGGCGGCGATCTCCGATTCGCCCGGCGTGCGGATCGCGGTGGAGGGTCAGGGCGCCGGTGAACTCGACGACGGCGAGGGCCATCTCGTCGTCAGGACCATGCGCGCGACCTTCGACCGCATGGGGTTCGCCCAGCCCGGCGGCATCGAACTGCGGTGCCGCAACCGGATTCCGCACGCGCGGGGGCTCGGCTCGTCGTCCGCCGCGATCTGCGCGGGCATCCTCGCCGCCCGCGCCCTCGCGCGGCGGCGCGGCGCGGAAGATTTTCCGGATGCTGACGTGTTCGCGCTGGCCACCGAGCTGGAAGGGCATCCCGACAACGTGGCGCCCTGTCTGGCGGGCGGGCTCACCATCGCCTGGACCGACCAGTCGGGGGTGGCGAGTATGGTGAAACTGACTCCGCACGAGGACGTCCGGCCGGTGGCGTTGATCCCGGATTTCCGGTTGTCCACGGAGGAGGCACGGGGGCTGCTGCCGAAGGACGTACCGCACTCGGACGCGGCGGCCAACGCGGGGCGGGCGGCTCTGCTCGTCGCGGCGCTCACGGAGAGACCGGAACCCGGCCTCCTGCTCGCCGCCACCGAGGATCGCCTGCACCAGAGGTACCGAGCGCCGGCGATGCCACGCACCGCCGACCTGGTGCGACGGCTCCGTACGGCGGGGGTGCCCGCCGTCGTCTCGGGGGCAGGTCCGACGGTGCTCGCGTTGACGACAACGGATGCCAAGGATTTGATCGCGGCAGAAGTGGGTAATGACTGGCACATCCAGCCAATGAACGTCGACCCGTCTGGTGCGTTCGTTCGGTTTCCCGAGACACGCTGATACTTCTTCGACCTTCAGGGAATAGCTGTGCGCGCTGGTGATGTTAGGCTGATAGCCGCACCAGGTGCCCCCGTGTTGGGTGCGTGCTTGTCATTCGCACATCGCTGCACTTCGTCTCGCGTCCCGCGACGCGGGCAAGGCGATTTCCCCGAAACCGTTTCTTCCAGTCGGCACACCCTCGGGTGGCATGACCGGAGGCGGCGCGCTCGGAGACATGCGCGTTCGAACCACCAAGACATCTGGTCGGTGGCGGCAATCCGGGGGATCGCCCCCGGGCACCTACCGCTCGCGAATCCCGAGGGTCGCCGACACATGAGATTCGCGAAGCCCGACCCGGTCTGTCCCGCCGGGTCGCATCACCGGGACGCCTGGACGCACGATTCTGGCGCCCGACCCCTGGGAAGGACCCTTAGTTGAGCGACACCACCGAACTCCTCTCCGACGGCCAGGCCGCCGGCGACACCCCCACATCCGCCCCGGCCCGTCCGCGACGTCGCTCCGGCACGGGCCTGGCAGGCATGGTGCTCCCCGAGCTTCAGGCCCTGGCGACCAGCCTCGGCATCACGGGGACCGGACGGATGCGCAAGAGCCAGCTCATCGCGGCCATCCAGGAGAAGCAGGGCGGAGCGGGAGAGGCCGCGGCCGAGCCGAAGGCCGCCGCGGAGGCGGCGCCCGCCGTCGCGGAGCGCCCCACCCGTACCCGCAGGGAACGTTCCCGCTCGGCCGCGCCCGCGACGGCGCCCGCCGAGCCCGTGGCCGCCGCCGAGCCGGTCGTCGCGCCGCGCGACGAGCGCCCCGCGATCGAGCACGCGCCCGCCGTGGTCGCCGAGTCCGCGCAGAACGGATCCGCCGCCGTCGTCTCCACCGAGCCGCAGGCCGAGTCCGCGCCGTCCGAGGTGCGGGGCGAGCGCCCCGAGCGCGGCGAGCGCCGGGAGCGCCGCACGCGCGGCGAGCGCAGCCGGGAGCGTGGCGAGCGCGGGGACCGCGACGGCCGCGAGAGCCGCGAGAGCCGTGGTGACCAGCGCGGCGACCAGCGTGGTGACCAGCGCGTCGCCGACGGCGGCGACGGCCCGGGCCGCCGCGACCAGCAGAGCCGTGGTGACAGCCGTGGTGACAGCCGTGGCGACAGTCGTGGTGACAGTCGTGGTGACAGTCGTGGTGACAGCCGCCAGGACAGCCGTCAGGACAACCGCTCCGACGGCAAGGGCGACCAGGGCGAGGACGGCCGCGGGCGTCGTGGCCGCTTCCGCGAGCGTGGCCGCCGCGGGCGCGACCGCTTCGAGGGTAACGAGCCGGTGATCAGCGACGACGACGTCCTGATCCCGATCGCCGGAATCCTCGACATCCTCGACAACTACGCCTTCGTGCGCACCAGCGGCTACCTGCCCGGTGCGAACGACGTGTACGTCTCGCTCGCGCAGATCCGCCGCAACGGCCTGCGCAAGGGCGACGTCGTCACCGGCGCCGTCCGGCAGCCGAGGGACGGCGAGCGGCGTGAGAAGTTCAACGCGCTCGTCCGCCTCGACACCGTCAACGGCATGGACCCGGAGCAGGCCCGCCAGCGGCCCGACTTCAACAAGCTCACGCCGCTGTACCCGCAGGAGCGGCTGCGCCTGGAGACCGAGCCGAACATCCTGACCACCCGGATCATCGACCTCGTGTCGCCGATCGGCAAGGGTCAGCGCGGACTCATCGTGTCGCCGCCCAAGGCCGGCAAGACGATGGTGCTCCAGGCGATCGCCAACGCGATCACCCGCAACAACCCGGAGTGCCACCTGATGGTCGTCCTCGTGGACGAGCGTCCGGAAGAGGTCACCGACATGCAGCGGTCGGTCAAGGGCGAGGTCATCCACTCGACCTTCGACCGCCCGGCCGAGGACCACACCACCGTCGCGGAACTCGCCATCGAGCGGGCCAAGCGGCTGGTGGAGCTCGGGCACGACGTCGTCGTCCTGCTCGACTCCATCACCCGTCTCGGACGCGCCTACAACCTCGCGGCGCCCGCGAGCGGCCGGATCCTGTCCGGTGGTGTCGACTCGACCGCGCTCTACCCGCCGAAGCGGTTCTTCGGCGCCGCCCGCAACATCGAGAACGGCGGCTCGCTGACGATCCTCGCCACGGCCCTCGTCGAGACCGGGTCCAAGATGGACGAGGTCATCTTCGAGGAGTTCAAGGGCACCGGCAACGCGGAGCTCAAGCTCAACCGCTCCCTGGCCGACAAGCGGATCTTCCCCGCGGTCGACGTGGACGCCTCCGGCACCCGCAAGGAGGAGATCCTGATGGGCAAGGAGGAGCTGGCCATCGTCTGGAAGCTCCGCCGCGTCCTCCACGCCCTCGACATGCAGCAGGCGCTGGAGCTCCTTCTGGAGAAGATGAAGGAGACCAAGTCCAACGCGGAGTTCCTGCTCCAGGTGCAGAAGACCACGGTCAGCAACGACCGCGACTGACACCAGGACGTCACTCGCCGACGCCCCGGACGGCTCGCCCGTCCGGGGCGTCCGCGTCTACGGGTACGGCGTCCGCGCCCGGAGACGCGGGAAGGCCCGCACGGACTGGTCCGCGCGGGCCTTCGGCGATCTGTGCTGCTGTACGGCCGGCGCCAGGGGTTGATGGGGCGAGCCGTACAGCCAGGGGCTACTTCACGTCGACGAACTTGATGTTCGACAGGGAGCCGTAGGTCAGGCTGGTCGCGGCGGCAGTGGTCCGCCAGTAGCCGTCGTACTTCGGCTTGACGCTCTTGGTGTACTTACCGGTGGAGGTCGCGCCGACGTAGCCGACGAACTTCCACTTCTTGGTGCCCTTCTTCTTGAAGTAGAGCTTCAGGATCTTCTTGCTCCACGCCTTCGAGCCGCGGTAGACCTTGCCGTAGAGCTTGGTCGCCTTGCCCTTCTTCACCTTGCTGGGGGAGGCGTACAGGGTGATCTTGGACTTGGCCTTCGAGCTGCCGCTCTTCCTCACCTCGAAGGCCTTGGTGAAGGAGTACTTCTTGGTGGCCCGGCTGATGCTGATCCGCAGCTGCCAGCTGCCCGTCGACGTGCTGTAGTCCATCGACGTGGAGTCGTGGTAGGAGTCGTCCGCCTCGAGGCCCGTGGTCAGCGAGTAGTAGTCGTCCGAGTCCTTCGACTCCAGCCGGACGTCGGTGATCTTCTCGTCGCCGAACTTCTCCAGGTGGAAGGCCGCGTAGACGTCGACCTCCTTGCCCGACTTCAGATACACCGGGTCCGGGTCCACGTTCGCGCTGGTCACCCGCGTCGCGGCCTTGACCTCGAAGGTCTCCGTCCTGCTGACCGGACTGGCACTGCCTTCGGGGTCGACCGTCACCTTCAGGGTCCACTTGCCCGTGGCGGTGGTCGGCTTGTCGCTGGAGGAGACCGGGATGCTGCCCTTGACGTCCACAGAGCTCGCCGGCGTCGGAGCCGGAGTCGTGTTGGCCAGGTCGCTCAGGGCGGTCACCGACGCGGCGTGCCCCGCGCTGGTGGTCGCCTCCCCCTCCTTCCAGAACTCGGCCTTGATGTCCGGGGCCTTGGAACCCACGTAGGGGTCGTTGACCTTGACGACGAACGGAATCGAGTCACTGCCGGTGGGCGGGATGAAGCTCACCGTGGTGTCAATCTTGATGTCTGCGACCGCCGCAGCGGCGTACGCGGGGGTGACTGTCGTGATGGCCGCTCCTGCGGCGAGGACAGCGGCCCCCGTTGCGGTCGCCAAGGCGAGCCGCAAGCCCTTCCTCATGGTTACCCCTTACATTAGTAAAATTGAGGGAAAAGTCGGGTTTGGACACGGGAGCCTAGTGGTACGGATGTGGCTCGTCCACACAGGTGTCAACCCCGGTCCTGTTTCACGGCGTTTCTGTCGGACCGGCGGCGCCGCCCTGGAGCCCTCCTGCGCGTGGGAATAGCGCATGGCCTGGGATGGTTGGAGGATCTGGCACACTGGTAGCCGACCGCAGCGGTACCGGTTCCCGCGCAGCGCATCGTGGTGTGCCCGATGCGCGCAGCCCCGACAGGCAGAGCGACCCGGCGACCGCACCTAGCGTTAGGACTGAGACATGAAGGCCGACATCCACCCGGAGTACGTGGTCACCCAGGTGACCTGCAGCTGCGGGAACTCCTTCACCACCCGTAGCACCGCCAAGAACGGCGTCATCCACGCCGACGTCTGCTCCGCCTGCCACCCCTTCTACACGGGCAAGCAGAAGATCCTCGACACCGGTGGCCGGGTGGCGCGCTTCGAGGCGCGCTTCGGCAAGAAGGCCCAGGGCAAGTAGCTCCTCCAACACGCCGGCTCGGGGCGCCCTCTGTTCGGGGGCGTCACCGGGTCGGCGTTCTTGGTGATTGCGGCCTTTACCGAGGACTGAGCGTAAGGAGCGTGCGGTGAACCTCGACGAGATCATGAGCGAGTACGCGGACCTCGAACTGCGGCTCGCCGACCCCGCCGTGCACGCCGACCAGAGCAAGGCGAGGACGTACGGCAAGCGGTACTCGCAGCTCACGCCGATCGTCACGACGTACCGGGAGCTCGAAGGCGTACGGGAGGATCTCGCGGCGGCGCGCGAACTGGCGGCGGAGGATCCGGCGTTCGCGGACGAGGCGGCCGAGCTGGAGGGCCGCATCCCGGTGCTGGAGGAGAAGCTCACCCATCTCCTCGTCCCGCGCGACCCGAACGACGACAAGGACGTCATCATGGAGATCAAGGCGGGTGAGGGCGGCCAGGAGTCCGCCCTGTTCGCCGGAGACCTCCTGAGGATGTACCTGCGGTACGCCGAGCGGGCCGGCTACAAGACCGAGGTCATCGACGCCCAGCACTCCGACCTCGGCGGCTACAAGGACGTCACCGTCGCCATCAAGGGGCGGGAGGGCGTCTGGTCGCGGCTGAAGTTCGAGGGCGGCGTGCACCGCGTCCAGCGCGTGCCGGTGACCGAGTCGCAGGGCCGCATCCACACGTCCGCCGCGGGCGTGCTGGTGTATCCCGAGGCCGAGGACGTCGACGTCCAGATCGACCCGAACGACCTGCGGATCGACGTCTTCCGCTCCAGCGGGCCCGGCGGGCAGAGCGTCAACACCACCGACTCGGCCGTGCGGATCACGCACCTGCCGACCGGCGTGGTCGTGTCCTGCCAGAACGAGAAGAGCCAGCTCCAGAACAAGGAGTCGGCCCTGCGCATCCTGCGCGCGCGGTTGCTCGCGATGGCGCAGGAGGAGGCCGACGCCGCGGCGATGGCCGAGCGCAAGTCACAGGTGCGCACCGTCGACCGCTCCGAGCGGGTCCGCACCTACAACTTCCCCGAGAACCGCATCTCCGACCACCGTGTGGGCTTCAAGGCCTACAACCTGGACCAAGTCCTGGACGGCGATCTCGACGCGGTGATACAGGCATTGCTCGACGCCGAACTCGCGGAGAAGCTGGCCGCCCGTACGTGAGACGGCGGCGGGCGAGGTAGCGGCGGGGGGACGATGGGAGACCGTGGAGGACCTGGGAGATGATGCGTGAGACCCGGAGACTCGGCGACCCCGCCGCGCGCCACCCCGCCGGCCCGTGCTCCGCGGACCGGCGACCGCCACGCCCAGCCGCGAACCCCGTGCCGTAAGAGACCATGACCTTCCTGCTCGACGAAATCGCCCTCGCCACCGCCCGGCTCGCCGAGGCGGGAGTGCCGTCACCGCGAACGGACGCCGAGGAGATCGCGGCCTTCGTCCACGGCGTGCCGCGCGGCATGCTGCACACGGTGAAGGACGCCGACTTCGACGCGCGCTTCTGGGAGGGGGTCGCCCGGCGCGAGGCGCGCGAGCCGCTGCAGCACATCACCGGGCGGGCCTACTTCCGCTATCTGTCCCTGGAGGTCGGCCCGGGGGTCTTCGTGCCCCGCCCGGAGACCGAGGTCGTCGCGGGCTGGGCGATCGACCGGCTCCAGGAGATGGACGTCGCCTCCCCGGTCGTGGTCGACCTCGGCACCGGCTCGGGGGCGATCGCGCTATCGATCGCGCAGGAGGTCGCGCTGGCGCAGGTGCACGCCGTCGAGATCGACCCCGTGGCGTACGGCTGGGCCAAGCGCAACGTCCTCGAACACGGTCAGGGACGCACGACGCTGCACCCCGAGGACCTCACCGACTGCCTGCCCGAGCTGAACGGCCAGGTGGACCTGGTCGTCTCCAACCCTCCGTACATTCCGCCGGGAGCGGTTCCCCGGGACCCCGAGGTGCGCGACTACGATCCCTCCCGGGCGTTGTACGGGTCGGGCGAGGACGGGCTGGACGAGGTCAGGGCCGTCGAGCGTACGGCCCGCAGGCTGCTGCGGCCGGGCGGGTTCGTCGTGGTCGAGCACGCGGACCTCCAGGGCAACGCGGTGTACTGGCTGTTCTCGGAGGAGAAGGGCTGGCGCGACGTCCGGTTGCGGCAGGACCTGACCGGCCGGGACCGGTTCGTCACCGCGCGGCTGACCCAGGACTGATTCAGGACTGATTTCGGATCGGCACGGCGAGCCGGTCACGACGGCGGCGCCGGGCGAAAGACGTGGAAGGATGGCTTCGTGAGCCGACGGTATGACTGCGCGAACCCGGCCGAGCGGACCGGTGGCCTGACCGACGCCGCCTCTGCCGTGCGCAAGGGCGAACTCGTGGTGCTTCCCACCGACACGGTCTACGGGATCGGCGCCGACGCCTTCACCGCCTCCGCGGTCAACGCGCTGCTGGAGGCGAAGGGGCGGGGCAGGGACATGCCCGTCCCCGTTCTCGTGGGCACCGTGCGGGCCGCCAACGCGCTCGTGGAGAGCCTCGGGACGTACGGGCAGGACCTGGTGGACACCTTCTGGCCCGGGCCGCTCACGCTCATTTTGAGGGCCAACCGGTCGCTGTCGTGGGACCTCGGCGACACCAAGGGAACGGTCGCCGTCCGCATGCCGCTCCACCCGGTCGCGCTGGACCTCCTCAAGGAGACCGGTCCGATGGCGGTCTCCAGCGCCAACCGGTCCGGCAACCCGCCCGCCACGACGGTGGACCAGGCCCAGGAGCAGCTCGGAGAGTTGGTGACCGTCTACCTGGACGGCGGCCCCTGCGGCGACGACGTCCCCTCCACGATCCTCGACCTGACCACCGCCGTGCCCCGGGTGCTGCGCAAGGGCGCGATCCCCGTGGACAAGATCCGGAACGTGGTCGGGTATCTCGCGACGGAGGAGTGACCGCGCTCCGGGCCTGCGTCTCACATTCTGAGACGCTGTCACGGCCCCGAGCAGGATGATCGATGCCGTCTGGCTATCGGTCTTCTCTACTGAAGTCACCCCGGCTACCGTGAAGTGCGCCGATATCTCTGTGGAGGCGCGCCCATGGCCAAGCTTGACGGGATGGATCCGAAGCTCGTCCGTGAGCTGTTGTCGCAAGTTCAGCACGCAGCGAATCAGATGGGCACCATCGAGGCCCGCGTCACCCAGCTGACGCGCAACGCGGGCGTGTCCGTGCACGTGACGCACCGGCCGTCGCAGGTCGCAGACGCCTGCACCACGATGGTCAAGGACGTCACCGGCCGGCTTGAACTGCTGGAGAAGAAGGAGAAGCAGAGCACCGGCAAGGCGCCCACGGTCAACGGCGCCACCTACACGCAGGAGAAGGACATCACGGCGCCGGCGGACGACCCGGCGCCGAAGTCCGATTCGCACGGAGACAAGGCCGATCACAAGGCTGACCAGAAGGCTGATTCCAAGGCCGACCACAAGCCCGCTCCGAAGCACGGGACGGCGGGGGGCGGGGCGGAGAGCACGGCCACGCAGCCCGGGGACAGGCAGGTCCACGACAAGGAGCAATCCGTCCGCAACTCGCCCGCCGGCCACGGCTCGGGCGACTCGGGCGCGGCGGGGCGGGGCGAGAGCTCCCACCAGGTGCACAGCGCGTCCGACGGAGCGCCTCGCTCCGCCACGGACGGCGGCGGCTCGGCCGGGGCGAAGCACGCGGAGAAGACCCACGGCACGGCGACGGGCGAGCTTCCGCAGATGCGGCCCGCACAGGACGCGGCCCAGATCACCCATCCCGTCCAGCCCGTCGACGTCTCCGACACAGGCGATTCCGGCCCCGGGCAGACCCAGGGCCAGGGCCATGGGCAGGCCACTTCGGAGGGGTCGAGGCCGGCGGGTGGGCAGCAGCCCGGCGTCCGCGACGACTCGCAGATCATCGACACTCCGGGCATCGACCATCCGGATGACATCGACCAGAGGGCCGGCCGGCAGGAGATGACGGTCGACGGGACCAGGGTCGTCGCCACTCCCTTGAACCAGCCCGACGCGGGGAGCGCGACAACCCACGCCCAGCAGACGGCGAACGGGAGTGGTCCGCACCCGAACGGGGCGCCCGGGTACGTCAACCCGCTCGAACCGAGCAACCAGACGGCGGACCAGCCCTCCCACACCGGGCTCGCGCCCGGGGATCCCGACGGCGACTACGTCGGCACGCCTGCCGACAACGCCACGGAGGATCCGTACGCGGCGGGCACCGCGACCTCCGTCCCCGGAACTCCCGACAGCCACGGCACGGCGACGACCCACACCGCGAGCACGGGCCAGACGGCGAACCAGGCCCCTCACACCGGGCTCGCGCCCGGGGATCCCGACGGCGACTACGTCGGCACGCCCGCCGACAACGCCACGGAGGATCCGTACGCGGCGGGCACCGCGACCTCTGTTCCGGGGACTCCCGACAGCCACGGCACGGCGACGACCCACACCGCGAGCACGGGCCAGACGACCACGTACAACTCCGCCACCAGCTACACCGACAGCGGCAGTGGCGCGACACACGGCACGACGACGGCCAGTCTCGAGATGAACAGGGCGGACAACGGTCCGGCGGGCACCGGTACCGCGACCGGCACGGCCGGTGGCACGGGCACGGGCTCCGGCGGCCTGGCCGATCATTCGGGCACGGGCACCGCGACCGGCACGGCCGGTGGCACGGGCACGGGCTCCGGCGGCCTGGCCGATCACCCGGGCACGGGCAGCGGTCACACAGGCACGGGCAGCGGTCACACCGGCGGAGGCACCGGGAACGGCACGACGGCCAGCGTCGCGATGGACGGAGTGGAGAGAGGTCACACCGGGACTGGCAGCGGTCACAGCGGTGCCGCGAACGGCACGGCCACCGGCACACTGAAGGATCACCCGAACGGCACGGCCACGGGCGGCCTGGCCGATCACCCGGGCACGGGGAACGGCACGGCGCAATCTCCCAAGCAGGTGGACATCACCCACCTCGACGATTCCGCCGGAACCTCGCACACGCCCTCCGGCATGTCCTGCACCTGTGGCGCGGCGCCTGGAGGCGCCATCGGTGGGCCGGGCTGCACCTGCGGCGCGATGCACGCCGGGCACGGTGGGACAGGTGGGCACGGTGGGACAGGTGGGCACGGTGCGGCGGGCTGGCCCGGCGGGGGTCAGGGAGAGACAGGTGATTGCGGCCCGGCGGACGGATACGGAACGCACGGCGCGGGTGGTCATGGCGCGGGTGGTCACGGCGCGAATGGTCATGGCGCGAGTGGTAACGGAGCCGGCGGCCACGGTACGCACGGAGCGGATGGCCATGGCACGGCTGGTGGCCACGGAGCGGGGAACGGCCAGGGAGCGGGTGGTCAGGGCGCGGGGAACGGCCAGGGATGGGGTGGCCACGGAGCGACCGGGGGTGACGGCACCGGGTCCGGCGTGACGGGAGCGGACCGGGACGGCGCGGCTGGGCGGACCGGGGACGGCGACGGCTACTCGTGGCCCGATCCGCGTGCGGTCGCCGCCACGCAGCCGGGGGACGTGCTCACCTATCCGGCCCGTCACATGCACGACGACGCGGCGCTGCAGATGCTGGCGGACCATCACCGCGACATCGCTCCCCACGACATGCCGGACGTCAGAGTTCCCGAGGGGGAGTGGGGCGAGGGCGACTGGGCGGCGAGGAAGATCCAGCCCGACGGGCCTCCGGGACGCGTCGAGGCCGTCGACCCCGGTCCGCCGACCCCGGAGAACTGACCGTGCGAGCACGAACGACGCTGTCGCCGGGCGTGGGGACCGCGGCCTGGTCCCCCGCCGGGCGCCGTATCGGGCACCGTGCCGCAGGGCACGCGATCACCATCGCCGGCGTTCCCGCCGGCCCCGCACAGGAGGCGCGATCGTGAGCTACGCCGACCCCCCGGCGCCGACCCCGCTGCAGCCCGGCGAGACCCCGCCGGCGCCGTCGAGCACCGACCTGCTCTCGCCCGGCGGGCAGCCGACGCACTGGGTGTTCAACCCGGAGTACCAGAAGCTCGTGGACCTGTGGATGCACGTGCTCCCGCTGCTGGACCAGCTCACCAAGTCCCTCGACAAGCCGTACGAGATGGCGCGCAGCAGGGACGTCTGGGACGCGCCCGTCGCCGGCCGGTACGTCCAGGACGTCGCCGAGTGGCGCAGCAGGCTCGGCATGTACCGCCAGGCGGTGCTCACGGCGATCAGCGACCAGGCGGCGGACACGCCGCGCTGGATCCCCGGCAAGACAAGCGCGCCGCACGCGTTCACGTCCTGACACCTGAGGGTGCCTCCGAGGCACCTGCCGGCACCCGCCGGCACCTGTCACGCCGCCGGTGGCCCGCCGGCCGCCGCACCGGCCGTACGCCGGCACCTGACCGTGCCCTCCCGGATCGGGCCCTCCGGGAGGGACTTCGGCGTCTCCCGCGCGGCGCCGAGGGCGTGGGCGCGGCCGGAATGGAGGAGATCGGGTCTCTCGTCGTCCGGGCCATCCGGCAGCCGGGTGCGATACCGTCAGTTCTCGAACGGGTAAAGGGGCTGACCGCGGAGCATCCGGCATATCCCCTCTAGGGATAGGGCGATCTGTGTCTTTTGCCCGTCACAACTGATCCGCCTATCCAGGAAACTAGGTCCGTGCGGGAATATCTCCTCTTGGCACTCGTGGCGGCAGCGGTGACGTATCTGCTCGTGCCGCCGGTCCGGGTGTTCGCGCTGCGCATCGGCGCCGCACCCGAGGTGCGGGAGCGGGACGTGCACAAGGTGCCCACCCCGCGGCTGGGCGGCCTGGCGATGTTCGGCGGGATGGTGGCGGCGCTGCTGGTGGCGGCCAACCTCCCGTACGTCGGTGGCGCGTTCGGCAGCGGCCAGACGGGCCGCACGGTGCTCGCCCTCCTGGCGGCGGGCGGCCTGATCGTCGTCACCGGGTTCCTGGACGACTGGCTCGGCATGGACGCGCTGGTCAAGTTCGGCGGGCAGATCGCGGCGGGCGGGCTGCTCGTCTACTTCGACATGTATCTCCAGTGGCTCCCGCTGCCGCAGTTCATGGGCGGGTCGCAGGCACTCGACACGACCCTGCGCACCATCCTCACGATCATGATCGTGGTCGTCGTGATCAACGCGGTGAACTTCGTCGACGGCCTCGACGGCCTGGCGGCGGGCATCGTCGGGATCGCCGCCGCGGCGACCTTCGCCTACTCGATCGTGCTCCAGCAGACCGCGAGCGGTTCGCGCATCAACGGGACGGCCGCCATCGCGGCGATCCTCATCGGGATGTGCGCCGGCTTCCTGCCGCACAACTTCCACCCCGCCAAGATCTTCATGGGTGACACCGGGGCCATGCTGATCGGCCTGCTGCTGGCCACCTCGATGATCACGATCCTTTCCTCGGTCGAACCGGACGCGATCGTCGGCAAGATCAACAAGTTCCCGGTGATCCTGCCGCTCGTGCTGCCGATCGCGGTCGTGGTGCTGCCTCTCGCCGACCTGATAATGGCGGTCGTCCGCCGTACGTCGGCCGGGCTCTCGCCGTTCGCCCCCGACCGCGGCCACCTGCACCACCGGATGCTCGACATCGGCCACTCCCACCGGCGCAGCGTTCTGATCATGTACGCGTGGACGTTCCTGTTCGCCTTCACGATCGTCGGCCTGTCGATCGTCGGCGTGGGGGTCGTCGTGTTCCCGCTGACGATCGTGTTCGCGGTGGCGGTGCTGGTCATCATGGGCCTGCCGCGGTGGCGGTCGCGCCGCACCCTGGCGCGCGACCAGAAGACCGGCGCCCTCGCGGCCGGCGGCGTAGCCTCCTCCCGCCCCTCGCGCCCCACGACCACCGAGCACGACACGCTCGTCTTCCCCGTCGTCCCCCCGCCGGCGCCGCCCCTGACTTCCGGGCGGCACGCGCCCGGCGCGCCCGGGCAGACCCCGCCCGTCGTGCCGGGGCAGGTCGCGCCCGGCAGGCTTCCCGCGAACGGCCGGAATCCCTACCCCGGACAGGGCCCCACTGGTGCCGGAGCCATCCCGCCCACGACCTCCCGTACGGACGCGGAAACCTTCCGCTGACCACCGACCGGCGCGCCCGCACCAGCAGAAACGCCAGGTAAAGGTGGCACTCCGAGGCTTGTGATAGCTTTCACTAGCAAGGGGTGAGGCACACGACGCCCCGGCAGGTAGCAATCGCTCGTTTGACAACCGATCCTGGAGTTCCGATGCAGGCCAACGACGTGCGCGTGCTCAAGGGCGCCGCCGTGCCGACCTTGATCGTCGGTCTCGTCGCCGTCCTCGTCGCGGCGATCGCGACCGGTGCGAAGGGTGCTCTGGGCGCCGGCATCGGTCTCGTCATCGTCGCCGTCTTCTTCACCGTCGGCCTGGCCGTCGTCTCCTGGGCCGGCCGGGTCTCGCCCATGGCGATGATGGCGGCAGCCGTGGTGGGCTACGTCGTCAAGGTCCTCGTGATCATGGTGATCCTGCGTGCCTTCGACGGGACGACCGCGTTCGACTCCCGGGTGCTCGCGCTGAGCGTCATCGCCTGCACGCTCGCGTGGACCATCGGTGAGATGCGCGGATTCATGAAGCTCAAGATGCTCTACGTCGAGCCGGACGCCGAGGTCCCCGGGCGGGGACGCGGATGACCATGCGTACGGGGCAGCCCGATATGACTAGTCCGCATGGCTCCTGCTATCGTCGTGCCCGCGATGAGCGAACAGGAGCGCAGGCCCGAGACCGACGGCCGCGACTTCGCCGACGCCGCCTGGTCGGTCCCGAGCTATCTGATGTCCGGGATCCTGTTGTGGGGCGGCATCGGCTGGTTGCTGAGCTGGTGGACCGGCGTGCACGCGTTCATCCCCATAGGCGTCATTCTCGGAGTCGGGCTGGCTGCCTACCTCATCTATCTGAAGTACGGCCGCTGACAGCCGGCCCGCTTTCCACGCTCTTCTGTTGATCAATCGTTGAAGGGAACGCCCGTGCGCGAGCGTAGCGAACGGACGAACAAGCACATGCTTCGGGCATTCAGCCCCGAGCGGGTAGGCGAGGTGACAAGGTGACCCCCCTCGTTCTCGTCGCCGAGGACGCGTTCACGGCACCGGGACCGTCGATCTTCGACTTCCCGCCCCTTTACGAAGGCGCGCCTTACTGGCTGACCAAGCCCGTGATCTTCGCCGTCGTCGGAGCCCTCCTGGTGTCCGCCCTGGCGTGGAGTGCTTTCGCCAACCCGAAGCTGGTGCCCCGGGGCATGCAGAACATCGGTGAGATGGGCTACCAGTTCGTCCGCGACCAGGTCGCCCGACCGTTCCTGGGCAAGGACGCCGAGCGGTGGATGCCGCTGCTGCTCAGCCTGTTCTTCCTGATCCTGCTGTGGAACTTCTTCGGCGTCATCCCGCTGATCCAGATCCCGATCGCCTCGCACATCGCGTTCCCGATCGTCTTCGCGGCCACCATCTACATTCTCAAGATCTACCTGGGCATCAAGCACCAGGGCTTCGGCGGCTACTTCAAGAACATGATGTTCCCGCCCGGACTGCCGAAGGCGATCTACGTCCTGCTGGCGCCGATCGAGTTCCTGTCGAACCTGATCATCGCGCCGTTCACGCACGCCGTCCGGCTCTTCGCGAACATGTTCGCCGGTCACCTGATCCTGGCCTTCTTCAGCGCCGTCGGGTTCTGGTTCCTGTTCGAGAAGCTCACCCCGCTCGGCTCGGGCCTCGGCGTCGTGGGTGTCGTCATGACGATCGCGATGACCGGCTTCGAGATGTTCATCCAGTTCCTGCAGGCGTTCCTGTTCACGCTGCTCGCCGCCATGTACATCGGCGGCTCCCTGCACGCGGACCACTGACGGACACCTGAGACCCGCCCCTGACGTAGACCAGACCGGTGAGTGAGGCACTCACCGGCCGACCAGTAAAGGAAGAACAGCAATGAGCGTTCTCGCTGAAGTCTCCGGCAACCTCGGCGCGATCGGTTACGGCCTCGCCGCCATCGGCCCCGGCATCGGCGTGGGCATCATCTTCGGTCAGGGCGTGCAGGCCATCGCCCGCCAGCCCGAGGCGTACGGCCTGATCCGCCAGAACATGCTGCTCGGCTTCGTTCTCACCGAGGCGCTGGCCCTCATCGGCCTGGTCGCGCCCTTCATCTACTGACGTACCCACTCTGACGGAAGGCTGCACCCATGATCTCGGCAGCTAACACCCTCGCGGCGGAGGCGAACAGCCCGCTGATGCCGCACGTCTACGAGCTGGTCGTCGGCAGCTTCGCCTTCCTCGTCGTCTTCCTCGTCGTCGGAAAGATCCTCACCCCGCGTATCCAGAAAACGCTGGCCGAGCGGACCGAGGTGATCGAGGGCGGCATCAAGAAGGCCGAGGACGCCCAGGCCGAAGCCCAGCGGACCCTGGAGCAGTACCGGGCCCAGCTCGCGGAGGCCCGCCAGGAGGCGGCCCGCCTTCGCGAGGAGGCCCGGGAGCAGGGCGCCCAGATCAAGGCCGAGCTCCGCGACGAGGCCCAGGCCGAGGCGCGGCGCATCATCGAGACCGCCCACGCGCAGATCGAGGCCGACCGCCAGCAGGCGCTGACCCAGCTGCGCGGTGAGATCGGGCGCCTGTCCACCGAGCTGGCGAGCCGGATCGTCGGCGAGTCGCTGGAGGACGAGGCCCGCCAGCGCCGCGTCGTCGACCGGTTCCTCGAGGAGCTCGAGGCGCGTCCGGAGGCGGTCCGCTGATGCGCGGCCTCAGCAGGACCGCCCTTGCGGAGGTCGAGGAGCGGTTCAACACCGCCGCCGCGGCCGCCGACCTCGGCGCCCTCGCCGAGGAGCTGTTCGCCGTCGCCGACCTGTTCGACCGTGAGCACGGGCTGCGGCGAGGGCTTTCGGACGCTTCGCGCCCGGCGGGGCAGAAGGAGAGCGTGCTGCGCTCCCTGCTGCAGGGCAAGGTCGGCGACGCCACGCTGGAGATCGCGGTCGCCGCGGTCGGCGCCAGGTGGTCCAGGGCCGGCGACCTGCCGGACGCCCTGGAGCGCGTCGGCGTGATGTCCGCCGCCGCCGAGGCCGAGTCGGAGCGCCGCCTCGACGACGTCGAGGACGAGCTGTTCCGCTTCGGCCGCATCCTCGCCGCCAACCCGCAGTTGCGCCGCGCGCTCAGCGACCCGGCCATCCCGGCCGAGCGCAAGAGCGGCCTGCTCGGCACGCTGCTCGGCGGAAAGGCCGCGCCCTCCACCGTACGGCTCGTCACGCAGGCGGTTGTGCACCCGCGAGGACGTAGCCTGGAGACGGCACTGGAGGAGTTCGGCTGGATCGTCGCGCGGGCGCGCGAGCGCCTCGTCGGCGTGGTCCGCAGCGCGGTGCCGCTCACGCAGCAGCAGAAGCAGCGGCTCGCGGCCTGGCTGCGAGCCACCTATGGGCGAGACGTCCACCTGAACGTCGAGGTGGACCCGAAGGTGCTCGGTGGGTTCTCCGTGAGGGTCGGAGACGACTACATCGACACCACGATCGCCGGACGTATCGAAGAAGTCCGCCGCCGGTTGGCCGGCTGAGGCGAATAGGGAGACAAGAAAGAGATGGCGGAGCTTACGATCCGGCCGGACGAGATCCGGGACGCCCTTGAGCGCTTCGTCCAGGCGTACGAGCCGGAAGGCGCAGCGCGCGAGGAGATCGGGACCGTCGTCGACGCCGGCGACGGCATCGCCCATGTCTCCGGTCTGCCCTCGGCGATGGCGAACGAGCTGCTGGAGTTCGAGAACGGCACCCGCGGCCTGGCGCTGAACCTCGACGTGCGCGAGATCGGCGCGGTCGTCCTGGGCGACTTCAGCGGCATCGAGGAGGGCCAGCAGGTCCGCCGCACCGGCGAGGTCCTGTCGGTGCCGGTCGGCGACGACTTCCTCGGCCGGGTGGTCGACCCCCTGGGCAACCCGCTCGACGGCAAGGGCGCGATCCAGGCCGAGGCGCGCCGCGCCCTGGAGCTGCAGGCCCCCTCGGTCGTCCAGCGTCAGCCGGTGAAGGAGCCGCTGCAGACCGGCCTCAAGGCGATCGACGCCATGACGCCGATCGGCCGCGGCCAGCGTCAGCTGATCATCGGCGACCGCGGCACCGGCAAGACCGCGATCGCGGTCGACACCATCCTCAACCAGAAGGAGAACTGGCTCTCCGGCGACCCGAGCCGCCAGGTTCGCTGCATCTACGTCGCCGTCGGCCAGAAGGGCTCCACGATCGCCCAGGTCCGCGGTCGTCTGGAGGAGGCGGGCGCGATGGAGTACACCACCATCGTCGCCGCTCCCGCGTCCGACCCGGCGGGCTACAAGTACATCGCCCCGTACACCGGTTCGGCCATCGGCCAGCACTGGATGTACCAGGGCAAGCACGTGCTGATCGTCTTCGACGACCTGACCAAGCAGGCCGACGCCTACCGCGCCGTGTCGCTGCTGCTCCGCCGTCCGCCGGGCCGTGAGGCGTTCCCCGGCGACGTCTTCTACCTCCACTCGCGTCTGCTGGAGCGCTGCGCCAAGCTCTCGGCCGACATGGGCGGCGGTTCGATGACCGGCCTGCCGATCATCGAGACCAAGGGCAACGACGTGTCGGCGTTCATCCCGACCAACGTCATCTCCATCACCGACGGCCAGTGCTTCCTGGAGACCGACCTGTTCAACGCCGGTGTCCGCCCGGCGATCAACGTCGGTGTCTCGGTCTCCCGAGTCGGCGGCTCCGCCCAGGTCAAGGCCATGCGCAAGGTGGCCGGCACGCTCCGTCTGTCGCTGTCCCAGTACCGCGACCTGGAGGCCTTCGCGGCCTTCGCGTCCGACCTCGACGCCGCCTCCCGCGCCCAGCTGGAGCGTGGTGCCCGCCTGGTCGAGCTGCTCAAGCAGCCGCAGTACAGCCCGTTCCCGGTCGAGAAGCAGGTCGTCTCGGTCTGGGCCGGCACCACCGGCGAGCTCGACGACGTGCCGATCGAGGACATCCGCCGCTTCGAGGCCGAGTTCCTCGACTACCTCGGGTCCACCCAGAAGGGCGTCTTCGACAGCATCCGGGAGACCCGGGAGCTGGCGGACGACACGGTGACCGCTCTCAAGGACGCCATCACGGAGTTCAAGAAGGGCTTCACCACCTCCAGCGGTGAGCTGCTCGTCAGGGACGAGCCGGTGGAGGCGCTGGACGCCAGCCAGGTCGGCCAGGAGAAGGTCGTCAGGCACGTCCGCAAGGCCGAGGCGTAACC
This sequence comes from Microbispora triticiradicis, assembly GCF_005864065.1. Taxonomy (NCBI): domain Bacteria; kingdom Bacillati; phylum Actinomycetota; class Actinomycetes; order Streptosporangiales; family Streptosporangiaceae; genus Microbispora; species Microbispora triticiradicis. Next base: position 106,224 of record NZ_VANP01000010.1, on the reverse strand, counting down.
CATGGGTGCCCAGCTTCGACAGCTGCGGCGGCGGATCAGGTCGGTCAAGTCCACCGCGAAGATCACCCGCGCGCAGGAGCTGATCGCATCGTCGCGCATCGTCAAGGCGCAGCAGCGGATGCAGGCGGCCGTGCCGTACGAGCGGGAGATCACCCACGCGGTGTCGGCGGTCCTGACGCACACCTCGGGAGTCGACCACCCGCTCACGGTGGCCAAGGAGCAGCCCGCCAGCGCGGGCGTCCTGATCGTCACCAGCGACCGCGGCTTCGCGGGCGGCTACAACGCCAACATCCTCCGTGAGGCCGAGGCGCTGAAGGGCCACCTGACCGGGCGCGGCCTGGCCGTGAAGCCGTACGTCGTGGGCCGCAAGGGCCTCACCTGGCACCGCTTCCGCGGCCGGGAGATGTTCGGCGAGTGGGACGGCTTCTCCGACAACCCGTCGTACGCCAACGCCAAGGAGATCGCCGACGCGCTCATCCAGTCGTTCAAGGTGGAGGACGGGATCGACGAGATCCACGTCGTCTACACCGGGTTCGTCTCGATGCTGACGCAGAACGTGATCGTCAAGCGGATCCTGCCGCTCGAGGTCGAGGAGTCGGAGACGCCCCCCGAGGGCATCCCGCCGTACTACGAGTTCGAGCCGACGGCCGGTGATGTGCTCGACACGCTGCTGCCGCGGTACATCGAGTCGCGTATCTACAACGCGCTGCTCCAGTCGGCCGCGTCCGAGCACGCCGCCCGGCGCCGCGCGATGAAGTCGGCCACCGACAACGCCAACGAACTCATCCGCGTGTTCACCCAGCAGATGAACCAGGCGCGCCAGGCCGAGATCACCCAGGAAATCAGCGAGATCGTCGGTGGCGCGAACGCGCTGGCTGACGCCGCAGCGGGGAAAGAGTGAAATGACCGCACAGACTGTTGAGACCACCGTGGGCCGTGTCGCCCGCGTCACCGGTCCGGTCGTCGACGTGGAGTTCCCCGTCGAGGCCATGCCGGACATCTACAACGCGCTCACCGTCGACGTCGACCTCGCCGGCGAGACCAAGACCCTGACGCTGGAGGTCGCCCAGCACCTCGGCGACAACATCGTCCGGGCCATCTCCATGCAGCCCACCGACGGTCTGGTCCGCGGCGCGGCCGTCACCGACACGGGCGTCGCGATCTCGGTGCCGGTCGGCGACTCCGTCAAGGGCCACGTGTGGAACGCCCTCGGTGAGCCGCTCGACGCGGACAAGGCCTCGATCCAGGTCAGCGAGAGGTGGCCCATCCACCGTCCGGCCCCGGCGTTCGACCAGCTTGAGGCCCGCACGGAGATGCTGCCCACCGGCATCAAGGTCATCGACCTGCTCACGCCGTACGTGAAGGGCGGCAAGATCGGCCTGTTCGGCGGCGCGGGCGTGGGCAAGACCGTTCTGATCCAGGAGATGATCCGCCGCGTCGCGCTGAAGTTCTCGGGCACCTCGGTGTTCGCGGGCGTCGGCGAGCGCACCCGTGAGGGCAACGACCTCTGGCTGGAGATGGAGGAGGCGGACGTCCTCAAGGACACCGCGCTCGTCTTCGGTCAGATGGACGAGCCCCCGGGCACCCGTCTGCGGGTGGCGCTGTCCGCTCTGACCATGGCGGAGTATTTCCGCGACGTGCAGAAGCAGGACGTGCTGCTGTTCATCGACAACATCTTCCGCTTCACCCAGGCGGGTTCGGAGGTCTCCACGCTGCTCGGCCGCATGCCGTCCGCCGTGGGTTACCAGCCGACCCTCGCCGACGAGATGGGCGTGCTCCAGGAGCGCATCACCTCCACCCGCGGTCACTCGATCACCTCCATGCAGGCGATCTACGTGCCCGCGGACGACATCACCGACCCGGCCCCGCACAACGCGTTCGCGCACCTCGACGCGCAGACCGTGCTGTCCCGGCCGATCTCGGAGAAGGGCATCTACCCCGCGGTGGACCCGCTCGACTCCTCCTCGCGGATCCTCGACCCGCAGATCATCGGTGACGAGCACTACGCGGTCGCCCAGGAGACCAAGCGGATCCTGCAGAAGTACAAGGAACTGCAGGACATCATCGCCATCCTGGGCATCGACGAGCTCTCCGAAGAGGACAGGGTCACCGTTCAGCGGGCGCGCCGCATCGAGCGGTTCCTGTCCCACCCGATGTACGCCGCCGAGGCGTTCACCGGCCAGCCGGGCGAGTTCGTCCCGCTGGACGAGACCATCGCCTCCTTCAAGGGGCTGTGCGCCGGCGAGTACGACCACCTGCCCGAGCAGGCCTTCTTCATGGTCGGTGGCATCGAGCAGGCCATCGCCAAGGCGAAGGACCTCGAGCGCTAGGACACCTTCGGCGCCTGCACGGCCCGGCGTCCGCCGGGCCGTGCAGGCGTCCGTCGAAAGGGAGCTGAGAAGTGGCAAAGCTTCGCGTGGGCGTCGTCTCGCCGGAACGTGAGCTCTGGACGGGCGAGGCCGACATGGTCATTGCCAAGACCGTGGACGGCGAGATCGGTATTATGCCGGAACACGCTCCCGTGCTCGGCGTCCTCGTCGAGGGCGGGGTGCTGCGCGTCAAGCGCGACGGCGACGCCGACCTCGTCGCGGCGGTGCACGGCGGGTTCATCTCCGTCGCCAACAACGACGTGTCGATTCTGGCGGAGACGGCCGAGCTCGGCTCCGAGGTCGACGTCGCACGGGCCAAGGACGCGCTGCAGCGTGCGCAGGCCTCGATCGAGGCCGACCAGGAGGACGCGGACGCGCGGCACCAGGCCAGGCGGGCGGCCGCCCGGCTGCGGGCCGCCGGCGAAGAGGTCTGACACGGCAGAGGAGGCGGCAGTGGCGGCGCTTGAGGTTCTCACGGGCGTTGTCGCCGTGCTCGCACTCCTCGTCCTCCGGGGCTTCGCCCTGGCCAGGGCCCGGGGCACGATCGTCTGCCGGGTGCGTGACGGCCGGGGAGGCTGGAAGAGCGGGGTCGCCCGCTACGTAGGGGGAGAACTCCACTGGATCCCGTTCCTGGGACTCGGCCTGAGGCCGCGCCACGCGATCGCGAGGCGCGGCCTCACGGTTTCCAGCCGGAGGATGCTCGGCTCGGGTGAGGGGCCCGCCGGCTACTGGACCGTCGTCTGCTCGACGGACCGCTCGGCGGCGAGCACCACCCGGCCCGTCATGGCCGGCTCGCTGTGCCTGGCGATGAGCGAGGACGCCCTGACCGGCTTCCTCGCCTGGCTGGAGTCCGCCCCGCCCAGCGCCCACCTCGACGCCGCTTAGAATTGCGGCGCCTTCGGCACCGCGCCCCTCGGTGAGCGCGCTAGCGGGTGGCGCCGGGCTTCCAGAGGACGTCGTCGCCGGCGGAGGCCACGCGGCACAGGATGAACATCAGGTCCGACAGGCGGTTCAGGTACTTGGCCGTCAGGGGATTGACGTCGTCGTGCGCCTCCAGCGCCGCCCAGGCCATCCGCTCGGCCCGGCGTACGACCGTGCGGGCGAGGTGGAGGAAGGCCGTGGCGGGGGCCCCGCCGGGCAGGATGAAACTACGCAGCGGCTTGAGGGTCGCGTTGAAGCGGTCGCACTGTTCTTCGAGCCAGACGATGTAGGACTCCTCCACCCGCAGCGGGGCGTACTCCTGCTGCGTGGGATCCTCCGCGACGGGGTTGCACAGGTCCGCGCCCACGTCGAACAGCTCGTTCTGCACCCTGCCCAGCACCGCCACCACGTCCTGCGGCAGGCCGCCGGTGGCCAGGGCGACTCCGATCGCCGCGTTGGCCTCCTCGACGTCGGCGTACGCCGCCAGGCGGGCATCGGTCTTGCGGGTGCGGCTCATGTCGCCGAGGGAGGTCGTGCCGTCGTCGCCCGTACGGGTGTAGATCTTGGACAGTACGACGGGCTTGTCGTTGTCGGCTCGGGTCATGCCGCTCAGCGTAGCCGCCGTCCGCCGCCTCAGTAAGCGGAGGCCGCCTGTGATCCGTCCGCGGCGAAGGTGCGGCGGAAGATGAACACGCAGGTCTCGACGAGCTCGTCCGTGGGCGGGGCCGGGTCGGTCAGCACCCACTCGATGAGCAACTCGGTGATGGCGCCGATGAGCCTGAGCGCCAGCAGGTGAAGGTCCAGGGGAGGCGTACGGCCCGCGCCCCGCGCCGAGCTTTCGATGATTTTGGTGAAGGCGGCCACGGCCTGCTGCCTGGCGCCGCTCAGCACGTTGCCGGCTCGCCGTACCTCCAGGTGCATCACCCGGGCGCGCCGCACGTCCGCGGTGACGAAGCGGACGTACTCCGCGATGCCCGCGACGATGCGGTCGTCGAGCGTGGGCGGGGCCTTCTCGATGGCCTCGCCCACCGAGGTCAGAGTCTCCTCGATGCACCGGTCATAAACCGCCCGCATGAGGTCCTCGCGACTGGAGAAGCATTCGTAGAAGGCGCGGTTCGAGATACGCGCGGTCGCGCAGAGCCGCTCGATGGTGGTGGAGTGGAAGCCGGGGTGCGCGAACAAGGAGTAAGCGGCTGATATGAGCCGTTCCCGCCTGTCTGCCAGCCTTTCGGCAGCCGACATCCCCCGATAGTCCCTTCCCGCCACTCTTCACCTCGCGCTCTCCTCGTCCCCCAGAACTCCCCATTATGAACGCAAGATCCTTTTAGTGGAAGTGCTGGGAATTAGCTGATTTGGGAACATGCTAAACCGGCCGAATGGCTTGACATAAGCATCAATCCTCACGACTATTAGCAATAGGTGTGAACCGGTACAGATGCAATTGCATCTGCGATTTCGGACCGTTCGGGGGCGAGGCGGTCGTCATCCCCGCGGCGAGCGGCAGCCGTGACCCGCCGCCTGCCGTCCCGGGGACGCGCGGGGAGCGGGCCCCGCCGCACGTCGATCACCCGTCTCACCTGGGCCGGTCAGGCCCGTGGCGAGACGGGGTGTGGAACTGGAGGAACGTGACGCCGGCTTCGCCGGTCTTTGCGAAGTCTCCGGAAAGTATCTAGAAAAGAGTGGGGTTCTCCGGCTCGATGCCGCGCAGGGCGTCGTAGTCGAGCGTGACGCAGTCGATGCCGCGGTCGGTGGCGAGCACGCGTGCCTGCGGTTTGATCTCCTGGGCGGCGAAGATCCCTTTCACCGGTGCCAGACGCGGGTCGCGATTGAGCAGTTCGAGATAGCGGGTGAGCTGCTCCACGCCGTCGATGTCGCCGCGCCGCTTGATCTCCACGGCCACCGCGCCGCCGAGGTGGTCGCGGCAGAGGATGTCCACCGGCCCGATGGCGGTCATGTACTCCCGGCGCACCAGCGTCCAGCCGTCCCCGAGCGTGGTGATGTGCTCGGCCAGCAGTTCCTGCAGGTGCGCCTCGACGCCGTCCTTGCGCAGCCCCGGATCGATGCCCAGTTCGTGGCTGGAGTCGTGCAGGACCTCCTCGATGGTCAGCACCAGCTTCTCGCCGGTCTTGCCGTGCACCACCGACCAGGTGAGCACACCGTCGATCGTCTCCTCGCGGACCTTGCAGGGCGGGTTCATCCAGTTCAGAGGCTTGAACGCCCGGTCGTCGGCGTGAATGGACACGCTGCCGTCCGCCTTCATCAGGATGAGCCGGGGCGCCATGGGAAGGTGAGCCGTCAACCGCCCCACGTAATCGACGCTGCACCGCGCGATGACCAGCCGCATGAGCGCCAACCCTATCGGGCTTCCGGAGGGCCGGAGCCGTTCTGCGGAACCGTCCGCCGGGGCGCGAGGTGTCCGCGCCGTCGCCCGGTCGTCCCGGCGTGACCGATGCGACGAGCATCCCGGCGTACGCGCGTGAACCGGTGCTGGAAGAATGGAGTGAGATCTCCCGTTCCGCCTGACATGAACGCCCCGGAAGGACCCCCGCCGTGAGCCCCCGCCGTGCCCGCCGCCGCGGCCCGTTCGAACGCCCGGACGGCCGCGCGGCACGACCGGTCGGCGCTTCGGTTCCGGGCGTGGACCGCGTGGAGAGCGCGCCGGACGGGGAATGGGTCGTCCGCAACGTCTCCGGCGTCACCCAGGGCAAGGCCTACCGGTGTCCCGGCTGCGAGCAGGAGATCAGGCCGGGGCTGCCGCACGTGGTGAGCTGGCCGGCGTGGTCCGGAGGCGAGGACGAGCGGCGGCACTGGCACACCGCGTGCTGGCGCAACCGGGTCAACCGCGGCCCGGGCCGCAGCCGCTACTGACACGACGTATACGAGGTGGGAATGGACATCAGGGCCTCCACGGTGCTGCCTGCCCGGCGCGAGGACATCGAGCTGCACACGGCGGACGGGCTGACCCTCGTCGGCGAGCTGGCGATGCCCGAGACCGGCCCGCCGGTGGCCACGCTGGTCTGCCTGCACCCCCTGCCCACCCACGGCGGCATGATGGACAGCCACGTGCTGCGCAAGGCGTCGTACCGGCTGCCCGCGCTCGCCGGCATCGCCGTGCTGCGTTTCAACACGCGTGGCACGACCTCCGACCGGGGCACCTCGCAGGGGGCGTTCGACGGGGGAGAGGGGGAGCGGTGGGACGTGGCCGCCGCCCTGGAGTACGCCGACTTCCACGACCTGCCGAACCCGTGGCTGCTCGGCTGGTCCTTCGGCACCGAGCTCGCGTTGCGCTGGGGCCGCGACCCGCTCGTGCGGGGGGCGATCCTGCTGTCGCCGCCGCTGAAGCGGGCAGGGGACGAGGACGTCGCCGCCTGGGGCGAGTTCGGCCGCCCGCTGGTCGCCCTGGTCCCGGAGTTCGACGACTACCTGCGCCCCGAGGAGGCCGCGCTGCGGTTCGCCGCGGCACCGCAGGCCGAGGTCATCGGCGTCGAGGGAGCCAAGCACCTGTGGGTCGGCGAGCCGTACGTGCGCGTCGTGCTCGACGAGATCGTCAAGCGCCTGAACCCCGCCGCCGCGCCCCTGCCCACCACCGTGTGACCCGCCGCCCGCGCGTGCGCCCGCCGTCCGTACGCGGCGCACGCGCGCGCCAGGTCGCGAATCGGTGACGAAGGGCGGCCGGAGGTGTGCCGCGCGTTACCGTGAGCTGATGCAGCTCTACTCGCGATCCGCAGGAAGCGGCCTGCCTGTCGTCCTGCTCCACGCGTTTCCGCTGTCGTCGGCGATGTGGCTCGCCCAGCGGGAGGGCCTGGCGCCCCTCTGCCGGGTGATCACTCCCGACCTGCGCGGCTTCGGCGGCACGCTCCTCGGCGACGACGAGCCCTCGGTCGACGCGATGGCCGACGACGTGGTGCGGCTGCTCGACCAGGAGGGCGTCGAACGCGCGGTGGTCGGCGGCCAGTCGATGGGCGGCTACGTGACCATGGCGCTGTGCCGCCGCCACCCCGGCCGGGTGCTCGGGGTGATCCTCGCCGACACCAAGGCGCAGGCCGACCCGGAGCCGGCGCGGGCCAACCGGGAGCGGATCGCCGCCGCCGTCCTGGCGGGCGACACGGGCGTCCTGCTCGATGGGCTGCCCACGCTTGTCGGCGCGACCACCAGGGAGCGCAGGGGGATGGTCCTGGGGAGGGTCCGTGGCCTCATGCAGGCGGCGCCTCCCGCGGCGGTCGCCTGGGCCCAGCGGGCGATGGCCGCCCGGCCCGACGCGTTCGGCACGCTCCGGTCCCTGACGGTGCCCGCGCTGGTCGTGGTGGGCGACGAGGACGAGATCTCGCCGCTCGCGGACGCGCGGGCGATGGCGGAGGCCGTCCCGGACGCGCGGCTCGCCGTCATCGAGAAGGCGGGCCACCTGTCGGCCATCGAGCAGCCCGAGGCGTTCAACCGCGTCGTCGCGGAGTTCGTGAAATCCCTCGCGCACTGATCGCCGTCCGATCAGGCGTAGGTCTGCTCACCCGGAAGTCTGCTCACCAGGAACCCGGGAGTCCGGTCACGCGGAGCCCGGTCGTGTGGAGCCGGTCGTGTGGAGCCGGGTCACGTGGTGTCCAGTCACCCCATGTCCGGCTACGTGGAGCCCGGTCACGCGGAACGGGGCCCGGCGGTGTCCGCCGGGCCCCGTTCGCTTAGCCGTCACTGTCACCTGGCCGTCGCGCGGCCGTCGTCGACTCCCCCGAATGTGCCGGTGATCTACTCCTGCCACCACTCCGAATCGTCGTCGCTCTTCGCAGAGCTGATCGGCTCCGCCGGAGCGGCGGAAACGGCCGGCTTGTCCGCGATGGGCGGAGCGGCCGAGAGGGCCGGCTTCGCCGGAGCGGCGGCGACCGGCGCCGGCTCCGCCGCGTCCATGCCCGGCAGCGGAGCGCCGCCGAGCAGCTGACGGAGCTGCGCGAGGTGGCTGGTGATGCTGTCGCGCTGGCGGGTCAGCTCGTCCACCTGGCGCTGCATCGCCGTACGGGTGCGCTCGGCCTCGTTCTTGGCGTCGGTCACTATCGTGTCGGCGCTGGTCTTGGCCTCGGCCACGAGCTGGTCGGCGTTCTTGCGCGCGTTGGCCAGCAGCTGCTTGGCGTGGGTGTCGGCCTCGCGGCGGGTCTGCTCGGCCTGCTGCGTGGCCTTGGCGGCGCGCTGCTCGGCGGTGGCGGCGCGCTGCTCGGCCTCGGCGACCAGCTTCTGCGTGTTGGCCTGGGCGGTGGCGTGCCGCTCGGCCTCCTGGCGCTCGGCGTCCTCGCGGCGGGCGGCGAGCTGGATCTCGAACTCCGCCTCGTCCTGGGCCCGCTTGGCCTCCGACTCCTCGAGAATCCGCTGCGCCTGCGCCCGCATCTCGTCCGCCTGGCGCTTGGCCGTGGTGAGCACCTCGTCGCGCTCGCGCTTGGTGGAGGCCCGCAGCTGGGCCACCTCGCGCTCGGTCGTGGTGCGCAGCTTGGCGATCTCCCGCTCGGCGTCGGCCCGCTTCTCCGCGACCTCGTGGTCGGCGGTGGCCCGGATCTTGGCCACCTCGCGCTCGGTCGTCGCGGTCAGCTCGTCGGACTCGCGCCGTGCGGTGGAACGGATCTCCTCGGCATCGCGCTCAGCGGTGCTGCGCATCTCCTCGGCCTCGCGAGCGGCCAGCGCCCGCTTCTCCGCCGCCTCGTTCTCCGCCGCGGCCCGCAGGTCGGCGGCGTCCACCTTCGCGGCGGCGCGGATCTCGTTCGCCTCCGACCTGGCCGCCTGCACCAGCTCGGTGGCCTGCTCCTCCGCCAGCCGCAGCAGCTGCTCGATGCGGGCGCCGAGACCTGAGTACGTGGGCCGCTCCTGCTCCTGGAGCTGGCGCTGGGAGTCGGAGAGCTCCCTCTGGAGCCCGCTCACCTGCTCCTTGGCCTGCCGCAGTTCGGTGTCGAGCGTCTTCAGGTGGTCGTGGACCTGGTGCCGGTCATAACCCCGGAGCACCACGTCGAATTCGCGGGAAGGGGCATCCTCGAAGAAGTTGTTGAGCTGGGCGTCGATGTCGGACTGCATGAGGCTCGATCCTGGTTGTCGAGACGGCTACAGGGGCCGGACGGGGGGGTCGGTTCCGAGGCGAGGAGCCGGTATTGGCATCCACGTCCGGTGATGAACGCCAGCGTACTCCGGTACTGCCGCGTTGGCGGCCCCCTCCGACTTTCTGCGCGACTTGTTACGTATGAACGTTTCTTGCGTTTACTTAACGCCTGGACGACTCGACAAGCTCGGTGAGAACCCCGCCCACGTCCTTGGGATGCAGAAACGCGATCGAGGCTCCCATCGAGCCGTGCCTGGGCCGCTGGTCGATCAGGCGCACGCCCTTCGCCCCGATCTCCTCCAGGGCTTTGGTGACGTCCGCCACGCCGTAACCGATATGATGCACGCCCTCGCCCCGCTTGGCGAGGAACTTGCCCACGGCTGTGTCGGGGTGCAGCGGTTCGAGAAGCTGGACGTACGACGCGCCCTGGTCGCCGTCGGCGACGTGCAGCATCGCCTCCCGGACGCCCTGCTCCTCGTTCACCTCCCGGCTGACGACGGTCAGCCCGAAGACCGACTCGTAGAACTCGATCTTCTCTTCGAGGTTGGTGCAGGCCACGCCCACGTGGTCGATTCGCAGGAGCATCGCAGGTCCCTTCGCCGCGCCCGAATCCGGGCGACCCAACTACTCCTGGGTATGGTGACACCGTTGCCCCCGATCTCGCAGTGGAGGGTCTCGAAATGTCTGGTTCCGTCATCGTCGCCGGAGCACGCACGCCCATCGGACGCCTTCTCGGCTCACTGTCCGGCCTGTCCGCCGTCGAACTGGGCGGAATCGCGATCAGGGCGGCGCTGGAGCGGGCGGGTGTCTCACCGGACCAGGTCCAGTACGTGATCATGGGTCAGGTGCTCCAGGCGGGCGCCGGGCAGATCCCCTCCCGCCAGGCCGCGGTGAAGGCCGGAATCCCCATGACCGTGCCCTCCCTCACCATCAACAAGGTCTGCCTGTCGGGCCTGGACGCGATCGCGCTGGCCGACCAGCTCATCCGCGCGGGCGAGTTCGACGTCGTCGTCGCGGGCGGCATGGAGTCGATGACGAACGCCCCGCACCTGCTGCCCGGGCTGCGCAAGGGCGTGAAGTACGGCGGCGGCGAAATCCTGGACTCGACGGCGTACGACGGCCTGACCGACGCCTTCGACCAGATCGCGATGGGGGAGTCCACCGAGCGTCACAACGCGAGGCTCGGCCTGACCCGCGAGGAGCAGGACGCCTTCTCCGCGCGTTCGCACCAGCGCGCCGCCGAGGCCACCGAGAAGGGCCTGTTCGACGACGAGATCGTCCCGGTGCCGCTGCCGCAGCGCAGGGGGGCGGCGGGGCGTGGCCGTGGGGGGGAAACACAGGGAGGGCCGGTCCTGTTCTCGGCCGACGAGGGCATCCGCGCGGACACCACGGCGGAGTCCCTGGCGAAACTGCGGCCGGCGTTCACCGAGGACGGCACGATCACGGCGGGATCCGCCTCGCAGATCTCCGACGGGGCCGTCGCCGTGGTCGTGATGTCGCGGGCCAGGGCCGAGGAGCTGGGCCTCGAATGGCTGGCCGAGATCGGCGCGCACGGCAACGTGGCCGGGCCGGACAACTCGCTCCAGTCGCAGCCCGCCAACGCGATCAGCCAGGCGCTGGCCAAGCAGGGGATCGGCGTGGACGACCTCGACCTGCTGGAGATCAACGAGGCGTTCGCGCAGGTCGTGCTGCAGTCGGCCAAGGAGCTCGGCGTACCGCTCGACAAGATCAACGTCAATGGCGGCGGCATCGCGCTCGGCCACCCGATCGGCGCGTCCGGCGCCCGCATCGTGCTCACCCTGGCCCACGAGCTGCGCAGGCGCGGCGGCGGCCTCGGCGCGGCCGGCCTGTGCGGCGGCGGTGGGCAGGGCGACGCGCTGATCATCCGGGTGCCCGCGCCCGGGGCCTGACCGGGGAACGGAGCGAACGTGGACGTCCGGGAGCTCGCCGCCCAGGCGCGGCTGGGACGGCCGAGGGCGGTCGCCCGGCTGATCTCACTCGTCGAGAACGCGGCGGAGAACATCGCGGAGAACATGGCCGGGAACGCCGCCGGTCCGGGTGGTGGAGGCGGGGTGGAGGGCGGGGGGACGAACCACGTCCTGCGCGAGGTCATGGCCGACCTCGCCACCGGCGCGGCCAGGCCGTACACCGCCCGGGTGATCGGCCTGACCGGCGCGCCCGGCGTCGGCAAGTCGACCTCGACGGGCATGCTCATCCGGGCCTTCCGCAGGCGGGGGAGCAGGGTGGGGGTGCTGGCGGTCGATCCGTCCAGCCCGTTCACCGGCGGCGCGCTGCTCGGCGACCGCGTGCGGATGCAGGAGCACGCGACCGATCCGGAGGTCTTCATCCGCAGCATGTCCAGCCGGGGCCACCTGGGCGGCCTCGCGTGGGCCACGCCGCAGGCGCTGCGGGTGCTGGAGGCCGCCGGCTGCGAGGTGATCCTCGTCGAGACGGTCGGCGTCGGTCAGGCCGAGGTGGACGTCGCCCGGCTGGCGGACACCACCGTCGTCATCCTCGCCCCCGGCATGGGCGACGGCGTGCAGGCCGCGAAGGCGGGCATCCTGGAGGTCGCCGACGTCCTGGTGGTGAACAAGGCCGACCGGGACGGCGTCCAGTCGACGGTGCGCGAGCTGCGGAACATGACGGGGCTCGCCGAGCCGGCGTGGCGTCCCCCGATCGTCACGACGGTCGCCTCCAGAGAGGAGGGCGCCGACGATCTCATGGCCGTGCTCGACAAGCATCAGGCATACCTGGAGGAGTCGGGCGAGGGGCGCAGGCGGCGGCTGGCCCGCGCCCGCGACGAGATCGAGGCCATCGCGCTCGCCAGGCTCCGCTCCCGCTTCGCGGGGCTGCACGGCGACCGCCTGGATGCGCTGGCCGCACGGTTGCTCGACGCCGGGACCGACCCCTACACCGCCGCCGACGACCTCATCGCCGCGCTGCGCTGAGCGGCGCTCTGCCGCGCTTCCACTCGCGACCCCTGCCGGGCCGGGCCGCCTGGATCAGGGCTCGCCGGTGTACTTGATGGTGACGCTGGTGAAGCCGAGCGACTTCAGCATACCCTCCATCATGGCCTTGGTGTTCTGGTCGGCCCTGGAGCGCAGGTCGCTGGCGGCGGCGGCGTCGCCGATCTTGCGTTCGGCCAGGACGTAGAGCTCCTGCTGGTTCTGCGGCGAGGACGAGAGCACGTCGGAGATGCGGTCGAAGATGCCCCGCTCCTGCGCGAACACGTACGACCGCTTGTTGTCGAGGTTCGGCTTCTCCAGCTCGGCGTGCGGCAGCCGTACGGTCACGGCCTTGCGGTCGGGGGAGACCGTGAGCGCGTCCTTCGGCAGGCCCGAGAAGTCCACGTACGCGTCGACGCTGCCGGCTCCGACGAACAGGGTCCGGCTGCCCTTGATCGCGTCGGGCAGGAACTTCGCGTCCTTCTCCAGATCGACGATCACCTGGAACTCGCCGGTCGCGGCCTCGAAGCGGCTCAGGTTCTGCACCGACCGCAGCAGCGCGGGCCCGCTCCTGTCGATGGTCTGATCGCCCAGCGGGTCGATCCAGGACCAGGTCAGGCGGGCGCCGACCACGAGCAGGGCGATCACGAGGAGCAGACCGGCGAGCACCCGCCAGCCGCGCCCCGGGCGGCGGGCGGGTCTCCCGGCGCCCGTCGTGGCGTCGGTGGCGGCGTCGGCCGTGGGGCCGGCGTCGGCCGGTGCGAAGGAGGGACGTGTCTGTCGGTCCACGGGTGGAATCTTCCCGGTATTTCGGCGATCTCACGCCGGGCAAGATCGATTCTCCTTTTCGCCGGTCTTCGGCTCTCCCAAACCCCGTCTTCGGCCCGCCCCAACCAGGACGACTCCCCGCCCCTCGATCAGGCGGGCGCCAGGAGGGCGGCGGGCACGTCCGTCACCTGGGGGGCCTCCTGCGAGTCCCCGGCGTCGCGACCGCCGGTGTCACGGGCGCCGGTGCCGCGGGTGCCGGTGCCGTCGCGCCGGGAGTCGTCGTCGGTGCGCCGGTCGTCGCGGCCGGGGTCGGGGACGCGTTCCACGGCGCCGCGACGCTCGACGTGCCCAGGGGCATGGTCCGGCGGATCGCCGGGCCGCCGCCCTCCGGAACTCCTCTCGTCCGCCGGGCCCGTGTCGTGCGCCCGGCCGTGCCGCCCGGAGGCCGGGCCCCCCGAGATTTCCGGTCGCGCGCTCTCGGGGCCTCCGTTCCAGGAGCCGGGCGGAAGGCCCCCGCCGGGGCCGCCGGCCGCACCGGGCCGGGTCCGCCCGCCGGAGCCCCCCGCGTCGCCGGCGCCGTCCAGGCCCGCCGAACCGGCCCCGCCTGTACCAGCACTGCCCGGACCAGCACTGCCCGGACCAGCACCGCCCGGACCAGCACTGCCCGGACCAGCACCGCCCGGACCAGCACCGCCCGGACCTGTGCCGGGGCCCGCGCCCCCGGGTCCCGTACCGGCGGACGGCGTCGCACCGGCGGACGGCGTCGCGCCGGCGTGCCCGGCGGCCGGGGTGGGATCGACGGGATAAGGAGTCACGGCGGGGTTCACGGGCCGGGTGCCGCCCCCGAAGTGCCTGGCCTGCAGGCCGCAGGAGACGAAGTCGGAGTAGAACAGCCGCAGCCAGTCGTGCCGCTGGGCATCGGTCAGCTCCGAGAACCACAGGGCGGCGGCGTGCTGCTCGGGCAGGTCCCCCGGGGGCAGCGGATCGTTGCGCAGCCAGGCGACGACGATCGCCCGGTAGCCCTCCGCGACCACCCCCGAGCAGGGACGGGCCAGCCCGTCGAGGAACTCGCCGGCGGCCCGCCGGGCGTACCCGGCGCCGAGATCACCGAGGTGGACGACCACGACACCCGGCGCCACCGGCCCGTCCTCGCCGGGCGCGCGCTGCTCGACCCGCTTGAAGGCGGCCGGGGTCCCGGCCAGCCGCGCCGCGAGCATGGTGAACATGCCCGCGAGGTCGGTCAGCCCGGCGCGCAGCGCCGGACGCACGCACACCGTGATGGGCCATTCCTGGCAGGCGTAGCGCTCGCTCGCGAGCGTGGTCCGCGGCTCGCTCACCAGCCGGGCCGCGCCCGTCCCCGCCGCCAGGACGGCGATCACCGCGGCGGCCAGCGCCAGCGTCCTTCCGGTCACCAGGGCGACCCAGCCGAGGAACAGCGCGGCGCTGAGCCCCACCAGCCAGAGCGCCTGGTCCGCGTAGGCGGTCTCGCCGACCGTGAGCAGCTCGTACGGCTGCCGGGCGGCGGGGATGAGCCGGCCGGCCCAGTTGGGCCCCGTCGCCAGCAGGGTGAACACGCCGTACGTGCCCGCTGCCGCGAGCAGCGGGACGACGGTGACCGGCAGGACCCAGCCCAGTATCCAGCCGACCATCACGTACAGCCCCAGGCCCGCGACGGACATGGCGAGCCCGCCGGGCAGCAGCGCGCCGCCCTGCCCGGTCAGCGCGGCGCGCAGGCCGAGCAGCAGGACCGTCGCCCCGAAGGACCCGGTCACGACCGCGATGATCGACAACGGCGCCCTGGCGGCCCGCCAGGGCGTCAGGACGCGGCCGTGCTCGGCGCGGCGCCTGCGCAGCGCCACCCACGCCGCGAACGCGGCGCCGACGGGCCCCGTCAGCCGTAGCGAGCCGATGACGGCCGCCACTATCTCGTCCCAGTCCATGAAACCGGGAATCAGGACGCTCCACGCGGCGACGAGCCCGAGCACGAGCAGCACGGTCCCCGCGACCAGCACGCCGTGTTTCAGCTCTCCGCGTGAACCGCCCCTGTGCTCACCCACAGCCGGGCGCGGCCCCCGGCCACGCCGTCGAAGTCCGGCGCGCATGCGGCGCCGGGACAGCAGTGCTGCCCATTGAGAATCTCCCCCGTGTCTGTGTGAGCGGTGTGCGAACCCGCGCCGTTCCCCGTGGCGCTGGTCCGCCGGCAGGCCCCGCCTCGCCTGCTCCGGGCCGGTGTCCGCGGATCCCGTTGTCCGCGGCGGCCGGCCGATGACCGGCCGCTTCCCCTGCGGCGAGATCCTGTGACACCCGGTAGCAGACGGGGCTCCCCGTGCTGCCGGGTTTGCCGCCGCCTCACCTTTCGACGTGGCAACCATAACGGAGCGTGACCCTGCTGGGAGGAGTTCTGGGGTCAAGGAATCAGTCCGGTTACGCTGGGTGCCCCGGCCGATCATGGCCGGCGCCGCGCTACCGTATATCGCTGTGTCCGTTCCGCCCAGCTCAGAGCCACCGCCCGTGGCCGGTCCCCGGCCGCTCAAGCTCCCGTTCGACCCGATCGAGCGGGCCGCCGAGACCTGGCGCGCGACGTTCGGGCCGTCGTCCGCCATGGCCGCCGTGACTTCGATCATGAGAGCCCATCAGATCCTGCTGGCGCAACTGGACACGCTGCTCAAGCCGTACGACCTGACCTTCGCCAGGTACGAGGCGCTCGTGCTGCTGACATTCAGCCGGACGGGGGCGCTGCCCCTGTCGAAGATCGGCGAGCGGCTGATGGTGCATCCCACGAGCGTCACCAACACGGTCGACCGGCTGGAGCGCGCCGGGCTGGTGCGGCGCATGCGCAACCCGCGCGACGGCCGCGGGGTGCTCGCCGAGATCACCGACGAGGGCCGGGACATCGTACGGCGGGCCACGGACGACCTGATGAACGCCGGTTTCTGCCTGGGCATGTACGACGACGCCGAACTGGGCGAGATGTTCGGCCTGCTCCGGACGCTCCGGGTCGCGGCGGGCGACTTCAGCCCCTGACCCCGGCTCCTCACGAGGCCCCCTGACCAGGCCCCCTGACGTGGACGGGCCCCGGCCGCTGTCGCGCGGCCGGGGCCCGGAACGGCGGGCCGGTGGCGCGCCCGCGTGTCACGGGCGCGCCACCGGCCGGCGATGGTCAGTGGCCGACGGCGTGGAGGGCGTCGACGATGCCCTTGCCGTAGAAGCCGTTGCCGGCGGCGGTGCCCTCGCAGACGTGCGTGGCGGTCACCGTGCTGCCGCTCGGCAGGTTGCGGGTGTAGGTGTAGGCGGGCGGGTTCGGGCAGGCCGTCTTGGTCGCCGTCCCCTTGAGGATCGCCTCGACCTTGTCCGGGTTCAGGGTCAGGCCGCCGCGGAAGCGGTCGTGCTGGCCGTACCGGCTGACGATCAGCGCCGCGACGCCGGCCGCGCGCGGCGAGGCCATCGAGGTGCCCTGCAGGTACTGGTAGTAGGCGCAGGTCGAGCCCTTGCAGTCCTTCACCACGTAATCGACGGTGGGGTCGCCGTTCGCGTCGATCTCGCCGTTGGCCACGGCCAGCGCCTTCGGGTAGGCGGACAGGGTGGCCTTGCTGACGTCCCGCGTGTTGCCGGGAGTGTCGTAGACGTCGCCGCCGGGCGAGGCCACGTCGATGTAGCCGTTGCCGTAGCTGGAGTAGTAGGCCTTGCGCTTGCTGATGCCGGTGGAGGACACCGAGATGACGTGCTCGGCCTCGGCCGGCAGCGAGACGCAGGACGCGGGGATGGTCCGGGTCCTGGCCGCCTGGCCGGGGAAGGTGGCGTAGTCGGGGCTGGTCGCGTCGACGTTGGTCTTGGTGTAGTCGATCGCCTCGTTGCCGGCCGCGCCGACCAGCGTCACCCCGTGCGCGTGGGCGTAGTCGATCGCCCGCTGGGTGGCGGCGATGTAGAGCCGCTGCTGCGCCTGCTCCTCGGGGGTGTCAGCCGGGTTGTCGGCGCAGTTGAACAGCCACGGGTCGATGTAGTAGCTCATGTTCACCACGTCGACGCCGACGTCGCCCGCGTACGTGAGGGCGTCGATGGTCGGCTGGAGGAAGAAGTAGCCCGAGTCCTGGCCGGCCCGCAGGTTCACGATCGTCACCTTGGGCGCGACGCCCGAGATGCCCAGCTTGTTGATGGGGGAGGCGATCGACGAGGCGACGTGGGTGCCGTGGCCGTCCTCGTCCACGTCGTTCGGGTCGGTGCAGGACCCGTCGGGGTCGTCCTCGCACGGCCCGTCGATCTCGGTGCCGTTGGCGTCCGCGGGCACGTCGACGGTGAAGTTCCGGCTCAGCCTGCGGTCGAAGTTGGGCGCGATGTCGGGGTGGGAGCCGTCGACGCCGGTGTCGAGGATGCCGACGAGGACGCGCTTGTCACCCTGCTCGTACCTGTGCGCCTCGTCCGCGTGGATCTGCTTCATGTCCCACTGCAGGTCGGCGAGCGGCTCGTCCTTGACGTTGCGCCCCCACTTGGGACCCTTGCCGCCCCGGCCCTCCCTCTCGACGCCCCGGTTCCTGGCCGCCCGCGAGGGGCCCTTCCGCGCGGCGGCGGACGCCTTGGCGTCGTCGGGCGCGCTGCCGATCACCCGGTTGGGCGCGACGCCCTCGATGGCCGCGGCCCCGGCGAGGGCCTTGGCGAAGCCGGCGTTCGTGCTGCTGACCGTGGCCACGCCGACCTCGGCGTTCACCTTCACCACGCTGCCGCCGGCGGCCTCGATCGCCTTCTGGGCGTCCGCCGCGGACGTGCCTTCCTTGTACAACACCACGTACTCGGTCTGGGTCGCCGATCCCGCGGCCGCCGGTGCGGCCTGCGCGGGTACGGCAAGGGTTGCCGCCACCATCGCCGCGGTCGCGGCGACGACTGTCAAGCGGTTCACATCCACCTCCGTGTGGACCTTCAAGGGCGGTGACCATATTTGAAGATTTCCGCGCGCTGTCAAAGGCCTGTTGGATTTCGCGACCAACGTGTGACGTGACCTTGGTGGAACCGGGGAGTCAGACGGTGGTGGCCGAAATTACTAGGACGTCCTAGTATTCGGAGAGGAGCGACGACCGGGGAGGACGCATGCAGCCGGATGAGCCGATCGAGGCGGGGCGGGCCCGCTGGCAGGCGCGGTACGACGCCGCCTTCAAGCGCGACCGCGAGTTCCGGACCCTGTCGGGGCTCGACGTGGACCCCGTCTACGGCCCTCCCGGTGCGGACCCGCGGTTCGGGCGCATCGGGTGGCCGGGGGAGTTCCCCTTCACCCGGGGCCTGTACGCCACCGGCTACCGCGGCCGTCCCTGGACGATCCGGCAGTTCGCGGGGTTCGGCAACGCCCGGCAGACCAACGAGCGCTACAAGATGATCCTCGGCGCCGGAGGCGGCGGCCTTTCGGTGGCGTTCGACATGCCGACGCTGATGGGCCGCGACTCCGACGACCCGCGCTCGCTCGGCGAGGTGGGCCACTGCGGTGTCGCGGTCGACTCGGCCCTCGACATGGACCTGCTGTTCGACGGCATCCCGCTCGGCGAGGTGACCACCTCGATGACCATCAGCGGACCGGCCGTACCGATCTTCTGCATGTACGTGGTCGCGGCCGAGCGGCAGGGCGTGCCGGCCGGGCGGCTGAACGGCACCCTCCAGACCGACATCTTCAAGGAGTACATCGCGCAGAAGGAGTGGCTGTTCGCCCCGGAGCCGCACCTGCGCCTGATCGGCGACCTCATGGAATTCTGCGCCGCCGAGATCCCCGCGTACAAGCCGCTGTCGGTGTCGGGCTACCACATCCGCGAGGCGGGGTCCACGGCCGCGCAGGAGCTGGCCTTCACGCTCGCCGACGGGTTCGGGTACGTCGAGCTCGGCCTGTCACGCGGACTCGACGTGGACGTCTTCGCCCCGGGGCTCTCGTTCTTCTTCGACGCGCACATCGACTTCTTCGAGGAGATCGCGAAGTTCCGCGCGGCACGCCGGATCTGGGCCCGCTGGATGCGCGACGTGTACGGCGCCCGTACGGAGAAGGCGCAGTGGCTGCGCTTCCACACCCAGACGGCCGGGGTGTCGCTGACCGCGCAGCAGCCGGACAACAACATCGTGCGTACGGCCGTCGAGGCGCTGGCGGCGGTGCTCGGCGGCACCAACTCGCTGCACACCAACGCGCTCGACGAGGTGCTCGCGCTGCCGTCGGAGAAGGCCGCCGAGATCGCGCTGCGCACCCAGCAGGTGATCATGGAGGAGACCGAGGTCGTCAACGTGGTCGACCCGCTCGGCGGCTCCTGGTACGTGGAGGCGCTGACCGACCGGCTGGAGGCGGAGGCGGAGGAGATCTTCGCCAGGATCCGGGACATGGGCGGCGACGGCACGATGACCGCCGGCATCCTGCGGGGCATCGAGGACGGCTGGTTCATGTCGGAGATCGCCGAGTCGGCCTTCGACTACCAGCGCAAGCTGGAGAAGGGCGACAAGCGGATCGTCGGCGTGAACTGCCACACCTCGACGGTGGAGGAGCCGCTGGAGATCCTGCGGATCGGCCACGAGGTCGAGGCCGAGCAGCGCCGGGTGCTCGCCGAGCGGCGCGGGGCACGGGACCGGCAGGCGGTGGACGCGGCGCTGGCCGCCCTGCGGAGCGCGTCGGGGACGGCCGAGAACATGATCCCGCCGATGCTGGCGGCGGTCAGGGCCGAGGCCACCCTGGGCGAGATCTGCGACGTCCTGCGCGAGGAGTGGGGCACCTACTCCGAGCCCGCCGCCTTCTAGCCGCTTCCGGACACGCTCAGACGCCCACGCTCAGACGCCCACGGTCCCGTCGACGCCCTCGCGCAGGAGGTCGGCGTGGCCGTTGTGCCGGGCGTACTCGTGCATCATGTGCAGCATCACGAGCCGCAGCGACACCTCCTCGCCCCACCGGGGCTGGTAGGCGGTGACGTCGAGCGACTCGGCCGCCCGCTCGATCCTGCGGGAGTGCTCGACCTCCGCCTGCCAGGCGGCGAACGCCTCCGCGCCGGTGGACCCGCTCGCGTCGTACGCCGCCTGGTAGTCGCCTTCCGGCGACCAGACGAGCGGCACGTCCTCCTTATCGATCACACGGCGGAACCACGTGCGCTCGACCTCCGCCATGTGCCTGACCAGGCCGAGCAGCGAGAGCGTCGAAGGCGGCATCGACGTGCGGCGCAGCTCCTCGTCCGACAGGCCCTCGCACTTCAGCGCGAGCGTGGCCCGGTGGAAGTCGAGGAACGCGCGCAGCATCTCGCGCTCACCGGCGACGCTCGGCGGGCCGATGCGTTCCACTGCCATGTCCTGCTCCCTTCGACGCGGCGATCCGCACCGTTCACCCTATGACGGGAGCCGGCCCGCCCCGATCGCAGAGGAAGACAGCGAGGATGGCACGGATCACGCGGGAGAGTACGGCAGGATTGGGGGTATGGCAGCGGAGTTCTCTCGACCTGGATCGCTCTACGGCGCCGTGGACCTCGGCGCGCGCAAGCAGGCCCTGGAGGCCCAGGCGCGGCGTGAGGCCGCAGGTCCGTCAGGAGCCGCCTCGGCGGCCGTCATCGAGGTGACCTCGGCCACCTTCAACGCCGACGTCGTGGAGCGCTCGCTGAGCGTGCCCGTGATCGTCGAGGCGACGATGCGCCGAGCCGAGCAGGTCCAGCAGTTCAGTGGGGTGATGGACAAGCTGGCCGCGGAGGCGGCGGGCGCGTGGCTGCTGGCCCGCGTCGACGTGGAGGCCGAGCCGCAGCTCGCCCAGGCGTTGCGGATGCGCGCGGTGCCCACCGTCTACCTGGCCTTCCAGGGACAGCTCATGCCCCTGTTCGAGGGCCCGCTGCCGGAGGCGCAGCTCCGGCAGGCGCTCTCGCAGGTGTTCGAGCAACTCGGCGTCGAGGCGGGCGCGCCCGCGGACGAGTCGGACGAGCCGCCGGTCGACCCCGAGCTCCTGCGGGCGGAGCAGGCCGTCGAGAAGGGCGACCTGGACGCGGCGGCCGCCGCCTACCAGCGCCTGCTGGCCAGGTCGCCGGGGGACGAGGGCGCGAAGATCGGGCTCGCCGGGGTCGGCCTGCTGCGCCGCACGATGGACCTCGACGAGGCCGACGTGCTCGGGCGGGCCGCGGACGCCTCCGACGACGTCGACCTCCAGCTCCAGGCCGCCGACCTCGAAATGGTGAGCGGGCGGGTGGACGAGGCGTTCGACCGGCTCATCGGGCTCGTGCGGCGCACTCGTGGCGCTGACAGGGACCGGGTCCGGGTGCACCTGCTCGGGCTGTTCGACGCGCTGCCCGCCGACGACCCCTCGGTCGTACGGTCGCGCAGGGCCCTGGCCAACGCCCTGTTCTGAGAGCGGCCGGCGGGACGGCGTTCCGGCGCCGTCCCGTTCCCGCCGCGCACGGTCGCGGGACGGCACCGTGCGGCGCCGCGCGGCGCCCGGACCGTGGGCTGAAACACCCGGCCGGAGATGGCACGATGGATAACACTCATTTGCCGCCCACGCCGGGGTGCGAGAGCGTGACCGCCACGCGGAGGCCGCGCGTATGGGAGCAGCCGGGCGGGCGCGGCCAGGCACCACCCCCGCAAAGGAGCGGATAGACGTGGCCACAGTGCCCAGCGTTTCCTACTCGATCACTGTGCGCCTCGAGGTGCCCGCGGGAGGCAAGGCCGTCAGCCTGCTGACCCACGCGGTGGAGAACGCGGGCGGCGTCGTGACCGCCCTCGACGTGACCAACGCCGGGCACGAGAAACTCCGCATCGACGTGACGTGCGCGGCCAAGGACGCCGACCACGTCCAGGCGATCGTGGACAGCCTCGGCGCGGTCGAGGACGTGGCCATCCACAAGGTCTCCGACCGCACCTTCCTCATGCACCTCGGCGGCAAGATCGAGATGCAGTCCAAGGTCCCCCTGCGCAACCGCGACGAGCTGTCGATGGCCTACACCCCGGGGGTGGCGCGGGTCAGCCTGGCGATCGCGCGCAACCCGGAGGACGCCCGCCGCCTCACCATCAAGCGCAACTCGGTCGCGGTCGTCACCGACGGCTCCGCCGTCCTCGGGCTCGGCAACATCGGCCCCGCCGCCGCGCTGCCGGTGATGGAGGGCAAGGCCGCCCTGTTCAAGCGGTTCGCCGGCATCGACGCCTGGCCCATCTGCCTCGACACCCAGGACGTGGACGAGATCGTCGCGACCGTGCGGGCCATCGCGCCGGGGTTCGGCGGCATCAACCTGGAGGACATCTCCGCGCCGCGCTGTTTCGAGGTCGAGCGGCGGCTGCGCGAACTGCTCGACATCCCGGTCTTCCACGACGACCAGCACGGCACCGCCATCTGCGTGCTCGCCGCGCTGACGAACGCGCTGAAGGTGGTCCGCAAGGAGATCTCCGAGGTGCGGATCGCGATGGCCGGGGCGGGCGCGGCCGGCACCGCGGTGCTCCGCCTGCTGCTGGCCGCCGGGGCGCGCAACGTCGTCGTCTGCGACTACCGGGGCGCGGTCCACCTCGGGCGCGACGACCTCGACGAGTCGCTCCGGTGGATCGCCGAGCACACCAACGCCGACGGGTACGGCGGCGACCTGCGCGGCGCGGTCAAGGGCGCCGACGTCTTCATCGGCGTCTCCGCCCCCGGAATCCTCACCGGGGACGACGTCGCGGCGATGGCGCGGGACGCGGTGGTGTTCGCGCTGGCCAACCCCGAGCCCGAGGTCTCCCCGGACGACGCCCGCGAGCACGCGGCGGTCGTGGCGACCGGCCGGTCCGACTACCCCAACCAGATCAACAACGTGCTGGCGTTCCCGGGCGTGTTCCGTGGGCTGCTCGACGCGCAGGCGGACGGCGTGACCCCGGAGATGCTGCTCGCGGCGGCCCGCGCGCTGGCCGCGGTGGTGAGCGCCGAGGAACTCGGGCCCAACTACATCATCCCCAGCGTCTTCCACCCCGACGTGGCCAACGCTGTGGCGGCCGCCGTACGGGAGTCGGCCGGAGGCCGGCCGCGCGGCTTCACGGAGGCCTGACCGGCGTCCGGCACCGACGGCGACGCTCCGCTCGCGTTGGGTCACATGCCGCGGCAAACCGGGGGCGACGTACACGAATTCGCATTCCTCCCTCATGATGGGATGTATGGCGGAGGCGATCTACGTCGGCGGGTTGCTAGTAGCGACGCCACTGCTCGACGACCCCAACTTCCGGCGTAGCGTCGTGCTCGTGCTGGAGCACGACGAGGACGGCGGCACCCTGGGCGTGGTGCTCAACCGGCCCAGTGAGATCGCGGTGACCCAGGTCCTGCCCTCGTGGGACCCCCTGGTCACCGGTCCTCCGGTGCTGTTCGAGGGAGGTCCGGTGCAGACGGACAGCGCGCTCGCGCTCGCCGTCGTGCTGAGCGGGGAGGAGCCGCTGGGCTGGCGCCGGCTGCAGGGCAGGGCCGCGGTGTCGCGCCTCGGCACGGTGGATCTCGACGCGCCCCCGGAGATCCTGGCCGGGGAGATCTCGCAGATGCGGATCTTCGCGGGCTACGCGGGCTGGACGGCGGGGCAGCTGGAGAACGAACTGCAGGAGGGCGCCTGGTACGTCGTCGACTCGGAGCAGGGGGACACCTTCGATCCCGACCCCTCCGCGCTGTGGCGCACCGTGCTGCGCCGGCAGAAGGGCGATCTCGCCCTGGTCGCCACGTTCCCGGACGACCCGCTGCTCAACTGACCACCGGCCTTCTCGGGGACCCGATCGGCCAGTACGGCGCAGGCCGGGCGCGGTGAGCGCGCCCGGCCTTTGATGCTCTTTCAGGAGTCGCCGTGTCTCAGCTCGCGGTGCAGGTCACCGCGGGCACCGGGTTGGCGCCGTTCCAGGAGCCGAGGAAGCCGAACGAGGTGGACGCTCCGGCGCCGAGGCCGCCGTTGTAGCTCACGTTCTTCGCCGTGACCGACGAGCCGCTCGACGTCACCGCGGCGTTCCACGCCTGGGTGACCGTCTGGCCGTTGGCGTACGTCCAGGTGACGGTCCAGCCGGAGATCGAGCCGGAACCGGCCTTGACGGTCACCTCGGCCTGGAACCCGCCGCCCCACTGGTTCGTGACCTGGTACGTCGCCGAGCAGCCCCGGCCGTTGCCGCTGGGCGACGTGCTCGGAGACGTGCTCGGGGACGCGCTGGGCGACGCGGAGGGGCTGCGGGGCGGGCTCGGGGAGGTGCTGGGGGACGTGCTGGGCGAGCCGGACGGGCTGGCTGACGGGCTCACCGGCGGCCCGCTGTAGACCGTGGCCTCCTTGGCGGTCGACTTGATGCCGTTCGCGCCGTTGAACAGCCGCTGGCCCCAGGAGGTGAGCTGGCCGACGTTGAAGTTCGTGACCTGGTCCAGGTACTCGACGCCGCCGCCGTTGCCGCTCCACGACCAGCCGAGGTAGCCGATGCCCCGCGACTGGGCCTGGGACATGATCGTGTCCTCGTCCGGGTCGCCGTCCGAGTGCATGTTGCCGAACTCGCCGATGACCAGCGGGAGGTTCGCGGTCTGGAACGCCTGCAGATAGCCGGTGATCTCGGCCGCCGTGTCGAATACGCCGTACATGTGGATCGAGAAGACGGTGTTCTTCTGGGTGTCGCTCGCGAAGACCGAGGCGGCGTTGTCGCGCATGACGAACTGCCAGTCCTGGCCCCAGTTCGGCGCGTCCACCATGAGCAGGTGCTGGAACCCG
Source organism: Microbispora triticiradicis (assembly GCF_005864065.1). Taxonomy (NCBI): domain Bacteria; kingdom Bacillati; phylum Actinomycetota; class Actinomycetes; order Streptosporangiales; family Streptosporangiaceae; genus Microbispora; species Microbispora triticiradicis. The sequence goes on along the minus strand of NZ_VANP01000010.1, from coordinate 81,503 downwards.
GCGGCGCGCATCCGGACGATCGCGTTCTTGGTCGCGGTGGTCCAGGCGGACGGGTTGTTGTTGCCGTACGGCTCGTTGCCGATGTTGATGACGACGTAGTTCTCCTGGCCGGTCAGCACGCTCTTCAGGCCGACCCAGTAGTCGACGGCCTGGTCGAGCGTGTACGCCCCGCTCTGCTCGGCGTACCCGGTGGTGTCGTGGTTCTCCAGCACGCAGATTAACCGGTTCTGCTTGCACAGCGAGATGACGTTGGCGACGTCGCTCGCCGAGTTGGCCGTCCAGCGTCCGCCGCTCAGCACGACGCGCACGGTGTTGGCGCCCAGCGACTTGATGTTCGCGAACGAGCCCGTCTGGCTCGCGTACCAGGTGTGCGCGTGGCTGGTGCCGCGCATCACGAAGTTGTTCCCGTTGGCTTCGACGATTTTCGTGCCGCTGACGTGGAGGCCGGTCGCGGCCTGTGCGGTCTGGTTCATCGCGGCCACCGACAGCAGGAGGGCGAGTAGTGCCGCGCCCACGGCGATGAGACGTGTCTTCATTCTGTACCTCGGGTGGGGGAGCGACGCCGTTGGGAGCGCCTCCGGCACCATAGGCGGCACGGCCCGGGACCGTACAGGAGACGGCCCGGCGTGGCCGCCGGGCGGGCCCGCCGCAACTGAACCGGTTCGGCGGGGCGGGCCGCCGGACCAGCGCGATCGCTTCCCGTCCCCCTCACCTGGGCCGCCGCGACCCGATGAAACGTTCACCGGCCGCGCGGCCGCCGGTAGGGTCGCGGGCGTGCCCGAACCCGGTTGGCCGCCCCAGGAGGCCGTGCGGCTCGACGGCGGTGTCCCGGTCGCCCTGGTGGCGGCCGGCGCCGGGCTGTCGTCGCTGCCGGCCGCCGTACGGGGGGCGGAGACGCTCCGGCACATCGACCTCGACGGGAACGCGCTCACGTCGCTGCCCGGATGGATCGCGCGGCTGGAACGCCTGCGGGTCCTGTGGCTCTACGGCAACCGGATCACGGCCATCCCGCCCGAACTGGGGGATCTGGCCGCGCTCGAACACCTCGGCCTCGGACGCGACGCGCTGACCTCGGTGCCCGCCGCGCTGCTCGCCGAGAACCGGCTGGCGGAGCTGCCCGCGTCCATCGGCGGCATGGCGGCCCTGCACGAGTTGCGCGCGCACGACAACCGGCTCGCCTGGAGAAGCTCGACCTGCGCTGGGTCAAGTTCGACGAGGCGCCCGCCTGCGTCCGGCCGCTGCGCGAGCGCGGCTGCGTCGTCCTCCTGTGAGTCGTCCTCCTGCCGGGGGCCCTCAGCGCGGAGGCGGAACGACTCCGGCCGTCCCGGGGCGTACGGGCAGGTCCCAGCCGGGGCGGAGGGAGCGCTCGGCGAGCGTGAGCAGGTCCTCGTACCGCCGTGCCATGTCGCCCAGGTCCTCGGTCGGCCCGTCCAGGCAGAGCAGGCCGATGCCGACGAACAGCGACACGACGAACTGCGGCTGGAGGTCGTCGGGCGGGACTCCCATCCTGCGGGCCACTTCGGCGACGAGCCTGCGCTCGTTCTCCCGCACCAGCCGCATGCCCCCGGCGAGCAGGGACGGAGTGGAGTGGATGAGCCGGCGGGCCTTGACGATCCTGCCCGTCTCCGCCTCGTCGAGCTCTCGTAGGATGCCCAGCATGGCCCGCATCGACTGACTCAGCGCCGTGAACGGCGACTCCGACTCCGGGCGGGTGACCAGTTCGGCGAGGAACATCTCCTGCTCCTCGGCGGTCAGCGAGAGTGCCGCGTCCTCCTTCGAGGCGAAGTAGCGGAAGAACGTCCTCGACGACACGTCCACCTCGGCGGCGATCTGCTCGACCGTGGTCGCCTCGTAGCCCCTGGTGAGGAAGAGGTCGAGAGCCGCGTCGACCAGGGCGTCCCGGGTGCGTTGCTTCTTGCGCTCGCGGAGCCCCACGGCGTCACCTCCTCGAAAACTGCCGGTAGCAACCTGCAGATGTCACCGTATGTCGGATAAAAGGATTTGTCATCTGTCATTGACTGACACTAAATTGCCAGGGGTCTGCTCAGTGGTGCTTAGGGGGAACCTCGATGACACAAGCCGTATCGGTGGACGCGGACGCGCCTCCAGGACGGGGCCAAGGACGTCCGTGGCTCACGCTGCTCGCCGTCTCGCTCGGCGTGATCATGGTCATGCTGGACGGCACGGTCGTGGCCATCGCCAACCCGGTGATCCAGGTGGAACTCAAGGCGACGCTGTCGGACCTGCAATGGGTGACCAGCGGTTACCTGCTCGCGCTCGCGGTCTTCCTGATCACGGCGGGCAAGCTCGGCGACCTCTTCGGGCACAAGCGGGTCTTCCTCGCCGGCGTGGCGGGCTTCGCGCTGACCTCGCTGGCGATCGGCCTGTCGTCCTCGGTGGGCATGCTGATCGCGTTGCGGGTGCTGCAGGGCCTCTTCGGCGCGCTGCTCCAGCCCGCCGCGCTCGCGTTGCTCAGGTCGGCGTTCCCCGCCGAGAGGCTGAACATGGCCATGGGCGCGTGGGGCGCGATCATCGGCCTGTCGAGCGCGGGCGGCCCGATCATCGGCGGCCTCCTGGTGGAGAACGTGAGCTGGCAGTCGGTGTTCTTCGTCAACGTGCCGGTCGGCGCGGCGGCCCTGGCGTTCGGGCTGTGGGCCCTGAGGGAGAGCAGGGCGCAGGCACTGTCCAGGGTCGACTGGCTCGGCGTCCTGCTGCTGTCGGTCGCGATGTTCGACCTGGTGTGGGCCATCATCAAGGCGCCCAGCTGGGGCTGGGGCGACGTGCGCACCCTCGCCTTCCTGGCCGCCACCGTGGTGTTCGGCGCGCTGTTCGTGTTCTGGCAGTCCAGGGTCCGCGAGCCGCTGCTGCCGCTCAGCCTGTTCCGCAACGCGTCGGTCTCGATCGGCACCGTGCTGATGATCCTGATGGCGTTCTCGATGTTCGGCGCGATGTTCTTCCTCACGTTCTTCTTCCAGGGCGTGCACGGGCTCACGCCGCTCGACTCCGGTCTGCGCATGCTGCCCATGAGCGCCGGCATGATCGTCGCCTCGCCCATCGCCGGCGTCCTCATCGGCAAGCTCGGCCCGAAGATCACCATCGCGGGCGGCATGGTGATCAGCGCGGTCGCGATGTTCCTCATGTCGCGGCTCAGCGTGGAGGCCGCCTTCGCCGACACCGCGATCCCGTTCGTGCTGCTCGCATTCGGCCTGTCGCCGGTGTTCGTCGGCGCCACCGAGATCATCGTCGGCAACGCGCCGGAGGAGCTGAGCGGCGTCGCCGGCGGCGTGCAGAACTCCGCCATGCAGGTCGGCGGCGCGCTCGGCACCGCCATCCTCGGCGCGATCGTGTCCGCCAGGGCGGCCGACGTGCTGCCCGGCCACCTCGGCCCGGCCGCGGCGGCCGTGCCGCCCGAGCAGATGGGCCTGCTGGAGGCCGCCGCGTCGGTCGGCGCCGCCCCGCCGGGGACCGGCCCCCTCGCGAAGGTGCTGGCGGACGCCTCACACCTGTCCTTCATGGACGGCCTGCACCTCGGCTTCCTCGTGAGCACGGCCGTCGCCCTGCTCGCCGCGGCCCTGGCCCTGTTCGTCCGGGCCGGCCGAAAGACCGAGGGCGCCCCGGTCCACCTGGGCTGACGGCACGCCGTCCGCTCCTCGTACGGCCCCCGCCACCACGCGGGGGCCGTACGTGTTTCCGGCGGGAGGCGGCCCGCCGCGCGCGTCCGCGGACCGAGGGGAGCGCGCCCGCTGCAATAGACTTGGTCCTCGTGAGCGGCACGAAGATTCTTCCCGAGAGCGACGTAACACCCCGGCTCTCGCACGGCGACGGCGACCACGAGCGCTTCTCGCACTTCGCCGACAAGAACAAGATCACTGAGAGCTACGTGACCGGTGCGCCGGTGCGAGCCCTGTGCGGCAAGGTCTGGGTGCCCAGCCGCGACCCGAAGAAGTATCCGGTCTGCCCGGAGTGCAAGGAGATCTACGAAGGACTGCCGAAGGGCGAGCCGCCCGGCGAGTGAGTGTCGGTACGGGATGACCTTCCCCCCGACGGCTAACGTCAGCCTTCTGACCAGCCGTATCGGGGGAAAGAATGGTTCGGCGACCCATCGCCGTCGTCCTCGCATGCCTGTACGCGCTGGGCGGCGTCCTCGCCGCCCCGGCGTCCGCCGCCTCCCCGCAGGCCGCCCGGCCGGATGACTGCCCTGCGGCGGCCCAGACCGGCGTCGCGCGGCGCCCGGGCGCGGAAACCGCCCTTCCTCGGCGGCTCACGCACGCGATGGAGCCGCGCGACCCCGGACCGGGCGAGGCCGCCCGCATGTCGGCCGATCTCGACCGCAGGCTCCGCGCGGCGGAGCGGAGCGGCGCCGCGGGTCTCTCCCGGCGCGACCCGGGCGCCGTCGAGCGGATCACCGTCCCGGTGTGGGTGCACATCGTCAGGGACGGCGCGCTCGGCCTGCCAGACGCCGCCGTGGCCAGGCAGATCGCCGTGCTCAACACCGCCTACTCCGGCGGGTACGGGGGCGCCGACACCGGGGTGAGGTTCGAGCTCAAGGGCGTCACCCACACCGACAACCGCGCCTGGTTCCGCGACCCTCTGGGATACGAGGAGCCGCTGAAGGAGAAGCTCCGCACCGGCGGCCCCGAGACGCTCAACCTGTTCATCGCCCAGATGAGCCGGCTCGTGCTCGGATACTCCACCTATCCCTACTGGTACAAGGACGACCCCGGCCTCGACGGAGTGGTCGTCGACTGGCGGAGCGTGCCCGGCGGCCCCCTGCGCGACTTCGCCAGGGGCTTCACCGCCGTCCACGAGATCGGCCACTGGCTCGGCCTGCTGCACACCTTCGAGAACGGCTGCGCCGCACCGGGCGACTCGGTGGACGACACCCCCGCCGAGGCCCGGCCGACCACCGGCTGCCCGCCGAGGAAGGACAGCTGTCCCGCGCCGGGGAACGACCCGACGCACAACTTCATGGACTACTCCCAGGACCGGTGCATGCGCGAGTTCACCCCGGGCCAGGCCGTGCGGATCCGGCAGATGTGGGACGTGTACCGCCGGCCGGGTCCGCGGGGCGCCGACCCGGAGGTGACGTCGGACGCTCTCGCCGCACCGCCCGATGACGAATCGGCCGGGAGGCGTTGACGCGGCGGCGCGTGTGTGAATAACTCCCAGCAGCGTTCACGGTCACAGGGCTCCGCGGGTGGCCCTGATCGCTCCGTCGCTCGCCGGTTCCGTCCCACGCACGCCCGGCCAGGTCGCCCGGGAGGCTTTGTGGATGACGAGTGGACCCGCCGGGTCTGGCCGCCCGCCGAGCAGCCCCCCGGCCGGGGCGAGACGGGCCCCGAGACCACCGGCAGGGGCCTCACGCGTCCGTACGGCGTGCCGGGAGCGGGCGGGGACGCGGGGGCGGAGGGCGCCTCCGGCCGGCACCGCCCGGCGCGCGACGCCGGGGGGCGCGAGCGCACGGCCCCGTACGGCGCGCCGGTTTCCGGGCGGGCGACGGCCGAACCCTCCGTGTGGCCGCTCACGCCGCCCGGCGAGGAGGAGGACGAGCTTCCGCCCGCCGCCCGCCGGTACGGCGCGCCCGCCACGCCGCCCCGGCGCATGCCCCGATGGCTGTGGCGGCTCCTGGTGGGCGGCCTCGCGCTGGCCTGCTCGGCGGCGGTCATCGGCGCGGTGGTGGTCACGGTCCTGAACCGGGCCGAGCGCGTGCCGCCCACCGTGATCCACGACCAGGTCGCCGGGGTCGCCTACACCCTCCCGCCCGAGTGGCGTGAGGGGGTGGTCGCCCCGGTGAGCGGCTTCACCACCGTCGCCGCGCGGGGGGACAGCGCCACGGTCATGGCCCGGCCGGGCGACCCGGTCGATCCGCCCGGCCTCCGCTCGGAGGTCATCGACCTGAGCGACCTCTACGCCCGCCTGCTGCTGCACGGTGACAAGGTCGAGGTGCTCGACGACCGCGCGGTGACCGTCGGCGGGCGACCGGGCCACACGCGGGCCGTACGGGCCGAGTACAGCGACGTCGTGAACGAGCCCGCCTTCATGCGGGTGACCCTGCTGACCCGGTCCGACGGCGGCAGCACGGTCCTGCTCGGGCTGGCGCACCCCGACCAGCCGCGGTCCCGAGCCGAGATCGAGGGCCTCATGTGGGGCGCCCGCTGACGGCGGTGGACCGATCCGCCGGGCCTTCTCCGTACGGCGGATACGGCACGTCGCGTGCCAGGAAAATGGCATCTTGGCGGCGTTCTGCCCGATATAGCGGTCAATCGGAAAACCGGTTGTCATAACGGTCGCGCGCTCTGTCCTGTATGCCCTGACGGATGAGTATATGAATGGGCGAGTGCCCGGTCAGTGGTTCCGTCGTGCGATGCGGGGAATCGCGGTAATCGCCGGAACGGCTTTGAGATAGGCGTAACATCTGTTTGCCGGTATCCGATAAGTGGCTCGCTGCCCGCGTTTCTCCGGACGGGTATCTTCGAGGTCGCATCGCACGAAAAACGCGGTGACCCGGAAAGACCAATTCTCACCATGGGGGGGAAATCAAATTGATTTCTCGTAGGAGCAGCTCTGCCTCTGGTTCGCGTGGCGCCGGTCGCCTGCTGACCTGGTCCGCCGCGGTGGCGGTGACCTGCGCGACCGTGGGGCTGTCGGGCTCGATCGCGGCGAGCGCCACCTCGACGAAGACCACCCCGGTCGCGCATGGGGCGACGAGTCCGCAGGGCGGGGAGAAGAGCTTCATTCCCCTCCCGCGTCTCGACTCGGCGAACATCATCACGACCTTCAACGTGCTGCCGGCGGCGGGCGCCACCACAAGCGTGGTGCCGCTCACCTCGCAGACCTTCACCGGCTCGGCCCGCAGGGGCCACGTGTTCGTCAACGACGGCACGTCCTGGGCCGACCTCACCTCGGTGTTCTCCCCGGGCTTCCTGTACGACGTGACCCTGGCGCCGTCGCCGAGCACCACCCTGCTGGGCACCGGCGGCGTTCTGAGCAGCCTCACCGCCAGCGGCACTCCCGTGGGGCGGCTCAGGGTCACCGTGCGGAAGGCCGACGGCAGCATCTTCGTCTCCGACTGCAGCGTCGCGAACACGAGCGGCGCCTCGACCCTGCCGCTGACCGCCTCGGACTGCACCACGCCGGCGCGTCTGTGACGACGGGCTGACCGACGCCGGGGCGGGTGGTCCGCGGAAGCCTGGGGGCTCCGCGGGCCGGCCGCCTCGTGCGTGCCCGCCGTCCGGCCTGGGCCGCGATCCTCCTGGTCCGTGGCTCCGTCCGGTACGGATCGGGCCACGTCCGACGGCGGTCAGTTCCGGAGCTGTGGGGATTCCCACACCATGCGATTTCGGACCACCATGCGCGTGGTCGGCGCGTTCTGTCGGTGTGGCGGGCTACTCTGATGGCACTGTGAGGGAGCGAACCGATAGAGACACCAGTGTTCCGATGAGTTCGGGGAGGCGTCGTTGAGCGTTTCGGCCGCGTCCCACCTCTCCCCGTCCTACCCCGACAGAGCCGCCTGGGGGACCGCCCCCAAGCTGCGTGCCTGGCAGCAGGAGGCCTACGACCTCTACGTCCAGCGCGAGCCGAGAGACTTCCTGACCGTCGCCACCCCCGGCGCCGGAAAGACGACGTACGCGCTGCGGATCGCCAGCGAACTGCTCAGCCGCGGTGTCGTGCGCGCACTGACCATCGTCACGCCGACCGAACACCTCAAGCGGCAGTGGGCCGACGCGGCGGCGCGGGTCGGGATCGGCATCGACCCCGAGTTCAAGAACAGCCAGGGCGCGACCTCCCGCGACTACACCGGCGTCGCGGTCACCTACGCCCAGATCGCGATGCACCCGGCGCTGCACCGCGCCCGCACCGAGGCGCGCAAGACCTTGGTGATCTTCGACGAGATCCACCACGCCGGTGACGCCAAGTCGTGGGGAGACGGCGTCCGCGAGGCGTTCGAGCCGGCGACCAGGCGGCTGGCGCTGACCGGCACGCCGTTCCGGTCGGACGAGAGCCCGATCCCGTTCGTCACCTATGTGGAGGACGGCGAGGGCGCCCTGCGCAGCGTCGCCGACTACTCCTACGGGTACGGCCCGGCCCTGGGCGACGGCGTCGTCCGGCCGGTCATCTTCCTCGCCTACTCGGGGGAGATGAAGTGGCGCACGCGGGCCGGAGACGAGATCGCCGCCACGCTCGGCACGCCGCTGACCAAGGACCAGCTCTCCCAGGCCTGGCGCGCCGCGCTCGACCCGAAGGGCGATTGGATCCGCCAGGTCATCCACGCCGCCGACCGCAGGCTCACCGAGGTCCGGCGCGGCGTCCCGGACGCCGGCGGCCTGGTCATCGCCTCCGACCACGAGTCCGCCCGGGCGTACGCCCGGCACATCCGGACCGTGACCGGCGAAGGCGCGGAGGTCGTCCTCTCCGACGACCCCGGCGCGTCCAAGAAGATCAAGGACTTCGCCACCTCCGAGCGGCGCTGGCTGGTCGCGGTCCGGATGGTCTCCGAGGGCGTCGACATCCCCCGGCTGTGCGTCGGCGTGTACGCCACGAGCACCTCCACCCCGCTGTTCTTCGCCCAGGCCGTCGGGCGGTTCGTGCGCGCCCGCAAGCGCGGCGAGACGGCGTCGGTGTTCCTGCCGTCGGTGCCCGTCCTCATGGGCCTGGCGGGGGAGATGGAGACCGAGCGCGACCACGTGCTGGGCCGCCGCCGCGACGAGGACGGCCTCGACGACATGCTGCTGGAGCAGGCGCAGCAGGAGAAGAAGCAGCCCGACGCGCTCGGCGACGAGCTGCCCTTCCAGACCCTTGAGGCGTCCGCGACCTTCGACCGGGTGCTGTTCGACGGCGGCGAGTTCGGCACCGCCGCCGCCCCCGGCTCGCCGGAGGAGGAGGACTTCATCGGCCTGCCCGGCCTGCTGGAGCCCGACCAGGTGGCGTCCCTGCTGCGTAAGCGTCAGGCCGACCAGCAGGCGGCGATGCGCAAGACCCGCAAGGGCGAGGAGCAGGCGCCGGCCCTCGCGCCGCACGAGCAGCTCGCGGAGCTCCGCAAGGAGCTCAACGGCCTCGTCGGGGCGTGGAACCACCGCACCGGCCAGCCGCACGGCGTCATCCACGCGGAGCTACGCCGGGCCTGCGGCGGGCCCGCCATCGCCCAGGCCACCGCCGAGCAGGTCCGCGAGCGGATCGCGATGATCCGCAAATGGGCCACCCAGCGCAGGTGACCCCGCCTCGGCCCTCGGTCCGCCGCCCCTGACAGGACGGCGAACCGAGGGACGCCGTCAGCTCGCGCCGGGCGCGGCCCCGGACCCCGAGGCGTGCTGGACCTGGGCGGACAGGCCGTCCAGCCGCTCGAGGATGGCCTCGAACATCGTCGCGTTGGACGCCGCCATCCTGTCCATCTGCCCGCTGAGACCCTCGACGCGTTCCGTCAGCCCGTCGACTCCTCTTGAGAGGCCGTCGACCCGGTCGTTGAGTCCATCGACCCGGTCGTTGAGTCCGTCGACTCGTTTCGTGAGGTCGCCGAAGCGTTCGTTGAGGGTGTCGACGCGCCGGGTGAGTCCGTCGAAGCGTTCGGTCAGCCCGTCGACTCGTTGGGTCAGCTCATCGACGCGTCCGTTGAGTCCGTCGACTCGTTTCGTGAGGTCGTCGACGCGTTGGGTGAGTCCGTCGACGCGTTCTGTCAGCCCGTCGACGCGTTCGGTCAGGCCGTCGAAGCGCTCGCTGAGGGTGTCGACTCGTTTGGTGAGGTCTTCGACTTGGTGGGTGAGTCCGTCGACTCGGACGTTGAGGGCCTCGACGTTGCGGTCAAGGCGGCGGATCTCGCCGTCGATGCGGTCGAGCCGGATGGTCACGACACCCATCTGACGCTTGAGGACGCCGACGTCCGCTTTCGTCTCCTCGGCGACCTGCTCGACCCGGAGCAGGCGGTCGCTCATCGCATCGATCTTGTCCCAATTCATCTGCATCGCGTCGTACGCGTGCCCCACGGACTGCTTGCGGCAATAGACGCTGAGTTCCATAAAGTCATTCTCCAAGCGCTTGACGCGTTGTTTGAGGGTGGGCACGGCCATAGGGCGTCCTCCAACTGTAGGGCAGCGCGGCCGGGGCTCGCTGCGAAGGCGGGTGCGTGGAGGACATTGCTATCAGCTTCGAACCTTCATGGGAGGGCGAGGATTCGGGAAATTCGCGGGATGCCCGGGGCGGGATAAGGATTGTCCATACCGGTGTGGTGAACGGCCACCGGAGGCATGAGTGGCGTGTGTGTTTGTTTCCACCGGCGCGGGAAAGCGGAGAATGGCCAATCGTCATTCACTAGGACATGTGCGACCTGAGTGGAATTCGGTCGCCGGTGTGGCCGTCGATGGCGACGTAGCGGCGATGGTGCCGGGTGGCCGGGCTCAGCCGGAGGCTGAGGGAGGCGACACCCCCCTCCACGCGTATCGGAACGCGGTGCGTCCCCTCCTGGGTCCCGTCCTCCGCGCCCTCCCGCACCCAGATGCGCAGGCGGTGCCCGGCCTGGTGCACCGCCACCGTCGCGGTGTCGCACTGCCCCGTGGTGGCGGGCCAGTAGACGGTGAGGCCGTGCAGGGCCCGCCCGCGGAACGACAGCCGTACGGCGTCGGGGGTGGCGACGCGCTCGTCGCAGGCGGACCCGCCGCTCGCCGCGGGAGGGGGTGACGCCGGCGAGGTGGCGGGGCCCGCCGGGCCGCCCGGCGCCTCCCGCCCGCTCTGGCCGTCCGTCTCGTCCTGCCCGGGCGCGGCCGGCGGGCGCTCCTTCGGTGCGGTGGCGCCGGTGTCGCGGACGGCGACCGTCTGCGCGGGCGTCGCCTCGGGCCGCTGGGCGAATCCCAGGGCGATCGTGACCGCCTGCAGCGCCGCCAGGGTCAGCGCGCCCGCGGCGCGAAGCGCACCGCGGTGGCCGCGGCCGAAGAGCAGCCAGACGCAGACCGGGGTGAGGACGAGCCAGCACAGGCCGAGCGAGAACGCGAACATCGGGCCGCCAATCCACGAAGGGTCGTCACTCCAGGTAATACACCCGTGACGCTTCGCGGTGAAGGAATTGACGTCCGGCGCGGCGTGGATCAGGACTGGAGGACGGGCTCCCCGGTGAGCTCCACGCCGGCCTCGGCCAGCCGGGAGAGCGCCGCCTCGGTCGTCTTCCTGGCTACGCCGGCGGTCAGGTCCAGCAGGACCCGTACGGAGAAGCCGCCGGCCGCCGCGTCGAGGGCGGTGGCCCGGACGCAGTGGTCGGTGGCGATGCCGACCACGTCGACGGCCTCCACTCCCCGCTCACGCAGCCACGCGGCGAGCCCCACGCCGTCGGCGGTGGCGCCCTCGAACCCGCTGTAGGCCGCCTGCCTCGCCCCCTTGCTGAAGATCTCCTCGACCTTCGCCGTGTCGAAGGCCGGGTGGAAGTCGGCGCCGGAGGTGCCGACCACGCAGTGCGGCGGCCAGGTGTCGACGTAGTCGGGCTCGGCGGCGAAGTGCGGTCCGGGATCGACGTGGTAGTCACGGGTGGCCACCACGTGGTCGTACCCGTGTTCGTCGACGTGGCGGCCGATCGCGGCGGCCACCCCGGCGCCCCCGCCGACCGGCAGGCTGCCGCCCTCGCAGAAGTCGTTCTGCACGTCCACGATGATGAGCGCGGTCTTCATGGGGTCACCTCACAGTGGCGATCACGGAGGACCGGCGTCGTCCTCATGCGCCGGTCCTCCGCGATCACTTGAAGATAGTAGGGACTGCGGGGTCTCCAGGGGAGAGGCTGCGGGCTTCGAGTGGCAACTCCGCCGAAGTCGCCCGGTGGCGCTCGCGGGCGGTCAGCAGGCTCTCCCGGCCCACGACCTTGCCGTCCCGGACGAGTTCGGCCAGCAGCGGACGGTCCTCGGACTCCACCGGCTCGCGGGTGATCACCTCGGCGGTGGCGATGCCGTCGCCGGTCCTGCGGTAGGCCCACTTGCGGCCGCCGACGCTCGGCTTGCCGACGGACGCCTTCGCTACCGGCTGGAGGACGCCCGACGCGTCCTCCCTGGCGACCAGTTTGTAGACCAGGCTGGCCGTCGGGTGGCCCGACCCGGTGGACAGGGCGGTGCCGACGCCGTACGCGTCGACCGGCGCCGCCGCCAGCGCGGCGATCGCGAACTCGTCCAGGTCGCTGGTGACGACGATCCGCGTCCGGTCCGCGCCCAGGTCGTCGAGCAGGCGGCGCACCTCGACGGCCACCACGGCGAGGTCGCCGGAGTCGATGCGGACCGCGCCGAGGTCCGGCCCGGCCAGCTCCACCGCCGTCCGTACGGCCCTCGCCACGTCGTAGGTGTCCACGAGCAGGGTGGTGCCGAGCCCGAGGGACTCGATCTGGATCCGGAAGGCCTCCGCCTCCGAGTCGTGCAGCAGGGTGAACGCGTGGGCGGCGGTGCCCGCGGTCGGCACGCCGTACAGGTGACCGGCCATGAGGTTGGAGGTGGAGGCGAAGCCGCACAGGTAGGCGGCCCTGGCGGCGGCGACCGCGGCGTACTCGTGGGTGCGGCGCGAGCCCATCTCGATCAGCGGCCGGTCGCCGGCCGCCTGCGCCATGCGGGAGGCGGCGGCGGCGATCGCGCAGTCGTGGTTGAGGATCGACAGGATCAGCGTCTCCAGCAGCACGGCCTCGGCGAAGGTCCCCTCCACCACCATGATCGGGGAGCCGGGGAAGAACGCCTCGCCCTCGCGGTAGCCGTACACGTTGCCGGAGAAGCGGTAGCCGGCGAGGAAGTCGCCCGTCGGCCCGTCCACGATCCCGGCGGAGCACAGGAACTCGATGTCCTGCTCGTCGAAGCGGAAGTCCTCCAGCGCGTCGAGGAACCGCCCGGTGCCGGCCACCACGCCGTAGCGCCGTCCTCCGGGCAGCCGCCGGGCGAACACCTCGAAGACCGCCCGCCGGTGCGCCGCACCGCCCGCCAGCGCGGCCTGGAGCATCGTCAGTTCGTACTGGTCGGTCAGCAGGGCCGTGCCCGTGGTCATGCGCACGTGTCGAAGACTACGACGGTCGTGGTGCAGGATGGTTACGTGGGTAGCACAGCTCCAGCCGAGGTAGAGCGTCCGTCGTCGGACGTGCGCCCCGATCTGCCGTGGCTCACGATCGTGTGGAACGACCCGGTCAATCTCATGTCGTACGTCACGTACGTCTTCCAGACCGTGTTCGGTTATCCCCGGCAGAAGGCCGAGAAGCTGATGATGGACGTCCATCACAAGGGCAGGGCCGTGGTCTCCAGCGGCACCCGGGAGGAGATGGAGCGGGACGTGCAGATACTCCACTCCTACGGCCTGTGGGCGACCCTGCAGCAGGACAGATGATGAGCACGGGATTCAAGGCGGCACGCGACGGCGTCTCGATCCACCTCGACGCGGGCGAGGTGTCGATCCTGCGCTCGCTGGTGTCACAGGTGCTGGGCCTGGTGGAGCCGGGCACCACGGGGGACGACCCGCTGGAGCGCGCGCTCGGCATCGGCTCGGCCACCCCGCCGGACGACCCCGTGCTCGCGCGGCTGTTCCCCTCGGCGTACGCCGAGGACGACGAGGCGGCGGGGGAGTTCCGGCGCTACACGGAGGCGACGCTGCGCGACGGCAAGCGGGCCGACGCGACCACCCTGCTGGAGACGGCGGCGCCGGGGCGGCTGACGCTGACCGCGGAGCAGGGGCAGGCGTGGCTGCGGGCGCTCAACGACGTCCGCCTCGCGCTCGGCGTGCGCCTGGAGGTGACCGAGGAGGTCCACGAGGAGATCGCCTCGATGTCCGAGGACGACCCGCGTTATCCCGCGTTCGTGACCTACGACTGGCTCACCTACCTGCAGGACAGCCTCGTCCGGGCCCTTTGGTAGGTTTTCCGGCATGCTGACGATCTCACGCGAGCTGGTCGACAGGATCGTGGCCCACGCGCGGGCCGATCACCCGGACGAGGCGTGCGGCATCGTGGCCGGGCCCGCCGGATCGGACCGTCCCGAGCGCTTCGTTCCCATGGAGAACGCCGAGCGGTCCCCGACGTTCTACCGCTTCGACTCCATGGAGCAGTTCCGGGTGTGGCGGGAGATGGACGACAGGGACGAGGTGCCCGTCGTGATCTACCACTCCCACACCGCCACCGAGGCGTACCCCTCCCGTACGGACATCGGTTACGCCTCCGAGCCCGACGCCCACTACGTGCTGGTCTCGACCGCCTCCGAGGAGGAGACGCCGTTCCGGTCGTTCCGGATCAATGACGGGGTCGTGACGGAGGAGGACGTCAAGATCGTCGAGGCGTACGGTTAAACTTGAACCATGCCTTACGATGACGCTCGTCCTGTGTCGTCACCGGCTGTCCTGATGCGCCGGGTACGCCCGGAATCTCCTGTTCAGGCGTTCCTCTTCGCGCACACGCCGTCCGTCGTCGTCTACGACTGTCGCTGAGCCCCGGCCGGCTGCCGCCGCCCGGTTGGAATCGCCGCCCGTCCCGCCATGTTCCATCCAGATGAACGGACGCGCCCGGCGGACGTGAGTAAACGGACGCCCACCACAACGACGACCACAGATCAAGGAGATTGAGCCGAGATGGCCATCGAGGTCCGCATTCCTACCATCCTCCGCAGCTACACCGATGGCGCCAAGGCGGTCAACGCCAAGGGATCGACCCTCGAAGAGCTGATCGGCGACCTGGAGTCGCGCCACCCCGGCCTGAAGAGCCGGCTGGTGGACGAGTCGGGGCTGCGCCGTTTCGTCAACGTCTACCTCAACGACGAGGACGTGCGCTTCCTCGGCGGGCTCGGCACCCCGGTCGCCGACGGCGACACCGTGACCGTGCTCCCGGCCGTCGCGGGCGGAGCGCGCTAGATGCGCTTCGACTCGCTGATCGACTCGGTCGGGCACACCCCGCTGGTGGGGCTGCCCCGGCTCTCGCCCTCCGCCGACGTGCGGATCTGGGCGAAGCTGGAGGACCGCAACCCGACCGGGTCGGTCAAGGACAGGCCGGCGCTGTGGATGATCGAGCAGGCCGAGAAGGACGGGCTGCTCACGCCGGGCTGCACGATCCTGGAGCCGACCTCCGGCAACACCGGCATCTCGCTGGCGATGTCGGCCCGGCTCAAGGGCTACCGGCTGATCTGCGTCATGCCCGAGAACACCTCGGAGGAGCGCCGCCAGCTGCTGCGCATGTGGGGCGCGGAGATCATCTCCTCGCCGGCGGCAGGCGGCTCCAACGAGGCCGTACGGGTGGCCAAGGGCCTGGCGGCCGAGCATCCCGACTGGGTGATGCTCTACCAGTACGGCAACCCGGCGAACTGGCGCTCCCACTACGAGTCCACCGGGCCGGAGATCCTCGCGGACCTGCCGGGCGTGACCCACTTCGTCGCCGGGCTCGGCACGACCGGCACGCTCATGGGCGTCGGGCGCTACCTGCGCGAGCACGTGCCGGACGTGAAGATCGTGGCCGCCGAGCCGCGGTACGGCGAGCTGGTCTACGGCCTGCGCAACGTGGACGAGGGGTTCGTCCCCGAGCTGTACGACGCGTCCGTGCTGACCACCCGCTACTCGGTGACCTCGGCCGACGCGTTGCGGCGCACCCGTGAGCTGCTGGCGTCCGAGGGCATCTTCGCCGGCATCTCGACCGGCTGCGCCCTGCACGCGGCCCTCGGCATGGCCCGCAAGGCCGTGGAGGCGGGGGAGCGGGCCGACATCGTGTTCATCGTCGCCGACGGCGGGTGGAAGTACCTGTCCACCGGCGCCTACGAGGGCACGCTCGACGAGGCCGAGGACCGCCTGGAAGGCCAGCTCTGGGCCTGACTCCGGCCCGCCGCCGCGCCACCCGCCGGACGGCGGCGCGGCCGTGCGGGCCGGGGGCTCAGTCGAACACGACCCTGAGGGTGAAGCTCGACCCGGCCTCGCCCGAGGTGCCGCTCAGGCCGACCGCCCGCAGCTTCTCCAGGTCCCGCCGCCCGGCGTCTCCGGCGCCGCTCAGGTACAGCTTCTCCAGCCGGTCGAGGTCGGCGTACACCGCGTAGGTGGCGTTCCCGGCGTCCGGGACGGCCAACCGGAACGTCTCGGATTCGGCGAGCGCGCCGCCGCCGCCGAGCGTGGCGGCGTACTCCGGGCTCGTCGCGAGCACGAACCGCCCGTCGCCGCTCGCGGTGGCGAAGTCCGTCGGCCGCTCGATGCCGTCGAGGTAGGCCTTCACCCTGTCCACCACGTCCTGGGCCTTGGCGGCGTCGGTCGTGAGCACCGCGCCGAAGCGGGGCTGGGAGCCGTCCAGGCCCTGCTCGTCGAGGGCGAGCGTGAGGTTCCTGCCCAGCAGCGTCACCAGGTCGTCCGGCAGGGACAGGCCGTACTGCCGCGCGGCGCCGAGCGTCTCGGCGTACGGCCCGCCTCCCGCGCCGTTCGCCGCCCGCTCGATCGAGGGCCACTGCTCGCGCAGCAGGTCGCCCAGGCCGGAGAACGAGGCCGCCGCGACCGTGGACGCGGGCAGTTCGCCGATCCGCACCGGCTCGGGACGGCCCGGCGCCGTCTTCCCGCCGCGGGTGATCCCGGCCAGCTCCGCGTAGTCGCCGGAGAACCGGAGGGCGCCGGCGAAGCGCATGTCTTTGACGCGGTCGAGCAGCGGCTCCGCGCCGTTCCGCGACGGCCACGCGGCCTCGGCGACCTTCTCCACGTCGGCCCAGAACGACAGCACGCCCGGCTCGCCCAGCGTGCGGAGGTCGTCGGCGAAGCGGGGATCGCCGGACAGCGGCGCCGCCGTGACGTACCGGTCGGCCAGCTCCTGGGTCGGGGCGATGACGGCGTACCCGTCGCGGAACGCGAGGCCGCCCTTCCCGTCGCGCAGGCCGAGGCGCGCGATGCCCTCTCTGGCCGCCGCCTCGTCCCTGACCTGTACGGCGATCGCCCCGACGGGGTCGCCGCCGCCGGTCGCGGGGAGCACTGCGAGGCCGACGCGGTCGCCCAGCCACGGCTCGACGTCCCTGGCGTAGTCGACCTTCGCGAGGCCGGAGCCGTCCTTCCCCAGGGCGGTGACGAGTGCCTCGCGCGGGTCGTCGCCGCCGAAGGCGTCCCGGGTGGTGGAGAACCTGCGGGCGATGCCGAACAACGCGAGCTTCTGGTCGGCGGAGGGATCGAGGTCGAGCCGGACGTAGGCGATCGCGTCCGCGGGCAGCACGTCCTGCGGCTGGGTGCCGCCGCCGCTGAGCTTCGAGGCGGCCCACACGCCGCCCCCGCCGACCACTCCGACGAGCACGGCGGCGACGAGCGCGAGGATCCAGCCGCGTGCTCCCCGCCGGCCCCCCGGAGCCGGCGCCGGCGTGTGCGGCGGCGGTTCGGCCACAGTGGTGAAGCCGATCTCCTCCTGCTCGCTCCAGCCGGGCAGCCGCACGGTGTGCGCCTCCCGGCCCGAGGGGCGGGGGAACCGGTAGGAGATGGTGCGGTCGAGGTCGCTCTCGTCACGCGGGCTCCAGAGGCCCGACGCCGGTTCGGTGTGTCGGGGGTGCGGAGTCCGGGGGTCCGGCTGCCGGGGGGAGCGGTCGGCGGGCATTGGCTCACTCACTAGCGTCGTCGGGTCGTACGCCCGGAGGCGTCGTCGCCCGGAGGTTAGGAGCGGCCGCTAGAAGGGCGCTTGCAGCCCGCTTGACCGTGACGCTGAGGTGATCCCTGTCCGCTGCGGCGGAGAGCGTCACGCTACAGTAACCAGCAGAACATCATTCGGTAGAGCGGCGAGGGGCGCATGACCAAGTTCGACGAGGCCACGCGGGCGATCCGGGTCGACGACACCACCTACGACGTGTGTCTCGACGACGGATACTCGATGGGCGGGCCGCTGAACGGCGGTTACCTGATGGCCACCGTGCTGCGTGCGGTGGCGGACGCCTCGGCGCACCCGCACCCGGTGTCCACCAGCGCCCACTTCCTGCGGGTGGCCCGGCCGGGCCCGGCCCAGGTCGTGCTCGACCAGCTCAAGTCGGGCCGTACGGCGGCGATGACCCGGGCGCGGCTCGTGCGGGACGGCGAGGCGTTCGTCGAGATGCTCGTCGCGACCGCCACGCTCGACGGGTCGGCGGACCCGGACTGGTCGGACGGCCCCTCGGTGGCCATGCCCGGCCTGGCGGACTGCGTGCGCCTGCCCGATCCAAAAGCAGCGTCGGCCATGAACTTCAGCGCGCGGATGGAGATGCTGTTCGACCCGCCCACGATCGGCTGGCTGACCGGGGAGCCCACCGGGCGGCCCGAGTCGCGGGCCTACTTCCGGCTGGCCGAGCCGCAGGACCCCGACCCGTTCGTGCTGGCGATGGCGGTGGACGCGCTGCCGCCGGTCGTGTTCTCGGCGGGGGCGCGGGGCTGGGCCCCCACGGTCGAGCTGACCTGGCACCTGCGCGCCCTGCCCGCCCCGGGTTGGCTGACCCTCATCGGCGGCGGGCGGCTGATCAGCGACGGCTGGTTCGACGAGGAGGTCGAGGTGTGGGACTCGGCGGGCCGGCTGGTCGCCCAGTCGCGCCAGCTCGCCCGGCTCGGCCGCGGCTGAGCCCTGCCCTATCGCCGTGCCTCCGGCACGGCGGCTCGCGATGTGAGCTTTCTTACCGCCGGTGGCCGGGACCGGTCCCCTAACCTTGGGAAGCGTGCCGGAGGACAACAGCAGGGCGATCGGGATCTTTGACAGCGGGGTGGGCGGCCTGACCGTCGCCCGGGCGATCATCGACCAGCTGCCCCACGAATCGATCTTGTATGTGGCCGACACGGCCAACCAGCCGTACGGGCCCAAGCGCATCGCCGAGCTCCGCGCGTACGCGCTGGAGGTGATGGACCACCTGGTCGAGCACGGGGTGAAGATGCTGGTCATCGCGTGCAACAGCGCCAGCTCCGCCGTGCTCAGGGACGCCAGGGAGCGATACGACGTCCCCGTCGTCGAGGTGATCCAGCCCGCCGCGCGGCGGGCCGTGCGGGCCACCGGGAACGGCAGGGTCGGCGTGATCGCCACGCGGGCCACCATCGAGTCGATGGCCTACCACGACGCCTTCGCCGCGGCCCCCGACGTCGAACTGGTCGCGGTGGCCACCCCCCTGCTGGTGGAGTTCGTCGAGCGCGGCGAGACGATGAGCGACGACCTCATCGAGGTGGTCCGGGGCTACCTCAAGCCGATCCAGGACGCGGGCTGCGACACGCTGATCCTCGGCTGCACCCACTATCCGCTGCTCACCGGCGCGCTGTCGTACGTCGCCGGGGACGGGGTCACGCTCGTGTCGAGCGCGGAGGAGACCGCCAAGGACGTCTACCGGATCCTGCACGACCGGGGGCTGTCCAACGGCGCGGGCCGGCCGAGGCACCGCTTCCGGGCGACCGGCGACACGGAACTGTTCGAACGGCTCGGCCAGCGGTTCCTCGGCCCGGAGCTGCAGTCGGTGGAGCGGACCGCCCCCGGGCTCGGAGAGGCGACCGGCGTGGGGAGTCCGCGATGAAGCTGACCGTCGTCGGGTGCTCGGGCAGCTTCCCCGGCCCCGACAGCCCGTCCTCCTGCTACCTCCTCGAAGCCGAGGGCTTCCGGATGCTCGTCGACTTCGGCAGCGGGTCACTGGGTGCTCTGCAGCGGCACGCGGGGCTCTACGACGTCGACGCCGTCCTGCTGTCCCACCTGCACGCCGACCACTGCCTCGACCTGTGCGCCTACCACGTCGTACGCACCTACACCCCGGACGGCCCGCTGCCGAAGATCCCGGTGTACGCCCCCGCCGGAGCGTCCAAGCGGCTCAACGCGGCGTACGCCATGCCGGACGAGCCGGTGCTGGAGAACTCCTTCGACTTCCTGCGGCTGTCACCCGGCACGCGGCACGTCGGCCCGTTCGAGGTGACGGCCGCCCCCATGAACCACCCGGTGGAGACGTACGGCTTCCGCGTGTCCAGCAGGGGCCGTTCGGTGGCGTACTCGGCGGACACCGGGGAGTCGGCCGAACTGGTCAAGCTCGCCCACGACGCCGACGTGCTGCTGTGCGAGGCCTCCTTCCTCGACGGGCCGGACCTCACGCCCGGCCTGCACCTCAGCGGCAGGCAGGCCGCCGAGCACGCCGCGCGGGCCGGGGCGGGCACGCTCGTCCTCACCCACCTCGTGCCGTGGTACGACAAGGCCCGGGTCCTGGAGGACGCCTCACGCGGCGGTTTCGACGGGCCGATGGAGTTGGCACGGAGCGGCGCCGTGTATGACCTAGGGTGACCCGTATGGCTCGTTCACACGGTCGTCGATCCGACCAGCTACGCCCCGTGACCATCACCCGGAACTGGCTCGCCCACGCGGAGGGCTCCGTACTGGTGGAGTTCGGGGGCACCAAGGTGCTGTGCGCCGCGACGGTCGAAAGCGGCGTGCCCCGCTGGCGCAAGGGCAGCGGGCTGGGCTGGGTGACGGCCGAGTACGCCATGCTGCCCCGGTCGACCAACACCCGCACCGACCGCGAGTCGGTCCGCGGCAAGATCGGCGGGCGCACCCACGAGATCTCCCGGCTGATCGGCCGCTCCCTGCGCGCCTGCGTCGACTACAAGGCCCTTGGGGAGAACTCCGTACTGCTCGACTGCGACGTGCTGCAGGCCGACGGCGGCACCCGCACCGCCGCCATCACCGGCGCGTACGTCGCGCTGGCCGACGCGATCACCTGGATGCGGCAGCGCCGGATGTGCCCCGGCGACCCGCTGGTGAACTCGGTCGCCGCCGTCTCGGTCGGGATCGTCGGCACCGAGCCCATGCTCGACCTCGACTACAGCGAGGACGTCAAGGCCGAGACCGACATGAACGTGGTGATGACCGGCAGGGGCGACTACGTGGAGGTCCAGGGCACGGCCGAGGGCACGCCCTTCGACCGCACGACGCTCAACGGCCTGCTCGACCTCGCCGCGAGCGGCTGCGCCGACCTCACCCGCCTGCAGACCGAGGCCCTCTCCTAACCTGACGAGCACCGAGGACGAGAGCATGAACAAGGTGGTCCTGGCCACCCGGAACGCCGGGAAGATCGTCGAACTGCGCCGGATCCTCGCCGACGCCGGCGTGCCGGTCGAACTGCTGGGCCTGGAGGCCTTTCCGCACATCGGCGACGTGGCCGAGACCGGCCTCACCTTCGCCGAGAACGCGCTGCTCAAGGCGCACGCGGTCGCCTCGCAGAGCGGCCTGCCCGCCGTCGCCGACGACTCCGGCCTGTGCGTGGACGCGCTGAACGGCATGCCCGGCATCTTCTCCGCCCGCTGGTCGGGCCGCCACGGCGACGACGACGCCAACCTCGACCTGCTGCTGGCGCAGATCGGCGACGTGCCGGACGGCCGCCGCCAGGCCCACTTCGCCTGCTGTGCGGCGCTCGCGCTGCCGAACGGCGAGGAGCACGTGGTGGAGGGGGCCATGCACGGCTTCCTCATCCGGGAGCGGCGCGGCACGGGCGGCTTCGGCTACGACCCGATCTTCGTGCCGGACGGCGACACCCGGACGACCTCGGAGATGTCGGCAGAGGAGAAGGACGCGATCAGCCACCGGGGCAGGGCCTTCCGCGCGCTGGCCCCGGTGATCGGCGAGGTCGTCTCGTAATCGCGCCGTAAGACCGCCGGGGCGGGGCGGGCGTAGCGTTCGGATCGTGAACGCAGAAGGCATCCGCGAAGCCGCCCGCGAAGGCAGCGGCGTGCCCGCCTGGGCCGCCGTCCTGACCGGTCTCGTCGCCGCCGGGGTGGCGCTGGGGGCGGCCCAGCTCGCCGCCGGTCTGGTCGACCCCGCCGCGGCGCCGGTCGTCGCGGTGGGCGGCGTCGTGATCGACGCCACGCCCGCCGGTCTGAAGGAGTGGGCGATCCGCACGTTCGGCTCCGCCGACAAACCGGTGCTGCTGACCGGGATCGTCATGGTGCTCGCGCTCGTCGCCGCCGGCCTGGGACTGCTCGCCCGCCGCCGGACCGCGTACGGCATGGCGGGGCTGGCCGCTTTCGGGCTCGTCGGCGCCGCCGCGGCGCTGTCCCGGCCGGACGCGGGAGCGGCGCACGTGCTGCCCTCGCTCGCGGGGGCCGCGGCCGGGGCGTACGCCCTCTCGCGGCTGTGGCGCCGGGCCACGCGGAGCGACGAGGACGAATACGTCACCGCCAGCAGGGCCGCCGACCGGGCCTCCTACAGGGCCGCCGAGGTGCAGAGCCGCACGCCGGCCCAGCCGGCCGGTGAGGCCGGCCCGGCCGGCAGCCCGGTCAGCCCGGTCAGCCCGGCCAAGCCGGCCGTGATGCGGGCGGGAACCGTGTCCCCCGGCCCTGTGTCCCCCGGCCCTGTGTCCCCCGGCCCTGTGTCCCCCGGCCCTGTGTCCCCCGGCCCTGTGTCCCCCGGCCCTGTGTCGCCCGGCCCTGTGTCCCCCGCCCCCGCGCCGTCCTCCGCGCCGTTTTCCGCGCGGCCCGCCGAGCCGTACGCCTTCGACCGGCGCAGGCTGCTGAACGGGGTGGCGGCGGGTGTCGTGGTCGCGGGGGCCGGCGGGCTCGGCGGATGGCTGCTGTCCGGGCGCAAGAACGGCGAACTGGCCAGGCGCGGCGTGGCGAAGATCCTCCCGCGTGCGGCGCGACCGGCCGCGCCCATCCCGGCCGGGGCGGACCTGCGCATCTCGGGCCTCACCCCCTTCGTGACCCCGAACGCGGACTTCTACCGGGTGGACACCGCTCTCGTGGTGCCGACGGTGGACCCGGCCCGCTGGACGCTGAAGATCCACGGACTGGTGGACCGGCCGGTCGAGCTGACCTTCGCCGACCTGCTCAAACGGCCGCTGACGGAGGCCGACGTCACGCTGACGTGCGTGTCCAACGAGGTCGGCGGGTCGTACGCCGGCAACGCGCGCTGGCTCGGCGCGCGCCTGGCCGACGTGCTGCGCGACGCCGGGATCCGGCGCGAGGCCGACATGCTGCTCAGCGTCTCCGAGGACGGCTGGACCTGCGGCACACCGGTCGACGTGGTCATGGACGGCCGGGACGCGCTGCTGGCCGTCGCGATGAACGGCGAGGTGCTCCCCGAGGAGCACGGCTTCCCGGTCCGTCAGGTCGTCCCCGGCCTCTACGGGTACGTCTCGGCGACCAAGTGGGTCACTGAGATCAGGGTCACCCGGTTCGACCGGGACGAGGCGTACTGGACGCCCCGCGGATGGGCCGCGAAGGGCCCCATCAAGACCCAGTCGAGGATCGACCTGCCGCGCGGCGGGGACAAGGTGCGGGCGGGCCGTACGACCGTGGCGGGCGTGGCCTGGGCCCAGCACCGGGGGATCGACGCGGTGGAGGTCCGGGTGGACGGCGCCGGCTGGCAGCAGGCGAAGCTGGCCGACGTCACGGGCCCCGACACCTGGCGGCAATGGTCGGCCGAGGTGGACCTGACACCGGGCAGGCACACGATCTCGGTGCGGGCCACCGACGCCACCGGCTACACCCAGACCGCGGACGAGGCGCCGCCCGCGCCGGACGGCGCGACCGGGTATCACTCCATCACCGTCACGGCCCGCTGAGGCGCTCACAACGGGCCGGGTCTGGAGTTGGGAAAACCCGCCGCGCCTCGTACGGCCCGCCCCTACCATCGGCACCCTGATGGGGCGCGAAGAGGGGGGCCAAACGCGTGAACCAGGAGAAGGCGCGCCGGCATGCGAGGTGGCGGCTGCCGTCGGGTGTGTACAACCCGGTCGTCGCGGCCGACGGCCGGCGATGGCGGGACTACGAGCAGGCGGCCGAGGCGCCTGCTCCCTCGCTGGGGGACCGCCGCCTGGAGGTGCGGATCGCGGCACTGCCGCTGGGCGCGGACACCGGGGCCGTGCCGGTCGTTCCCGCCGCCAGGAACGGCGACAACGCGGGCCACGGCATGAGCACGTTGACCGGCCGACGCGGCGGGCCGCCGGCGGTGTGGGACGCCGTGGCCGCCACGACGCCCGCCGGGGACACCGGGGTCGTCGCGGACGCCGGTGATCCTCAGGTCGCCGTGACCGCCGGGGAGACCATCGAGGAGGCCACCGCGGAGACCGCCGCGGAGACCACCGGGGAGACGGCGGAGGCGACGGCCGAGGGGACCGCCGCCGACGCCGTTCCCGGCGGCTCGCCGGTTGGCGTGGAGGACACCGGCGCGCTCCCGCCCGTGGAGGACGACCAGGACGCTCTCACCGGGACGGCCGAGGCCGATCTCCCGTACGCCGGCGACGGCGTGGTGGACGGCGGCGCGACGGATGCCCCGGAGGGAGAGCGACCGGTCCCCGGGGAAACGGATGAGACCGCTTCGGCCGGGTGCGCGTGGCCGGACGAGGAGACCGACCGTCGCGGGCCCGTGGACGAGACCGCCGGAACCCGCCGGGACGAGGCGCCCGGCGACGACCCCGAGGATCGCGCGGGGGCGGCTTCCGAGGCAGGTCCCGAGCTCGACGCGGTGACGGTTCACGGGAGCGGCGCCGGCATGGAGGAGTTCGCGGACGGCGACGATTTCTGGTCGGCCGTCCTGCGGGACGAGACGGAGCGCGACTGGCTGGACGGCCCCGATCGCCCGCGGCGGCTGGAGGAGACCCGCACGTACGGCCGGCCGGGCGGCCTCGCCGAGGCGGACCCGGATGGTCAGGCGAGCCTGGCACAGGCGGTGAACGGGCGCTTCCCGGACCCGCGTGGCACCTGGATCCGCCTCATCAACGCCGAGGGCCCGACGGAGGACGCCTTCAGGTCCAACAACGCCGTCGACTGCGCGCTGTCGGTGATGTCGACCTGGCACGGCGAGCCCGTGGTGGCGGCGCGCAGGCACCCGGAGTACGACCCGTCGGGCCGGCCGCTGCTGACCGGGGAGACCGGGGGCGTCGCGCGGGCCGAGGAGTGGCTCGGGCACCGCTTCGAGTACGTGGGCCACGGCCGCCGGGCGTACGTGGCCGTCGCGCAGCGGCTGATCTTCGGCGGGCACGGCGCGGCCGCCGTCCTCATCACCCGGTGGGCCGGGGGCGGCAGCCACGCGTGGAACGCCGTGAACTGCCGGGGAGAGGTCGTGTGGATCGACGCCCAGCGGGGTCACATGGCGGTGGACCCGCCGTACGAGGACGTCACAGGCGTCTTCGCGGTGGTCGTCGACCGCCAGGGCCGCCGTCTGTGACGCCGCCTGAACCGAACGCCGCCACAGACACCGCCTATCAAGCCGGACCAGCCCGAGCCGGTCGTTGAGCACAGGCTGTCTTACGCATTCCGATATAGGCATATGATGACGCCATGGCACGAGCGGCAACGACCTCGGACGCGTTCAACGCGATCGCCGAGCCGCAGCGGCGGGAGATCCTGGTGCTGCTGCGGGGTGGCGAGCGGCCCGTGACCGAACTGGCGCGGGACCTGGGGATGAGCCAGCCACAGGCGTCCAAGCACCTGCGGGTGCTCCGCGAGGTCGGGCTGGTGCGGGTCCGCGGGGCGGGCAAGCAGCGGCTGTACGGCCTGGACGCCCGCGGGCTGCGGCCGGTCCACGAGTGGGTGGGCGGCTTCGAGAGATTCTGGGACGAGACCTTCGACCGGCTGGACGAGTACGTGCGAAATCTGGAACAGGCAAGGCAGGAGGAACCACCGGATGGCGACGACCGGTAGCGGCGGCGAGCCCGACCACACGACCACGGACCGCGAGATCGTGCTCTCCCGGGCCATCGGCGCCCCGCGGGAGCTGGTGTTCGAGGCGTTCACGCAGGTCCGGCACCTGTCGCAGTGGTGGGGCCCGGAGGGGTTCACGACCACGACGCGGTCCTTCGAGTTCCGCGTCGGCGGGGACTGGGCCTTCGTGATGCACGGGCCGGACGGGACCGACTACCAGGAGTGGATCACCTGGACCGAGATCGTCCCGCCGGAGCGGATCGCGCTGGTGCACGGCGAGTACCGCGACGACCCCAACGCCTTCGAGTCAGTCCTGACCTTCGAGTTGGTCGGCGAGAAGACCAGGATCACGATGCGCACCGTGTTCCCCACCAAGGAGCTCCGTGAGGAGGCCGTGCAGAAATACCACGCGATCGAGGGCGGCGAGCAGACCCTGGGCAACCTGGCGGCCTACGTCGCCGAACTCACCTGGAACGAGACCACACCGAAGGGAGCGGAGGACTGATGGCCGGGAAGGTGTTCTTCAGCGTGACGATGTCGCTCGACGGCTTCATGGCGCCTGAGGCCGTGCCCGTCGAGGACGTCTTCTCGCCCGAAGGCCGGAACGACCCGAGAGTCCAGCGCTGGATGACGAAGTGGTCGGAACTGCAGGCGTGGGCGTTCCCGCAGCGGTGGATCCGCGAGAACCTCAAGCTCGGCGAGGGCGGCGAGGAAGGACTCGACAACGACATCGCTCGGGCGACGTACGAGCGCACCGGCGCGAGCGTCATGGGCAAGCGGATGTTCGACGCCGGCGAGCCGGCCTGGCCGGAGGAGGCGCCGTTCCACACCCCGGTGTTCGTCGTGACCCACACGAAGCGTGACCCGTGGGAGCGGCCGGGCGGCACGATCTTTCACTTCGTCAACGACGGCGTCTCCAGCGCACTGGACCAGGCCCGCGAGGCCGCGGGCGACCGCGACGTCCGCATCGCCGGCGGCGCCGAGACGATCCAGGAGTACCTGGACAGCGGTCTGCTCGACGAGTTTTCGATCACCCTCGCGCCCGTGCTGTTCGGCACCGGCATCCGCCTGTTCGACCGCGTGGACCCGGCCCGCCTCGCCCTCGAACAGACCCGTACGGACGCGTCATCCCGGGTGACCCACCTGACCTACACCGTCGGCAGGCGGTAGCCGACGCGAGGCAAGCCTGCCCGGGAGACGCGGTGCGCACCGGCACTCCCGGCGTGTGTGTGGGCGCCGCGTCCGCCCGCTCCGGCGGACGCGGCGCCGATCCGGGCAGCCGGCCCGTCAGGAGGCCGCCAGCGCGCCGACGACCGAGGCGCGGGCCGCGCGCCGGGCGGGCAGCACCGCGGCGAGCACCCCGGCCAGGCCCGACGCGGCGATGAAGACCAGGATCTGCGTGACCGGGAGCCGGAAGGAGACGTCCTTGGTCAGCGTCGCCGTGGCCGCCCAGCCGTACAGCACCCCGAGCACGACGCCGACGATCGCGCCCACCAGGCCGAGGACCAGCGCCTCGACCGACAGCATCCCCCGAAGCTGCGGCCGGGTCAGGCCGAGCGCGCGCAACAGCGCCGACTCGCGGGTGCGCTCGTGCACCGACAGCGACAGCGTGTTCGCGATGCCGAGCAGCGAGATCACGATCGCGAGGGCCAGCAGCCCGGTGACCACCATGAGCACGGTGTCGATCGCCTCGTCGAACTGGCCGCGGATCTCGGTCGTGCTGCCGACCTTCACCGCCGGGTAGGCCGCGGTCGCGTCGTCCACGACCGCGCGCGCCCGCTCGGCGGGCACGCCGGGGGCGGCGTTCAGCAGGATCTGCGCGTCGTCCACCCTGCCGAAGCGCTGCTCGAAGGCCTGCTCGGCCATGGTGAACGGCGGCAGTAGGGACACGCCGGCCTTCAGCACCGCCACCACCGTGAGCGGGACGCTCCGCCCGCCCGACGTGACGGTCACGTGGTCGCCGACCTTGACGCCGAGGTCCTGGGCCACGAAGTCGGCCACCGCGACATCGCCCGCGCCGAGACCGTCCAGCGTGCCGGCCGACGCCTCCGGCTTGACGGAGGTGCCGAGGGCGGCTCGGGTGACGGTGCCCACCTCGTAGTCGTGGCCGTTCACCTTGGCCTTCTTCCCCCGGAACTCGGTCACCGCGGACAGGTCGCGGCTCGCGCGCAACGTGTCGGCGATCGAGCGGGGGATGCCGCCCGTCTGCGCCGTCAGGATGTAGTCGGCCGGGAACTGCCGGTCGAGCTGGTCGCTCACGGTGCTCCGCACCGTCGCGGTCAGGACCGACATGAACGTCATCAGCGTCACGCCGACGGTCAGCGCCACGGTGGTGGTCGCCGCGCGCCTGGGGTTGCGCCGGGAGTTGCCCACCGCGAGCCGCCCCGGCACGCCGAACAGCCGCGCCGGGACCCAGCCCGCCAGCCCGCTCAGCGGCCGTACGATCACCGGGCCGAGGACGAGCACCGCGAAGAAGACGAGCACGCCGCCGGCCATGACCGTCAGCAGCGCCACCTGTCCCGGGTTCTGGAGCACGCCCGCCGCGGTGAGGCCGGCCCCCGCCACCGTGAACAGGGTGGCGAAGACCACCCGGACGACCCCGGTGCGGAACGTGTGCTCCTCGGTCTGCGTGCCCAGCGCCGCGACGGGCGGCACACGGGTGGCCTGGCGCGCGGGGAGCAGCGCCGCGGCCACCGTCACGACGACGCCGGTGCACAGCCCGATGGCGATCGTCTGCGGGGAGAGACTCACCGTGCCCGTGGGGACGTCCGTACCGGTGGCGCGCAGTACGGCGACCGCGGCGGCGCCGAGGCCGAGGCCGGTCAGCAGGCCGAGCACCGACGACAGCAGGCCGACCACGGCCGACTCCAGCACGATCGAGCCGAAGACCTGCCGCCGGGTCGCGCCGATGCAGCGCAGCAACGCCATCTCGCGGGTCCGCTGGGCGACCAGGATGCCGAAGGTGTTGTAGATCACGAGCGCGGCGACGAGCAGCGCGACCGCGGCGAACAGCAGCAGCCCGGTCCGGAGGAACGCCGTGTCCACGTGGTTGCGCCGGGCCAGCTCGTCGCCGCGTTCCCGCCCGGTCACGACCTTCGCGCCGCTCCCCACGGCCGCCGCGACGGCCGTACGCAGGGTCTCCGGCGCGGGACCGGAGGAGAGGACGTCGATCTCGGTGAAGCCCTTCGCGCCGGTCACGAGCCGGGCCGTCTCCGGCGTGAACGCGACCGCCCCCCGGTAGGCGAGGTCCGGGTCGAGACCCACGTCGAAGGTCCCGACGAGGCGGAACTCGTGCCGATCGCCCGCCTTGTCGAGCACCGCGACGGTGGCCCCGGGCGCGTACCCCTGGGCCTTGGCGGTGTTCTCGTCGAGCACCGCCTCACCGGCGGCGGAGGCCGCCCTACCGGAAGTGATCTTCATGCGGCTCGCCGGGATGGAGACGCCGGCGGTGGGGTAGTCGCCCACGACCTTGCCGTCCCTGCCGATCAGCGGCGCGTCGCCGGACAGCACGGGCTGGGCGTCCCGGACGCCCCGCACCGCTCTGACCGCGGCGAGCGCGCGCTCCGGCAGGGTCCCGTCGTCCTCGGCGTCGGCGGGCGTCACCACCACGTCCACCTTGTCGGCGTCCGCGGCGAACGACTGGGAGAACCCGGCGTCGATCGTGTCGGTGAGCACGAACGTGCCCGCGATGAACCCGACCCCGAGCACGATCGCCAGGGAGGTGAGCAGCAGGCGCAGCCGGTGTGCCAGGAGCCCGGCGAGAGTCGTTCGGAGCACGGCTCAGGCCTCCAGCGCCATCAGCGCGTCGAGCACGGTCTGCGGCGTCGGCCGCTCCAGCTCGCTCACCAGCAGCCCGTCTCGCAGGAAGATCACCCGGTCGGCGTACGACGCCGCCACCGGGTCGTGGGTCACCATCACGATCGTCTGCCCGAGCTCGCGTACCGACCTGCGGAGGAATGCCAGCACCTCCGCGCCGCTGCGCGAGTCGAGGTTGCCGGTCGGCTCGTCGGCGAAGATCACCTGAGGCTTGCTGATCAGCGCCCGTGCCACGGCGACGCGCTGCTGCTGGCCGCCCGACAGCTCGCTCGGCCGGTGCCCGAGCCGGTCCCGCAGGCCGACCGTCTCGATCACCCGGTCGAACAGCGCCTGGTCGGCCTGGCGGCCCGCGATCTCCAGCGGCAGCCGGATGTTCTGCTCGGCCGTCAGCGTCGGCAACAGGTTGAACGCCTGGAAGATGAAACCCACGCGCTCGCGCCGCAGCAGCGTGAGCTGCTTGTCGTTGAGCCGGGTGAGCTCGGCGTCGCCGATGCCGACCCGCCCGTCCGTCACGGTGTCGAGCCCGGCCAGGCAGTGCATCAGCGTCGACTTGCCGGAGCCGGACGGCCCCATGATCGCGGTGAACGCCTCGGCGGCGAAGTCGACGTCGACGCCGCGAAGGGCGTGCACCGCCGCGTCGCCCGCGCCGTACACCTTGGTCAGGCCGCGCGCGACCACGGCGGTGCGGGTCTGGGTTGTTGTGCTCATGAGTTCACGCTATGGGCGTGATCAGGGCGTTTCCTCGGCCTCGCGGACGTTCTCGATCTGCGGCCCCGGGACCGGGCGGCGAAGCGCGGGTGCGACTTCCGGGGTACCCCCGGCTCAGCCCCTCGGATGATCGGGGGCCACCACCCCGGTCTCGTACGCGTACACGACCGCCTGGGCCCGGTCACGCAACCCGAGCTTGGCCAGCACACGGCCGAGATGCGTCTTCACGGTCGCCTCCGCCAGATGCAGCCGCGCCGCGATCTCGGTGTTCGAGAGGCCGCGGGCCACGTGGTAGAGCACCTCCCGCTCCCGCGCCGTCAGCGCACCGGTGTCCTGTCGCCGCCGGTCCCCCTCCGGCAGGAGCACGGCGAACCGGTCGAGCAGCCGGCGGGTCGTGCTCGGCGCGACCACCGCGTCCCCCGAGTGGACCGACCGGATCGCGCTGATCAGCTCGGCCGGGGGCACGTCCTTGAGCAGGAACCCCGCCGCACCCGCCTTGATCGCCGCGAACGCGTACTCGTCCAGGTCGAACGTCGTCAGGATCAGCACCCTCGGGCCGTCGGGCGCGGCGCAGATGACGCGGGCCGCCTCCACGCCGTCCATCCTGGGCATGCGGACGTCCATCAGGACGACGTCCGCCTCGACCGTGCGCAGCACCTCGACGGCGGCCTGCCCGTCCGCCGCCTCACCCACGACCTCGATGTCCGGCTGCGCTCCGAGGACCATCCGGAACCCCGTCCGCACCAGCTCCTGGTCGTCGACCAGCATGACGCGTATCACTGCCACTTCGCTCCGCTCGTCACCGTCGCGCTTCCGACACCGTACGCGAGCCCGCCGGCGGCCCGGCTCCCGAACTTTCCCCGGACCGGCCCGGACGGCTGACGCGGCGTCGGCGAATCCGGCACGGGCTCCGGGCGGCTCGCGGCTTGGCTCATGGATTCAGGCGGCCATTCCGGCGGGGATGCGGGCGACCACCTGGAAGCCACCGCCCGTGCGGGGGGCCGCCTCGATGCTCCCGCCGTACATCGCCGCCCTCTCCCGCATTCCGATGAGACCGTGGCCGCCGACCACCCGCGGCGCCGCCGCGCCCCTGCCGTCGTCGCTGATGCGCAACTCGATCAGCCCAGGGCCGTACGCCATCTCCACCCGCGCCCGCGTGCCCGGCCCGCCGTGCTTGATCGCGTTCGTCAGCGCCTCCTGCACGATCCGGTAGACAGCGAGCTGCTCGCCCTCCGGGAGCGTGCGGGGCGTGCCGGACACCGTGAACTCCGTCGGCAGCCCCGAGTCCCTGACCTGCCTGACCAGCTCGTCGAGCTGCGCGACGCCGGGCTGCGGCGCGTACTCCTCGGCCGGGCTGCCCGCGTCCTGCCGCAGCACGCCCACCAGCCTG
The DNA here is from genome assembly GCF_005864065.1 of Microbispora triticiradicis. Lineage (NCBI taxonomy): Bacteria > Bacillati > Actinomycetota > Actinomycetes > Streptosporangiales > Streptosporangiaceae > Microbispora > Microbispora triticiradicis. The sequence goes on along the minus strand of NZ_VANP01000010.1, from coordinate 50,059 downwards.
CGCATCTCCGCCAGCGCCTGCCGTCCGGTCGCCGAGATCGCCTGCATCGCGCGGCGCGCCTGTTCCGGGTCGCTGTCGATCGCGTACGCCGCGCCGTCGGCCTGGACGACCATCACGCTGACGTTGTGCGCCACCACGTCATGGAGTTCGCGGGCGATACGGGCCCGCTCGGCGGCGGCCGCGATGCGGGCCTGCTGGTCGCGTTCCCGCTCGGCCCGCTCGGCGCGTTCCACCAGGCTCTCGACGTAACGGCGGCGGGTGTTGGCGTACATGCCGCCGATCCACACGGCGACGACGAAGACCGAGGCCGACGGCCACGCCCGCATGGGATCGGGAGACCAGCTCAGCATGGCGAGCAGCAGCCCTCCCTCGGCGACCACCCCGGCGGCCAGCGCCCACCGCCGCGGGCAGCGGGCGGCGACGCCGTACATCGCGACGAGCACCGCCAGGTTCGCGGGCAGGACGGCGATGTTCAGCAGCCACTGCGCGAAGCTGACCACGGACACCACCGCGAACACCTCACGCGGGTGGTTGCGGCGCCACAGCAGCGGCACGACGAGAGCGGCGGACAGCAGCAGCAGCACGGGCACGCCGACGTGCCGCGCGTGCATCATCCCGCTGGTGCGACTGAACGCCTCGACCGTCGACACGCACAAGAGCGCCAGCGGGAAGATCGCCAGCGTGTCCACGATCCTGCTGTGGCGCCGAGTCCAGGCGCGCATACTGCCGAACACGTACCCAACGATACGTATCGGCTGTTCACAAAGGTCTCACCCTTGCGACGGATACCGCCGTACGACTCAGGTCGCAGTCGACGGCGGCCCTTACGCGATTCTTACGGATCACGGCGCATCCTTGTTACCGGGAACGCTTCTTGGAAGCGGGGTAAAGGGAGATCTGAATGGCGGGTCAGGACGCGGTGCCGCGCGGTGCTGAGGACGAGCCGCGCGGCCCGCGCCCTGAGTCGGCCGCCATGCCGCAGGGGAGTGCTGTAACGGAGGTGAGCATCGTGCCGCAGGGGAGTGCCATGCCGCAGCCGGGCACCGTTTCACCGGCGGGCGCTGTCGCACCGGCGGACGTGGTTCCGCAGCCGGGCACCGTTTCACCGGCGGGCGCTGTCGCACCGGCGGACGTGGTTCCGCAGGCGGGCACTGTTTCATCGGCGGGCGCCGTGCCCTTGCCGGGTGCCGTGCCGGGCGAGGCCGCCGCGACGCGGCCGGGTGCCGTTCCTCCGCCGCCTCCGGCCACGTCGATCTCACCCCTGACCAGCCCTCTGGCCAGTCCCTGGACCAGCCCCGGGAGTACGGCCCAGGCCGGTGGAGCGTCGGCTCCGCCCGGTCCTGCGAGCCCTCCCGGACCGCCCTCATTCGTCGGCCCCGCGGGCACATCGCCGGGGGCCCCAGGACCACGTCCGGCCGGCTACGCGAACGCGCGCCGCGCCCTTCCCTCGGGCAGGCCCGCGATCCTTCCGCCGGGCACCACCTCGATCCCTCCGCTGGGCGGCGGGTCCGCGTTCGGCCCGGGAGGGGCCGGGTGGCGGGCCCCCGGCTGGCGGGAAGCGGCTACGCATCCCGTGGGGGCCCTGCGAAGCGAGTCCGTCCGGTCGCCGGGGGGCCTGGGCGGACGCCTGACGGAGCGGCTGCCGCGTGGCCAGACCGGGCGGCTGATCACTGTCGGCATCGCGTCGGCGCTCGTCGGAGCGCTCCTCGGCGGTGGCGTCGTAGCCGCCACCAGTCTGATCTGGGATCAGACGCACGCCGGGGCGACCCGGGAGGCCGGCGGCGATCAGGACGGCCTGTTTCCCCGTGGCGGGAACCTCCCGGGCGGCGAGGACGGCCGTCTGCCCCAGTGGTGCCGGCGCACCGAGACCGGCATCGTCTGCCGGCCGAACGGCTGAGACGTCGTTTCCGGCAGGCGCGTGCCGACGTGGTGGCCGGCACGCGCCTGCATGTTCTCCCGGTAGGCCCGATGCTCACCGGGTCCGCGGAACCACCGCCGGGCCACGGGTCACGGGGCCCGGCGGATCAGCCGAGGATCACTGGAGCGCGCGCCGGTCAGCGTGCAGGGGCCGCGCCAGCCGTACGGTGATGAACTCGTCGTTGTCGGCCTTACCCGCCGTGCGGCCGGACGAGAACGGGAAGTTGTTGTCGTTCAGCAGCGCGAGCGTGTGGTCGTCGAGCAGGGCCACGTCCTCGATCGTCTGGAACGGGAAGCGGAACGTCCGCCCGAAGCCGCCGAGACCCCTGGGGTTGGCCAGGTTCAGCAGGTCGGCGACGAGAGTCTTGTCCATGCGCCCGTCGTGGTCGCGGTCGGCGGCGTCCGCCAGGTAGACGCGCTTGAAGGCCGCGGCGTCACCCTGCTCGTTGTCCCGCTCGATGACCAGGAAACGGTTGTCGTCCACGGAGATCGCGTCCCCGATGGCGTTCGACGGTGACTCCAGCCGATAGGTCCGCCATGTCGAGCCGTACCGGCCCGTGCGCAGGTCGAAGTCGTACATGCGCAGGTCGCCGGGGGTGTCACCATCCACCGTCCCCTCCAGCAGGGGGTGGAGGTGACGGCCGTCGACCGAGCGCGCCATGCCCTCGAACCCCTTGCTGCTGCGGATGTTCGGCTGCCCGCCGTTCAGGTCCGGGTTCTCGGGAGCCTTGACCCCGGGCAGCGGGATCGGAGCCCGGAGGAGCCGCCCGGAGGACGAGAAGTGCAGCAGGAACGGGCCGAACTCGTCGCCGATCCAGTAGGTGCCGTCGGACGACCGCACGATCGACTCCACGTCGAAGTCGGCGCCGGTGAGCACGCGGTCCGCCCGGGTCAGGGCGAACGGCACGCGCTTGTCGGGGTCGCTCAGGTTGAACCCGCCGAGCACCTTCAGCCTCCCGTCCCTGAGGCCGGGCCTGATCCGGTGGACGCGCAGCAGGAAGTCCGCGCTGTTGGCCTTGTTGCCGTAGCCGTTGTCGGACAGCACGTCGTAGGTGCCGTCACCTCTTCTGACGACGCCGCTGAAACCCTGGACGGGCTGCCCGGAGAAGGGCGCGGCGATGCCGTTGAACGGCCCGGCGCCGATGGCCGACCCCGAGGGCTCGCTGCCGGGGACGAAGGTCTCGGCGGGCAGGACGGCGAATCCCGTGAGCGTCGCCTGGCCGAAGTCCGCGGGCCGGGGAACGGCCATGGCGGGGGACGACAGCCCGAGGGCCAGCGCGGCGGCACCCAACGTGATCGAAAGCTTTCTCATGACGGGCACGTTAGGGACGCCGCGTGACAGACGCCCCAACAGCAGGCGGCCACGGTCGAACAACTGGCCTTTCGGCGCCACCGTGGAAGTCTCCGCACGACGTCACTCCCGCTCACTCCGAGCACGCAGCAGAGCGATGGCCGTGCGGATCGCGGAGGACCGGGAGGGGGCCTCTTCCGCGCGACATATCGTTCGAGAAATGCGAGGTCGTCCGCCGAAACCATCGCGGCCATTTTCGCGGGCGCCGTTTTCCTGGCACCGGCAGAATCGCCTTGTGTCGCCGCATCGAATGCGCCGCTATTTTTCTTTGAATCCTGGTGGGGTCGGCGGGATTCGAACCCGCACTGTACGGCACCTAAAGCCGCGGTCTCCTGCCGTTGGACTACGACCCCTTTTCCTCTTCCCTTTCCCGCGCAATTCTCGGCCTGAGAATGGCAGTTCGGGCAGAGAAATCTCAGATTCTCTTTCCTGTTGTCCAGCCAGTTTCCGTTGGCGTGGTCGATGTGCAATGTGAGCGATCGACCCTGCCAAGTGCCGTCTATCTTACAGTCTGCGCACCGGTAGAGGACTCCCACTTCCTGTAGCGCCCGCCGGAGCTTGGTGGGCTTCTGCCGAGGCGAGTCCTCGGGCCGCATGACCAGGATCTCCGTCGGCAGGTACCTACGCGGCGACGGCTTGCCCTTGTTGGGCGAGGTTCGCCGGAAGTGGGAGGTGTCGATGCCGAAGTGCTTGAGGCGGCGGCTGATGTGGGCGTGGCTGGATCAGGAAATTCCCAGCTCTTTCACGAGGCGGGCGACGTGGCCGGTGGCTTTCACGTTGTAGAGTGCCTTCTCGACCTTTCCGTCGGGGTCGATGACGAACGTGGACCGGATGACGCCCATCACGGTCCTGCCGTAGTTCGTCTTCTCGCCGTACGCGCCGTAGGCCTTGTGCACGTCGAGACCGGTGTCCGACAGCAGCGGGAACGTGAGCGCGTCGCGCTCGCGGAACTGCCGCAGCTTGGCCGGCTTGTCCTTGGACACGCCGAGCACCACGAGACCCCGCTCGGTCAGGGCGCCGAGGTTGTCGCGGAAGTCGCAGGCCTGCTTGGTGCACCCGGGGGTCATCGCCGCCGGGTAGAAGTACAGGATGACCCGGCGGCCGCGGAAGGACTCCAGCGAGACCTCGTTGTCGTCGGCGTCGGTAAGGGTGAAGTCCGGCGCGGCGTCGCCGGGCTGGAGCTTGCTCATCACGTCCTCCGGAAAAGGTGACCCGCGGCGATCGGCGGGCAAGCGACAACCAAACTACCGGCTCGGCCGCTGCACGGGGCGACCGCCGGACCTGGCAGACTGATCACACACGAATACCACAGGAGGGGGATCGCATGGCGGACACCGATCCCGATGCGCTGGAAAAGAGGATCGAGCGCACGCGGGCGGAGCTCGCTCGCACGGTCGACGCCATCGCGGACCGGGTGAGCCCGAAGCGCGTCGCCGAGCGCGGCGTGGCGAAGGCCAAGTCGAACGCGATGGACTTCGTCGCGTCCGTGGAGGACCTGGTGCTGGGCACGCCGCGCGGGATCACGACGTACGGCCCGGGGGACGCCGAGGCCGAGCCAGGCGAGTATCCGGCGCGCAGCCTCGCCCCGGTGCTGATCGGCGTGGGGATCGTGGTGGCGGTCGGCGCGACGATCGTGCTGCTGCGCCGCCGGTCCCGCTGACCGGCCCGCACCGATCACGAAGACCGGAGGGCAGGGCGTCAGAGGAACGTCATGCCCTCACCCCGGTACGTCGGGACCTCCTCGGTCACCCGATCTCCTTCGACCAGGTGCAGGACGGGGAAACGCTCGCACAGCTCCCCGGCCTTGGCGTGGCGGAACCAGACGCGGTCGCCGAGGCGCAGCCCGGCCGCGGCCTCCCCGAGCAGGGGCGTCTGCACCTCGCCCGCTCCCTCGTCCGGGTGGTAGCGGAGCCCGCGCGGCAGGTACGGCTGGGGCAGCCGGGTGGGTCCCGCCGCTCCGGAGGCGGGATAGCCCCCGCCGAGCACGGTCACGACCTCCGGCGAGGGCCGGCGCACCACCGGCAGGGCGAACAGCGCCGCGGGCCGGCCGGTGAAGCCGCGGTAGAAGTCGAACAACCGGGGGTGGAAGAACCCCGACCCCGCCGCGACCTCGGTGATCGCCCGTTCGGCGATGGTCTTCTCGATGCTTCCCGTGCCGCCGCCGTTGACGAACTCCAGGTCGGCGACCTGCCGTACGGCCCGCACGATCCGGCCGCGCCGTACGGCCAGCTGGCGGCGCGACCGCCGCTGCATCCAGCGCACCGCCCCGCCGTACGGCCCGGGGACGGCGTCGCCCACCCCGGCGATCTGCGCCTCGTACGCCATGAGCCCGGCCAGGCGCAGCCCGGGCCGCCGGACGATGTCGGCGGCGATGTCGGCGGCCTGCCCGGGCTCGCGGACCGGCGACCGCAGCGCGCCCGCGCGGAACCTGCCGCCGAAGGCCGTGAAACCCGCGTCGATGTCGAGGCAGACGCGGATGGGGTGAGGCGTCCGGAGGCTCTCGATCAGGTCGAGGTGCTCGGGCGAGTCGACGGTCACGGTGATCTCCCGGGCCGCGGCCTCGTCCGACCCCAGGGCGCGCAGGGCCGTCCGGTCGGCCGTCGGGTACGCCACGAGCACGTCCCGCAGGCCGGTGGAGGCCAGCCACAACGCCTCGGGCAGCGTGAACGCCATGATTCCCGAGAAGCCGTCCATGGCCAGGACCCGCTCCAGCACGGCCCGGCAGCGGATCGACTTGCTCGCGACGCGGATCGGTTTGCCCCGGGCCCGGCGCACCATGCCGGCCGCGTTCGACCGCAGGGCGTCCATGTCGAGGACCGCGAAGGGGGGCTCCAGGTGGGCCGTCGCCCGGTCGAGGCGCTGCCGGTCGTCCATGGAGGCAGCCTAACGCGGAGTACATGAGCCTGGTTCACGTTAATTGGCCCAGGCAAAATCTCGGCCGGGAGGCCGCCATGATCGCCCATCCGGGCGGGTGTCCCGCCCGGCGCGGCGCGGCGCCGATATACCCATGAGGGCGTGACTACCGAGCGGGCCCTGCGCGGTGCGCGGGAGGGGTGAGCGGCTGATGAGCATCCTGCAGGAGATCCTGACGGGTTCGTCGGCCAGGAGCGCCAGGACCACCACCAGTGGCACCGGGGATGCCGGAGGCGTCACGGGCGCCGACGGCGACATGCGCGCGGAATACGCCGAGGACGCCGTACGCGCCACGGGAGGCGGAACCGCCATCCGTTCCGGACCCGCCGGCTGGGCCCGGAGCGACGAGGGTGCGGGAAGAGGCGGCACGACGGTCCCGGAGGACGGCACGGCCGGTCGTCGCACCGTCGCACGTGTCCTGCGGCCGGGACGCACTCCCGCCGCGATCGTCGTCGCCGCCGTGCTCGCCCTGATCGGCTGGGCGCTCACCGCCCAGACCGTCGCCGTCATGCTCAGGGTGCCCGTGCCCTGGCGGCTGCCGCCCCGCCTGCTGAACCTCACCCTGGCCGACCCGGCCGTCCCGCTCGCCGCGGTCGGCATGATCGTCTTCGGTGTGGGCCTGGTGGCCCTCGCCGTCGTGCCCGGCCGTCCCCGTCTCGTGCCCCTGCGGTGCGAGGACCCGCTGCTCGCGATGGGCCTGACCCGCGTCGGGCTGCGTCGCACGCTCATCTCCTCGGCCCGCGAGGTCGAGGACGTCCGGCGCGCCAACGTCCACATCCTGCGCGGCCGGATCGAGGTCACCGTGGTCACCGGCACGGCCAGGACCGGGGCGGTGCTGCGCGAGGTCGGCGCGGCCGTGGGCGACCGCCTGGCCGGCCTCCGCGTTCAGGCCCGCCACGAGGTGGTCGTACGGCTCCGGGGAAGGGGAAACTGACATGCGCCCGCGTCTCGGAAACCGTGTCGGACTGCTCCTCGTGGGTCTGGTGCTGGTCGCGGGAGGACTCGGCCTGCTGGCCGCCGCACGGCGGCCCGGGTCGCCGCCGGTCGGCATGGGCGTGCTCGGCGGCAGGCCGTGGGCGCTCCCCCTGCTGGCCGGGGCGGCGATGCTGGTCGCCCTGGTCGCGACCCGCTGGCTCGTCCTGGCCCTCGGCTGGGGACGGCTCGGCAGGCGCACCGGCGCGGGCATCGCGATGCTCGGCGTGGCGCTCAAGGGCGTCGAGGGGATCGGCCGCCTGTCGGTCAGAGTCGTCGGGGACGGCAGGCTGCGGGTGTCGGTGTCCCTGCAGCGATCGGCCGACCTGCGGCAGGTGATCAGACGGCTGGACGAGTCGGCGGTCTCACGCCTTCGCCGCACGGTCGGCCGGGACGACGCGCCCGCCGTCGTCCGCCTGCACGTTCGCGGACGCTGACCGTCTCCGGCCCCCGGCCGCGGTCCGGGCGGAGGAGCCGGTTGAGGCCACGGGGGCCACGGGGGCGCCGAGCGCCAGCCCGGCGGCCAGGCAGGCGAGCGGCACGACAGGCACCACGTAACGGTGGTCGAAGGCGGCGATCAGGGGCGGCAGCAGGAGCAGGACCATCGCGGCGGTCCACGGCAGCAGCGCGGCCCACCGCCGCGCGAGCAGCCCGGCGAGCCCGGCCAGCAGCACCACCGCCAGCAGCGGCCCGCGCAGGAAGCCCTGCTCCTGGTAGGCGCGCAGCCATCCGGCGAACGGCTCGGCCACCCGCGTGCCGCCCGAGGCGCCCTGGTAGGCGGTGGTGAGCTCGGCCGCCGTACGGCCGCCGGAGGCCACCTTGGAGGTGAACGGCTTCACCGAGGCGGGAAAGACGTACGCGCTCTGCGGCCCTGGGGAGGGGTACGGCCTGCGGTCCCACTCGAACGCCCACAGGGCGTCGTGCAGACCGGTCGCCAGGAAGTCGAGCGGCTGGCTGCGGATCGCCAGCGAGGCGAACTCGCCCGCCAGCCGCTCCCGGTCCTTCTTGACCCGCTGGATGGGGGAGCGGGCGTCCCAGATGTAGGCGGGCGCGGCGAGCCGGGGCCCCGACGGGCACAGCACCGCGAGGTCCCGCGGCGGCTTCATCACCGCGCAGTCGGCGAAGGTCATCGTGCGCGACCACAGCCAGGTGCTGCTGCCGCCCATCCCGTACGACCCGTGGGCGTCGTGGAACCAGACGGCGTACCCGCCGAGGACGGCCGAGGCGGCGGCGAGCCCGGCGAGCGCGGTCCGCCAGCGCCGGGCGAACAGCGCCGGGAGCAGCGCGAGCGCGATCAGCGGCAGCCCGAGGGTCCGGGTGACCGTCGCCAGCCCGAGCAGCAGCAGCGCCACGACGACGAGCCATCCGCCCGGCCGGGGCCGCCACAGCAGGATCGTCACCGCGGACACGACCAGGGCGGTGAACAGCAGGTCGGCCATGACCAGGTGTTCGAGCTGGATCTGGTGGACGTCGAGCAGCACCGGCGCGGCGGCCAGCGCCGCCCCCCAGCCCGGCAGCCGCGTACGGCGGCGGAGCAGGGCGTAGACGCAGACCGCCATGCCGAGGCCGAGCAGGTGCTGGACGACCACGACCGCGGTGACGCTGTGCAGAGGGCTGAGCGCCCACAGGAACAGCGAGTAGCCGGACGGCCGGGACGGCAGGGGCCGCAGGTCGAGGGCGGAGCTGAGGTAGGCGAACGAGTCGGCCCAGAACCACAGCGCGGGCCGGTAGCCGAGCACGGCGAGCGCGCGCAGGGCGGCGCCCGCCGCCAGCAGGACCAGGAACGCCCGATGCGGGCGCAGCGCCTCGCGCCACCTCACGTGACGGCCCTCCTCCTCGTCGGCGAGATCACCACCTTATTGGGCGTCCGCCGGCGTGCCGTCCGCGCCCGCGAAGGGGGATCAGCACTCGATGACGTTGACGGCGAGGCCGCCGCGCGAGGTCTCCTTGTACTTGTCGAGCATGTCCCTGCCCGTGTCACGCATCGTCTTGATGGCCTTGTCGAGCGGCACGAAGTGCCGGCCGTCCCCGCGCAGCGCGATGCGCGCGGCGGTCACGGCCTTGATCGAGGCGACGGCGTTGCGCTCGATGCACGGGATCTGGACCAGGCCGCCGATGGGGTCGCACGTCAGGCCGAGGTTGTGCTCGATGCCGATCTCCGCCGCGTTCTCCACCTGCTCGGGGGTGCCGCCGAGGGCCTCGGTGAGGCCCGCCGCGGCCATCGAGCAGGCGGAACCGACCTCGCCCTGGCAGCCGACCTCCGCGCCGGAGATGGAGGCGTTCTCCTTGAACAGCACGCCGATCGCGCCCGCAGTGAGCAGGAACCGGACGACGCCGTCATCTCCGGCGCCGGGAAGGAACCGCGTGTAGTAGGAGAGGACGGCCGGGATGATCCCGGCGGCGCCGTTGGTGGGAGCGGTGACGACCCGGCCGCCCGCCGCGTTCTCCTCGTTCACGGCCAGCGCGAACAGCGTGATCCAGTCCATCGCCCGCAGCGGGTCGGCCCCGTCGGCCTCGCCCTGGAGCTTGCGGTGGAGCTGGTGCGCCCGGCGCCTTACCTTGAGCCCGCCCGGCAGGACGCCCTCGCGGGTGGTCCCGCGCCGCACGCACTCGGCCATGACGGCCCAAAGGTGCAGCAGGCGGGCCCGGATCTCCTCCGGCGTGCGGCCGAAGGCCCGCTCGTTCTCCATCATCAGCCCGGAGATCGACAGGCCGGTCTCCGCGCAGTGCGCGAGCAGTTCCCGCCCGGTCGTGAAGGGGTACGGCAGCACCGTGTCGTCGGGCTTGATCCGGTCGGCGCCGGTGGCGTTCTCGTCCACCACGAAGCCGCCGCCGACCGAGTAGTACACCTTCTCGCGCAGCACGGCCTCGTCGGCGTACGCCGTGAACCGCATGCCGTTCGGATGGTGGGGGAGCGACACCTTGCGCTCGAAGACGAGATGCTCGCCGACGACGAACGGGATCTCCCGGAGGCCGTGCAGCGTCACCGTGCCGCTCGCCCGCATCGCGGCCAGCCGTTCGTCGACGGTGTCGACGTCGACCAGCTCGGGCTTGTCGCCGGACAGGCCGAGCAGGACCGCCTTGTCGCTGCCGTGACCCTTGCCGGTCAGGCCGAGCGAGCCGTACAGGACGGCCTCGACCCGGGTGACCTTCTCCAGCAGTCCGTCCTCGTGCAGCCCGCGGGCGAACCTGTGCGCCGCGGCCATCGGGCCGCCCGTGTGCGAGCTGGACGGCCCGATCCCCACCTTGAACAGGTCGAAGACGCTGATCGCCATTGATCGTCGCCCTTCCCGTGCGCGGCCGGGACCGTCAGGACTCGCCGGAGGTGAGGGTGCCGTACTCCGCCGCGGACAGCAGGTCCTCCGGCTCCCCCTCCACGCGCACCCGGAACAGCCAGCCGTCGCCGTATGGGTCGGTGTTGAGCAGGGAGGGGTCGTCCACGACGGCGGAGTTGATCTCGACGATCTCGCCGCCGACCGGGGCGAAGATGTCGCTCACCGACTTGGTCGACTCGACCTCGCCGACCGCGTCACCGGCCGCCACCGTCGTGCCCGCCTCCGGCACCTGCACGAACACCACGTCGCCGAGCTGCTCGGCGGCGTACTCCGTGATGCCCACCGTCACGGTGAGGCCGTCGTCGATCCCGGCCACCCACTCGTGCTCCTTGGTGTAGCTCAGCTCCTCGGGAATGCTGCTCACTTGCTCCTCCTGTAGAAAGGCAGATCGACGACGTCGACCGGTTCATGGCTGCCCCGGATGTCGACCGTCAGGCCGCCCTCGCGGAGGGCGTCCTCGGTGACGTACGCCATGGCGATCGGCTTGCCGAGGGACTGCGACGGCGCGCCGCTGGTCACCTCGCCGACGACGGCGCCCTCCCGGGTGACGGGGTAGCCGTGGCGGGGCACCCGGCGGCCGCGGGCCACCAGCCCGACCAGTCGGCGCGTGGCGCCGTTCTGCGCGGCCCGTTCCAGGGCGGACCGGCCCACGAAGTCGCCCGGCTTGTCGAAGCGGACGACCCGCCCGAGGCCGGCGTCGAACGGGGTGGCCGAGGAGGTCAGCTCGTTGCCGTACAGCGGCATGCCGGCCTCCAGGCGCAGCGTGTCGCGGGCCGACAGCCCCGCGGGGACGAGCCCGAGATCACGGCCCGCCTCGCCGAGCGCGTCCCACAGGGGTACGGCGTGCTCGTTGAGGACGAACAGCTCGAAGCCGTCCTCGCCCGTGTAGCCCGTCCGCGCGATCAGGGCGGGCGCGCCGGCGACGACACCGGGGAGGATGGCGTAGTACTTCAGGCCGTCGACGTCCGCGTCGGTCAGCCCGCGCAGGATCTCGGCGGCACGTGGCCCCTGCACGGCCACCAGCGCGTACTCGTCGGACCGGTCCGTCACCCGCGCGTCGTACCCCTCGGACCGGGCGGCCAGTTCACGTGCCACGACGGCGTAGTTGGAGGCGTTGGCGACGACCATGTACCGGTCCTCGTCGAGGCGGTAGACGATGAGGTCGTCGAGGATGCCGCCGTCCTCGTCCACGATCATCGTGTAGCGGGCGCGGCCGGGAGCGAGGATGCTGAGGTGGCCCACCAGGGCGTGGTCGAGCGCCTCGCCCGCCTGCGGGCCGGTGACGAAGATCTCCCCCATGTGGGACAGGTCGAACAGGCCCGCGGCCGTGCGCACCGCGTTGTGCTCGGCCGACTCGCTGCCGTACCGCAACGGCATCTGCCATCCGGCGAAGTCGGTCAGGGTCGCGCCAAGGCGTTCGTGTACCCCGCGGAGCGGGGTGGATCGGGACATGCGGACCTCGGAAAGGACGGATGCTGCACTGAACTACCGGGCATCCTCCCCCTCTGTCATCGGCGCCTGAGAGCTTCGTCCGATCTTTGCCGGACTTTCACCTTCGGCGAGGCCTCGCGGCCTTCTTTCCAGAGGTCACCTGGCCCGTGCGGTCCTTTGCCTTGAGAGGTTCGCGGGGAGGGCTTGCTCCTTCAGGGGCCCTGACCGGCTGCCAGGACGCTCTCCCGCACGGGATGATCGGTGCGCTGCCAGCCTAGTGGTTCGCCGCCGTCCCCGTAACCTGCCGGGTCGCCCGCTTTCAGGTGCCTAGTTCGCGCTAGGGGTGATGCCTCTGGGAGTCGTGCGGCTACGGGCGGGAAAGGCGCTCAAGGCGTCGCCGGTGAGGATCCGCTGGTGGAGGGCCTGGGTGTCGGGGGACGGCTCGGTGCCGAGGCGGTCGACCAGGGTGCGACGCAGCCGCTGGTAGGAGGCGAAGGCGTCATGGGTCCGGCCCGACCGGTGCAGGGCCAGCATGAGCTGCCGGTGGGGGCGTTCGCGCAGCGGATGCCGGGTGGCCCACTGGGCCAGGCCGCCGACGATCTCGCGGTGGTGCCCGAGCGCCAGCCGTACGTCGAAGAGGTCCTCGGTCGCCGCCCGCCGATCCTCGTCGAGCCGTTCGGCCCACACGCGGAGCCCGTCGACCTGCCGCACATCGAGGAGGGCGTCGCCCCGCCACAGGCTCAGCGCGTTCTCGAACAACCGCACCGCATTGTGGTAATCGCCATTCTCGCGAGCGATTCTGCCCTGCGCCACCCATTGGTTGAATTCTGCAACGTCCACGGACCCCGGTCGGACGGAAAGAAGGTATCCGCCCTTCACCGTACGGACCGGAGAAAGGCCGGGGTCGCGGGGGGAGAGCCGCCGCCGCACCTGGGCGACGTAGGTGGTAAGATTGCGCGGCGCCGAAATAGTGGGACGGCCATTCCACAGTAGTGCGGTGAGCTGGTCCCGGTGCAGCGCGATATTCGCATTAAGGACGAGCAGCGCCAGGAGCTGCCGATGTCTCGCGGCGAGGCCGGCGATGGCGTCTCCTCGGTCGTTCATGGCCGAAAACGGTCCGAGCACGGCGTATAACACGGTTCCCCTCGCGCAAGGCAGCGTGAACGCGCCGACGACGGCGGCTTTGATCGGCGTTTGACGATATCTCTCCCCGCCTTCATTCGTCAAAATTACGCGTTTTCCGGCCGCCCGTAGATGTGTTGCCGGCCACTCGGCATTGCGTTCCGTAAAGTCATGAATGCCCAGCGAACATGCACGTGCATGTTATGAAATCGGTTACATCATCGGGATTCGCCGTGAGGCGGTGCAAAAGGCAGCAAGCGGGATCCCCACCGGGCGATGACTGCCGGGCCGGACGAACGCCCGGCCACCCGGTCCCACGAGGCCGCCCTCCCGGACCTCCCGTCGCCGTAGCGCTCGTGCTCGCGGCGACCCTCGCGGCGCTTCATCGGGCCCTGATGCTGACGGCGGGAATGGCCGACGCGGGCGCCACGTGTCTGCGCGCGCTCGGTGCCGCCCTCGACCTGCCGCTGAGGGCCGGGGTCACGGCGCTCACACTGGTCAAGCTGTTCCAGTTCCTCGCCGGCCGGACCGGGGACGGACGCGTGGTGCTTCAGCCGGCTGTGGACACGTAGGCGAGGGACCGGCCGATCTCCGGGTCGCCGGCCAGGATTCGCTGGTGGAGGGTCCGCGTGCCGGGAGCGGGCCCGGCGCCCATCTGGTCGACGAGAGTCCGGTGAAGGCGCTGGTAGGCCATGGACGCCTCATGAGTGCGACCGGATCTGTGCAGGGCGAGCATGAGCTGCCGGTGAGGGCGTTCACGCAGCGGGTGCGTCGACGCCCACTGGGCCAGGGCGCTGACGATCTCGTGGTGCTGCCCGGCTGCCAGCCGTACGTCGAACAGGTCCTCGGTGACGGTGCGCCGGTCCTCGTCGAGCCGATCGGCCCACACCGCGAGTGCGTCGACGCGCCTGACATCGAGCAGGGCGTCGCCCCGCCACAACCGCAGGGCGCCGCCCAGCAGTTCGGCCGCATCGTGGTAATCGCGCCTGTCCCGGGCCGTTCTTCCGTGCATTGTCAGGTAATTGAACTTGTCGACATCCACGGAGTCCGAGGGTGCGGAAAGGACATAGCCGCTGCCGACCGTCCGCAGCGCGGAGTTCGCCGGTTCGCGAGGGGAGAGCAGGCGGCGCAGGCGCGCGATGTAGGTGGTGAGGTTGCGGCGGGCGGAGTCGGGCGGACGACCGTTCCACAGCAGGTCGACCAGCCTGTCACGATGCATGACGATGTTCACGTTGAGCAGGAGTAACGCCAGGAGCTGCCGCTGCCTCGGCGTGAGCTCCGCGATGACCTCGCCCTGAACGTCGAAGGCCAGGAACGGTCCAAGCAGCGCGTACAGCACGGTCCCCCTCGCGCATGGCGGCTGGTGAGCGGTTTTCGCTTCGACGGCTTCCCCGGTGTCCGCTGGAATCAGCATGCAAGGAACGGGCATAAGTGTCTTGTCTTTTTCTGCACACTTGACGTCGTTTCGTGCACGGTGCCGATGAGCTCTGGCTCCGCCCATGGCTGTAACGGAGGCGGGATAGGTGACGTAGGTCGAAAATGTGTCGGCTGTATGTCGATGATCCGTAGCGTCGGGCGCGTATGCCCCCGGCCTGTGGAGCGTCGATATGATCCCCCCTCTTCGGCAGATGTTCGCTGTCACCGCTCGGAATCGGCAGGTGAAGCGACGAACACGGCTCACGGCGTTGGTCGCCGGTCTGGCCACGGTGGCGGCCACGCTCGTGGTTCCGCCGTCCGCGGTCGCCGCGCCGGTGGCCAAGGCGGCGCCGGCACCCCCGGCTCCGGTCTCCGACCGTCCGGACGCGACGTCGGCGGCGCTGTCGGCACGGTTGCAGAACTCTCCGGTCGAGGACCTGTCGGCGCGTACGGAGGACTCGACGACGGTCTATCTGCCGGACGGCTCGGCGAGGACGGAGATCTTCGCGGGTCCGGTGCGGGTGAAGCAGAACGGCGCGTGGACGCCGGTCGACACCACTTTGGTGGAGCGGAACGGTCATCTGGAGCCGAAGGCGGCGGCGGCCGGGGCGCAGGTGGAGATCTCGGCCGGTGGCAGCGGCCCGCTGGCCGAACTGGTCACGGGGTCGGGCAAGGACGAGCACCGGTTCGGCGTGCGCTGGGCGACCGCGCTGGGCAGACCGCAGGTCTCGGGCAACACCGCGACGTGGGCGGACATCGCGCCCGGCGCGGACCTGGTGGTGCAGGCGCAGCCCCGGGGGTTCGTGCACTACGTGGTGCTGAAGCAGAAGCCGACCGCGCCGGTGGAGATCCGGCTGCCGGTCGAGCTGGCCGGAGCCGATCTGTCCAAGGACTCCAGAAACCGGCTGAAACTGGTCGACAACGCCGGCAAGGGCAAGGGTGACCTGGTCGCCGCCGCGCCGCCGCCGCACATGTGGGACGCGGCGGCGGCCGACTCACCGGACGCGGGCAGGAGGTCGGAGGTCGGCTCGGCGATCGAGAAGGGCTCCGACGGCCCGGTCCTGGTGCTGAAGCCGTCGATGGACTTCCTGAACGCGCCGGACGTGACGTACCCGGTGACGATCGACCCGTACATGCAGATGACCCTGCAGACCGACACGTTCGTCTCCGACGACTACCCCAACTCGGCGACCTCGGCCACCTGGCTGCACGTGGGCCGGTTCGGGTCGGGGACGAAGACCGCGCGCACGTATCTGCAGTTCAAGCTCGGCGGCCTGATCAGCAAGCACATCATGAACGCCGACCTGTACCTGTCGAACTACAAGGCCAACGCCTGCGGCGGCGTGGCCGCCGGCCTGGGCATCCGGGTCAAGCGGGTCACCTCCGCCTGGTCGTCGTCCACGCTGACGCAGACGAACCACCCGACCTCGACCACGACCGGGATGGTGGACAACACCAGCCAGGCCTACGGGTACGACTCCAGCTGTCCGGAACACGACATGCTGTGGTCGATCGAGGACATCGTCCAGTACTGGACCGACCACCCGACCGAGAACTACGGCCTGCAGGTCCGGGCGGTATCGGAGACCCAGGCCACCAACTGGCGGATGTACCGCTCCTCAGAGAACACCGTCGGCGCGGACGGCCCGCGGCTGACAATCCAGTGGAACTCCTACCCGACCGTCCCGCACCACCTGACCGTCAACCCCAGCGCGGGCGGCACGAACGGCGGCACGTTCGTCACCTCGCTCACGCCGACGATGACCGGCATGGTCGGGGACGGGGAGTGGGACACCGAGACGATCAGCTTCTACCTGGAACACGACCCGAGCTACCCGGCCGAGGGCACCGGCAGCGTGTGGACCGGCAGCGTGACCGGGATCCTGCAGGGCGAGCTGGGCACGGTGACCGTACCGTCGGGCAAGCTCGTCGACGGGTACCACTACCGGTGGCGGGCCAGAGGCGACGACGGCACCGACTACTCCCGCGACTACTCCTCCTACCGGTACTTCACCGTCGACATGACCGCCCCGGCCGCGCCCACGATCTCCTGCCCGGACTACGCCTCAGGCGTGTGGACGGCGAAGGCGTCCGCTCCGGTGACCTGCACCCTCGACACCACCTCCGCCGACGGCGCGGGCTACTACTGGGGTCTGGACGACGCCTCGGCGCCGACCCTGGTCGAGGACAACGACGGCGGCGGCGACGCCAAGACGATCACGATCGACCCCGCCCAGGGCTGGCACACGCTGTCGGTCAAGGCCCGCGACATGGCCCTGCGCACCTCCACGGTGACCACCTACAGCTTCGGCGTGGGGGCCGGTGAGGTCACCGCGCCGCTCGCCGGGGACCGCACCCAGGCCGCTGTCACGCTGGGATCCCGGGCCGCCCCCGGCGCCACCGGGGTCCGGTACGAATACAAGGCCGACGTCAGCGGCTCCGGAACGTGGGCGGCGATCCCGACCACGCACGTCACCGTGCCGGGGTCGGCGACCCCGATCTCCGGCTGGCCGTACACCACCGTGACCACGGGAACCAGCGCGGTCTTCGGCTCGCTGTACTGGGACGTCGCCGCGACGATGGCCGCGGCCGGCCGGGGTGACGGCCCGGTGCAGGTGCGGGCCTGCTTCGTCAAGACCTCCGGCGAGGCGTGCTCCGACGCACGCGAGTTCACCCTGGAGCGGGCCGCCTTCGGCTCCTCCTACGCCACCCAGCAACTGGGCCCGGGCACGGTCTCCCTGCTGACCGGCGACTACTCGGTCTCCGCCCCGGATGTATCGGCGTTCGGGTTGTCGGTCTCGCGCGGACACACCACCCTGGCTCCCGCCTCGGCGACCGGCGCCGCGGGGGTCTTCGGCCCCGGCTGGACCGCGTCCTTCCCCGGTGGGGCCTCCAGCGTGTCGGGAATGAGGTTCGAGGACCACTCCGGCGCCGGGTACGTGCTGTTCACCGGCACCGACGGCTCGACCGAGACCTACACGGTGCAATCGGACGGTACCTACAAGGGCATCTCCGACGCCTCCGACGGCTCCACGGTGACCAAGGACTCGGCCACCCAGTTCACCCACACCGACGCGGCGGGCACCAAAACCGTCTTCACCCTCACGGGCGGCGCGTGGACGGTCACGCTGATCGACGAGGCGGGCGCCGAGAACACCACCGCCTACACCTACGACGCCTCCGGACGGGTCAGCCGGATGCTCGCCCCCGTCCCCGCCGGGGTCACCTGCACCACCCTGGTCGCCGGCTGTAAGACGCTCGACATCACCTACGCCGCGAGCACCACGGCGAGCGGCGTGTCCAGCGGCTGGGGCGACTACACCGGCCTGGTCAAGTCCATCTCCTACACCGCCTACGACCCCGGCACCTCGGCGATGAAGACCACCTCCCTCGCCACGTACACCTACGACTCCACCGGGCACCTGCGCACGGTGACCGATCCCCGCACCAATTTGACCCTCACCTACTACTACGACGGCGCGGGACGGATCTCGCAGGTCACCCCGCCGGGGCTCAACCCCTGGCGGATGGACTACGACACCTCCGGCCGCCTGGCGGACGTCCAGCGCGAGGCCGGCGCCACCGACATCGTCCAGGCAGTGTCGTACGGGGTGCCGATCAACTCACCGGTCGACGTTACCGGCGCCACCGCCGCGACCTGGTCGCAGACGACCGACCTGCCCCGCACCGGCACCGCGGTCTTCCCTGCCTGGCGGGTGCCTCCGCAGGCCGGTGACGGCTCCTACGCCCCCGCCTCCGGCGACTACCCGTACGCGGTGCTGACGTACATGGACGTCAACGGCCGTGCCGTCAACACAGCGACGTACGGCGCGGGCGCTTGGCAGGTCTCGGCGACGCGGTACGACGACAACGGCAACACCATCTGGGACCTGAGCGCGGGCAACCGTGCCGAGGCCCTGGCACCGACGTCCTCGACGGACGCCTACGTGGCCGGGCGCGTCAGCACGGCCGAGCGCGCCGATCTGCTGGCGAACCTCACGGCGTACAACGACGACGGGGACGTCCTGACCAGCGACGGCCCCACCCACCAGGTGATGCTCGCTGATGGCACGCTGGCCTCAGCCCGGCAGCACACCGGCTACAGCTACGACGAGGGCAAGCCCGACCCCGATATCGACTATCACCTCGTGACCACCACGACGGTGAAACCTCTCGTCGTCAACGGCGCCGGCACCGTCGCCGCGGCCGACACCCACACCGAGAAGATCGGCTACGACCCAATAATCTCCGGCGACCCCTCCGGCTGGGACCTCTTCCAGCCGACCAGTCAAAAGACCACCGTCGTGGGCGGGACCGACATCGTCCGCAAGACCCGCTACGACGACGCCGGCAGGGAAATCGAGCGGCGCATGCCGTCCTCGTCCGGCTCGGACGCGGGCACGACCAGGACGACGTACTACACCGCCGCCGCCAACTCCACGTACCCGTCCTGCGGCGGCAAGCCGCAGTGGGTTGGGCTCGTGTGCCGCACAGCCGCCGCCGCCAACCCCTCCAGCGGCGGCAGCCTGCCCGTCACCACCGTCACCTACGGCTACTGGGGCCAGACCGCCCAGACCGTGGAGACGTCGGGGTCCGCGACGCGGACATCGACGGTCTCGGTCGATGCCGCTGGCCGCACGAGCCAGACCAGCCTGACCGAGACCGGTGTCGGCAGCACGGCGCTGCCGGACCGCACCTACACCTATGACAACGCGACCGGCCTGCAGACCGGGGTCACCGCGGGCGGGGTCTCGGTCACGACCGCCTACGACGCGCTGGGCCGGGCCTACTCGACCACCGACGCGGATGGCAGCACCGCTGTCACGACGTTCGACACGGCGGGCCGGGTCGCCACAGTGAACGACGGCAAGGGCACCTACACCTACGCCTACGACGGCACCGACGCCGCCGGGAAGGCTGAACGCCGTGGCCTGCCCACGGGAATCGCGGTCTCCACGATCGGTTCGTTCGCGGCCGCTTTCGATGCTGCCGGCCGCCTGGTCAAGCAGGTGTACCCGAACGGGTTGACCGCCGCCAGCACATGGGACGACACGGGCAAGCAGACGGGCCTGGCCTACGCCAAGTCGGGCACGACGTGGCTGGCGTTCACCGCCATCCCCGATGCCGACGGCCGGACGGTGGAGACGGCGGGGCCGAACGGCAGCCTGCAGCGCTACACCTACGACACCGCCGGGCGCCTGACGAAGGTCGCCGACACCTACAACCTGTCGTGCGAGACCCGCACCTACGGGTTCGACGTGAACACCAACCGCACGTCCCAGGCGAGCTATCCGGCGGCTGACGACGGGTCGTGCTCCACATCGACAACGCCGACGACCGCAACGCACACCTTCGACTCGGCCGACCGGATCACCGACACGGGGTACTCCTACGACGCGTTCGGCCGCACCACCACCGTCCCGGCCACGTCAACGGCCAACGGCGCGGCGGTCACGGCCGGCTACTACGCGGGCGACATGGTCAGGACGCTCACCCAGGCGTCCACGACCAAGACCTTTACTCTCGACCCGCTCGGCCGCATTCGCCAGACCACGTCCTCGGCCGGCACCCAGACCAACCACTACGCCGGTGGCGGCGACTCGCCGGCCTGGATCGGCGAGGCCAACGGCAGCTGGACCCGCAACGTCGCGGCGTTCACCGGCCTGTCGGCCACGCAGACCAGCGGTGGCACGCTGACGCTGCAGCTCACCAACCTGCACGGAGATGTGGTCGCCACCTGCGCCGATAGCAGTAGCGCCACGGGTGTGGACAATTACACCGAACAGACCGAATATGGCCTCGACCGTGCGACCAACACGAGTGACCGCTACGAATGGCTGGGAGGCGCCCAACGAGCCAGCGACACCGTCGGCGACATCGTCCTCATGGGCGTCCGCCTCTACAACCCCGCCACCAGCCGATTCCTCCAGATCGACCCCGTCGAAGGGGGCAGCGCAAATCCATATGATTACTGCAATGCCGATCCGATCAATTGTATCGACCTCGACGGCAATGCTCCCTGGTGGGTAGCGCTGGCCGCAAGTGTGGCTGCTGGGGGTGTTGCTTGGGCAGCGTGCAGTTCGGTTCCCTTCCTGAGGGCGTTGGGGCCGGCGTGCGATATGCTCGCGGGCGGTGTCGGGAATGCGGTATATGAATGGGTCGCCAACGGCTGGAACACCAAAAACGTCATCATCGCCTTTGTTGTCGGTCTGGCGGGGGGACTTGTGCCGTCAGCGGGGAGGCTGGTTCCGAAGATTCTCAAAGCGATTCCCAAGGCGTTGCGGGGCATGATCAACTTTTTGAATCGTCACGGAAGGCAGGCCGCCCGGGCCATTCAGTTTCTCACCTGGCTTCTGGCGCAGTGGGCTCTGATGGATGCAAAGATCCGGGCGGATCTCAAGAGGAGAGGGGTATATAAGTAACCCTGATCGACTTTCTGTGAGACGAAGTGGGCCTGCCCGGCGACATGGAGTGGCTGGGCGGTCCACGCGTCTTGTCGATTCCGTCAACGCTGTTCAGCCGGTCGGCCGCCATGAGCGGTCGGAGGGGTTCAATGCTGGACATTGGCGGAACCCTTTCGACTCATCTCCTGTCCGTCGCAGAAGGCCATGGTAGAACGCAGTTGAGCGAGGTCCTATGGATTCAAAGGGAAGGCAAGGGATTTTCGTCGAGGTTGCCATCTTTGCGGCGTTTTATATCATCATAGTTACGGTGTCCGGCCTGCTTCTGGGTCTTCGGTCAGCAATCGGCACTGCGGTGGTCGTCGCATTGATATCGATGCTTTCGATCGGTCGGAGGGTCTGGAAAGGAAGACGTGACTCATGATCGGTCGGGCCGCAGCTGCAGATCGAGATCTTGATCCCTCAGGCCGAGACATCTGTTCGTAGGTGGATGCCTACGTAGCTAATGTGATGTCTCAGGACTCCAGAAACCCCCAAACTCAACGGGTTGGGGGTTTCTGCTTGTTCTGGGGCGGTAGTCGTGAGCGGGGTCGAAGATCAGCTCGTGTAGGCGGCCTGTCGATGTTCGAGAGAAAGGTCTATGGACTTCATGGTGATTGTGAACAAACGAGAGCTGCGGCGAGCGGCGCTGCAGGCGGTTCCGCTGAACCGTGTCCCGCATGCTCGGCTGAAGTGCGCTCCTACGCCTGTACTGTCCAAGCGCCTTGACAGACCACGATCTACAGCTGTCGTATCGGACATCTGCAATCTTCTTTTCCTTCGTGGCACATGTGATGCTCTCGTTCCTGTTATGCGCCATGGCGCCTGGGCCTATCGTCATTGTGATCATCTGGGCGATTCCGGTTATTTAGGTCGTGGCAGTCGTGACGATCTCCGCGCTGCGCGAGAACGTGAGATCGGCGGTCCCCTGGATTGTCTGGCCGGTCTTCTGGGCTTGCCTCAACGTCATGACGACGAATTGGTGAGGTGGCTCCCGGGTGGGAGTATCTGAAGTAGCCGATGTGGTACCGGGCTGGAGGTGTAACCACCGCCTGCTGCTGGATACGACTGCGGGTCGCCGGCCTCGAGCACAGGGGAACGATTGAATCCCGATGATGAGTTCGCGCAGTGGATCTCGCTGCTGCGAGAGGACGAGGCATTTGACGCCGAGGTGGATCGCCTCGGCACAGAGGCCATCGCAGAGCTGCGGAGAGTCTATGCCGAAGACGGCCTGCTCTTCGGGGACGACCTTCGAAGGCGGTTGCTCGCCCTGCGGTTCGCTCATGCCGAGCATGCTCTTCGGCTGGTGCTTTCGGACTTTCCTGCTACCGTCGACTGGGCTGTCACTCCCACAGTCTCGATGAACGCGCTGGTCTACGCTCGGGGGCCGGGAGTGATCGTCCATGGGTGGGAAGTACTTGGAATCGGATTTCAGGACACATTGATAGAGATCGCGGCGAACATTCAAGCGGACTACATCGACGAGTTTTTCCACGTCTGGCCGTCGTGTTCCAGTCATCGACTCG
Source organism: Microbispora triticiradicis (assembly GCF_005864065.1). NCBI lineage: Bacteria > Bacillati > Actinomycetota > Actinomycetes > Streptosporangiales > Streptosporangiaceae > Microbispora > Microbispora triticiradicis. Next base: position 27,636 of record NZ_VANP01000010.1, on the reverse strand, counting down.
GTTTGAAGCCGGACATGCGAAACGGCGTCGGTGTGTGGATGTGCGGCTCCGGTCCGCATGTGGTCGCACGAATAGGCAAAATAGAAGACGGCAGACTCCGCAAGCGCTGAGCCCCCGCCACGTTTCCCGTACGGGCGAGCGCGGTTCCACCCGGCTGACCGTCATGCCGACCACCTGTAGACGGACGGGAACTGGACGATCTGGTCCGTCACCCCGGCGGCGGCTGGTACCTGGGACGGCGGATTGACCGCCTCCAGACGATCAGGAGCGAGTTCGGGCGGCCTCGACGAGGGCGTGGAACAAGGGGCCGTCCTCGTCGGCCTCGGGGTGCCACTGGACGGCGAGGGCGAACGCCGCGCCGGTGACCTCGACGGCCTCGATCGTGCCGTCGTCCGAGCGGGCGGTGACCTCCAGGCCGTCGGCCAGGCGGTCGATCGCCTGGTGGTGGTAGTGCGCGGGGGCCAGCTCCTCGTCGCCGTAGACCTTGGCCAGTGACGGCGAGAGCCGTACGGGGAGGCGGCCGAAGACTCCGGGGGCGGGGGAGTGGCCGGTGTGGTCCACGACCGCGGGAAGGTGCTGGTGGAGGGTGCCGCCGAGCGTCACGTTGAGCACCTGCAAACCCCGGCAGATGCCCAGGAACGGCAGCCCGGCCGCCAGCGCGGTGCTCATCAGCCCAAACTCGGCGTCGTCCCGAAATTTCCGGATGTAGCCGGTCTGCTCGGCCGGGACTGCCCCGTACCGGGCGGGGTCGATGTCGCCCCCGCCCGCGATGATCAGCGCGTCGAGACGGCCGATCAGTGCGGCGGGCTCCCCGGCGGGGGGCAGGATGACCGGCTGCCCGCCCGCCCGCACGACGTGGTCGACGTACATGTACGGCAGCAGCGCCGCCGGCATGTCCCACACGGTGAACCTCGCCGGCTCCACGTAGCAGGTGACGCCGATGACCGGACGGGACATGCCCTGCCTCCCCCTTCGTCTGACAAAACGCTTCCGCCCGGCCCCGAGCCCCTAAAGCGGAGTGACGTACGCGCCGGAGATGCCGCCGTCGACCAGGAACTCCGAGGCGGTGATGAAGGACGCGTCGTCGGAGGCGAGGAACGCGACCGCCGCGGCGATCTCCTCGGCCCGCGCGAAGCGCCCGATCGGCACGTGGACGAGGCGGCGCTGGGCGCGCTCGGGGTCCTTGGCGAACAGTTCCCGCAGCAGCGGGGTGTCCACCGGCCCGGGGCACAGCGCGTTCACCCGGATGCCCTCGCGGGCGAACTGGACGCCCAGTTCGCGGCTCATCGCGAGCACCCCGCCCTTGGACGCGGTGTAGGAGATCTGCGAGGTGGCCGAGCCCATCACCGCGACGAACGACGCGGTGTTGATGATCGAGCCCCTGCCCTGCCTCCGCATGTACGGGATCACGTGCTTGCAGCACAGGTACACGCTGGTGAGGTTGACCTCCTGCACCCGCCGCCACGCGTCGATCCCGGTCTCCAGGATCGAGTCGTCGTCGGGCGGGGAGATGCCCGCGTTGTTGAACGCGATGTCGACGGCGCCGAGCTCCTCGGACGCGGTCCGGTACATCCGGGCCACGTCCTCCTCGTTCGCCACGTCCACCCGGACGAACAGGCCGCCCACCTCGTCGGCGGCCTTGGCGCCGGCCGTCTCGTCGAGGTCGGCGACCACGACCTTCGCCCCCTCCTCGGCGAACCGGCGGGCCGTGGCCAGTCCGATGCCGCTGCCCGCCCCGGTGATGACGGCGACGCGGTCCTGCAAACGCTGCATTGATCTACTCCGTGGAGATGAAGACGTTCTTGGTCTCGGTGAACGCGGACAGGGCGTCGGGGCCGAGCTCGCGGCCCAGGCCCGACTGCTTGAAGCCGCCGAAGGGGGTCCAGTAGCGGACGCTGGAGTGCGAGTTGACCGACAGGTTGCCCGCCTCGACGGCCCGCGCCACGCGCAGCGCCCGGCCCACGTCGCGGGTCCAGATCGACCCCGACAGGCCGTACGCCGTGTCGTTGGCGATCCGCACCGCGTCGGCCTCGTCCTCGAACGGCACGACGGCGACCACCGGCCCGAAGATCTCCTCGGTGAAGGCCCGCCGGAAGGACTCCGAGGACGACCCGGCGAGCACCGTGGGCGGGAACCAGTAGCCCGGCCCGCTCGGGCACGACCCCCGCGCGTACACGTCCGCCTCGTTGACGAACGAGGCGACCCGCTCCCGGTGCTCGGCGCTGATCAGCGGGCCCATCTGCGACGCCGGGTCGCCCGGGTCCCCGACCTTCACCTCGCGTACGGCCTCGGTGAGTCGCGCGAGGAAGTCGTCGTGGACGGAACGCTGCACGAGGATGCGCGAGCGGGCGCAGCAGTCCTGGCCGGAGTTGTCGAAGACCGCCATCGGGGCCGACTCCGCCGCCCTGGCGAGGTCGGAGTCGGCGAAGACGATGTTGGCGCTCTTGCCGCCGAGCTCCAGCGTGACCCGCTTGACCTGCTCAGCGGCCTTGGCTCCGATGAGCTTCCCGACCTCGGTGGACCCGGTGAACACGATCTTCCGTACGTCCGGGTGCTCCACCAGCCGGGCTCCCGCGACCTCCCCCTCACCCGGGACGACCTGGAGCACGCCCTCGGGCAGTCCGGCCTCCAGGGCGAGCTCGGCCAGCCGCAGCGCGGTCAGCGGGGTCCACTCGGCGGGCTTCACGATCACCGTGTTGCCGGCGGCCAGGGCCGGGGCCACCCCCCAGGTCATGATGACCATCGGGAAGTTCCACGGCACGATGATCCCGACCACGCCCAGCGGCTCGGCGAACGTGACGTCCACCCCGCCCGGCACCGGGATCTGCCTGCCGTGGTCGCGCTCGGGCGCGCCCGCGTAGAAGTCGAGCACGTCGCGGACGTTGCCCGCCTCCCAGCGCGCGTTGCCGGCCGTGTGCCCCGCGCCGGTGATCTCCAGCCGCGCGAGTTCCTCGGCGTGCTCGTCCACGATCCGCGCGAAGCGGCGCAGCAGCCGGGCCCGGTCGCCCGGCGCGACCGCCCGCCAGGCCGGGAACGCGGCACGCGCTCTTTCGACGGCGCGGTCCACCTCGGCGGCGTCCGCCATCTCGACCTCGGCGATCACTTCCTCGGTCGCCGGATTGACTATCTTCACAGCCGCTCGAACCCCCGATAGAGCTCCCAGTCGGTGACCGCCGCGTCGAAGGCGGCCAGTTCGACCCTCGCGTTGTTGGCGTAGTGCTCGACCACGTCCTTGCCGAACGCCTCCTCGGCGATGCGTGACCCCTCCCAGAGGGCCAGGGCGTCGCGGAGGGTGGCCGGCACCCGCTCGGCCGGGGAGTCGTAGGCGTTCCCGCCGAACGGCTCCTCCAGATCGAGCCCGGTGTCGACGCCGCGCAACCCGGCCGCGATCATCGCCGCGACCGCGAGGTACGGATTCACGTCGCCGCCCGGCACCCGGTTCTCCACCCGCAACGAGGACCCGTGGCCGACCAGCCGCATCGAGCAGGTGCGGTTGTCCACCCCCCACTTCACGGCCGTGGGCGCGAAGCTGCCGGGCACGAAGCGCTTGTAGGAGTTGACGTTGGGGGCGTAGGCGAGGGTGAGCTCGCGCAGCCCCGCGAGCTGGCCGGCCACGAACCGCCGCCCGGTCTCCGACAGCCCGTACGGCTCGTCGCCCGCCATGACCGGCCTGCCGTCGGCGTCCCGCAGCGAGAGGTGGATGTGGCAGGAGTTGCCCTCGCGCTGGTTCGGCTTGGCCATGAAGGTGATCGACCTGCCCTCCTGGGCGGCGATCTCCTTGGCGCCGTTCTTGTAGAACACGTGGTTGTCGCAGGTGGTCAGCGCGTCGGCGTAGCGGAAGGCGATCTCGTGCTGGCCCAGGTTGCACTCGCCCTTGGCGGACTCGACGTACAGCCCGGCGCCCTCCATGCCGAGCCTGATCCTGCGCAGCAGCGGCTCGATGCGGGAGGTGCCGAGCAGCGAGTAGTCGACGTTGTAGAGGTTGGCCGGAGTGAGGTCGCGGTAGCCCCGCTGCCACGCCTGCTCGTAGCTGTCGTCGTAGACGACGAACTCCAGCTCGGTGCCGACCTGGGCGGTCCAGCCGCGTTCGGCGAGCCGGGCGAGCTGGCGGCGCAGGATCTGCCGGGGAGAGGCCACGACGTCCGAGCCGTCCTCCCACACCAGGTCGGCCAGCAGGAGCACGGTGCCCTCGTGCCACGGCACCCGGCGCAGCGTCGACAGGTCGGGCCGCATCACGAAGTCGCCGTAGCCGCGCTCCCAGGACGACATGGCGTAGCCGTCCACGGTGTTCATGTCGACGTCCACGGCGAGCAGGTAGTTGCACCCCTCCGCGGCGTGGTCCAGCACCTCCTCCAGGAAGTAGCGCGCGGACAGCCGCTTGCCCTGCAGCCGTCCCTGCATGTCGGTGACGGCGAGCAGGACCGTGTCGACCCGGCCCGCCTCGACATCGTCGCGAAGTCGTTCCACGGCGAGCACGACGCCTCCCGTCCAAATGTCTAGAATCAGACCATTGAAGGCATGCAAGCACCCTGCTCCCCTCGTAGTCAACAACACGCGGGACCAACCTCGATCGTGTGGCGGGCCGTCGCCGCGCGGAGGACCCGATGGACACGGCGCTGTTCACGCGGGACGCGCGGGGGATACGGCGGGACGCGCGGGCACGGCGTGTCAGGGCGGAGAAGGGGCGGAGGGACGGCGAGGCATGGACAGCACCCCGGCGCGGGCACCCGCCCCCCGGCCCGCCCCCGAGCCGCGTCCGGCCTCCGCGCCGCGGGCCGCCGCACGGCAGGACTCCAAGGCCGGGGACAGGGCGGCGGACGGCGCGCTCACGGGCGGGGTGTCGCTGCTGCGGCCGGTGCGGGCGGGCAACGCGTTCGAGGAGACCGTCGAGCGCCTGCTCCAGGCCATCAAGCTGGGTGTCGTCGCGCACGGGGAGAAGCTGCCGCCCGAGCGGGAGCTCGCGAACCGGCTCGGCATCAGCCGGGTCACCCTTCGTGAGGCGATCCGGGCCCTGCAGGAAGCCGGTTACCTCGACGTACGGCGCGGCAGGTACGGCGGCGCGTTCGTCGTCTACCGCCCGCCGCGCCCCCGCAAGGGCGACCTGCGCAGAGCGCTCACCCGGATGGGCGAGGACGAGCTAGAAGACGCCCTGACGTTCCGGATGGCCGTGGAGTGCGGGGCGGCCCGGGTCCTCGCGACGACCGAGCTGACCCCGGACCGGCGGGAGACCCTGAAGGCCCGGCTGGCCGGGGTGAACGACGCCGCCCCGGCCGACTACCGCCGCAGGGACATCGCCTTCCACCTCGCCATCGGGGAGCTCACCGGCTCCCCGCTGCTGGCCGCCGCGTGCGCGGACGCCCGGCTGCGGGTCACCGACCTGCTCGACGCGATCCCCGTGCTGGGTCCGAACATCGAGCACGCGGCGGTGCAGCACGCCGCCATCGCCGCCGCGATCCTGGACGGCGACCCCGAGGCGGCGGGCCGGGCGGTGGCCGAGCACCTGGAGGGGACGGCCGCGCTGCTGCGCGGCTTCCTCGCCTGAGCCCCGCGTAAGCGCCGCCTGGGACCGCATGAGCACTGCCTGAGCACCGCCTGAGCACCGCGTGAGCACCGCGTGAGCGCTGCCCGAGCACCGCGTGGAGCGCTGCCTGAGCGCCGCCGGGTCCGGCGCGCACCGCATGACCGTTGCCTGACCACCCCGAGGCGGGCCGTAGCATCGGGGACCAGGGGATGGATAGCCGTATGGCCGACTGGTTTCGCGAACGCGTCGTCGACGCGCACCGTTTGCCGTTGTTCTGCTTCTTCGTGGCGCTGATCACGGCGTTCCTGTGCACGCGGGTGAACGTCCGGCTGATCAGGGCCAGGACGCGGTGGTTCGGCAACGTCAGCGTCGGCGAGATGCACATCCACCACGTCGTCTTCGGGGTGGTGCTCACCCTGCTCGGCGGGGTGGCCGGGCTGGTCCTGTCGGGCGTCTCCCAGGGGTGGTACTCGTTCAGTTCGGCCGTCTTCGGCGTGGGCGCGGCCCTCGTGCTCGACGAGTTCGCGCTGATCCTGCACCTGCGGGACGTCTACTGGCAGGAGGAGGGCCGCACCTCGGTCGACGCGGTCTTCGTGGCGATCGCCGCCACCGGCCTGCTCCTGTTCGGGCTGCACCCGCTCGGCTGGGACGGCGGGACCGCCCCCGCCTTCCTCGTGGTCAACCTCGTCTTCGCCGTGATCACCCTGCTCAAGGGGAAGATCTGGAGCGGCCTGCTGGGGCTGTTCGTGCCGCCGTCGCTGTACGTGGGGGCGGTGCGGGTGGCCCGCCCCGGCTCGCCGTGGGCCCGGTGGTTCTACTCCGAGCGGGCGCGGCGGCCCCGGCCCCGCCTCATGGCCAAGGCGATCCACCGGGAGGAACGCTGGCGCAGGCCGGTCATCCGGGTGAAGATCGCCATCCAGGAGTTCGTCTCCGGCCGTCACGACCTTCCCGCGCCCGCGTCGCCCGTACGGCGCCACCGGCGGCGGGCGGTGGCCCCGCGTCCCCGGCGGGGGGCGGAGCGGGCCGGGCGGCACTGGCGGTCGGGCCGCCCCCGGGCCCGCTGAGCGTCCGGGAGCCCCCTTGAGCGCCCGGGAACCCTGTGCCTCCGGGAACTCTGTGCGTCCGGGAACGCGTGTCCGCTGATCGGACGAAAAGAATTTCGTCGGATTCTGTGGGTATTTCAGCTTATGTACAAGCTGGCGGGGGGCGGGAGGGTCGGCATGGAGTCTCGCGGGCGATTCGTGTTCCGGAAAATGGCGGCGCAACTCAAACAGGAGGCGGCGTTGCTCACCGGCGACCGCCTGATGGCCGCCGAGGCGCGCACCGAGGAGGCCGAGGCATCCCTGTGCCTCACCTGGTACGAGATCATGGACACCATCAGGGACATCCGGCTGCTCTACGGCGTAGGAGGCTGAGGGGTCGCTCACCGGCGCGGCCCGAGGTCACGGGCCGGCCGGGTGCGCCGGCCAGAGACGCGGAATCTCCGCGCGCACCGGCCTTTCCGGTGCGTTAGGGTCCCCGGAAGATCGCACGGTGGGCTCTCGCGGAGGAGATTGCGGTGGCGACGGACGGCGACGACGACGGTTCACCCGCTCCGCCACGCAAGGCGTCACTGGGGGACCGGGCCGCCTGGCGGGTGCTGCTCGACCAGGTCCGGCCTCATCGGCGGACGCTCCTGCTGGGCGGCCTGCTCAGCCTCGCCGGCAGCCTCGCCGGGCTCGCGATGCCGCTGATGGCCAAGCGGGTGATCGACGCGTTCGGCGCGGGCGGCACGATGACCGGCCCGGTGCTCGGTCTCTCGGCCGCGGTCATGGCGGGCGCACTGGTCGCGGCGGCGGGGCGCTTCCTCCTCGAACGCATGGGCGAGACCATCGTGCTCGCCTCGCGCCGGACCCTGGTGGACCGCATCCTGCGGCTCAGGGTGCCCGAGGTGGACCGGCTCAGCCCCGGCGACCTGCTGTCGCGCGTCGGCTCCGACACCACCCTGCTGCGGGCCGTCTGTACCGACGCGCTGGCGTCGCTGGTCGGAGGCGCGTTCACGTTCCTCGGCGCGGCGGTGATGATGGCGATCATGGACGGCCTGCTGCTCGGGGTCACCCTGGCCGTCGTCGCCCTGGTCGCGGTCATGGGCGTGGTTATCGCCCCGCGCATCCGGCGGGCCTCGCTGCGGGCCCAGGAGGCGCTGGGGGAGATGGGCTCGATGCTCGACCGGGCGCTTCAGGCGTTCCGTACGGTCAAGGCCAGCGGCGCGGAGGCCCGCGAGACCGCGGTGGTGACCGCGGCGGCCACCGAGGCGCGCGACCGCGGGGTGGCCGCCGCCGGATGGACGTCGCTGGCCGGGGTCGGCGCGTGGACGTCCATCCAGCTCGCCTTCCTCGCGGTGCTGGGAGTGGGCGGCGCCCGGGTCGCGTCGGGGGAGATGGAGATCTCCGCGCTGATCGCGTTCCTCATGTACCTGTTCTACCTGGTCTCCCCGATCGGGCAGATCATCCAGAGCCTCACCCAGATGCAGAACGGCCTGGCCGCGGTCACCCGCATCCAGGAGATCGCCCTGCTGCCCGCGGAACCGGTCGCCGCGCCCGCCCCGGCGTCGGGCGGCGCGCCCGTCGGGGTCACGTTCACGGACGTCGTCTTCCGGTACGACGAGGACCGGCCGGTCGTGCACCACGGCGTGACCTTCGAGGTGCCGGCGGGCGGCATGACCGCGCTGGTCGGCCCCTCAGGCGCGGGCAAGTCGACGGTGTTCGGCCTCATCGAGCGGTTCTACGAGGCCCGCGAGGGCAGCATCGCGGTCGGCGGGCGCGACATCCGCGACTGGCCGCTCGGCGAGCTGCGGGCCATGCTCGGGTACGTCGAGCAGGACGCCCCCGTGCTCGCCGGGACGCTGCGGGAGAACCTGCTCTTCGGCGCGCCGGAGGCGACCGGCGAGGAGATCGCCCGCGCCCTGGCCCGCACCCGCCTCGACGACCTGGTCGAGCGGCTGCCCGAGGGGCTGGATACGCCGGTCGGCCACCGCGGGGTCCTGCTGTCGGGCGGGGAGCGGCAGCGGGTGGCCATCGCCAGGGCGCTGCTGCGCCGGCCGAGGCTGCTGCTGCTCGACGAGGCGACGTCCCAGCTCGACGCCGTCAACGAATTGCGGCTGCGGGAGGTCGTGGCGGAGGTGGCGCGGGAGACGACGGTCCTGGTGATCGCCCACCGCCTGTCCACGGTGACCGGAGCCGACCGGATCGTGGTGATGGAGGCCGGGCGTGTGCGGGCCTGGGGCACCCACGACGAGCTCGTCGCGGCCGACGCGCTCTACCGGGAGCTCGCCGCCACGCAGTTCCTCGTGGCGACCTGACCGGCGACCGGCGGGCTCGCGCCGACGGGCCGCCGGACGGGCGATCGGATGGACGATCGGACAGGTGATGGGGAACCGTGAGCAGCCCTTACACCTGACCACAGCTTCTTTCGACCGGGAGCCGGGAAGGCAGGAGGTGCGTTACCTCTCCTTCACCACCGCCCCGGACGCCGGGGGCAACGCGCGTGCGGGCGCGCCCGGTGGCCGGGCCGGAGGCGGGGCGCTCCGGTCAGTGGGCCGGGGCGCCCCGCCGCGTTCCAGCGCGGTCCACCGGAAACGCGGGCCGGGCCGGCGTGCGCGGGGCGGGACGGCGGCGACCCGGCGTGGCGACCTAAGGTAGTGCTCCATGCGACCCACGGCTTTGATCACCGGCGCCTCGCGCGGTATCGGCGCGGCGATCGCCCGCGCCCTCGCCCCCACATACGACCTGCTGCTCGGCGGCCGGGACGGCACGGCGCTCGACGCGATGTGCCACGAGCTGCCCGGGTCCCGTCCCTGGGCGGTGGAGCTCACCGACCTGACCCCCGCCGAGGTGGAGGGGGTGGAACGGCTCGACCTGCTGGTGCACAGCGCGGGGATCGTCAGGCTCGGCAACCTCGCCGACACGCCGGCCGAGGTGTGGCGCAGGACGCTGGAGGTCAACGTCGTCGCGGTCGCCGAGCTGACCCGGCTGCTGCTGCCCGCCCTCCGGGCGGCCCGGGGGCACGTCGTGCTGATCAACTCCGGCGCGGGGCAGCGGGCCAACCCCAACTGGGGCTCCTACGCCGCGAGCAAGTTCGCCCTCCGCGCGTACGGCGACGTGCTGCGCGAGGAGGAGCACGCGAACGGCGTGCGGGTCACCTCGATCTTCCCCGGCCGGGTGGCCACGGACATGCAAAGGGACGTGCGCCAGCAGGAGGGTGAGCCGTACGAGCCGGGAAGGTATCTGGAGGCGGAGTCGGTGGCGCGCGCCGTGCTGACCGCGGTGACGGCCACCCCGGACGCGCATGTCACCGAGCTCACCGTGCGGCCTGCGGCGGGACCGACCCGCTGACGGCCCGTCGGACCGGCCGTGGCGCCAGCCACGCCGCCCAGCTGGAGGACCGGTGCACGTGACTTACTGGTGCGAGATGGCGTGGCTGCCGCCCGGCGAGGTCGTGGAGAGCGTCGCGGTGGCGATCGAGGGCTCCCGCATCGGGGACGTCCGGCCGGGTGTGCCGCCTCCGCCGGGAGCCGAGCGGCTGGCCGGGCTGACCCTGCCCGGCCTGGCCAACTGCCACTCGCACGCCTTCCACCGTGCCCTGCGCGGCCACACCCAGACGGGCCGGGGCGACTTCTGGAGCTGGCGGGAGCGGATGTACGCGGTCGCCGAGACGCTCGACCCGGACCGCTACCTCGCGCTGGCCACCGCGACGTACGCGGAGATGGCGCTCGCCGGGATCACCGCCGTGGCCGAGTTCCACTACCTGCACCACGGCCCCGGGGGCACGCCGTACGCGGACCCGAACGCGATGGGCGAGGCGCTGGTCGAGGCGGCCAGGCGGGCCGGTCTGCGCATCGCCCTGCTGGACGCCTGCTACCTGACCGGCGGCATCGGCGACGCGCTCACCGGTGCCCAGGTGCGGTTCGGCGACGGGGACGCCGAGCGCTGGGCGGCCAGGGCCGAGGCACTGGCGCGGGCGCACGAGGGGGCGCGGGACGTGGAGATCGGCGCGGCCATCCACTCCGTGCGCGCGGTGCCTCCCGAGCAGATGCACGTCGTCGTCGACTTCGCCCACCGGCACACCGGCCCGCTGCACGTCCACGTGTCCGAGCAGCGGGCCGAGAACGAGGCGTGCGTGGAGGCGTACGCGGCGACACCGGTGCAGGTGCTGCACGACCACGGCGCGCTCGGGCCGCGCTCGACCGCGGTGCACGCCACCCACCTGTCCGACGTGGACGTGGCGCTGCTGGGCGGTTCGACCAGCCACGTGTGCATGTGCCCCACCACCGAGCGGGACCTCGCCGACGGCGTGGGCCCCGCCCGCCGGCTCCTGGACGCCGGCACGCCCGTCACGCTGGGCAGCGACAGCCAGGCGGTCATCGACCTGTTCGAGGAGGCGCGGGCGGTGGAGCTGGACGAGCGGCTGGTCACGGGGGAGCGCGGCCACTGGCCGGCCGCCGACCTCCTGCACGCCGCGACCGCCGCCGGGCAGGCGTCCCTTGGCTTCCCCGACGCGGGGTGCCTGGTGCCCGGCGCGTGGGCCGACCTCGTCTCCGTACGGCTCGACTCGGTCCGCACGGCGGGGGCGACGAGGGCGTCGGCGGCGGCGTCGGTGGTCTTCGCGGCGACGGCCGCCGACGTGCACTCGGTGGTGTCCGGCGGGCGGCGCGTCGTGACGGACGGGCGGCACGTCCTCGGCGACGCGGGCGCGCTGCTGCGCGAGGCGCTCGCCCCGCTCGTCCCCTGACCGGCGCCGCGGCCGGCCCGGGTCGCGCGGGCGCCCTGCTCGGCCCCGAATAGGGGATTCCAGGCGGGCCCGGCGGGTTTGCGCGGCGCTGGGCCTGGCGAGGATCAGGAGACGTGTGGCCGAGCGACGCGACTTCCACGGTGTTCACCGAGATCGGACTGCTGTTCACGGGAGATCCCGAACGAGAGGAGATCCGGGACGCCGCGCTGGTCGCGGAGAAGGGGGTGGTCCGCTGGATCGGGCCCACGGCCGGCGCCCCGCCCGCCGACGAGCGGGTCTGTGTCGAGGGACGCGCCGTCGTCCCGGGGTTCGTCGACAGCCACGCCCATCTGGTGTTCGCGGGCGACCGCACCGCGGAGTTCGCCGCGCGGATGGCGGGCCTGCCCTACACGGCGGGCGGCATCCGCGCCACCGTCGCCGCGACCCGGGCGGCCACCATCCCCGAGCTCGTCTCCACGACCGCGCTGCTGGTCTCGGAGATGACGATGCAGGGCACGACGACCTTCGAGATCAAGAGCGGGTACGGCCTCACCGTCGAGGACGAGCGGCGCAGCCTGGAGATCGCCCGGCAGTTCACCGAGGAGACGACGTTCCTGGGCGCGCACGTCGTCCCGCCGGAGACCACCGCCGACGAGTACGTCGAGCTGGTGACCGGCCCGATGCTGGAGGCGTGCGCGCCGTACGCCAGGTGGGTGGACGTGTTCTGCGAACGCGGCGCGTTCGGCGAGGAGCACGCGAGGCGGGTGCTCGCGGCGGGCCGCGAGGCCGGGCTCCAGGTCAGGGTGCACGCCAACCAGCTGGGGGAGGGGCCGGGCGTGCGGCTGGCCTGTGAGATGGGGGCGGCGTCGGCCGACCACTGCACCTTCCTCGGCGACGCCGACGTGGACGCGCTCGCGTCCTCCGGGGTGGTGGCCACGCTGCTGCCGGGAGCGGAGTTCTCCACCAGGTCGCCGTACCCCGACGCGCGGCGGCTGCTCGACGCGGGGGTCGCCGTGGCGCTGGCCACCGACTGCAACCCGGGGTCGTCATTCACCACGTCGATGCCGTTCTGCATCGCCCTGGCCGTCCGGGAGATGGGCATGACGCCGCTGGAGGCCGTACGGGCGGCCACCCGCGGGGGCGCGCGGGCGCTGCGGCGCACCGACGTCGGCACCCTGGGCGTGGGCGGCCGCGCGGACCTCGTCATCCTGGAGGCGCCCTCGTACGTCCATCTGGCGTACCGGCCCGGCGTGCCGCTGGTGGCACAGGTGTGGCGAGGGGGACGCCGCCTTGTTTAGACCCGGCACACCTGGGTAAACGGCTTTTTTCCCGGCCCCGCATCCTCCTTGGGGAGGAACTGGAAACCATTCCCCGGTCGTATTCATTTGGGGAATCTTTGCCATGGACCGGCCGTTGACCGGGTCAGGAGCAGGAAGCCGGGGGCCACGCCGAACGGGGCGGACGTGTCCGGTCACCGGCTCACATATTGCATATCGTGGCGGCGGAACGAGGTGCCATCGTATGGCGACGGGGAATCGGACGCAGGAGCAGCAGATCGCTGACCGGGATCTGCTGGGGACGTATCTGGCCGAGATCGGCCGCGTTCCGTTGCTGACCGCGGACCAGGAGGTCGAGCTCGCCAAGCGGATCGAGGCGGGGTTGTTCGCCGAGCAGTTGCTCGACGGCGGGAGGGCCGAGCCCAAGATCGCGGACGCGACCGACGAGGAGCTCGAGCGCCTCGCCGTTTCGGGGCGGCGGGCGAAGGACGAGTTCATCCAGGCCAACCTGCGTCTCGTGGTCGCCGTGGCGAGGAAGTACTCGGGGCGGGGGATGCCCCTGATCGACCTGGTTCAGGAGGGCAACCTCGGGCTGGTCCGGGCGGTGGAGAAGTTCGACTACCGCCGGGGGTACAAGTTCTCGACCTACGCCACCTGGTGGATCCGGCAGTCGGTCGGCCGTTCCATCCACGAGCAGGCGCGGCCGGTGCGGCTGCCCACCCACGCGGGCGAGCAGATGACCCGGCTCATGCGGGTCCGCAGGGACATGCTGGCCGAGTTCGACGCCGAGCCGACCGACGCCGACCTCGCCGAGGTGCTCGACCTGCCGATCGAACGCGTGCAGGAGCTGCGCCGCTGGGCGTCCGACCCCGTCTCGCTCCAGCTCGGGGTGGGCGACGAGGACGAGACCGAGCTGGGCGACATGATCGCCGACGAGACCTGGGCCGACCCTGAGCAGCAGGCCATGGCCACGCTGGAGAAGGAGCGCCTGGAGCAGTGGCTGACCGGCCTGGAGGGCCAGATCCGCGACATGCTCCGCTGGCGGTACGGCCTGGTGGACGGCCGCGAGCACACCCTCACCGAGGTGGGCGAGCGTTACGGCATCGGCCGTGACCGCGCCCGGCGCATCGAGCGCGACGCGCTGACGCGGCTGCGGAAGATGGCCAGCGCCGCCTGACGACCGCCGTACCGGGGTGACCCGGCGGGTGGCCCGGGCGGCCCCTCAAGCGGCTCGGTGAACCCCGGCGGCACCCGTGGCGGCCGGCGTGCCGGCCACGACGACGCGCACCCCCAGGGGTGCGCGTTTTGTCGTTCCCTGCACGTCCGAAACTTGGCCGAAACACGAGATGGGCGAGTTTCACACATGTGAAACACGCATGGTCATGAGCTGAAACGGCGGAAGAACACGCTTTCGCCAACGTCAGTGAGCCAGCCGGCCGAGGAAGCCCGGGACGACGCCACTGAGGGAGTGATAACCGGCCACACGCCAAATGTAAGGAGGGCCGCGTCGGTGAAGATCGATACCGGTACCACCGCCTGGATGATCACAGCAACCGCACTGGTGCTGTTGATGACGCCCGGGCTCGCGTTCTTCTATGGGGGCATGACCAGGGCGAAGAGCGTCCTGAACATGATGATGATGTCGTTCGTCAGCATCATCACCGTCACCCTGACCTGGGTCCTGTACGGCCACTCGCTGGCCTTTGACGCCTTCGGTGACGGGGACAACGTCATCAACAAGATCATCGGCGGCGGGGACGCCCTGGGTCTGCAGAGCCTCATCGACACGGCCACCAAGGACGACGGCACCGGCATGCCGAACCTGGTGTTCTCGGCCTTCCAGCTCACCTTCGCGATCATCACCGTCGCCCTCATCAGCGGCGCCATCGCCGACCGGGCCAAGTTCGGGGCGTGGGTGGTCTTCGGCATCGCCTGGGCGACGCTGGTCTACTTCCCGGTCGCGCACTGGGTCTGGGGCGGCGGCTGGCTCGCCGGTCTCGGTATCGAGGACTTCGCGGGCGGCACCGTCGTCCACGTGAACGCCGGAGCCGCGGGCCTCGCGCTCGCGTTCGTGCTCGGCAAGCGGACCGGCTGGCGCAAGGACCCCATGCGCCCGCACAACCTCACCCTGGTCCTGCTCGGCGTGGGCCTGCTGTGGTTCGGCTGGTTCGGCTTCAACGCGGGCTCCGAGCTCGCCGTCGACGGCACCGCCGGTCTCGCGTTCATGAACACCCAGGTCGCCACGGCCGCCGCGGCCGGCGCCTGGATCCTCGTGGAGAAGCTGCGCGACGGCCACTCCACCACCCTCGGCGTCGCCTCCGGCGCCGTCGCCGGCCTGGTCGCCATCACCCCCGCCTGTGGTTTCGTCGACCCGTGGGCGGCGCTCGTGCTCGGCCTCGTGGCCGGCGCGGTCTGCGCGTACGCCGTGGGCCTGAAGTACCGCTTCGGCTTCGACGACTCGCTCGACGTGGTCGGCGTCCACCTGGTCGGCGGCGCGATCGGCGCGGTCTCCCTCGGTCTCATCGCCCGCTACCCCTTCGCCGACGGCCAGAACGAGGGCCTCATCTACGGCGGCCCGATCTCGCAGCTCGGCGTCCAGGTGCTCGGCCCTGTCGCGGTGGGCCTCTACTCCTTCATCATGGCCTATGTGATCGGGAAGATCATCGACAAGACGATGGGCTTCCGGATCGAGCAGGAGGACGAGGTCACCGGCATCGACATCACCACCCACGCCGAGACCGGCTACGACCTCGGCACCGTCCACTCCTCGGGAGTGGCCTCCGTCAACGGGCCCGTTTCCGCGGCACAGGCGAAGAAGGTCGACGCATGAAACTCATCACCGCAGTCATAAAGCCGTTCAAACTGGACGACGTGAAGGCCGCCCTGGAGCAGTTCGGCATCAAGGGAATGACGGTCTCGGAGGCCAGCGGCTACGGCCGCCAGCGTGGCCACACCGAGGTCTACCGTGGCGCCGAGTACCAGGTCGACCTCGTGCCCAAGGTCCGGGTCGAGGTCCTGGCCGAGGAGGACGACGCCGAGGACGTCATCGACGTCATCGTCAAGGCGGCGCAGACCGGGAAGATCGGCGACGGCAAGGTCTGGTCGGTTCCCGTGGACACGGTCATCCGGGTCCGCACCGGGGAGCGCGGACCGGAGGCGCTGTAACCGGATGATGAGAGGGGAGGCGCGCTCGTTCGCCGCGACCCGCAAGGACCGGGCCGCGGACATCGACAGATGGCTCACCGATCTGTTCCGCACGGCGGCCACCCGGCCGTACGCGCGGGAGGAGGGATCGGGAGGGAAGGGCGGCCTCCCCGACGAGCGAGGCCCCGCCGCTCCCACCGGGATCAGCGGCGTGGCCCTGGTCGCGGTGGGCAGCCTGGGCCGGGGCGAACTCGCCCCCGGCAGCGACCTGGACCTCGTCCTGCTCCACAACGGCCGCGACGACGTGGCGAGGATCGCCGACCGGATCTGGTACCCCATCTGGGACTCGGGGATCGGTCTCGACCACTCCGTCCGCACCGTGGACGAGGCGGTGAAGGTCGCGAGGGAGGACCTCAAGGCCGTGCTCGGGCTGATCCAGGCGCGGCACGTGGTGGGCGATCCCGAACTGACCCGGTCCGCCCGGGAGGCGGTGCTCGTGGAGTGGCGGGCCGACTCCCGGCGCAGGCTGGCCGAGCTGCGGGCGTCGGCGGACAAACGCGCCGAGACCGGCGGCGAGCTGGCCTTCCTCCTCGAACCCGACCTCAAGGACGCCAGGGGCGGCCTGCGCGACGTGCAGGCGATGCAGGCCGTGGCCGCCGCCTGGGTGGCCTCGGCCCCCGGCCCCCGCGTCCGCGAGGCGTACGAACTGCTGCTGGACATCAGGCACGGGCTGCACCTGGTCACCGCCCGGGGAACCGACCGCCTGGTGCTCCAGGAGCAGGACGCGGTCGCCGGGACGCTGGGCATGCTCGACGCCGAGGCGCTGATGCGCCGCCTGGCGGAGGCCGGCCGCACCATCTCCCACGCCTTCGACGCCACCTGGCGCACCGTCGACCGGCTGCTGACCGGTCCCGCGCCGCGCGGACGGCGGCCACTCGCGGACGGCGTCGTCGAACACGGCGGCGAGGTCGTGCTGGCCCGCGGCGTCACCCCGCGCTCCGACCCCACGCTCGTGCTGCGGGCGGCGGCGGCCGCCGCCGAGGCGGGGCTGCCGATGGCGCCGGCGACGGTCAACGCGCTCGCCGCCCAGTCGCCTCCGCTGCCCGTGCCGTGGCCCCCGGAGGCCCGCGGCGCGCTGGTGGCGCTGCTCGGCGCGGGCCGGGCCGCCGTACCGGTCTGGGAGGAGCTCGACCAGGCCGGCGTGCTCGTCAAGCTGATCCCCGACTGGGAGCGCGTGCGGCACCGTCCCCAGCGCAACCCGGTCCACCGGTACACCGTGGACCGGCACCTCATCGAGACCGCGGCCGGAGCCGCCGCCTTCACCCGCGAGGTGTCCCGCCCGGACCTGCTGCTGATCTCGGCGCTGCTGCACGACATCGGCAAGGGCTGGCCGGGCGACCACTCGACCACCGGTGAGATCGTCGCCCGGGACATCGGCGCCCGGATGGGCCTGCCACAGGCGGACGTGGAGATCCTCGCCACAGTGGTGCGGCATCACCTGCTGCTGCCCGAGACCGCCACCCGGCGGGACCTCGACGACCCGGTGACCATCTCCCGGGTGGCCGAGGCGATCGGCTCCCGGGAGGTCCTCGAACTGCTGGCGGCGCTCGCCGTGGCCGACGGCACCGCGACCGGCCCGGCCGCGTGGAACTCCTGGAAGGCGTCTCTGGTCTCCGACCTGGTCAGGCGGGTGAGGTCGGTGCTGTCCGGCACGCCGCCGGCGCCGGCGCCCGCGTTGTCGGCCGAGCAGGCGGCGCTCGCCCGGCACGGCGGCGGAGCGGTGCGGGTCAACGGCAGCGCGGTCACCGTGGTCGCGCCCGACCGGCCGGGCCTGCTGTGGCGGGCGGCCGGGGTGCTCGCGGCGCACCGGATGGCGGTGCGCGCCGCCTCCGCCGCGTCCGCCGGCTCGACCGCCGTCATCGAGTTCGTCGTCGTCCCCGAGTACGGCTCGCCGCCGGATCCGGCGACGCTGGAGGCCGATCTGCGCCTCGTCCTGGCCGGACGGCTCGACATCGAGCAGCGCCTGGCCCGGCGGGCGAGGTCCATGCGCCCTTCCCGGGTGCCGGTGGCGCCGCCGCGCGTCACACTACTTGACGACGCGTCCAACACGGCGAGTGTGGTGGAGGTGAGAGCGCACGACAGGCCTGGTCTGCTGTGGCGTATCGGCCGTGCCTTCGGCGAGTGCGGACTTGACGTACGGGCCGCGCGTGTGGAGACTCTGGGCGCAGAAGCGGTGGATGTCTTCTATGTGGCGGATCGTACGGGCCGCCCCATTGTGGACGAACAGCAGCGGATCCAGGTGCGTGAGCACGTCCTCGCGGCCCTCAGGTGATAAGGGTCACGATCCTCACCTCTTGGTAACAATTGGGGCGCTGCGGCAGGGGTAGGGCCGCTCGCCTTGATGACCTTGTGGTCGAATTGTCCCCGCTTATATAGCTGTGTCACTTCATGCTGTCCAGACGCGTGAAGGCAGGCCGAACGATGGCGGGGCCGGTGAGCATGAAGCAGTCGAATACCGATAACCGCAGGCGGAGGAGCCCGTTCTCACCGCGCAACTGGAGGGTTCCCACACGCCTGACCGCGCTGATCCTCGCTCCGACGCTCGTGGCCGTGCTCCTCGCCGGCCTCCGCGTCGTCAGCTCGATGGACAGCCTGACCTCCTACCAGCGGACCAGGTCGGCGGCGGAGTACTCGGTGCACCTGCGGGACCTGGCCGAACAGCTCGCCCTCGAACGCGACCTGTTCGTCTGGGGAGGCAACAGCAGGCGCAAGTTCGACATCGACGGCCAGACCGAGCTGACCCGCGCCGACCAGCGCGCGGTGGTGGACCCCCTGGTGCAGCAGGTGAGGGCCGACCTCAAGAACGTCGACGCGGACTACGGCGCGCGGGCGGGGGAGCAGGCCCAGCAGCTCACGAGCCGCTTCGCCAGCCTCGCCGGCATCCGCGCCAACGGCGCGCCGGAGGACTACAGCGCGCTGATCGCCAACATCCTGCGCCTGCACGACGAGCTGGGCACGAGCGACGGCGCCCCCGAGATCGTCGGCGACGTCCGCGCCCTGGGCGGTCTCGCCCACGCCAAGGAGGAGGTGGCCCTGCAGCGGGCCGCCCTCACCCGCGAGTTCATGGAGCGCAACCAGACCTTCACCACCTTCGAGCTGCAGGACTTCCTGGCCGCCCAGTCGCGCCAGGCGAGCTACCTCGCGACGTTCTACTCGGAGGCCCCGCAGGCCGAGGCGACCCGCCTGGTGACCCTCTTCGCCGATCCGGGCGTCGTGAACGGCGAGCTGACCAAGTCGTGGGCGCTCAGGCTGGGCCTGCAGAACCAGTCGCTCAGCCGTTACCGCAGCAGGGACAACACGGCCCAGCGGTGGTTCCAGGACAGTACCAAGACCATCGAGCAGATGGCGGCCGTCGAGGGCCGCGTGTCGTCGCTGGTGCAGGACCGGACCCGCGACCTGCAGTCGGCCGAGCAGCGCAACGCCCTCATCGCCGGGGCCCTGATCCTCGCCCTCCTCGTCCTCGTGCTGGCCACCACGGCGCTCATCGCGCGCTCGATGGTCCGGCCGCTGCGCCGCCTGCGGGTGGAGGCGCTCGACATCGCCGGACGCAGGCTGCCCGAGATCGTACGGCGGATGCGCGAGTCGGACGACCCCGACCGGGAGTCGCAGGTGCAACCGATCGCGGTCGGCAGCACCGACGAGATCGGCGAGGTCGCCCAGGCATTCGACGAGGTCCACCTGCAGGCCGTACGGCTGGCCGCCGAGGAGTCGCGCCTGCGGGCCAACGTCAACTCGATGTTCGTGAACCTCTCGCGCCGCACCCAGACGCTGGTGGAGCGTCAGATCTCACTGATCGACGGCCTGGAGCGGGGCGAGGAGGACGGCCGGCGCCTCGCCGACCTGTTCAAGCTGGACCACCTCGCCACCCGCATGCGCCGCAACAGTGAGAACCTCCTGGTGCTCGCCGGCCACGAGCCGCCGCGCAAGCGCAGCCAGCCCGCCCGGCTGGTCGACGTGGTCCGCGCCTCGCTGTCGGAGGTCGAGGACTACGAACGGGTCGTCGTCCGGATTCCCCGCAGCATCGCCCTGGCCGGGCACGCCGCCAACGACGTCGTCCACCTCCTGGCCGAGCTCGTCGAGAACGCCATCGCCTTCTCGCCGCGCAACACCAAGGTCGTGGTCTCCAGCAGCCCGGTCGAGGGCGGGGCCGTGATGCTCGGGGTCACCGACGCCGGAATCGGCATGTCCGCCGAGGAACTGGCGGAGATCAACCGCCGCCTCGCCGAGCCGCCCACGATCGACGTGTCGGTGTCCCGCCGGATGGGCCTGTTCGTGGTCGGCCGCCTCGCGCTGCGCCACGGCATCCGGGTGCAGCTGCGCCGGGGTGACGGCGCGGGCATCATCGCGATGGTGCTGTTCCCCGCGCAGCTCATCTCCAACGCCGACCAGCCCCTCATGCCGCGTCCGTCGGTCCCGGTCGGGCAGACCGCGGCCGGGCTGCCGGCCCGGCAGGCGTTCGCCGAGCCCAACCCCACCGGCCAGGCGCCGGGAGCGGGCCCGTTCGAGCCGTGGAACCCCGGAAACGGCGCGGCCGGCGGCGTGGGATCGCGCCGTCCCCCGGTGGCCGGCGGCGCCGGGTCCGGCGGAAACGGCTCGGGCGGCTTCTCCGCGTTCGGCGCTCCGGTCAGGGAGGCGCCCGCGCCGCCCGAGCATCCGTACGGCGCGCCGGGTCCCGCCGAGGCGCCGCCGGCCGAGACCCCATACGCCGGAAACACGGCCACCGGTAACACGTACACGGGGAACTCGGGTCCGCAGCCGATGCCCGGAGCACCGGGAGGGTCTCCGGACGCGGACTCCCTCCGCCCGGCCTTCGGCGGGCAGGCGGGCGCGTCGTGGCCCTCGGCGTTCGGCACGCCGCTCGATGAGGAGCCCGCGCCCGGCCGGTCCGAATCCTCCTGGCCGTCACTGCCCACCGGGCCGACCCCGCTCCCGCGGCGGGACGCGGCCACCCCGGCCGGCACGACCGGGCCGAACGCGTTCCCGCAGCCGCCGCAGAGCACGGGTGAGAACGCGCTCGCACCCTCTGCTTACAGCACCGGGCCGAACGCGTTCCCGCCGTCACCCCAGAGCACGGGTGAGAACGCGTTCCCGTCCTCTCCCCAGAGCACCGGACCGAACGCCTTCGCCCCGTCGCCCCAGAGCACCGGGCCCAACGCGTTCCCGCCGTCGCCGCAGAGCACGGGTCCGAACGCCTTCACTCGGGAAAGCACGGGGGTGAGCGCTTTCACTCCGGCGCCGGGAGGCACGAGATCACCGGGAGACACCGGGCCGACCGCCTTCCCTCCGCCGCCCGCAAGGGCGCGGGCCGGCGGCGCGGGGGACCTCGCGTCGGCGACCGGTCCGCTGCCGGAGGCGGAGGACTCGCCGCTGGAGCGCGGCGACGAGTTCCTGCCGATCTTCGCCTCGGTCGAGTCGGCCTGGTTCCGCCGTCCTTCCGACACCGGTCCCACCGCGGTCCCGCCCGCGGACGGGGAGACCGCGGCGGAGACCACAGGAGAAATCGCGAGAACCCCCCGGGCCGCCGCGGCCCCGGCACCGGCCCCCGGGCCGATGGACGGGCCGGCGGACGGACGGGCGAATGCCGCCGAGCAGTCCGGCGACACCGGCTTGTGGCGGTCGCGGGCCGACAGTGGTTTCCAGGCCGCGGCGAGCGTGCGCGACCCGTCGCTCGGCGGCGTCACCGCCGCCGGACTGCCCAAGCGCATGCCGAAGGCCAACCTGGTGCCCGGCTCGGTCGGCACGGAGAGCGCCGCGCCTCCGCGTCCGCCGGTCTCGGCCGAGGCGGTGCGCAACCGCCTTTCCAGCTTCCAGCAGGGTGTGCGGCGGGGTCGGGCCCAAGCGGCCGGCGGCCTCACCGAAGGGTCGGGTAAAGAGGAGGAGGGCTCGTGACTGAGCTGAGCGTGGAAGCACGCAGGTTCGACTGGCTGATCACCGACTTCGTCGGCACCACCCCTGGGGTGGCGCACGCGGTGGTGGTCTCGTCGGACGGCCTGCGGCTGGCCCAATCGGACGGCTTCCCCCCTGACCGCGCCGACCAGCTCGCGGCGGTCGCCGCCGGCCTGCTCAGCCTCACCGTCGGCGCCTCGCGGGTGTTCGAGGGAGGCTCGGTCACCCAGACCGTGGTCGAGATGCAGCGCGGGCTGCTGCTGGTCATGGCGATCAGCGACGGGTCCTGCCTGGCCGTGCTGGCCTCCCCGGACTGCGACATGGGTCTGGTGGCCTACCAGATGACCCTGCTCGTGGAACGGGCCGGACAGGTGCTCACCCCGGCGCTGCGCGCCGAGCTGCAGACATCGCGGCGATGACCATGGGAGTGAGGCATGCGCGATCGTGACGGGACAGAGGACGAACCTCTGTTCCGTCCGTACGCCGTCACCGGTGGGCGAGCCGAGCCGCGTTATCACCTGGCGATGGAAACGCTCGTATCATCGGTGGCCTTGAAGAGCAATGACTATTCCCTGCTCGGTCCGGAGCAGGAATCGATCATGATGCTGTGTCGTACCGTACGATCGGTCGCGGAGATCTCGGCGCTGCTCCGGGTCCCGCTCGGCGTGGCCCGTGTGCTCATCGCCGACATGGCCGACGAGGGTCTGGTCCGCCTGCACATGCCGCAGCTCAACCAGGGACAGCCAGACCTCAACCTGCTCGAAAGGGTGCTCAGTGGACTACGCAGGCTCTAGTCGTGGTCTTACCTCGACGAAGATCGTCGTGGCGGGTGGGTTCGGCGTCGGGAAGACGACCTTCGTCGGTGCCGTCTCCGAGATCCTTCCGCTGACGACCGAGGCCGTGATGACCGACGCCAGCGCCGGCATCGACGACCTGGGGCTCACGCCGAACAAGACGACCACGACGGTCGCGATGGACTTCGGCCGGCTCTCGCTCGACCAGGACCTCATTCTCTATCTGTTCGGCACTCCGGGGCAGCACCGCTTCTGGTTCATGTGGGACGACCTCGTCCGCGGTGCCATCGGGGCGGTCGTGCTCGTGGACAGCCGCAGGCTCGCCGACTGTTTCCCGGCCATCGACTACTTCGAGGAGGCCCAGCTTCCGTTCCTCGTCGCGATGAACGGCTGGGAGGGGCAGTTCCTCCACTCGGAGGACGAGGTCCGCGAGGCGCTGTCCCTGCCCCCGCACGTTCCGGTCGTCCGTACGGACGCCAGGTCGCGGGACGCCGTCAAGTCCACGCTCATCAGCCTGGTCGAGTACGTGCTCACGGTCCGGGCCGCGTACGGCAGGACATACTGAGCGCGGTCCCGTGAGCCCTCGGGGAGAGGGCGGCGAGGGCGGTACCCCCGGGGTGCCGCCCTTCGTGGCGTCCGGCCGCGGCCGCGCCCGGCCGGGCCGCCCGCGTCACCGGATTCCGAGCCTTCTGCCTGTGGTTTCGTGAGATGGTGGCCTAGCCGGAAGGGCAGAATCCGGTAATGAAGACGACCCGATATTTAATCAAATAACATCATCTCCGTGCCTGTATAGGTTGTTTGTGCACGGGTGTTCGGTTGGCCTCCCTGGTGTCGGTGTGCTGCAATTACCCTCGCCTGCAGGACGTCTCCCGTGTCACGCCGACCACATCCGTGACGAGACACTCCCCCTGTGCGCACATACGGCGAGAGGTTGCGAAGCCTGTGAGGACACTAGACCCCCGGACCGATGAGAGCCCCGGGACCGGGGTTCCGGCTGAGCAGGAGCCCGACGAGGGAAGCCGTTTCCTCCTGCGTAACTGGCGGGTGCGTTCCCGGCTGGTGGCGCTGATCCTCATACCCACGCTGGCCGCACTGGTGCTCGGCGGGTTCCGCATCGTGACCTCGGTGGCCACGGCGGCGCAGTACCAGCAGACGAGCCAGCTGGCCCGGCTGGTGGACCGCGTCGCGAACCTCACCCACGAACTGCAGACCGAGCGGGACCGGTCCGCGTGGAGCGCCACGATCGGCCGCCCGGCCAAGGCGGCCGCCGCCGTCAAGGCGCAGACCATCCTCACGAACAAGGCGGCCACCGCCGTACGCGACCTGGCGAACGAGATCAGGACCGGCGTGAGCGACCGGGCCTCCGCCGAGATCGAGCACATCCTCGGCAAGCTCGACGGCGTGGAGTCGCTGCGCGGCCAGGCCGCGGAGGGGAACCTGCAGCCGCGGGCGGTGCTCGACCAGTACACCCTCGTCATCGACAACCTGCTGGCCCTGCAGGACGAACTGGCCAAGGGCACGGTCGACGACCGGCTCGGCTCCATGTCGGTCACCCTGGCCGCACTCGCCCGCGCGAAGGAGAGCGCCTCCCAGCAGCGCGGCCTGCTGTCCACGGTGCTGACCTCCGGCCGGTTCGAGCAGGCCCAGCTCCAGAGCTTCCTCGGCGCGATGTCCGCCCAGGAGAGCGAGCTGCGCGCGTTCCGCAAGAGCGCCACGCCGGAGGAACGGACCGACTACGACAACACGGTCTCCGGCGGCAGGGTCGACCAGGCGGAGTTCCTCCGGACGCTCGTGCTCGACCGGGCCAACTCGGGCTTCGACCTCAGAGGCCTCGACCAGTCCGTGCGCGACGACACCCGTCTGTGGTTCGACGCGATCTCGCAGCCGATCAACCGGATGCGCACCGTCGAGGCCAAGCTGACGTCGGCGATCGTGGCCCGCGGCCAGTCGCTCAAGGACGACGAGCAGCAGCGGGCCGTCGTCATCGCCGTCGCCGTCGCGCTCCTGCTGATCGCGGTGCTGCTCGTCACCGCCGGCGTCGCCCGCTCGCTCGTACGCCCGCTGCGACGGCTGCGCAGCGAGGCCCTGGAGGTCGCCGGGCAGCGCCTGCCCGACACGGTCCAGAAGCTGCGGGAGGCCGGTGACAACGCCCAGGTGCCGGCCATCGTCCCCATCGGCGTGGTCGGCCGCGACGAGATCGGCGAGGTGGCGCGGGCCTTCGACGAGGTCCACCGTGAGGCCATCCGCCTCGCGGGCGACGAGGCGCGCCTGCGCAGCAACGTCAACGCCATGTTCGTGAACCTGTCGCGGCGCACGCAGACCCTGGTGGAACGCCAGCTGTCCCTGATCGAGGGACTGGAGCAGGGCGAGCAGGACGAGGACCGGCTGGGCAACCTGTTCAAGCTCGACCATCTCGCCACCCGCATGCGCCGTAACAGTGAGAACCTGCTGGTCCTCGCCGGGCAGGAGGCCGCGCGCCGCTGGGGCCAGCCGGTGCCCATCGTCGACATCGTCCGCGCCTCCCTGTCGGAGGTCGAGAACTACGAGCGCGTCGACATCCAGGTGCAGCCCGGCGCGTCCATCGTCGGCCAGGCGGTCAACGACGTCGTCCACCTGGTGGCCGAGCTGGTCGAGAACGCCATCTCCTTCTCGCCCCGCGACACCAAGGTCACCGTGTCGAGCAACCGCATCGACGGCGGTGGCCTGATCATCTCCGTGAGCGACCTCGGCATCGGCATGACGCCCGAGGAACTGGCGGAGACGAACTACCGACTGGCCAACCCGCCGGTGGTGGACGTGTCGGTGTCCCGCCGGATGGGCCTGTTCGTGGTCGGCCGCCTCGCGCTGCGCCACGGCGTCCGGGTGCAGCTGCGCCAGCAGGACAGCGGCGGCCTGACGGCCATGGTGCTGCTGCCCGAGTCGCTGCTGGCCCACGCCGGCCCGGCCTTCCCGGGAGTGCCGGGCATGCCCCAGCCGGAGCTGACCAGCCCGATGCCGGCCGTCGGGACCGGGCCGCAGTTCGGCGCCCCCGCGTTCGGCGAGCCCGCGTTCGGCGCGCCGGCCCTCGCCAGCCCGACCTCGTTCGACAACCCGCCGCGCACCCCCGTGTTCGGCGCGGACGCGCCGGGGGTCGGCGCCCCGGCCGCCGCCTCCTTCGAGCGCGGGCCCTTCGAGACCTTCCCGCGCGAGACGACCGGTTTCGACCCCGATCCGTTCTCGCGCAATCCGTTCGAGCCGCCGCAGCGGAACGCGGGCAACGACCCTTTCGCCCGGAACCCCTTCGAATCGGGCGGCTTCGAGCGCCCCGCGGAGCCGGATCCCTTCGCCCGGAACCCCTTCGACAGCGGGGGGTTCGGCCAGCCCGACCCGTTCGCCCGCAGCCCGTTCGAGTCCGGCCCCTTCGACCGGGCGGCCTTCGACAAGACGCCCCTCGACAAGGAGGCCCCCGACAGGGGCTTCGCCGACAGGACGCCGTTCGAGAAGACGCCGGCCGAGCGGGACCCGTTCGAGACCACGACCTTCGACTCCGGACCCTTCGACTCACGCGCGTTCGAGTCACGCCCGTTCGACTCGGGCGCGTTCGAGTCGGGCTCGTTCGAGTCCAGTCCCTTCGACACCAACCCTTTCAACCGCGGCCGCGTGGGTGAGGCGCCCGTCGACACGCCCTGGCCCGGCCACCTGCCGCCGCCGGGGAGCGCCTCCTGGCCGGGAGGGCAGGAGGAGGGCGGCGCGGGCTGGCCCGGCTGGGCCGGACGAGGTTCCTTCGAAGGCGAGGACAACACCGGCCCGCTTCCGGTGGTGCGCAGCTCGCCGCTGGAGTCGGAGGAGGAGTACCTCCCCATCTTCGCCGCAGTCGAGTCGGACTGGTTCAAGAAGGCCGACGGCCCGGAGGAGAAGGACGACTCCGCCGAAGACGGCGCGGAGAGCAGGGCCTGGTCGTCCCCGGCCGACGTCGGCTGGCAGGCGGCCCAGGCGGCCAGCGAGCCGGCCCTCGGCGGGGTCACCTCGTCGGGTCTGCCCAAGCGGGTGCCCAAGGCCAACCTCGTGCCGGGTTCCGCCAACGCTCCCGCACCCTCCGCGGAACCCGCCCCCGCGGCGGCGGCCACCCCGCCGCCACCCCCGCCCGTGCTCTCGCCCGAGCGGGTGCGCAGCAGGCTCTCCAGCTTCCAGCAGGGCGTACGGCAGGGCCGTGCGGTCGCGCGCGGGGAGGCCGGAGAGGACCAGGGATACCCCGGGGCGGCGTCCCTGGGCATGCCTGATGCCCAGGACAGTGAGAAGGAGGACTGATGAGGGAGATGAGTCAGGCCGCACGCGGCATCAACTGGTTGATCACGGACTTCGTGAACAACGTGCCCGGTGTGGCGCACACCGTGGTGGTGTCGGCCGACGGGTTGCCTCTGGCGTTCTCGGACGGATTTCCGAAGGATCGGGCGGATCAGCTGGCGGCGGTGGCCGCGGGGTTGATCAGTCTGACGCAGGGGGCGTCCCGGGTGTTCGAGGGCGGCCCCGTCACGCAGACCGTGGTGGAGATGCAGCGGGGTTTGTTGCTGAT
This sequence comes from Microbispora triticiradicis, assembly GCF_005864065.1. Lineage (NCBI taxonomy): Bacteria > Bacillati > Actinomycetota > Actinomycetes > Streptosporangiales > Streptosporangiaceae > Microbispora > Microbispora triticiradicis. The sequence goes on along the minus strand of NZ_VANP01000010.1, from coordinate 654 downwards.
CATGTCGATCAGTGACGGGTCGTGTCTGGCGGTGCTGGCTGCGGCGGACTCGGATCTCGGTCTGGTGGCCTATCAGATGACGTTGCTGGTGGAGCGTGCGGGGCAGGTGCTGACCCCCGCGGTCCGGGCCGAGCTGCAGTCGTCCCACCCGAGGTGACCGGCGTTCCGTGAGCTGAGACCCACGGCGGAGGACAGATCGGGAAACGCGCCCCGGGAGCGGGGCGCACGGGGTGGCCACCGGGATTCCGGAGTGACAACGAGAACGTCAGGAGGACGTTGTGGCAGGCGGAGGCTGGAACAACGAGCCCTACCCGCCGGTGGCCGACGCCCACCGGCAGTACGGCGGTGCGACCCCCGTCCCGAGGCCGGCGCAGACGGAGCAGAGCTCCCTCGTCCGGCCCTACGCGGTGACGGGAGGACGGACGACGCCACGCCTCCAGCTGGCGATGGAGGCGCTGGTCTCCTCCGCCACCTCGGTGCACCAGGACCTTTCCACGCTCACCCCGGAGCGCCAGGCGATCAGCACGCTGTGCCGTCAGGTGCGGTCGGTGGCGGAGGTGTCGGCGTTGCTGCGGATTCCGCTGGGTGTGGTTCGTGTGGTGATCGCGGACATGGCGGCGGAGGGGTTGGTGCATGTGCATCAGCCGCAGTTGG